>JBCCLL010000092.1:0-1634 GCA_039026855.1 Pseudomonadota bacterium | reverse complement strand
TCCGCGAAGTCTTTGGCATTGATACGGACATGGTTGTCAAAGGCTTTGCCGATGCCAGCGATCGCGTGCCCGTCATCGATCCCACCTACAAATTCGACCCCGACACGACGCTCGCCATTTTGGCCGGTTTTGCCCACAACCGCCGGGTGATGATCCAGGGGTATCACGGCACAGGGAAATCGACCCACATCGAGCAAGTCGCAGCGCGCCTGAACTGGCCTGCCGTGCGGGTGAACCTCGACAGCCACATCAGCCGGATCGACCTGATCGGCAAGGACGCGATCAAGTTGCGCGACGGCAAGCAAGTCACTGATTTCCAGGAAGGTATCCTGCCATGGGCCTTGCGCAATCCTTGCGCAATCGTCTTTGACGAATACGACGCGGGCCGCGCAGACGTGATGTTCGTGATCCAGCGGGTGCTGGAAGTCGACGGCAAACTGACCCTTCTGGACCAGAACACCGTGATCGAGCCGCACCCCTACTTCCGCATCTTTGCGACGTCCAACACGGTCGGCCTTGGGGACACCACGGGCCTGTACCACGGCACGCAGCAGATCAACCAGGGCCAGATGGACCGCTGGAGCCTCGTGGCGACGCTCAACTACCTCAGCATTGATGCCGAAACGGCAATCGTTCTGTCCAAGAACCCGCATTACAACACCGCCGAGGGGAGAAAAGTCGTCAAGCAGATGGTGACGGTCGCCGACCTCACGCGCACCGCCTTCATGAACGGTGATCTTTCCACCGTCATGTCCCCGCGCACAGTGATCGCCTGGGCGCAAAATGCCGAGATTTTCCGAAATGTGGGCTACGCGTTCCGCCTCTCCTTCCTCAACAAATGTGATGAGCTTGAACGGCAAACCGTGGCTGAGTTCTACCAACGTCTGTTTGACGAAGAACTGCCGGAAAGCGCGGCAAGTGTGAGTCTGGGGTGAGTTGCGCAGCACCGAATGCGGGGCTGATGGCGCTGGCTTTCAGCGCCAGCAGCGCGCTGGCTGAACGCAACCTCTCTATCTACCCCGCAGCACAATGCGCGGCTTTCTGGCTTGGATATAGTGACTATGCTCAGGCGTCGACGCATTTGGCCCTCGATCCGATGGACGAAAAGCGCGCCGCCGCATTCCGCACCGTTGCCTATCGCCTGAACACGACGGAGCGCGCCGAAATAGATGCCTATATTGATGCCGAGCGCCCACGCATGGCAACACTGATGGAAGCGGTCATCTACGTCAGCGATGGCCCCAGCCGCGATGTATTTGAACGATTGACCAAAACCTGCGAGGATTTTGGTCAGGACCACCCAGAGACCCGAAAGCTGTCATGAGCCAGTCCAACGACAACCCCGCCGATCCGTTCAAAAAGGCCTTGGCCGAGGCCACCAAGGTCATGGCCAATGACCCTGAGTTGAACGTCAGCTATTCGGTTGACCCGTCAGGTGTGTCCGGCGATGCGATGCGGCTGCCGCAGGTGTCCCGCCGAATGACCCGGGACGAGGTGATGCTGGCGCGCGGCACGGCGGATGCCCTCGCCCTGCACCGCCGCTATCACAACGGCCAGACCCATGCCCGTTATTCCCCCCAAGGGGACATGGCGCGCGATCTTTACGAGGCGATGGAAACCGCGCGCTGCGAGGC
>JBCCLL010000091.1:0-1835 GCA_039026855.1 Pseudomonadota bacterium | reverse complement strand
GGGTCGACATAGGTTCCGGGCGGATTGGCGTCCGGGTGTACCTCGACCACGCCATTTTCAAGGCGCAAGCGATAGGTCGGCACCTTTTCGGTAAAGGGGGCAGGCGAGCGGCCTGAGCGCACATCGTATTGAAACCCGTGCCATGGGCAGGTGACGAGGCAATCGATGACACGCCCTTCGCCCAAGGGGCCGTTCTGGTGCGCGCAAGCATTTGAGATGGCCGACAGTTGCCCCTCCATGAGGTACACTGCGACACGATCCCCATTGGGCAGGCGCGTGATTTTGGCGAACCCTTCCTTGAAATCCTCTGGAGCGGCCACTTCGATCCATGCCCCGTCCTTGACCACGGTTTCGCTGCGCTCAGACCACCAAGCGGCCAGATGCAGCACGATGACAGCGCCAGCCCCACCGAGGAAGATCGCCGTAAAGACGTGGTTTTGCTGGTCCTGCAGGATGCCAATGCTGATATGTGCCGCGACAGAGAAATAGGCGGCATAGATCAGGTAATGCAGGCGTTTCCACACAGGCGGTGTCAGGAATTTGAGCCAGAAGTCATGGCTGGTGGTCGCGAGGATCAAGAGGCAGATCAGCGCAAATATCCCAAAGACTTCAAAGGGAAAGCCGGCGATCTGCCCGAAACTGACATTGGCATAGAGAAGCCCGACATATTTGTTCGAACTGGAAAATGCGAAGTACCAATTCAGGATGTAACCGGCATGGGTGAGCGCCACAAAGGTCGTCATCACCCCGAAATGACGCCGATTATAGAGCAAGGGCAGAAACCGTTTGTCGAGCCGCGCGGCAGGGCCAATGCAAAGGATTATGGTAAGCATCACGAAGGCACAGGCCCCAAAGGCGCGGGCGTTGTGAATCTGCGGGTTGATCGCGCGCTCGTGGGACAGGACCTCTGGCGTGATGTAAAGGAAAATCCAAAGAAATGCGGCCACGCCCGCCAACATCACGCCATCATAGATCCATTTGTTGCGGTTCCACTGAACAGGTGTGTACTTGACGCTCATTGATCGGCTCCGGTACTCAGTTGCATAGGAACCGCGTCTGCGGGCCACGTCTGGCGCTCCGAAAGCCCCATCGCGACAACGAGTATGATCCCGATGCTCATGGCGATCACAGCAGCACCGTACCATCCGCGTACAGCGCGGTAACGGGCGGCCCATGGGGCAATCTCTGCCTCGATCTGCCACCAGCGCCAGAGCACAAGCGGCCAGATCAGCATGACACCGGGGATCAGGAGAGGGCGGAAAATGTAGGCGCCGCGCGCGTCTTCGTCGATGCGGTCCATCCCGATGGTAAGGAACACGGCAGCGACAATCGCGCCGATGATGCCCCATGTTTGCATCCCCATCACAAGGGCCTGTGCAATATCCATGTGGTACCTTCTGTCCGTCCTGAATTGCACCAACCCTACAAAGGGGCAGGTGCAGACCCAAGGCCAAAGTGTCTATTTTGCCTGACAGGGCGAAATTGTGATCAGAGTGAGGGGCAGATGTGCGAAATGATGCGCGCCACGCAGGTCAGCGAGACCGGTGCGATCTTCGACATCGGTGGTATTCAACACGCCTGCAACGCGCTTCCAGCATAACCTGCGCCCTTGATGGTGCGTGCCTTGCCGGTTTTTCGTCACGTCCATGCCGACGATTCATGTGCAGACAACCCGCCTCCCTCTGGCCACGCAAGGCACGTCAGTTGATGTCGGGTTCCGGGACCGGTGCACCAAACCCGGTTTCGAGATAGTCAAAGTCGCATCCCTTGTCCGCCTGCTGGATATGGCGCGCGAACATCCAGCCGTATCCGCGTTGATAACGCGGCGCGGGCGC
>JBCCLL010000090.1:0-1935 GCA_039026855.1 Pseudomonadota bacterium | reverse complement strand
TGATATTCCTTATGCGGGCGAGCGCTTTCGTTGGGTCACCATGCCTGACCAGTTCACGCTGTCTGTCTATGACACGCTCTTGCAGCCCGACCCGCGTCCGAACTTCATTCAAATTGCCTTGATCTCCTCCCATGCGCCGTGGACGCCGATTGCCGATGTCATTGAATGGGAGGATGTGGGCGATGGCAGCATCTTTACGCCCATGGCCGCGCGCGGACCTACACCGAAAGATCTTTGGGATGACCGTGACGACGTGCGCGACGCCTATCGCCGATCCTTGGATTATGTGCTGCGCGTGACGTTTTCTCACGTGGCGCGGTTGGCCGAAGCACGCGGGACCAACGCGCCACTTGTCATTGTGGCTGGGGACCACCAGTCTGCCCCTTTTGTTGCCGGGTCTGAAAACCACGACGTCGCAATCCATATGATCGGGCCGGACAATGTTATAGAGCGCGTGGGTCATTGGGGTTGGACCTCGGGCTTGATACCGGATGACAGAGCCCCGGTGCGCCCCATGGACAGCTTCCGCAATGACTTCATTGACGCATTCACAACAAGAGAGAATCCTCTAAACTAATGGTTAATGGTCTCTCGCATCATCAGTTTGTTTGCGTCTGTTTTTGTGACAGCCAGCGTCTTATGGTGGGTGGACGGCGCGGCCGTTGTTGCACAACTTGGTGATCTTTCAATAACATGGGTTTGTCTTGGTGTGATCGCCCTCACGGTGGCGACACTATCCATGGCACGGCGCTGGCAGGTGGTTGCTACACATCTCGGACTGCGGTTGAGCTTAGGGAGTGCGCTTCGCGAATACTATCTCGGCACGTTCATCAATCAGGTGCTACCGGGCGGCGTCACCGGCGATGTTGCGCGGGCCTTTCGCGTCCGGAAGGAGGCCGATCTGCAGACGGCCGCAGTCTCCGTGGCGCTGGAGCGGCTGTTGGGCCAGTTCGCGATATTTGCCTTGCTGGCTGTCGGGTTGGCTGCGACAGTTTTTCTTCCGGGAAGCCTTGAGCGCGGCCATTGGTTATGGGTCGCAATCCTGGGTTTGCTGGCGCTTTCCCTTGCCGGTTTGGTGCTGTCGCGACAAGACGGTGCCCTCGGGCGGTTTGCGACGCTTGCGCTGGCGCTTCAGCGGCGACCTGAGCTGATCGCCCACGCGGTTTTGACCTGCGGATGCCTCGTGTTCAGCTTTTACGCTTGCGCGCGGGCGACGGGAACAGTCCTTCCTGTGATCGCCACGGCCACGCTTATCCCTTGATCCTGATCGCCATGTTAAGTCCCTTGTCCGTTGGCGGCTGGGGTTGGCGCGAAGGTGCGGCTGCGGCCCTTTTCCCGCTGATCGGCGAAGCGCCCAGCGCGGGCGTCGCGGCAGGCGTCGCCTACGGCGCGACGGTTTTGGTCGCCGCACTGCCCGCCACATTGATAATTCTCACCACCGGACTTTCGAAACCCCTTCCAACATCTGACAGTAAAGGCTGATCATGACACAACCAAAGCATTTGACCCGTCGCTTTTTCCTGCAAACCTCTGCCGCGGGCTTCGCCGCCACAGCGAGCGGGCTTCCGGCACTCGCGGCCAATTTAACTCCGGTGAATTTCCAACTGTCGTGGCTTCATTCCGTGCAGTTCGGGGGAAGCTACATTGCCCAAAAACGCGGCTACTGGGCTGAGCAGGGCCTTGAAGTCGCGCTCTCCCAAGGTGGGCCTAACGCGCCCGTCGAACCGCCCGTCGTCTCAGGCGCGGCGCTTGTCGGTATCTCGGCGGCCGACTATACGGCGGCTGCGGTGGCGGAAGGCGCGCCGTTCAAGATCATCGCAGTGGCCATGCAGAAGAACCCGTTTGCGATCACCTCGCTGTCCGCGAACCCCGTGAGCGAGCCTTCAGACTTACTTGGAAAACGGCTGGGCATGGCGGTGGCTAACACGCCGGTTT
>JBCCLL010000089.1:0-1963 GCA_039026855.1 Pseudomonadota bacterium | reverse complement strand
TGACCACGACGCGCTGGAGCGGGGGATCGCCAACAAACCCGACCTGATCGCCATTGACGGCGGATCAACAGACAGCGGGCCGTCCTATCTGGGGCGGGGCGTGTCCAAATACGCGCGCTCTTCGACCAAGCTGGAATGGGCAGGGCTGATGGACGCGGCACGGCGGGCCGGGTGCCCGCTCGTGATTGGGACGGCAGGCACGTGCGGGGCGGGCAGCGCGGTGGACTGGCTGGTCGAAATCACCCAAGAGATCCTGACCGAACGCAGTGAGACCGCCAAAATCGCAGTCCTCAAATCCGACCAACCCGCCCACCGGGTCCTCGACGCACTGGACGCCAACCGGATCACACCACTGACGCCCGCCCCCGACATCGACGCGGCCACATTGCAAAGCTGTACCAACATCGTCGCACTGGCAGGGGTGGAGCAGATTAGCCGCGCGCTGGACACCGGAGCCGACATCGTGATTGCCGGGCGCACGACCGACACGGCCATCATCGCGGCACTTCCGATTGCCAAAGGCATCGATCCCGGGCCGGCATGGCACGCGGCCAAGATCGGGGAATGCGGCGCGCTCTGCGCCACGAACCCGCAATCCGGGGTGATCCAGATCGATTGGGAAGGGGCCGCCTTTACCCTCACACCCTTGGCGGATGACGCGCGGGCCACGCCGCATACGGTCTCGGCGCACATGCTTTATGAAAATGCGGACCCCTATCTGCTGCACGAACCGGGCGGCACGCTCGATGTGACCGAGGCGCGCTATGACGCGCTGGATGACACCCGCGTGCGGGTGACCGGCTCAATCTGGCGCAAATCAAACGGCTATAACGTCAAACTCGAAGGCGCGCGGGTGGCGGGCTACCAGACGGTGGTGCTCGCCATGCTGCGCGATCCGCACTATGTGGCCAATGCCGCCAGATGGGCCGAGGACATCATCGCAAAATGCACCGAAAAGGCGCTGAACCGCACCACCGCCAGCGCAGATGACTTCACCATCGAAATCCGGCTGATCGGGCAGAATTCCGTGCTGGGCGACCTTGAGACCTGCGTGGGCGCCCCTGTTGAAATCGGCGCACTTGGCCTTGTGACGGCAAAGAGGCCGGAACTGGCCACCGAGATCGGCAAGCTCCTGAACCCATACCTCCTGCACCACCCCCTCACACGGGAAGAAGAGGTGCCGACCTTCGCCTTCCCCTTCTCCCCGGCCGAGATCGACCGCGGGCCGGTCTATGAGTTCTGCCTCAACCACGTGATGTGGCTGGACGACCCGATGGACGCATTCACGCTCAAGGTGCTCAATGTCTGAAGTGCGGGATGTGGTTGAAAAAGTGCGCTCGAAAAATGCAGGGCCTTTCTGGGTGACGGTGGACATCTTCTGCGGCTCGACCGAAGCGTTCGAACGCGTCCAGCGCGGCCTCAAGACCCAAGCGGTCGCCGCAGCGTTCGACACGCCGGAACAACTGCTCAAACGGTTCGATATAGACAGCCTGAATGTGGTCAAAATCTCCGTGCCGCGCCCATCGGTGCAAGGCACCGTGAGCGACCGCGACATGCACGGCGCAGGATGGGCGGCACTGGTCGCCGAGATGGAAATCGAGTGACAATCACTCGGTCTCAAGACGGATCAAAGGCGTTTCTCCCAAGACTATGTGCATCTTGCAACGGTTCGGTGCACACCGGTTGATCATGACGAAAAAGCGGTCTGAATTCACGCCTGAATTGTAGGATCATTCTGTTTTGCGCTTTTATTGTCGCTTTGTAATGTCAGGCGTCAATTTCAGATGCGAATAACACCCGGGGAAAAGACCGCTTACAGCGCCATTGAACAGCTGAACGAAATGCGCCGCGATTGGATGCGTCGCACAGGTGTTACGACCGCCGATGCGGGCTTCAGGATCAAGCAAAAGGTTGTGGCGGACGACGTCGCCCTGCGTTTGCATGTCGCCCGTGCAAGAATACT
>JBCCLL010000088.1:0-1978 GCA_039026855.1 Pseudomonadota bacterium | reverse complement strand
ACCCTGCCGTCGTCTTTGACGATGCCGAGAACCTCGATCATGTGGCCGAACATGTGGTGAATGCGGCGTTCTGGAATGCGGGGCAGAATTGCTCGGCGGCGTCCCGCCTGATCGTGCACAAGGCCGTCAAACCCGCGCTGATGGAGAAGATCGAGGCGCGTGTGCGCGACTGGAAAGTGGGCAATCCGCTGGACCCCACCATGCATATCGGCGCGCTGATCGATGCCGGTCACTGCGCCAAGGTGCGCAGCTACCTCGATGACAAAGGCGATGGTCCTTATGTCGCGCCCACCATCTTTGAGGTGAGCAAGGACGATCCAAAGGCCCGCGAAGAGATTTTTGGCCCCGTCCTGTCCGTCATCGAAGTGGCCAGCAACGAAGAGGCGGTCTCCGTCGCCAACGATACAGCTTACGGCCTTGCCGCGTCCGTCTTTTCAGCCAACGGGCGCAATGCCATCCGCGCCGCGCGCGATATCCGGGCAGGCACTGTTACCGTCAATTGCTATGGCGAAGGCAACATCGCGACTCCTTTCGGAGGCTACAAGCAATCCGGATTTGGCGGGCGCGACAACGGGGTGCATGCCCACGACCAGTACACCGAAGTCAAAACCATCTGGATCGACCTGACCGATCCGCGCGACGGGGACAATGTGGCATGAGTGTAGACGCAGTCGGAACCATCCGCCGCGGACGCGGCGCACGCAAAGCCACGCGCCAGACCCGCGACATCACCATGCTGCCTGCGCTCAAACGCAAGCTGCCTCTGACCGAGCCGATGAGCCGTGAGCAGGTGGAAAAGATTGATGCGGCGTCGATGGACATCCTCGAAAATGTCGGTGTGGTGTTTCGCGATCCCATTGCGCTCGAAGACTGGACGCGCGCGGGCGCAAAGGTCGTGGGCGAAACGGTCTATTTCGACCGTGCCCACGTGCGCGAGCTGATCGCCACGATCCCCGAGACTTTCACCTATCATGCCCGCAACTCGGTCAATAACCTGCCCTTTGGGGTCGATCACAGCATCTTTGTGCCCATGACCGGTGCGCCATACCTGCGCGATCTGGACGATGTGCGTCGCAACCCGACGCTCGATGATCTGGCGAACTTTCACAAACTCAGCCACATGCTGCCAGCCATGCATTCGTCCGCGCATCACATCGTGGAACCCTACGATCACCCGATCAGTCAGCGGCACCTGCGCATCACCTATTCCTCGATGAAATACTCGGACAAGACGTTCATGGGTATGACAACCTCGCCCAAGAATGCCGAGGACGTGCTGGACATGGCCGCCATCATGTTCGGTGAGGAATTCCTTGAAACGCACCCCGTGGTGACCGGCAATTGCAACGGCAACTCGCCGCTTGTCTGGGACGAAACCATGCTGGGGGCGATGCGCGCGTTTTGTCGGCGCAACCAGCCTGTTCTGTGCTCTCCTTTCGTGCTGGGCGGTGCAAACACGCCGGCCTCCACCCCGGCCACGGTTGCGCAGCTCAACGCTGAGGCGCTGAGCGCGCTGGCCTATACCCAGGTGATCCGCAAAGGGTGCCCCGCGATTTATGGGCACTACCTTTCGACAGTTTCGATGAAGTCCGGGGCGCCGATGGCGGGCACGCCCGAGATTTCTCTCATGAACTTCATGATCGGGCAGATGGCACGGCACTACGGCGTACCTTGGCGCACCTCCAACACACTGGGCGGGGCCAAGACCTTTGATGCGCAAGCGGGTTACGAGTCCGCTATGACGCTAAATGCGGTGATGATGGCCGGTGCAAACTACATCTGGCATTCTGCGGGTTGGAATGAGGCCGGTATGCATTGTTCCATGGCCAAGTTCATCGTGGATGCGGAGATGTGCGCAATGGCCTATCGGATGGCCCAAGGGATCAACTGGGACGATTTTGACGACGCTGTGGCCGCCGTGCCCGATATTGGTCCTGGTGGGCATTACCTGGGCCATCCACACACGCTTGAGCACTTT
>JBCCLL010000087.1:0-2217 GCA_039026855.1 Pseudomonadota bacterium | reverse complement strand
CCAGAAGCAGGGTTCCAGCGAAAGCCGCCGGGAGTAGGGTGCGTGTCATGATACGTCCTAGAGCGCGCCCGCGGCCCTCAAAGGCTGGCGGACGAAGAAACGGAAAAAGGGCGGCGCTCGGCCACCGATTTGCGGTCAGGTTTTCAAGCTAGGACGGGCGGCCCGCGCGGCGGCGGTCGCAAGCGCGTGGCGCGCGCCCAGGTCGGGCGGGCTGTCAGCGTCAGCGCCAACAGCATCGCAAAGGCTATCGCAACGAGCAACAAGGCCGGGTCGATGGGCCCCGTTGCGAGCTTGGTCATACCGCCCGACGCGCACGGCTTGCTGGGGCTGGTGGAGGCGTCGTCATTGCCCTCTTGCGCGGTCCCATCCGGCCCGCCGGGCGGGCCATTGTGATGCGCGCCATGAGGGCCTCCATGATGCGCACCGTGCGCGTGCCCCATGGCCGCGTGCTCGGCCACCGTGTCGGGATTCTGGCGCGCGAGGGGATGCGTGGCTGGACAAGGGGTTACCGCAAGCCAGCCATCGGCGCCCGGCGCAACCATATAGCCCACAGGCGCAAGCGTGTTGAGCCACAGCCCTGCGACCAAAAGCGCGAGCAACCCAGCGCGAAAGCGGGCGCAGGCAGAGGCGTATGCAAAACCGAATGCGGCCATCACCGCAAGGCCATACGCACCGCGACGATTGCTGTCACGAGCCAATTCGCGCGCTGACGGCCCAAGGCCGGCAAGCCGGTCGCTGCGACCGATACACGCGGCTCACAGGCGGTGATCGCACAAGCGAATGATTGACAAAATGTTACAAAAAATTACACAAGATGCAAATAGTAATGATTCGCAAAAGCATCTTGCGCATTTCATCCTAACCGCCAAACCTCTTCCTCATCGCCACACTCTTTCTGACCGTTCCGGGGCCCTTCATTCATGAAAAATTTCACCATGCGGCAACCCGCTGCACGAACCGCCTTGTTTGCCTGCGCCAGCGTGCTGGCCACCGCACTCGCCACCACTTACGCCACAGGCGCGCGCGCGCAGACAGCAGAACTGGGGGCAGGGCAGGCAACAGGTCAAGCCCCCGAAACACCCGATGACAAACCCGTCATTGTCGTCACCGGCACCAAGCAGAATGTCGGCGTTCAGGACAGTTCGGAATCGGTTGAGATCTTTACCGCTGAACGCTTTGACCAGGAAAACCTGTTCAACTCCTCGGACGCTCTGGCGCGCACGCCCGGCGTTTCGATCATTGGCGACAACCTCAACACGATCAACATTCGCGGGATCAGCCGCAACGGCACCAATGGCGCAGGCCAAGGCACCGCGATCAACGTCTTCCAGGACGGTGTTCCGGTCGATGCCAATCTGCTGACAGCGGGCGGCGCGACAACATGGGACGTGGAACAGGTGGAGGTTCTGCGCGGCTCCCAGTCGACCGTCCAGGGGCGCAATTCCATCGCGGGCGCGGTGGTGCTGCAATCCAAAAAGCCGACCTTCTTCTGGGAAGGCGCCGCGCGCATACGCGTGGCGGAATTTGGCACGGTGCAGACCTCGGGCGCTTTGTCCGGCCCGATCCTGGGCGACACCCTCGCCTTTCGTGCGACCGTGGATTACAGTCAGGCGGACGGCTTTATTCGCGACGGCATTACCGATGAACAGCTGGATTTCCGCGAAAATCTGACCGTGCGCGGCCGCCTGCTGTTCGAGCCGGAATTTATCCCCGGGCTCAGCGCGCTGTTCACCCTCGAATATCAGGAACGCGAAAACGGGACGGCGCAAACGGTCGTCTCTGAGCGCGGCGATCTCGATTTCGATTTCAGCCAGCGTCTCTCTTTCCCCGAGCGCATTGGATCAAGCCAGATCGAAACCACCCGCTACATCGCCGATATCACGCAAGAGATCACCGACACTGTAACGCTCAATTTGCTGGGCAGCTACGAAGAGACGACCAATGTGGCCGCCACCCCGGACCGGGCGGGCACCGATGTCTTTGCCCCGATCGGGACCTTTACCGATGGCGTTACGGAAACCTGGCAGGGCGAAGTGCGGGTCGGGTTCGATTTTGGTGAGCTGACCGGCTTTATCGGAGGGTATTACTTCGATCAGAGCGTGGACACGTTCGGCATCGTCAACGAGGAAATCCGCCGCTTCTTCCCCCAATTTGAGCTCAATCCGCCAGACAGCGCGTTTGGCACCGCCTTTACGAGTTTTCAGACCGTTGAGAACT
>JBCCLL010000086.1:0-2284 GCA_039026855.1 Pseudomonadota bacterium | reverse complement strand
CCATGACATGCTGGCACGGGTTCAACCAGCAATCCGCGAGGCCGCTGATCTGGCCATCGCCGAGAACACGCGTGTGGCGATCGTGGCCCACGCCGGAACCGTGCGCGCGGCACTCGCTTTGGCGATGGAAACGGCCGCGCCCGCGCTGGCATTCCAAGTGACACATTTGGGCGCCGCAAGGTTTCGGTGCTTTCCGGGCGGGCTGGCCGTAACGGTGGTCAATGAGGTCCTGCTTTGAGCTTTGCGGCAGCCATGCTCTTGGCGCTTTTGATCGACACTCTCATTGGCTGGCCGGACCAGCTTTATCGCCGGATCGGTCACCCGGTTGGCTGGATCGGGCATGTGATCGCTCTGGGTGAAAAGGCACTAAACAAGGGCAAACCGGGGCGCCGCCGCTTCGGCGGCGTCGTTCTGGTGCTCTTCACGACTGGGCTCACGGGTGGTGTAACCTTGGCCATCGCATCGATCTTGCCTGAAGGTTGGGTCGGTCTTCTCCTTACTGCGCTCCTCGCCTGGCCTTTTGTTGCGGCGCGGTCGCTCTACACCCACGTGGCCGATGTGGGCGCACCGCTTACAGCGAGCGATGTGCCGGGCGCGCGTGCAGCCGTGTCGAAAATCGTCGGGCGCAACCCCGAGACAATGGATGAGGGCGCAATCGGCCGCGCTGCACTGGAAAGCCTGGCGGAGAACGCCTCCGATGGTGTGATCGCGCCGCTGTTCTGGGGTGCTTTCTTCGGACTGCCCGGCATCGCGGTGTACAAGGCAGTCAACACCCTCGATTCGATGATCGGCTATCGGTCGGCGCGCTATGAGCACTTTGGCTGGGCGGCGGCCCGGCTCGACGATCTCGCCAATCTAATCCCGGCCCGTCTGACCGGTGCGCTCATCGCTGCCGCTGCTGTCGGCGTGCGTCGTACAGCGTTTCGCACGATGCTCCGTGACGCGGGCCAGCACAGATCGCCCAATGCCGGTTGGCCGGAGGCCGCTATGGCGGGTGCACTCGCGGTCCGTCTCTCGGGTCCTCGCGTCTATGACGGTGTCGCAACCGACGATCCCTGGTTGAACCCGGTGGCAGCAGACCCTCGTCCCGCTGACATTGCAAGGGGGCTGGTGATTTACTGCCGCGCTGTCGGCCTGTTTGCAATCTGTCTCTGTTTGGCTGCATTCACCTAATGTCACCGGGCCATGGCAAAAAGCGCGTCGAGGTCGAGATGCGCCTCCATGTGCGCGGCCAAGGCGTCAAGGACGCCGTCTACCGTTGCGTCATAGCACAGCCCGGACGTCTCTGCGCCCAAACCCGCAAGATACGCACGTCGAAAGGTATCATCGCGGAACATGCCGTGGAGATAGCTTCCCACCACGCTCCCATCACCGCTTACTGCCCCCTCATCCCGTCCGGCCACGCGCGCAAACGGACGCGTGCGATCTGCGCCTTCGGTGACCCCTTTGTGCATTTCATACCCGCTAAGGGGTGTCTCGGTGCCGACATGAACTGCCTGTACGTTGGTGAGGCGCTTGTCGCCGGTCATTTTGGTGCGGACGTCTAGCATCCCAAGGCCGATGGCGTCTCCAGGTGGGCCTTCGATTCCTTCGGGATCGCTCACTACATGGCCCAGCATTTGGTACCCACCGCAGAGTCCGAGAATGTAACCGCCGCGCCGGTGATGCGCCAAAAGATCAATGTCCCATCCTTGGTCGCGCAAGAACTGAAGGTCTGCACGGGTGGATTTGCTCCCTGGCAGTATAACAAGCGCAGCGTCGCCCGGTATCGGGTGCCCGGCATCCAGCATGGTCAGGCGCACACCCGGTTCCTGCGCCAGCGGGTCCATATCGTCGAAATTGGAAATGCGCGAAAAGCGGAGGCAAACGATATGAAGGCCGTCGCCATCGCTCGAGCGGATGTCGAGTGCATCTTCAGCGGGCAGTTTCCAGACTTCGGGAAACCATGGCAAGACGCCGCATCCCGCCCATCCAGTGCGGTCCTCGATCAGGCGATAACCATCGTCGAAAAGACTTGGATCGCCACGGAACTTATTGATAAGAAAACCTTTTATCGCTTTTGCGTCCTCGGGCGGCAAAATCACCTGTGTCCCCACAAGCTGTGCAATTACGCCTCCTCGGTCAATGTCACCGGCGAGAACCACGGGCACTTCGGCCGCAGTGGCGAACCCCATATTTGCGATGTCCCCTGCGCGTAAGTTCACCTCCGCCGGTGACCCGGCGCCTTCGACCAGAACCAAATCGTGGCCAGCTTTCAGCCGTTCGAAACTCTCCAGAACCGATG
>JBCCLL010000085.1:0-2417 GCA_039026855.1 Pseudomonadota bacterium | reverse complement strand
TGGTCTGTCGGGGCAGGCTGGCGCTGTGAAGCACGGCATTTCGAAAGCGCTCCAGCTTTACGATCCGTCACTGCGCGGTGCGCTCAAGGCCGCGGGTTTCCTGACCCGCGACAGCCGCGTGGTCGAGCGGAAGAAATACGGCAAGGCAAAAGCCCGCAAGAGCTTCCAGTTCTCCAAACGCTGATCTTACAGAACATTTCAAGAAGCCCCTGCAACTCGCAGGGGCTTTTTCTTTTGTCCCACCGGTGTCGTGACGGATGGGATCACGCCTTAGCAGCGCAAGCCTCTGCATTTCTTGCTAGCACTGACTGACGCCCCATATCCCAGAGATAGATATGGCCAATATTTGTCGACGTCCCGACTAAGCTAAACTGTTCCAATCGGTCGGAAAAAAACGAACAATTGATGGTGCCAAGGCCGATCGCTGTTCCTGTCGCTCGCTTTTTGCCAATCAATGGACGACAGTTGTCGGATGCAGATGGGATTCCTTTCATGACGCTGACAAACACCGAACACGGCTACGGCACGCTGACAAAACTGTTTCACTGGTCCATCGTCATCCTGTTCGCGATGCAGTTCGTTGGCGGCAATATCATGACAGCCATTGGCTTCAATTCTAGCTTCGCGGGCATCAGCACAAATGATTACTACAACTGGCACAAGTCACTCGGATTGGTTGCGCTTGTTGTCGCCGTTCTGCGCATCATCAACCGACAACTCGGACAGCTCCCGCGCTGGGCGCCGACGCTTTCCGTAGCCGAACAAAGCTTTGTCCACCGTGTTGAGCAGGTCTTTTATCTCGCGATGCTTATGATGCCTATTACCGGCTGGCTCTATGTTATGTGGGGCAATTACGGCGTGAACCTTTTCGGCATTTGGGAGATGCCGCGGCCTTTACCCAAAGACGCCACACTTCGCGATCTTGCGAAATGGGCGCATATCGGGGCCGGTTGGGTTCTTTTGCTCGCTATGGTCGGGCACGTGGGATTGGTTTTGCGCCATCAGTTCATCAAGGGAGACGGGCTTCTAAAGCGGATGCTTTAGCGTTCGCGATCGCGAAAAAAAATGTGTCCTTTGGGCAGCCGCTGAGCTTTTTCCCTCGTTTCCATAAAAGCCATGTCCCTGCGCGTCCGCTTTATCCTGCCAGCAAAGCCGCGTTGCCGCCTGCTGCGGTGGTGTCCACGCAGAGGTGGCGCTCGTGCAGCACGTGGGCCGGGTCGGGCATTCCGGTGATAAGGGGGATGAGCGGGCCGTCGCGCTCGGCAAGGGCTTCGGCCATCTGGCGTGCCACCTGCGTCTCGCCCCACCAAAGAATGCCAGAAAAGCCCACCCGTGTCGTCAGGCTCTCGGGCGTGACCTTGGTCTCGACAGCTTCAGCGACGCCGCCAAACGCCTCAACTGCCGCGACTTGCTGTTGCCTTGCGTCTTCGCCAGGCCCGAGACACAGGACAGGGGGGCGCGGCGTCAGCGACAAACGATTCATTTCGCCGGTCGGGCCGGGCAGGACGTGATCTGTGCCCGTTTCGCTCGGCGCAGGGACGCTGGCGTAGAACCGAGGCAGGTAATGCGGCCCTCCCGCCTTGGGACCTGTGCCTGACAGCCCCTCGCCACCGAAGGGCTGAGAGCCCACAACCGCGCCAATTTGGTTCCTGTTCACATAGACGTTGCCCACGTGAAGCGCGTCGGCCACCTCTTGCACCCGGGTGTCTATGCGGGTGTGCAGCCCAAATGTCAGACCATAACCGCTAATGTTGATATCGGCGACGATCTGATCAATCTCATCGCCTTCGAACTCGGCCACGTGAAGCACGGGGCCAAAGACTTCCCGCTCCAGATCGCCGATCCCCGCAACCTCAATCAGGGTTGGCGGGATGAAACAGCCCTTCTCAGGCGCATCGGTCTGGTGCAGCACTGCGCTCCGACGCGACGCGATATAATCGGCGATGGTCTGGTGTGCCTCGGCGTCAATCACCGGACCCACATCCGTAGCAATGTCGCGCGGGTCGCCAAGTCTTAGCTCATCCATTGCGCCTTTGATCATTTCGATGATTTGCGGCGCGCTGTCTTTTTGGATGTAGACACAGCGCAACGCCGAACAGCGTTGCCCGGCGGACTGGAAGGCAGAGGCGATGATGTCGCGCACGGCTTGCTCGGGCAGGGCGGTCGAATCGACGATCATGGCGTTCAGCCCACCGGTCTCGGCAATGAGCGGCGTTCCCGGGTCGAGATTTGTCGCAGCCGTCCGCGCGATCGCTTGGGCCGTTGCGGTGGAGCCGGTGAAGACGATGCCCTTGACGCGCGGGTCCCGGGTTAGCGCCGCGCCAACCGTTGCGCCGGGGCCCGGCAGAAGCTGCAGCACCGCCGCGGGCACGCCAGCCTTGTGCAACAGCTCAACCGCCCGCGCGGCGACAAGCGGT
>JBCCLL010000084.1:0-2998 GCA_039026855.1 Pseudomonadota bacterium | reverse complement strand
AGCCCGCGCTGCCAGGCGGCGCCAAAGATCATCATGTTGGAAAAGATCGAATCCCCCATCGTGGCGCGCGCCAGATCAGAGGCGTCGAACATATCGACACGACCCTGCATCCGGGCCTGAACCGACATGGCCAGCCGGTCTGTGGGCAAGGCAAATTCCGTGTTGCGGGTGAAATCGCCCGTAATGATCTCGTGACTGTTGATCACAGCGCCCGTACGCCCTTTTGCGGTCAGGCCCAAGGTCTTGGCCCCTGCACTGACAACCAGATCACCCCCAATCAGGGCATCGGCCTCACCAGTCGCCACCCGAATGGCGCTGATGTCGCCCGGATCATTGGCCAGACGGCAATGGATGTGCACCGCGCCACCCTTTTGGGCAAGGCCTGCCATCTCCATCATACCAGCGCCCTTGCCGTCGATATGGGCCGCTTGCGCAAGCACCGCGCCGATGGTGACGACGCCGGTGCCGCCCACCCCGGTGATGACCACGTTCCATGTACCTTCGATGGTGGGCAGGTCGGGCACGGGCAGATCGGGCAAATCGAGCGTTGCCGTCGCCTGTTTCTTCACATGCGCGCCCTCAAGGGTCACGAACGAGGGGCAGAACCCTTTGACGCAGGAAAAATCCTTGTTGCAGCTCGACTGATCAATGGCCCGCTTGCGTCCCAGTTCAGTCTCTGCCGGAACAATTGATACGCAATTGGATTGCACGCCACAGTCACCGCACCCTTCGCACACATCGGTATTGATGAACACGCGTTTGTCGATGTCCGGGAATGTGCCGCGTTTGCGCCGCCGCCGCTTTTCTGCGGCACAGGTCTGCACGTAGACTATGACGCTGACACCTTCGGTTTTGGCAAACCGTTCCTGTACGATCTGCAGCTCGGCACGTTCATGCGTCGGCACGCCTGTGGGAAAGCGCGATACGTCAACATCTTCCTTGTCGTCGTAGACAACAGCGACATTCTCACAGCCCATCGCGCGGACCTCATTAACGATCCGGTAGGGATCAAGGCCGCCATCATTGCCCTGCCCACCCGTCATGGCCACGGCGTCGTTGTAGAGGATTTTGTAGGTCATCGTGGTGCCCGCAGCGAGTGCGGCGCGGATTGCCTGCACGCCCGAGTGGTTATACGTGCCGTCCCCGATGTTCTGGAACACATGGCCGCGCTCAGAAAACGGTGCCTCACCGATCCAGTTGGCACCCTCACCACCCATATGGGTGTAGCCGATGGTTTCGCGATCCATCCACTGCACCATGTAGTGGCACCCGATACCCGCATAGGCGCGGCTGCCTTCGGGCACTTTAGTCGACGAATTGTGCGGACAGCCCGAACAGAAATAAGGGAGCCGCGCTGCGATATCTTCGGCGTTATCTGATCTGCGCGCCTCGTCCAGCGTGGCCATGCCCGCCTTGATCCCGTCGGTCTCGCGCCCCTCCTCGATCAGGATCTCACCCAGCTTCTCCGCAATCCAGATCGGATCAAGCGCGCCGCGCGTCGGGAAAAGCTCTTCCCGGTGCAAGGCACCGGCACCGCCCTTGTACCAGCCATAGACGCGACGGCCACGACGGTCGTCAAAAATCGCCTCTTTGATCTGCACTTCGATCAATTTGCGTTTTTCTTCGACCACCACGATCAGATCGAGCCCTTCGGCCCAATCGTGGAACCCTTGCATGTCCAGTGGAAAGGTTTGTCCAACTTTGTAGGTGGTGATGCCGAGACGTTCGGCCTCATTCTCATCAATGTTGAGCAAAGACATCGCATGGATCAGATCAAGCCAGTTCTTGCCTGCTGCGACAAACCCAATCTTAGCCCCCGGCTTGCCCCAAACGCGCTTGTCCATGTTATTGGCGCGGGAAAACGCCTCGGCTGCGAAACGTTTCTGGTCGATCACACGCGCTTCCATCGCGGTGGGGTCGTCCACCAGCCGAATGTTCAAGCCACCCTCGGGCATATCAAACTGCGGCTGCACAAAGGTGAGGCGATGCGGGTTGCCATCGACGACGCTGGTCGCCTCAACAGTGTCCTTCATCGTCTTGAGGCCAACCCACGTGCCGGAAAAGCGGCTTAGAGCCCAGGCATATAGCCCATAGTCCATAATCTCTTGCACACCTGCGGGCGAGACCACCGGCATATAGGCATCCACCAATGCCCATTCAGATTGGTGTAGCACGGTTGAGGACTCGCCGGTGTGGTCATCACCCATCGCCACAACAACGCCGCCATGCTTCGAAGTACCCGCCATGTTGGCGTGCTTGAACACGTCCCCCGATCTGTCCACACCCGGCCCCTTGCCATACCAAAGGCCAAAGACGCCGTCGTATTTGCCTTCGCCACGCAGTTCCGCCTGTTGGGAGCCCCACAGGGCGGTCGCGGCAAGGTCTTCGTTTAGGCCGGGCTGAAAGGTGATGTCATGGGCCGCCAGTGGCTTGAGCGCACGCGTCATATGCATGTCCACCGCCCCAAGGGGCGACCCACGATAACCTGTAACCAGTCCGGCCGTATTCAACCCGGCGGCCTTGTCGCGCGCCTTCTGCATCATCACCAGTCGCACAAGCGCTTGCGTGCCGTTCAGCAGAACAGGGCTTTTTTCGAGGTCATACCGATCATTCAAGGAAATCTTCTGCGTGCTCATACGTGGCCTCCCCTGCCGCGATCAGTCTTACATCAGTTTCGCACAAATATAGGTCACAAATCCTGACCTGTATACATAATTTTTTGTGAAACAGACGGTTCCACTGGCCTCGGGTGTGTGAAATGGAGTCAACTCACAGTATGTCAGGTCAGGTTTACGGATTGTACGCAGATGGATTGGGACAAGTTACGCATTTTCCACGCGGTCGCTGATGCAGGCAGCCTTACGCATGCAGGCGACAAGCTGAACCTCAGCCAGTCTGCGGTTTCTCGTCAGGTGCGCGGGCTTGAGGAGTCTCTGAACGCCACGCTGTTCCACCGCCACGCGCGCGGACTGATCCTGACCGAACAGGGCGAGTTGCT
>JBCCLL010000083.1:0-3222 GCA_039026855.1 Pseudomonadota bacterium | reverse complement strand
CACACCGTAGGACCGGGCGTCGCCATCCAAGACATTGGACGACCCGGGTTTCTGGCGATGGGTTTGACAAATGGCGGGGCTGCCGACCTGCGCGCGGTACACGAAGGGGCAGCACTCTTGCAGCAAGACCCCAGCCTTGCGGTGCTTGAAATGGTCGGGACCGGAGGTGCGTTCGAGGCAACCGAAGATTTGCGCATCGCGCTGACTGGTGGCGTGATGACAGCAGATGTGGACGGGCGCGCCATCACATGGAACGCCAGCCACGCGGTCCCTAAGGGCGCGCGGCTGACAATTGGGCCGACGCGGACCGGCACCTATGGCTATCTCCATATCGGCGGTGGGTTTGCGACCGAGGTCAGCATTGGCGCGCGGGCCACTCACCTGTCCTGCGGTCTGGGCGCGCTGGTGGCGGAAGGTGACACTCTGCCCGTCGGTCCCGACGCCAGCCACGATGTGGGCATGACACTGACACCAGACCCGCGGTTCACTGGAGGCACGGTTCGCGTCGTGCCCAGCATGCAAACCGAAGACTTCGACATCGCAATCCGAGACCGGTTTGAGCAAACAGAGTTTCGCCGCGATCCACGTGCCAACCGCCAAGGCATCCGCATGGACAGCGACGGCACGGGCTTTTCCAATCCCAAAGCGCTCAGCATCGTAAGCGAAGTCATCGTGCCCGGAGATATCCAGATTACCGGTGACGGAACACCTTTTGTGCTGATGGCTGAATGCCAAACCACAGGTGGATACCCACGCATTGGCACCGTTTTGCCTTGCGACTTGCCGCTTGTGGCGCAGGCCCCCGCTGGCACCAGCCTGCGTTTTGAATTTGTAAACTTGAATGAGGGTGCGGCCATTCAAGCCCGTACCAATTCTGAACTGGCCAAACTCCCCGCAGCAGTAACACCCTTGGTGCGTGACCCGTCCACGATGCAGGACCTGCTCAGCTACCAGCTGATTGATGGCGCGATCTCGGCCATACACCCCCATTTGGATGAAGGAGACTAAACGCATGCAAGTCGATCTGAACGCAGATATGGGCGAAAGTTTTGGCCCTTGGAAAATGGGTGATGATGCTGCCCTGCTTGGCACCGTGACATCTGCCAGCATCGCGTGCGGTGCGCACGCAGGCGATCCAGATGTTATGGCATCGACGATGCGGATCGCACTCGAAAAGGGGGTTGGGATCGGATCGCACCCCGGTTTTGCCGACATTCAGGGGTTTGGACGTCGGCGGATCGATATGCCGCTCGCCTCACTGCAAAATTCGATCCGCTGTCAGGTCGGGGCGAGCCTCGGTATGGCGCGCAGCTTGGGCGCAACTGTGCGCCACATCAAGCTACACGGAGCACTCGGGAATATGACGTCCGAGGATGAAGACATGGCCCGCGGGTGCTACGAGGCGGCTCTGTCCGCAAACCCAGACGCAATCATCATGGTGCTCGCCGCCACCGCACAAGAACGCGCGGCGCGAGAGCTGGGAGCCGCCTTTGCTTGCGAGATCTTTGCAGACCGTGCCTATAATGCGGACGCGACCCTTGTGGATCGCCGCAAGCCGGGTGCGGTGATCCATGACGCGGACCTCGCGGGCAAACGGATGGTCGAGATGGTGAAGGCCCAAGCCATCATCACCGAGGACGGCACCCGGATCGAAACACCAATCGACAGCATCTGCTGCCACGGCGACACGCCCGAAGCCGTGGACATCGCCGCTTCTGTACGGCGCACGCTGGAGGCGGAGGGGATCACCGTCAAAGCCTTTGACGGGCGACGAGGCTGACCGCCCCTTTCGCCTGTCCAAGTCCGCCTTGATGCGGAAGACTGAGCTAGGTGGACGTTGAAGGCGCCGGGTGAAGTCCCCCTTTTGACAATTTGAAAGACTTGAACGATGCAAACATTCCAGGGCGCGACGGTCTACCTTCCCGGTGAGATGGCGGAGACGAACGTGACCATCGCGGATGGGCTGATCGCTGAAATCGGGGGTACGCCGCAAGGCAAGGTGATTGACGCGCGCGGCCTCATCCTTGCGCCAGCCCTGATCGACGTACATGGTGACGCCTTCGAACGACAGGTCATGCCCCGGCCCGGCGTGTTCTTCCCCATGGAAACCGCCGTGCTCGAAACCGACCGGCAACTGGCGGCAAATGGGATCGCGACGACCTATCACTCCATCACGCTCAGCTTTGAGCCGGGCTTGCGCAGCGTTGATCGTGGGCGCGAGATGATGCAGGCCATCCGCGATCTGGCCCCCCGCCTCTTGGTCGAGAACCGTATTCAACTGCGCTGGGAAACCTTCGCCTTTGAGGCGCTCGACACCATCGATTGGGCGCTGGACGCACCCCTAAGCCCTTCGCTTGCGTTCAATGATCACCTGTCAATGTCGATGCGCAGCTTTGATACGAAAATTCAGGATCGGCAGTTCGAACACAGCGCAGAATACGCGCTGGCTGATCTAAATGACCCGCGGCTTGCAACGGTACGACACGAAAAACACGCAGCGCGCGCGGGTCTGGCAATCGACGATTACATGGCGCTGATCGAGCGGGTATGGGCGCGTCGCTCGGATGTGCCTGACGCGATGCAGGCGCTCGCAGACAAAGCCCGCGCTAGGGGCGTACCGATGCTTAGCCATGACGACACGCAGGCAGAAACGCGCCAGCATTATCGCAGTTTGGGCGCCACGGTGGCCGAGTTTCCAATGACTATGGCACCAATTGAGGACGCACGGATCCACGGAGACACGATCATCTTTGGTGCTCCCAATGCGGTGCGCGGCGGCAGCCACATCGGGTCACTTGCTGCCGGCGACATGGTCGAAGAGGGACTGTGTGACGCGCTGGCATCAGACTATTATTATCCTGCGATGCTGGCGGCTGTGGATCGGTTGGACCGCGAAAGGCGTGCGGATCGGTTGTCGCTTTGGTCGCTGGTATCGACTGGCCCAGCGCGTGCGATGCTGTTGGAGGATCGCGGTGAAATTGCCATCGGACAACGCGCTGATCTGGTGCTGGTGGACTGGCCCGATGGTCACACTCCCGCGATACAAGGCACATGGGTCGCCGGACGCCCGGCATACCGCACACAACCTGCACACTGACAACATCGTGAGTGCACGTCAGAGCGGTTTTTCTTGCCCGCCAATCGCGGCATCGTACATATCGTGCCAATGGAATTCGTCTTTGCATATCTCGCCGGACTGTTGACCCTGATCAACCCGTGCGT
>JBCCLL010000082.1:0-3343 GCA_039026855.1 Pseudomonadota bacterium | reverse complement strand
TTCCAACGATCCGATCTGTAGGCCTGAACGGCCTACTGGTGACCTTTGGCGCACGTGCGACCGACGCGGCAAACCGCGCGGCCATCGCATTCCGGGCAGAAGTAGATGCCCTGGCCTGGCCAGAGATTGCCGAAAGCAGCAGCACGCTGGTCTCTGCTTTCTTTCGCGTGGATTTGGCGGAGTATGACTTTGATGCCCTCAAAAATCGCCTAAACGAAGTGCTGGCCGCGCGGGATTGGACGACGACGGCACTGCCCTCTAACCGAACTCTTTGGACCATTCCAGCCGTGTTTGGCGGGCCCCGCGCTCCGCAATTGGCGGAAGCGGCCGAAGCGGCGGGCCTGAGCGTTGCCCAAGCGGAAACCGCGCTGACCACGGCAAGGCTGCGCGTGCTCACTTTGGGTTTCGCGCCGGGACAGCCCTATCTTGGCACTCTAGGTGAGGAATGGGACATCCCCCGTCAGGTTGGCCTGTCCCCCAACATACCCGCTGGCGCTCTGGTCGCCGCCGTGCGCCAAATTTGCCTTTTTACCAAGGACACACCCACCGGCTGGCGACATGTTGGGCAATCAGCTTTTGCCTGTTTTCGCCCATCCAGTTCGACACCCTTCCCACTCGCGCCCGGAGACGAAGTGCAATTTACAGCAATCACCGACCAAGAGTTGGCGCGCATCGAAGCACACAATTCGGACGGCGACGGCGGCGCAATACGCGCGGTGCTCGAATGAGGGGGCTGCTCGTTCACACCGTAGGACCGGGCGTCGCCATCCAAGACCTTGGACGACCCGGGTTTCTGGCGATGGGTTTGACAAATGGCGGGGCTGCCGACCTGCGAGCTGTGCACGAAGGGGCCGCACTCTTGCAGCAAGACCCCAGCCTTGCGGTGCTTGAAATGGTCGGGACCGGAGGTGCGTTCGAGGCAACAGAAGATTTGCGCATCGCGCTGACTGGTGGTGTGATGACAGCAGACGTGGCCGGGCGCGACATCACATGGAACGCCAGCCACGCGGTCACCAAGGGCGCGCGGCTGACAATTGGGCCAACGCGAAACGGTACCTATGGCTATCTCCATGTGGGCGGCGGGTTTGCAACCGAGGTGAGCATTGGCGCGCGAGCCACTCACCTGTCCTGCGGTCTGGGCGCGCTGGTGGCAGCAGGTGACACTCTGCCCGTCGGTCCCGACGTCAGCCACGATGTGGGCATGACGCTAACACCAGACCAGCGGTTCACGGGCGGCACGGTTCGCGTTGTGCCTAGCATGCAAACCGAAGACTTCGACATCGCAATCCGAGATCGGTTTGAGCAAACAGAGTTTCGGCGCGACCCGCGCGCCAACCGCCAAGGCATCCGTATGGACAGCGACGGCGCGGGCTTTTCCAACCCCAAAGCGCTCAGCATCGTGAGTGAAGTCATCGTGCCCGGTGACATACAGATCACCGGTGACGGTACCCCCTTTGTGCTGATGGCTGAGTGCCAAACTACAGGTGGATACCCACGCATCGGCACCGTTTTGCCTTGCGACTTGCCACGCGTGGCGCAGGCCCCCGCCGGGACCAGCCTGCGCTTTGAATTTGTAACCTTGAAAGAGGGTGCGGCCATTCAAGCCCGTGCCAATTCTGATCTGGCCAAACTCCCCGCAGCAGCAACACCCTTGGTGCGTGACCCGTCCACGATGCAGGACCTGCTCAGCTATCAGTTGGTGGACGGCGCGATCTCGGCCACACACCCCCATTTGAATGAAGGAGACTAACCCCATGCAAGTCGATCTGAACGCGGATATGGGCGAAAGTTTTGGCCCATGGAAAATGGGCGATGACGCCGCCCTGCTTGGCACAGTGACATCCGCCAGCATTGCGTGTGGCGCGCATGCGGGCGATCCTGATGTTATGGCAACGACGATGAAGATTGCACTCGACAAGGGAGTTGGGATCGGATCGCACCCCGGTTTTGCCGACATTCAGGGGTTTGGACGTCGGCGGATCGATATGCCGCTCGCCTCACTGCAAAACTCAATCCGCTGTCAGGTTGGGGCAAGCCTTGGCATGGCGCGCAGTCTGGGCGCAACTGTGCGCCACATTAAACTGCACGGAGCGCTCGGGAATATGACGTCCGAGGATGAAGACATGGCTCGCGGGTGTTACGAGGCGGCCCTGTCCGCGCACCCAGACGCAATCATCATGGTGCTCGCCGCCACCGCACAAGAACGCGCAGCGCGAGAGCTGGGAGCCGCTTTTGCCTGCGAGATCTTTGCAGACCGTGCCTACAATGCAGACGCGACCCTCGTGGATCGACGCAAGCCGGACGCAGTGATCCATGACGCTGACCTCGCGGGCAAACGGATGGTCGAGATGGTGAAGGCCCAAGCCATCATCACCGAGGACGGCGCCCGGATCGAGACGCCAATCGACAGCATCTGCTGTCACGGCGACACGCCCGAAGCCGTGGACATCGCCGCCTCTGTACGGCGCACGCTGGAAGCCGAGGGGATCACCGTCAAAGCCTTTGACGGGCGACGAGGCTAACCGCCCCTTTTTGCCTGTCCAATTAAGTCTTATGCGGGCGTTTGAGATAGATAGACGTTGAAGGCGCCGGGTGCACGGCTGCCTTCTGACATTTGAAAGATTTGAACGATGCAAACATTCCAGGGCGCGACGGTCTACCTTCCCGGTGAGATGGCGGAGACGAACGTGACCATCGCCGATGGGCTGATCGCTGAAATCGGGGGCACGCTGCAAGGAGAGGTGATTGACGCGCGCGGCCTGATCCTTGCGCCCGCTCTGATCGACGTACATGGTGACGCCTTCGAACGACAGGTCATGCCCCGGCCCGGCGTGTTCTTTCCCATGGAAACTGCCGTGCTCGAAACCGACAGGCAACTGGCAGCCAACGGGATCGCGACGACCTATCACTCCATCACACTCAGCTTTGAACCCGGACTACGCAGCGTTGATCGAGGCCGCGAGATGATGCAAGCCATCCGCGATCTGGCCCCCCGCCTCTTGGTCGAGAACCATATTCAACTACGCTGGGAAACCTTCGCCTTTGAGGCTCTCGACACCATCGATTGGGCGCTGGACGCACCCCTAAGCCCTTCGCTTGCGTTCAATGATCACCTGTCGATGTCAATGCGCAGCTTTGATACGAAAATTCAGGATCGGCAGTTCGAACACAGCGCAGAATACGCGCTGGCTGATCTAAATGACCCGCGGCTTGCAACGGTTCGGCACGAAAAACACGCAGCGCGCGCGGGTCTGGCAATCGAGGATTACTGGGCGCTGATCGAGCGGTTTTGGGGGCGTCGCTCGGATGTGCCTGACTCGATGCAGGCGCTCGCATAGAGAGC
>JBCCLL010000081.1:0-3364 GCA_039026855.1 Pseudomonadota bacterium | reverse complement strand
CAGGCGAATATGGACCCGAACCACCGGGACAGGATTGCGTTTGCGCGGATTTGCTCGGGCAAGTTTTCGCGCGGGATGAAGCTCAACCAGGTGGGGTCGGGGAAGTCGCTGGCGGTGACGGCGCCGATCTTCTTTCTGGCGTCGGAGCGGGAGCTCGCGGAGGAGGCTTGGGCGGGCGACATTATCGGCATTCCCAACCACGGCACGCTGCGGGTGGGCGATACGCTTGCCGAGCGCACCGACCGGCGCTTTACGGGATTGCCGCGGTTTGCGCCGGAGATTTTGCGCAGGGTGCGGCTTGGCGATCCGATGAAGGTCAAGCAGATGCGCCGGGCTCTGCAGGACCTGTCGGAGGAGGGGCTCGCGCAGGTGTTCCGCACGCACTTGGGCGGGGATCATATCGTGGGCGTTGTGGGGGCGCTGCAGCTTGACGTGATGGCCTCGCGCGTGGCGGCTGAATACAAGGTGAGCATTGATTTTGAGCCGGCGCCTTATGCCACCGCGCGGTGGTTGGCGGGCGATCCGGCGGCGGTGCGCGCGTTTGTGGACGGCAACAAGAGCGTTGTGGCCGACGATGTGGATGGCGACCCGGTGTACCTGGCGCGCAATGCGTGGGAGCTGAATTATACGCGCGAGAAGCATCCCGATTTGCGCTTTGTTGAGGTGAAGGAAATGCACGCTTCGTAGCCGCGTGTCGCGGTCTCCGGGGAGCAACCTCACGTTAGCGGCGATTGTGCGTCATCGCCTCTAAATTGCCTTTTTTAATGTGTCTCGTTGTGATGCGCATCACAGAATTTTCTTGCGAGCGTGAGCATTATTTTTTTGCGGGCTGAAACGCAGTTCGGTCCGGTTCGGATAGCCAAAAACTCCTTTTTTAATAGGGGATTAGCTATGGAAGACGCGTTAGGTTTTCTCGCCGGGGCTTTGGTCCTGAATTCGTTTGCGATGCAATCCATGGTCAAGCTGCGCTACTGCGCGATTGCATCGAACTTTGCGTTTATAGGCTACGGTCTGGTTGCGGAGTTGATGCCCGTGTTCACGCTGCACGCTTTGCTGCTTCCGCTCAACGTGGTGAGTCTTGTGCGCTTGCAGCTGGCCAGAAATGAAGAGCTGCTGACGCGCTGCCCCTTGCGCCAATCGGTGCGTGACGTGCTGCTTTATCGCTACCAGGCGGCGCGTTGATTTAGCCCTCGACCACGCCCGCGGAACTGCGGTTTCAAACCCGACCGGCGTGACGCACGTCACAGAATCCCTGTTCGAGAATGAGCATATTTTTGGAGTAGGCCGGAAGTTGATCGGCCTGAGTCAAAACGCTGTATACTCATTTTAGCGAAGGGGATTGGACATGGAAGATGTACTCGGTTTTCTTGCCGCCGCTTTGGTCTTGAAAGCAAACACAATGCAGTCCCTGGTGAAACTTCGAAGTTTGCCATGGTGGCGAACATCGCTTTTATCAGCTATGGTTTCTTAGCTGGATTGCTTCCAGTGCTCGCGTTGCATAGTGTGTTTCTGCGCCTTAACGCTGTCAGCCTTGCGCGAATGAAGCTGGCAAGTAACGATGAGCTTTTGACTAGGTCACGCCCCCGCCAAGCTCTTCGTGGGGTCCTCATGTATCGCCATCAGGCGGCCCAGTGATTGACTTTAGTCGAGTGGCAGCGCCGTCGTGTTTTTGACCGTTGAGACGACAATACGCGATTGCACGTCGGTGACGAGGTCGGTGGCGAGGAGGCGGTCGCGCAGGAAGGCGTCGTAGGCTTTGATGTCCGGCGCCAAGACCTTGATGAGGTAGTCCACCGCACCCGTCACCCGCTCGCAGCTCACCACCTCGGGCCAGCGGGTCACCATTTTGTCGAACCGGTCCATGTTGTCGCGCGAGGGGACGGCGAGTTTCACCGACGCGTAGGAGACAAAGTCGAGCCCGAGGGCTTCTGGGTCGACCACCGCGACGGTCCGCTTGATGATGCCAAGCTCGCGCATGCGGCGGATGCGGCGCCAGCATGGCGTTTGGGACAAACCCACCTCGTTGGCGATCTCGGCGACCGGGGTGGTCGCATCGACTTGGAGCAATGCTAGGATTCGAAGGTCCATGGCATCGAGAGAATTATTTTCTTCCTTGGCCATTGGTTTGAGAGAATCCTATCAATCTGCGGTTCGTACTGAGCACAAAAAGCAAAAACACGCTGCGCACAACACCATACTCTATACCAATTCCAAGTGGGGGATCACGGTATGAGCCGCACGGTTAAGTTGGACGATAAGTACGAACTTGATCGTGGGCGGGTGTACCTCACGGGGATACAGGCGCTGCTCCGGGTGGCGATTGATCTGCGCCGGATGGATGAGGCGGCAGGGCTCAAGACTGCGGGATTTTTTTCGGGCTATCGCGGCTCGCCACTGGGCGGTGTCGATCAGGAGCTGTTGCGCAACGAGAAGCGCTTGAAGCCGCGCGATATTCACTTCCGCCCCGGCGTGAATGAGGAGCTAGGCGCGACTGCCGTCTGGGGCACGCAGAAGGTGGGGCTGCAGGGCAAGGGCAGCGACTACGACGGCGTTTTTGGCATTTGGTACGGCAAGGCGCCGGGCGTGGACCGCGCGGGCGACGTGCTGAACCAGGCGAACGCCTCGGGCACGGCCGAGCATGGCGGGGCACTGGCGCTGTGCGGTGACGATCTGCTTGCCAAATCATCGCTGCTGCCGGCGCAGTCGGAGTTTGCGCTGCAGCACTTTGAGATGCCCTTTCTCAATCCGTGCGACCTGCAGGATGTGCTGGATTACGGCATCCACGGCATCATGATGTCCCGGTATGCGGGCAACTGGACCGGCATTATTTGCGTGGCCGACACCATGGACGCCTCTGGGCTCGTGTCGGTCAACTTGGATCGGCGGGCGATCCTGATGCCGGAGGAGCACAATCCGCGCCGGCGCCATGACATTAACCGGCCGCTGCTGCTTGGTAATCGGCTGGAGACTGAGCAGTTGCTGCGCGATGTCCGGTTGCCGGCGGTGAAGGCTTATGTGCGCGCCAACAAGTTGGACGGTGTCGCGTTTGGCAGTGAGCGGGCGCGCATTGGCTTTGTGGCGACAGGCAAGGCGTATCGCGATTTGCGCCAGGCGCTGGACCTTTTGGGGATTGATGAAGCGCGCGCGGAGGCGATGGGTATCGCCATCTACAAAGTGGCGATGCCTTGGCCGCTTGAGACTGATGGCCTGATGCGCTTTGCGCGGGGCAAAGAGCGCCTCGTGGTGGTGGAGCACAAGCGGGCCTTCACGGAGCCGCAAATCAAGGACGCGTTTTATGCGCTGCCTGATGGCGAGCGGCCGCAGGTGTGGGGCAAGCGCCGGCCGGACGGCGAGGCGTTCTTGT
>JBCCLL010000080.1:0-3375 GCA_039026855.1 Pseudomonadota bacterium | reverse complement strand
CAAGACGCGCTGGGGTGGCACGCCATCCAGCAACAGGCGCGCCACACGATCGGTGAGTACGCGCGTCTTGCCGGACCCTGCGTTCGCCGCAAGCCAGGTCGAGACGTCCGGCCGTGCCGCGACAACTTGCGCTTCCGACGCGGCTTCGCGCGGGCTCATGTCAGTCTCTCCGGCAAGGGATCATGCGTTTCGTCCCATTCGCCAAAGCGCGACAGCAGGTCATAGTCGCTGCCATGCCGCAGCTTTTGCATTCGTCTGCGCGCGGTAAAGCCCTGGTCTTCTGACAAGTAGGCTGTGATGAGTTCGCGCAACTGCGCCAGTACCCGCGCGGGCGGTTCGGTTTCGAGTGGCGCGTGAACCTCATGCTGCGCGCCCAGACCGATGTAGACGGCTGCATCGACCTTTTGTGCGCCAACCCCGGCAAAGGCCCCCTCTTCAATCATCGCCGCTTCGATCAGGAGTTGTTTGTCAAACGCAGCCTGCTCTTTGGTGCTGGGCGCTCGCCCGGTTTTGTAGTCATAGAGTCGAAGGGTGTTTTTGTTTGTCCGGTCGATACGGTCGGCGCGCCCGCGCAAAGACACCGCGATGTCGGACCATTCCAGTTTGCCTTTTGCCCCTGCTTCCAGTGCGACCGGTGCCGCTGTCATGCGCCGCTGCTGTTCTCTTGCGATAAACCATGGCGCGCTGCGACCGAGTCTTGCCTGCCACAGCGCGCGCGCTGTTGGCCAGGGGACGGACTGTTGCAGTATATCCGTCGCTATCTGCAAGAAGCTCTCGACGGTGATGGCGTCTGGTTGGTCTTTTGTTGCAAGAACGAAATCTTCCAGCACCTGGTGCAGCACCGTACCACGCGCCAGCGCGTCGGCGCTTTGCATCAATGGACCCAAAGGGTTGAGCCGCAGAACGCGTCTTGCATAAATTGCGTAGGGATCGCGGATCAGGTGTTTGATGTCTGTGACCACAAAGTCCCGTGGCCGCGCATCAGCCGGTGGACGGGGCGAGGGGCGCGGCGCGGGTGCGGGCTCACCGACGGCCTCATACTTTTCCGCGCGGGCGAGCCAGTCTGCACCACGAGCGCGCATCGCGTCCAATGCCTCTGGTCCGTGACCTGCGGTCAAACCTTTCATTAGGTTGGTCAGACGGTTGATCCAGCGCGCGGCGACCGTCTCTGAGTCATCAGATCGGACAGCGCGGGTGATCCAAACCTCGGGCGCAGCCACAGCTTGCTGGTAGTCATGCGCGGCCAGTCCGATCCGGCGTTCAGGCAAAAGCAAGCCCGCGGCGTTGCGCAGGCTTCGATTGAGCCATGGGTCGGGCGCAGGGGCTTCCGGCCACGTCCCGTCGTTGAGCCCGCCCAGGATCACAAGGTCTGCGCCTTGTACACGCGCTTCGAGTGTGCCCCAAATCATCACGCCAGGATGGGGCGCGTCGCGGTCGCGCACTTCTCCCTCGGCAAGCAACGCACCGACCAGTCCTGCATAATCGCCTGCGGACATTGTGCCGCCGTGGCGCGCGTGCTCCTGCAGATTGGAGATGACGGCGTGGGCGGAAAGCCCTGCATTCTTGAGCCAAAGCTCGCCGCTGTCTGCCCCAAGAGCGCCGCGCGCGATGGCTTCGGCCGTGCCCACGTGAAGCTTGACCCAATCTGCAAGGTCGCGATCTGTCGTTGAATATTGCGCGGTAAAGGTCTGTACCATCCAGTTGGTCCAGACATCCACAGCCGCCTGGTCCTCCGATTTTGCGACTGTCGCGGCCATGAGGTGGCGCAGCGACGCCGCGTCAGGATATGGCAGCCCTTTGTCACGGATGGCGAGTTCGAGGCGCTGTGTGTTCAGCACATGCGCGCCGCGATCGCCCGCGCTGTGGGTCAAAGGGTGCTTGAGCAGAGTGAGAAGTGCCTCAGCATCGAGCGGTTTCTGAAAAAGTCCCGCCACGTGACGCAGGAAACGGCCCGGCGGGCTGAGATGCAGCGGCATGCCTGCGGAATCGTCAGGCAGAATGCCCCACTTGTCCAAGGCCGCGGTGACCTGTCGCGTGAGCATTCGATCCGGTGATATCAGTGCCGCCGTCTGTCCATCCTGCGCCGCCTTGCGCAATCGCAACGCAATTGTGACGGCTTCCGCCCGCGGAGTTGGCGCTTCAACCAAGGTTAGGCCTGCTACAGCCGGGCGCAAATCCCCGAGCTTTGGACCCTCACCGCGCCATGCGTGTGTGACGGGCGCGGGACGAAGCGACAAGGACACCAGTGCATTTCGCGCGGCTGCCGGAGGCGTATCGTGCGACCACGGCGCCACTCTTGCTTCGACAATATCGAGCTTTTTTAGCAGCTTGTGAAACCGATACTGTGGATGGTCCTCTGACAGAAGCGGATCATCCAGATTTTGCCAAACCGCCGGCGGCATATCGAAGTCGAAACCGGGTAAGACAAGCGCACCTTGCGGCAGGCGCGCGACGGCTTGCATCAGCAGCATCGTGGTGCCGCGTGACCCCGTGGATCCAGCGAGGATAATTGGCGTCTGTGGCGGGTTCGTCGCCCAGTGGTCTGCCAGTTTACAGACGTGGGCGCGCTGTCGGGCTTCCTTGTCGGGTTGCGTCGCTGTCGCGCTCAGGTAGTCCTGCGCGATCCGGATGAAGCTTTGCGTGCGCTGCCAGTGACCGGATTGATCCGATACATCCAGACTGCTGATCGCCTGTGCCGAAACGCCTTCGCCCTGCATCTCATCGATCAGCGCTGCCAGACTGTCGGTCAATGCATACAGAGACGTACGTGGGGCAAGCTCGGGTTGGCTGTCGATCAGGCGGGAGACGAGTGCAATCAACTCCAGCCTGCGTTGGAGGGAAGGGACCGGAGGCGGCGAAACGATCGAAGGCGCCAGCGCATCCAGATGGGTGAGCAGGTGAATGCGCGGTATAAGACGGGCCGGGCCGTCATCAAACAGCGTTTTCAGACGCCGCTCCATACGTGACGTGTTGACGATGATCTGTACCCGGGCAAGCGCTTCGGGAGGGGTATCTTCAAGACGCGCAAGCAAGCCTTTGACCAGGGCCGCCGGGAAATCAACGCCCGGAGCAAGTCCAAAAACGCGCGGTGATGATGTTGGTTCAAACATGGGGCCGGCCCAGCACCGCTTCGGCTTCTAAGATGCCTCCGGGGCTGCCGACGTCGCACCAGAGACCGGTATAAATAGCCGCATAGAGACCGTTACAAGCCGCCATCATGTCCCACAGCCGGTTCAGCGAAAACACAGTTTCGGAAATCTCGGAAAGCCGATCCGTTTTGATGATCTGGCAGCCGCCATACACGTGACCGGCCCCACGCGTGATGCGTCCGTCGGGATCCACCGCGAAATCGCCGTCGTCTTTGCGACCGATTGT
>JBCCLL010000079.1:0-3496 GCA_039026855.1 Pseudomonadota bacterium | reverse complement strand
TTCCAGAGCGCCCCCGACGATATCAAGGCTTAACCCATACCGCTCGACCATGACGGCCCAGAAGTCACGGCCCGCCGCAACCTCGTCCTCATAGCCCTCAGCGCGTTTGATCAACCGCATCCGACCGGTCGTGTTTTCCATCAACCGGATCAACGCGCGTCCGCCCTTTGTCTCTGCCGAATGGGCGTACGAGATTTCGCGGGTGATCTGACGATTGGTGCTGGGCATGGCGTTTAGGTCTGGCCTCTGTGTCATTTGCGGACGTATGTAATGTCAGGAGGTCAGTCTGCAAAGCATTTATGACGTGGGCATGACGCCTTTATTCCGCCGCCTGCGCCTGCACGGGCCCGCCCGAACGGATCACAGACAGCAATTCCTCCCGTCGTTTTTCCGCCTTGGCCGCGTTGGCGTGTTTGACGGGTCCAAAGCCACGAATGTCCAGCGGCAGCGCGGCAAGCGCCACGATAGCGTCGCGCGTGCTGTCGCCGAGTTTTGGCAAAACATCAGCCATATCAGCCTCGTACTGGCGGATCAGCGCGCGTTCCATACGGCGCTCTTCCGTGCGCCCAAACGGGTCCAGCGGCGTACCGCGCAACCCTTTGAGCCGCGCCAGAATGCGGAAATTGCGCATCATGGAAGGCCCGTATTCCTTTTTCATCGGGCGCCCATCCGGACCCGTCTTGGACAGCATCGGCGGGGCGAGGTGGAATTTCAATTTGAAATCCCCGTCAAATTGCGCGCGCGCCTTGGCTTCGGTGTCCAGGTGCAGGCGCGCGACCTCGTACTCATCCTTGTAGGCGAGCAGCTTGTGATAGCCCTTGGCGACCGCCTCTTTCACAGCTGCGTCGCTGATCCCATCCACCAGTTTGCGATAGCGTTTGGCCAACCGTTTGCCCTGGTACTCGACCAGATGGTCGGCGCGAAAGGCGATCTTGCCCTCCAGCGTCTTGGGCATCTGCACCACTTTGGGTTCTGCCACACGCGCAGCTTCTTCGCCGTGCAGCACCGCCCAGCGCCCGATGTCGAAGGCGCGCTTGTTCTTGTCCACAGCCGCGCCGTTCAGATCAATCGCTTGCATGATCGCATCCAGCGACAGTGGCACAAGCCCGCGCTGCCAGGCGGCGCCAAAGATCATCATGTTGGAAAAGATCGAATCCCCCATCGTGGCGCGCGCCAGATCAGAGGCGTCGAACATATCGACGCGACCCTGCATCCGGGCCTGAACCGACACGGCCAGCCGGTCTGTGGGCAAGGCAAATTCCGTGTTGCGGGTGAAATCGCCTGTAATGATCTCATGACTGTTGATCACAGCGCCCGTACGCCCTTTTGCGGTCAGGCCCAGGGTCTTGGCCCCGGCACTGACAACCAGATCGCCACCAATCAGAGCATCGGCTTCACCTGTCGCCACCCGAATGGCGCTGATGTCGCCCGGATCATTGGCCAGACGGCAATGGATGTGCACCGCGCCCCCCTTTTGCGCCAGTCCTGCCATCTCCATCATACCAGCGCCCTTGCCATCGATATGCGCCGCTTGGGCAAGGACCGCGCCGATGGTGACGACGCCGGTGCCGCCCACCCCGGTGATGACCACGTTCCAAGTGCCGTTGATGGTAGGGAGGTCGGGCATCGGCAGATCAGGCAAGTCTAGCGTTGCAGTCGCCTGTTTCTTTACCTGCGCGCCCTCGAGGGTCACGAAGGACGGGCAGAATCCTTTGACGCAGGAAAAGTCCTTGTTGCAGCTGGACTGATCAATGGCGCGCTTACGCCCGAGCTCCGTCTCGGCCGGGACAATCGACACGCAGTTGGATTGCACCCCGCAATCCCCACAGCCCTCACAAACATCCGTGTTGATGAACACGCGCTTGTCGATGTCCGGAAACGTCCCACGCTTGCGACGACGGCGCTTTTCGGCAGCGCAGGTCTGGACGTAGACGATGACGCTGACACCGTCCGTCTTGGCAAAGCGTTCCTGCACGATCTGTAGTTCCGCACGTTCGTGTGTCGGCACGTCTTTGGGAAAGCGCGAAATATCGACATCTTCCTTGTCGTCATAAACGACGGCGACGTTCTCACAGCCCATCGCGCGGACCTCGTTGACAATCCGGTAGGGATCAAGGCCGCCATCATTGCCCTGCCCGCCCGTCATGGCCACGGCGTCGTTGTAGAGAATCTTGTAGGTCATCGTGGTGCCAGCGGCGAGTGCGGCGCGGATTGCCTGCACGCCCGAGTGGTTATACGTGCCATCCCCGATATTCTGGAACACATGGCCGCGCATCGAAAACGGTGCCTCGCCGATCCAGTTGGCACCTTCGCCGCCCATATGGGTGTAGCCAATGGTTTCGCGATCCATCCACTGCACCATGTAATGGCATCCGATACCGGCATAAGCGCGGCTGCCTTCAGGCACTTTAGTCGACGAATTGTGCGGACATCCCGAGCAGAAATAGGGGAGCCGCGCTGCAATGTCTTCGGCGTTGTCTGATCTGCGGGCTTCGTCCAGCGTGGCCATACCTGCCTTGATCCCGTCCGTCTCGCGCCCTTCCTCGATCAAGATCTCACCCAGCTTTTCCGCAATCCAGATCGGATCAAGCGCACCGCGGGTCGGGAACAACTCTTCGCGGTGCAAGGCACCGGCACCGCCCTTGTACCAGCCATAGACGCGACGCCCGCGACGGTCGTCGAAAATCGCTTCTTTGATCTGCACTTCGATCAATTTGCGCTTTTCTTCGACCACCACGATCAGATCGAGCCCTTCGGCCCAATCGTGGAAACCTTGCATATCCAACGGAAAGGTCTGGCCAACTTTGTAGGTAGTGATGCCGAGCCGTTCGGCCTCATTCTCGTCAATATTCAGCAATGACATCGCATGGATCAGATCAAGCCAGTTCTTGCCTGCTGCGACAAACCCAATCTTAGCCCCCGGCTTGCCCCAAACGCGTTTGTCCATTTTGTTGGCGCGGGAAAACGCCTCGGCCGCGAACCTTTTCTGGTCAATCACGCGCGCTTCCATCGCGGTGGGGTCGTCCACCAACCGGATATTCAATCCACCCTCAGGCATATCGAACTCCGGCTGCACAAAAGTCAGGCGATGCGGATCGCCATCGACTACACTGGTTGCCTCGACGGTGTCCTTCATCGTCTTGAGGCCAACCCATGTGCCGGAAAAGCGGCTGAGCGCCCAGGCATAGAGACCATAGTCCATAATCTCTTGCACACCTGCGGGCGAGACCACCGGCATATAGGCATCCACCAATGCCCATTCAGATTGGTGTAGCACGGTTGAGGACTCGCCGGTGTGGTCATCACCCATCGCCACAACAACGCCGCCGTTGGGCGAGGTGCCGGCCATGTTGGCGTGCTTGAACACGTCCCCTGACCTGTCAACGCCCGGACCTTTGCCGTACCAAAGTCCAAACACACCGTCGTATTTGCCTTCGCCACGCAGTTCCGCCTGTTGGGAGCCCCACAGAGCGGTCGCGGCAAGGTCTTCGTTTAG
>JBCCLL010000078.1:0-3616 GCA_039026855.1 Pseudomonadota bacterium | reverse complement strand
GCGCGGTCGCAGCGCAGACGAGATTGAAAAGGACCTGACGTTCTGAATGCCCTATGCCTACGAAAAGGATGGTGCGGCCATCTATCTTGAAAGCTTCGCGACGATCCGGGCCGAAGCGCGGCTGAGCCGCTTTTCACCGGATGAGGAACAGGTCGTCGTGCGGATGATCCACGCCGCGGGCATGGTGGGCCTTGAAAACAAAGTGAAAATCGCGCCAGGCATGGTGGCGGTGGCGCGCGCGGCACTCGAAGCAGGTGCGCCGATCTTGTGCGATGCCTGTATGGTGAGCGAGGGCGTGACACGTAAACGTCTGCCCAAGGCAAATGACGTGATCTGTACACTTCGCGACCCGCAGGTCCCAGAGCTTGCAGCGAAGCTGGGCACGACGCGCTCTGCCGCCGCGCTCGAGCTTTGGCGCGACCACCTGGAAGGGGCTGTGGTGGCCATCGGCAACGCGCCAACGGCGCTCTTTCACCTGTTGGAAATGCTGGAAGACCCCACGTGCCCGCGGCCATCGGCGATTGTCGGATGTCCGGTGGGATTTGTAGGTGCGCTTGAAAGTAAAGACGCCCTCTGGGAGGCGGCGCCCGTTCCATCGTTGATTGTCGAGGGGCGTTTGGGTGGCAGTGCGATCACCGTTGCGGCCGTGAATGCACTTGCGAGCCGCGCGGAATGAGCGGCACGCTCTATGGTGTCGGCCTTGGGCCAGGTGATCCTGATCTCATGAGTGTCAGGGCGGACCGGTTGGTGCGCGGCACACGTCACATTGCGTTTTTTCGCAAAAAGGGACGTGCCGGGCGCGCGCGTGCAATCGTCGATGGTATGCTGCGCGCCGATGTGCTGGATTATGCGATGGAGTATCCCGTCACGACCGAGATTCCACTCGAAGACGCGCGCTATAACAAAGTGTTGTCGGCGTTCTATAGCGAGTGCACATCCGAGCTTGCTGCAAAGGTGAGTGCGGGTGAGGACGTTGCGGTGCTCTGCGAAGGCGATCCTTTCTTCTATGGCTCGTTCATGCATGTGTACGAGCGCCTCAAGGACAAGGTGCGGATCGAAGTCATTCCTGCCATCACGGGTATGTCCGCAGCCTGGACGGCTACGGGCGCGCCGGTGACCTGGGGAGATGACATTCTGTCGACGGTCATGGGCACACTGGACGAAGCGACGCTGACAGGGGCTATGGTCGCAGCAGATGCGCTGGTGGTGATGAAAATCGGGCGCAACCTGCCAAAAGTGCGGCGCGCGCTTGAGAAGGCCGGCAAGGCGGACCGTGCCGCATTGGTGCAATTTGCGAGCATGGACGGGGAAACGGTCTGCGCGCTGTCTGACTACAAGGGCGAGGAGCTGCCGTATTTCTCGATCATCATTGTGCACGGGCAGGGGCGAAGACCATGAGCGGATCTGTGGTGATTGCAGGTCTTGGGCCGGGGGATGTGCGAATGATCACGCCAGAGGTCAGCGCGGCTTTGGACGCTGCCACCGATGTCGTCGGATACAGTCCCTATGTGCGCCGCGTTGCACCACGCGCCGGTCTGCGGCTTCACGAAAGCGACAACCGGGTGGAACTCGACCGTGCGCGCCACGCGCTGGATTTGGCGACAGAAGGCGCGAAGGTCGTGGTTGTCAGCTCGGGCGATCCGGGCGTTTTCGCCATGGCCTCGGCGGTTTTCGAAGCGGTGGAGGCGGGGCCGTCCGAGTGGCGTGCGCTTGATATCCACGTGTTGCCTGGCATTACCGCCATGCTTGCGGCCTCTGCTGCTGCTGGCGCGCCGTTGGGGCATGATTTTTGCGCCATCAACCTCAGCGACAATCTCAAACCATGGTCCGTCATTGAAAAGCGTTTGCGGCTCGCCGCCGAGGCTGATTTCGCCATGGGGTTCTACAATCCGCGTTCCAAGGCGCGCGCTGACGGCTTTGCACAGGTACTCAGTGTTTTGCGCGTCTCTTGCGAGCCCGAGCGATTGGTGATCTTTGCGCGGGCGGTGTCTACGCAAGAGCAGGATATTCGCGTCGTGCGCCTTGCACAGGCATTGCCAGAGATGGCGGATATGCGCACGGTCGTTCTTGTCGGATCGTCGCGGACGCGTCTTATTTCGCGCGACGGCGCTCCGTTTGTTTACACCCCAAGGTTCGTCGAATGCGCTTGAATCCATGCCAAAGCAGCTTCAGGCGTCGTGACCTCGGACCTCGGAGGCACGAGCGGGCGGTCAATCATGAGAACCGGCAGACCCAAGTCACGCGCTGCGGCAATTTTGGCGTAGGCCGCCGTGCCACCGGCGTTTTTGGACACCACAAGCTCGATCCCATGCGAGTCCATCAAAGCGCGGTCCGCCGCTTCGGCAAAAGGACCGCGATCCACTATGATGTGGCTGTCCGGCAGGGGAAGCGGGGCGTGCGGTGGATCGATCAGTCGCAAAAGATAGTAATGTTGCGGATTTGGTGCGAAATCGGCCAGATGCATGCGCCCCACGGCCAGCATGATGCGTTTCCTTGGTTGATCGAGCGCCGCAACGGCACTTGCGATGTCAGCTGCGCTTTGCCATTGATCGCCCTCTACGGCGTGCCACGGCGGGCGCGTCAGCGCCACCAGCGGGACGCCTGTTTCTGCGCAGGCGGCAACCGCGTTCCGGCTCATCTGCGCGGCAAAAGGATGGGTCGCGTCGATTACATGCGTTATGCGTTCCATGCTCAGATAGCGCTGCAACCCCGCGATACCTCCAAATCCTCCGATGCGTTGTGGCAGCGGTTGGCGCTTTGGGCGTGCAACACGCCCGGCAAAGGACACAGTACCGCGCAGGCTGCTGGTATTAGCAAGTTGCGCAAAAGCCGTGGCTTCGGTGGTCCCGCCGAGGATAAGAAGGTTGGGGTCTATGGCTAACGCTCCGTGGATCACAATTGTTGGTCTGGGTGAAGATGGACCGGAAGGCCTCGCACCCGCAAGCCAGAAGGCACTGGCGGAGGCCGAGGTTGTCATGGGCGCCAAACGCCATTTGTCGCTGCTCCCGGATCTCGCTGCAGAGGCAATCGAATGGCCCGTGCCCTTTGCAGATGGTTTGGAATTGCTGCGCGCACAGGCTGGTCGCAGTGTCGTCGTTCTCGCCTCGGGGGATCCGTTCTGGTTTGGCGCGGGTGCCGTCATCGCACGCGAGTTCGCGCCGCAGGACTGGCGCGCGTATCCAGGACTTTCGACCTTTTCTCTGGCGGCAAGCCGGCTTGGCTGGCCCTTGGAAACAACCATCTGCCTGGGGCTGCACGCTGCGCCGTTACAGCGTCTGAGACCACATCTGGCACCGGGCGCGCGCTGCCTTGTTTTGCTCCGGGACGGCGACGCGGTTCAGGAGCTTGCGACATTTCTGGACTCGATTGGCTTCGGTGACAGCGGCTTGCATGTGATGGAAGCGCTGGGCGGACCACGAGAGCGTTGCACTGACGTGCGTGCGGCGGATGTGACCGGCAGTTTTCAGCATCCGGTCTGTGTTGGAATCACAATCGCAGGTCGCGGTGTCGCACTGCCTCAGACGAGCGGTTTGTCAGATACAAACTTCGAGTCGGACGGTGTGATGACCAAGCGCCCGATACGGGCGCTCACATTGTCTGCGCTTGCCCCGCGCGC
>JBCCLL010000077.1:0-4480 GCA_039026855.1 Pseudomonadota bacterium | reverse complement strand
CGTCAAAGGTGAGTGCCTCACGAATCTCCATGTCTACCTCGCTGCTGGAGTGCTCATTTGGCAGTTTTCTATTTCACGGCGGGGTCCAAATGGAAAGGGGGCGCCGGGAAAAAGAACAGTTGCACATTGCCAAGTCCGGGAACGCGGGGCAAAGCTCATCCTCAAACGCAACGGAATGTGAGGCGCGCGATATGGGACATGGCTATGATGGAGGACGACTGGATTTGCCATTTGTCGGCATTTCCACCTTTGGCAAACGTCCCTACGTCTCGGACTGGCACGGCCTGCGCGCAGATGTCGCTGTACTGGGCGCGCCGTTTGATGCGGGCACACAGTGGCGATCCGGTGCGCGCTTTGGGCCCCGTGCCGTGCGCGAGGCCTCGACACTCTTCAGTTTCGGGCACGCGGGCGCATATGATCACGAAGATGATGCGATTTACCTGCCTGGGGATGTCACAATCGTCGACATGGGCGATGCCGATATCGTGCACACGGACACTGAAAAGAGCCATGCCAACATCGAAGCGGCCGTGCGCGCAGCGCTCGCGGCGCAGGCCCTGCCCGTTGTCATCGGAGGTGATCATTCCATCAACATTCCCTGCATCAGGGCCTTCTCGGGCGCCGGATACACCGGGGCACCCTTTCATCTGTTGCAGATCGATGCGCATCTCGACTTCGTAGATGAACGCCACGGGGTGCGTCACGGGCACGGCAATCCCATGCGCCGGGCCGCAGAACAGGACCATGTCACGGGGCTGACACAAGTCGGCATTCGCAACGTCAGCTCCACCGCCAAGGAAGGCTACGCGGATGCGCGCGCGATGGGGTCTGACATTGTCTCGGTGCGGCAGGCGCGCGCGATGGGCACAGCGGCGCTCGCAGCGCGCATTCCGCAGGCCACCCCGGTTTACATCACTATCGATATCGACGCCTTTTGCCCTTCGATCGCACCCGGAACGGGCACGCCGAGCCACGGTGGCTTTCTCTACTATGAGGTGCTGGAGCTTTTGCAGGCCGTCGCACAGCGCAACCCGGTCATCGGCCTTGATCTCGTGGAGGTGGCGCCAGACTATGACCCTACAGGCAGCACGGCGATCCTTGCTGCGCAAATTTTGCTGAACGGTTTGGGCTTTATCTTCCACGCGCGCGCGCAAAATCCCGCACTCAGACCAACTTCATGACCTTTATGACAAAATCGAAGAGGCAATGCCGCGCGAAGCGTATTATGTGACGCTCATCGGCAGGTGCAGCCCCCTCCTTGCACTATGCTGAGGGACAGAGCTTGAACAGAGGCAGCACGTAACACATGAATGACGATCCCCTTGTGGTATTCACACCTTCGGGCAAACGTGGACGGTTTGCCGTGGGCACGCCAATCCTCACGGCGGCCCGCCAACTGGGTGTAGATCTCGATTCTGTCTGCGGCGGGCGCGGGATCTGCTCCAAATGCCAGATCACGCCAAGCTACGGTGCATTCCCAAAACATGGCGTAACCGTCGGCGATGATGCCCTGTCGGAATGGAACAGTGTCGAGCAGCGATACCAGGACAAACGCGGCCTGATCGAAGGACGCCGCCTGGGATGCCAAGCCACGGTGCAAGGCGACGTGGTGATCGATGTGCCGCCCGAAAGCCAGGTGCACAAACAGGTCGTGCGCAAACGCGCTGAAGCACGCGAGATCGTCCTCGACCCTTCGACCAAGCTTTACTACATCGAAGTTGCTGAGCCCGATATGCACGACCCGTCGGGTGACCTGGAGCGCCTGCGCGACGCGTTGCGCGATCAATGGGAACTGGAGCACGTCGCGGCAGATCTTCACATCCTGCAAAGCATGCAGCCCATTTTGCGCAAGGGCGACTGGAAAGTCACGGTCGCTGTACATGCCGGCGATGCAGAAAATGGCCCGCGGATCATGCACATCTGGCCGGGCTATTACGAAGGAACGGTCTACGGTCTCGCCGTGGATCTGGGCTCGACCACCATTGCGGCACATCTTTGTGACTTGCAGACGGGCGAGGTTCTCGCCTCCTCCGGCGTGATGAACCCGCAGATCCGGTTTGGTGAAGACCTGATGAGCCGGGTCAGCTATTCAATGATGAACGCAGGTGGCGCGGATGAGATGACGCGCGCCGTGCGCGAGGGGATGTGCGGTCTCTTTACCCAGATCGCCACGGAAGCGGGCGTCGACAAGGAACTGATCGTTGATGTTGTGTTTGTCTGCAACCCGGTCATGCATCATCTGTTTTTGGGCATCGATCCCTTTGAACTGGGTCAGGCGCCATTTGCATTGGCCACCAACAACGCGATGCGGCTCAGGGCGGATGATCTCGATCTGAACATTCACCCATCCGCCCGGGTGTACCTCTTGCCCTGTATTGCAGGCCATGTCGGTGCCGATGCCGCGGCCGTCGCCTTATCTGAAGCGCCCGACAAATCCGACGATCTGGTGCTTGTCGTGGACGTGGGCACCAATGCCGAGATTTTGCTGGGCAATCGCGACAAGGTGCTCGCCTGTTCGTCGCCCACCGGCCCTGCGTTTGAAGGGGCGCAGATCAGTTCGGGACAGCGCGCGGCCCCCGGCGCCATTGAGCGGGTCGAGATCGACTCTGAGACCAAGGCCCCCCGCTTCAAGGTGATCGGATGTGACCTGTGGTCCGATGAGGAGGGCTTTGAGGCCCAGGTGGGCGCATCTGGCATCACCGGCATCTGCGGCTCGGGCATCATCGAAATGGTGGCCGAGATGCGCATCAATGGCATCGTTGACGCACCCGGTTTGATCGGAGCGCCGGACCAGACCGGCAGTGATCGCTGCTTTCTCGATGGGCGGACCTATTCCTACATGGTCTATGATGGGACGGCTGACGGCGGCCCGAAAATCACCATCACCAACCGCGATATCCGCGAGATTCAGATGGCCAAGGCCGCCCTTTATTCCGGCGCGCGGCTGCTGATGGATAAATTCGGTGTGGATCAGGTGGACCGTGTGGTGCTGGCCGGGGCCTTTGGGGCGCATATCTCACCCAAACACGCGATGGTGCTGGGCATGATCCCCGATGCCCCGCTGGAAAAGGTCACCTCGGCTGGCAACGCCGCCGGCACTGGCGCGCGCATCGCCCTTTTGAACACCGCCGCACGGGCCGAGATCGAAGCGACCGTGCAGGCCATTCACAAGATCGAAACCGCCATTGAGCCAAGGTTTCAGGAACATTTTGTCAACGCCTCCGCTATCCCCAATGCGGTTGATCCATTTCCCGTGCTGAACGCGCTGGTCACGCTGCCAAAAGAGACGTTCAACACCGGCAGCAGCGATCCTTCGGCTTCGGGCGGTCGGCGGCGGCGGCGGCGCGCATGACGACAGGCAATGCCGATCAGAAGGTATTCTGGGAGGACTGTGCCACTTTATGGGTCGACCAACAGGCCCCGCTGGATGCCTTGATGTCGCCTGTATTGGACGGCGTGCTGGAGCGCGCGGATCTGAAGGCGGGACACAAGGTGCTCGACATCGGGTGCGGCACAGGCACCAGCACGCTGCGAGCGGCCTCTGTCGTTACACCTGATGGCCACGTTCTGGGGGCGGACATCGCAGCGCCGATGATCGCAAGCGCACGCAGCCGCGCGCATAAGTCACCCGCGGTGCAATTTGAAATCCTTGATGTCGCCGAACATGCGTTCCCGGATGGCGGATTTGACCGGGTGATATCACGGTTTGGCGTGATGTTCTTTGCGGACCCTGTGGCGGCATTTGTCAATATTCGCAAAGCGATGGCGCCGGGGGCCCTTCTGAGCATGGCCTGTTGGGGTCAACTGGATCAAAACCCGTGGTTCCAGATGCCAATGTATGCCGCCAAAGAACGCTTAGGCGCGCCACCTGCGCTGGATCCCAATGCACCCGGGCCTTTTGCCTTTCGCGACACGGACCGTGTGCTGGGTATTTTGCGGAACGCCGGTTTCGAGGCTCCGCAGGTTGAGGTTGCATCCCTGGAGTTGACCCCACCCGGCGATCTCGACACCGTGGCGCATCAGGCCGCGGTCTTGGGACCGGCACGGCGCGCCATAGACCATTTCGGTGCCTCTGCCGACGCGATCGAGGACATTGAACGCCGCGTTCGCGAAAGATTTGCGCGTTTTGAGACAGCAAACGGCGTGCGTGTGCCAGCCGAGATCAACTTTTTCACAGCACGCGCACCGCACACACGCCCGTCAGCCTAGCTGAGGTGCTGTGCCTTACTCCAGGGCAAACGACAACCCGAAGGTAAAGAGGCTGTCGACGGACTCACCATCAGCCGGAATGAATTGGACAAAAAACCAGTTGTAGCGCGCCTGCACACCCACGAATGGCACCACATCGCCCAGACTGGTCCGAAACTCATCGCCGTCGCCCGGATAGACCGCGACCGCAAAAAAGGCGCCAAGGTCGAAATCAGGTGCCACTTCCCAGTCATACCCCACCGAGACCAGAGGGGAGATTTCTTCATAGCTG
>JBCCLL010000076.1:0-4636 GCA_039026855.1 Pseudomonadota bacterium | reverse complement strand
GATCGCTTTTTCAAGGACCGGGGCCACTTCCCGTCCGGGGAACATGGCTGAACTTATCGCATGCACCTGAACGTCCCCCAGCGTGACTGCCACTGCGAGTTCCTGGGCGACAGCCGAAGAGGTGCCGCCGGGGAACCGGGGTTCGATCACATAAGCGATGCGGGGGCGGACCGGGATCATCAGCAGATCATGCCCGCAAGAGTGGATCAGTAGATCGAGGTGAGCGAGTCGGAAATGTCGCCCTCGCGCGTGGCGATTTGTTCTTCCGGTGCAGCAAGGCACTGGATGAGCGAGCCTGAGTCCACCTCGGTGACAAAATTGCGAAGTTCGCGCGCCAGCGGATCATCGCCTTCGGTCAGGGACGGGTTCACGGAAAGGTAGACGCGGAGTGCGCCGCAATCCCTGCTCATAACCAGGCGCTCGATCTCAAGCAGTTCCTCGATTGAAAACGCGGCGCGTGCAGCCGTGGTGTTGGACAAGAAGGCCAGTGCCGTGATGACAGCGATCAGGCGGGGATTGGGCATGGCAGCACCTCTATACTCGGCAGACGCAGGTCACAGATGATCCCCGCGCTGTAGGCTATTGAGCAAACGCTGCTGGAGCCGCTCGCGTTCGGTCTGGGCCGAGTCGATCAAAGGCGGTGCGTCAGCGGTGTTTGACAGATAGATTTCAAGGGTCCCCAGCGGTGGCTTGGGGCTGAAGTCGGTGAAGTCTCGGATTTCGGCGCCGAGCGCATCGGACAGCAATCCCGCCGCCGCAGCGTCGTCTCCGTGGAAGAAGCGGACCTGATCGCTGGTGATGGTGAACCCGACGCGTTGCGTTGCGGCCAGCGGGATACCGATGGCTTCGGCCGCTGCGACAAAGCTCTCAAAACGCGCCGCGCCCATGGCCTGGTTTGCCGTCATGACAACGCGATAATCGCGTTCGGTTGCGATTGCCAACCCACGCGGCGCCCAAGTGGTTTCTGCGTCCGCCGGCGGCAAAGAGACGTCCAGGCGCGGCGGTGTCGTGTCCAGCGCGGGCGGCACAAGCGGCGCTTGCATCACTGCTTCGGTCGGAAACGTCCGGCTGGAAAGGAGCATGGCTGGGACACCCGCGGAAGATGTCGGCGCCAATTGGGGAACAGTGATGGCCAGCGCCGCTGTCAGGGGCGGGACCGGCACGTCCGCGTTACGCGGGCCTAGCGGCGAGTTCTCTGGCGCCAAAGGCCCGCTTTGAAGCTCGGCAGGAGCCGAAGCCTCAAGACTGTCCACAGGCGCAGGCACCGCGACGCTGGCGGTGTCGGTGGCAACTGGTGCCGCCGGGACCGGGGCGACCACCGGTGCCGTCGGCGCGGTCGGCGCCACAGTTGGCGTGGCGAGGAGCGTTTCGGGTGTTGGCACACGGGTCAGCGCAAGAACTGCCAGCGCGGCCACGATGCCAAAGGCGAAGGCGCCCGCAATGTATCCTGCGACGGCGATGCGGCGTGCGCGTTTGGGGGCTGCGAAGGGATCCGCTTCAACCTCGGCCCGTGGGAAATGCGTCATAACGGGCGGCGGCCCGCTGGGATTGTGCTCTCTCGCGGAGACGCCATCCGTCATCCACTCAGGTGGCACGTCTGTCATGGCTGGATCGGCGGCGCTTAGCGCAGAAGTCCGTTCCGTGGCGGAGGCTGAGCCAGCGTCATTCGCGACGTTTTGCGGCGCACGCGATGCCAACACCTTTGCCCGGCGCGCTCGCGCGTCGGCCATGCGTTTGTCCCAACTGATCGCACCAAGGGTGTCTTGAACGTCCCCGCGGTTGTCCGCGGCGGTTGGCAGCTTTTTCGTCATGCCCCCACACACTTCGACGCATACCAGGCAACAGTACGGTGTCGCGTCGATCCCAAGCCGGCGCTACTCGCGGTGAGATTTTGGACCCAGACCAACATCCCGACGCTGCGCCGATTACAGCAATGCTAAACACTACCTCTCACTCAGTGGCAACCACAAGCGGCCGGATGCGAAACGGGGCATTCTTGCCTAAATTTCTCGATTTTGCGCTTGGTCCTGTGGATAAACGCGAAACAAAGCGGCAAAGAAAAGGGCCAGCGTTTCCGCTGGCCCTCGTGAAGTTTGGTCTGTTCCGGTCGCGTTACTCGCGATTGCCGAGGAATTGCAGCAGGAACATGAACATGTTGATGAAGTTGATGTAGAGGCTCAGAGCGCCCATGATGGCGCTCTTGTCGAGCCACTCTTGGTCCATCGCGTGTGCATGCTGGACATACTCGGTCTTGATCCGCTGAGTGTCGTACGCGGTCAGAGCCGCAAAGATCAGCAGGCCGATGATCGAAACCGCGAACGCAATCGCGGGCGAGCCCAGGAAGATGTTGATGATCGACGCGACGATCAGACCAACAACGCCCATGATCAAGAACGATCCCCAGCCCGAAATGTCTTTCTTCGTCGTGTAACCCCACAGGCTAAGCGACGCGAAAGCGATCGACGTGACCAGGAATGTCTGTGCAATCGACAAGCCGGTGAAGGCTGCAAAGATCCAGGCGATCGACAAGCCCATGACGGCGGCGAAGACGTAAAAGAACGTCTGCGCGCCAGCCGCGCTCAACCGGTTGATGGCTGCGCCGAACGCAAACACCATGATCAGCGGTGCGAACATCGCGATCCAGCCCAGGATATTTGGCGACAGCGTCACCGGATCCAGGAAGATCGACAGCAGCGCAGGGCTGGTGCCAACGGCCCACGACACACCTGCGGTGACCAGCATGCCCACCGACATTGTCCCGTAAACCTTGCTCATATGGGCCCGAAGACCCTCATCAATCGCGGCGGTCGGCTGGGCGATACCCTGAGTCCGAACCGTCTGATAGTCAGCCATGTTTAGCCTCCAAAAAGGTAACTCATTAGGCGAGCCCAGTACGGCACCCGCCCTCGCCAATAGATATTGGCAAGGGAGGGCTGGATTTCAAGGAGTTTTCAGGGCGACAAAAAGGATTTTGCTGCGCCATTTTCCTAGCGCCGCCAGTGTTCGGGCGCATCCCATACCGAGCGGCGCAGTTCTGTTTCGATTTCGCCATCAGTCAGGCCGATGTCGCGGCGCAAATGTGGATCGAGGTTGCGCAATGCGCGACGTTGGCGCGCGGTTTCATCGATCCGAAACAGGCGCGACAGCAAGCTTGGGCGGCGACGATGGTTGGCTTCAAAGGCGCGGGACAGTGCAAACATCTTCGTTCCTTTCCAATTCGTGATCTTTTCGTTTCGTCCATAAGCGATGTTGATTTATATGCGCCGATGTGGTTTATTTGTGAAACGAATGATTTTGACCTGAAGCATCACGGAATTTGATATGGCCCGAAATCTTGATCTCACGGCTTTGCGGTCGTTCGTTGCGATCGCTGAAACAGGCGGTGTGACGCGGGCTGCGGGGTTTTTGAACCTGACGCAGTCGGCCGTCTCTATGCAGCTCAAACGCCTAGAGGAGTCGCTGGATGTGGCCTTGTTTGATCGGGCCAATCGCAGTCTGGCCCTGACGACCGCCGGTGAACAGCTGCTCAGCTATGCGCGGCGCATGCTTGACCTGAATGATGAGATTTACGCCAAGATGACCGACTGCACGAATGTCGGCGAGATCGTCCTGGGTGTGCCACACGACATCGTCTACCCCGCCATCCCCCAGGTGCTGCAGCGTTTCAGTGCGGAGTTTCCGCGGATGCGGGTCAATCTCGTCTCTAGCTACACCAGCAAGCTGAAGGGGATGTTTGCGCGCGGCGAGTGCCAGATCATTCTGGGCACCGAAGAAGCGCTCGATGCCGGCGGCACCACGCTTGTTGAGCTTCCGTTGCGGTGGGTCGGTGCGCCTGGCGGGTCGGCCTGGCGGCGGAGACCTCTGAGGTTGGCGTTCGAGCAGAACTGCCGCTTTCGGATCATGACCCAACGCGCACTCGATGCCGCGGGCATTCCCTGGGAGATGGCGGTTGAAACTGAAAGCTCCCGCGCCGTTGAGGCTACGGTGAGCGCTGACCTTGCCGTGTCGGCTTTGATTGATTCGACGTTACCGCAACAAATGGAGTTCGTCTCACACGACGATGCGTTGCCAGAACTCGCCAATCAACAGATCAACCTCTACGTCGAGCCATCGGTTTCAAGCGCGCCGCAGGATGCGCTGGTCGAGATGATCACCCATGCGTTCTGCTGCAACCTACGGCGTGACAACGACTTTACCCGTCGACTGACGGCTGCGGAGTAGCTCCAAGCCTTCGCTCGCGCGATCCAGCGGTAGGACGTTGCTAACGTGCGGGCGCAACCCGTCGTTCGCATACCAATCAAACAGCGTGGACATGCTGTCGGTCACGATCTGTGGGGCAAAATTCAGGTAACCGCCCCACCAAAAGCCTATGACGGTGATATTTTTTACCAGCAGATGGTTCGGTTTGATGTCCGGCAATGTGCCGCTTGCAAAGCCCACCAAGATGATCCGTCCATCGGGCCGCGTTGCCCTCAGCGCTGCGCGGAATAGATCACCGCCAACGGGATCATACACCACATCAGCTCCGCCGAGGGCTTTGACAGCCTCCCGCAAATCGTCCGAATCGCTATCAATCAAATGATCCGCGCCAGCGGCGCCTGCAACCGCAAGTTTATCAGCGCCGCGTGCGCAGGCG
>JBCCLL010000075.1:0-4637 GCA_039026855.1 Pseudomonadota bacterium | reverse complement strand
TTGGCCGTTCGGCGCTGCGTTGTTAGGCGGATTGTTGCCGGTCGGCAAAATATCCCCAGTTTACGCTGCACTTGCGAAACGAACTTTGGCAGGTTTGCCGCAATGTGTGGGGGCCCACGTTAGGGGATGGGCTCATGTCTTCCATAGACCAGAGCGGCACAGTCGATGGCGAGCGGGTTGGCTCGGTATCGGTCTGGGAAAGCGACTTTCGTTCAGTATCTGGTACGCCGGTTTTGGCCGTGGGCGGAGTTGCGAAGCGCGCGATGGATATCGCGTTTGCTGCTACGATTCTGGTCGCTCTTTCGCCGTTGCTGTTATTCACCGCTGGCGCCATTCGCCTTTCGGGCAACGGCACAGCGTTTTACGGGCATGAGCGGGTCGGCCTGGGCGGGGGCAGGTTCAGCTGCCTGAAGTTTCGAACCATGCATATCGATGGCGACCGGATTCTTCGCGACTACCTGAGCCAGTACCCGGAAGCCCAAAAAGAATGGCAAGAAACCCGAAAGCTACGCAACGATCCGCGGGTTACACCGCTTGGGCGGGTATTGCGGGAATACAGTGTCGATGAGCTTCCGCAGCTGATCAACGTCCTGCGCGGCGACATGAGCCTTGTCGGGCCTCGCCCGGTGGTCGAGGCGGAGTTGTCGCGCTATGGCGCTGCGGCTGCGCACTATGTGACAGCGCGTCCCGGGATCACCGGGCTGTGGCAAGTCAGCGGACGCAGCGACACGGCCTATTCTGAACGCGTGGCCTTTGACGTGCACTATGTCACCCGATGGAGCCTTTTGGGCGACATTGTCATTTTGCTGCGCACGCTGCCCGCGGTGCTTGGCGCGAAGGGATCCTACTAGGCTGCCTGCGCAGACCTGCGCGCCCGGTGCAAAACGCCGCAAAACACCTCGAACTGGCGTTCAGGGTCCATCGCGGGCCGGTCCGCATAGGTGCGCGCGGCCCGTGATTTTTCTGCGTAGTGGCCAGTGTCCGACCATAGGCGGCGGACCGCTGCGACCCAATCGGATAGCGGTGCGTCGTAATCGAGGGTCAGACCACCGGGCCCGATCGCTTCGGGCAGCCCGCCGCGGGTCGAGCCTATGACGGGGATCCCGCTGCAATGGGCTTCTGATGCGACGCGGCCCCAGGCTTCGGACCACTGGCTTGGGGCGAGAACAATGCGGCTTTGGCCATAGACCGTGCGCATGTCAGGTGTTCTGTGCTGAAAGCGAATGTTGGCGTAGGGGGCAATTCTCGACCGAAGCGCGGCAAGGTCGTTCGGTTTAAAGACCCAGCTCTCGACAAAGAGGAACGGTATCTCGGGACAGGCGGCGGCGATGTCGATAGCGCGGTCTACGCCCTTTTCGGCGACGGGATTGATGAAGCTGATCACCTCGCCGGTGCTTTTCGTCTCGTAAAGCGCGCGGTCGATGGTCGGTGCGATGACCGTGGCGTTGATCCCAAAGCGTTCGCGATAGGTGTTGGCGGTAAACTCCGAGTTGGCGATGAACGCTGCGTCCGCAAGCGTGCTCAGATCGCCGCCAAGCTCGTCAAACTCGACATTTCGCAGATAGATGATCGTGGGGACGTTCTGGTTTCGGAAGGCTGTCGCCAGAGGCACTGTGCCGTGGCATTGGACGACTGCAATATCGGGGCGTTGACTGGCCACCAACGCTGGCACGTGCGCCGTCGGCTCCCAACAGCGGTAGACCGGGTAGCCGTAGCGCGTATCGCGCACCATGCCGCCGCCTTGGGCCTTCAAACGCGCGCGTGCGACAAGCCCAAACCAGCCATCTCCGTAGAGCGGCGCCAAGACCGAGGCCGCGTGACCGGCGCCCTTCAGGCGCTGTGCGAGATCATGCGTGCTGCTTTGAACGCCGCCGCTGTCTTCGGGCGGGTAGCCGTTGCCGCCGGCGAAAACAACTTTCAGCCCCATGACACAACCTCTGGCTGACCCTGCGGGCAAAGAAGCATCATACCCCGGTTGGAGAGCGCCCAAATTCGGTCGCATTGTCGACATCTTGTCGTTGACCGAAGCCTTGGAATGTCCGACCTTCGCCACAGGCTGGGGGCGTGTATTGTTGGGGTGACAAGCACATGACTTCTTCTGTCTGCGTAATCATCGCCGCCTATAATGCTGCCAAGACCATCGGGCCGTCTGTTCGCTCGGCACTGGCACAGCGTGAGGTCGGCGAGGTCGTCGTTGTGGACGACGCCTCCACCGATGGAACAGGGCAGGCGGCCACTGATGCAGCACGCGGTGACAGCCGCTTGCTGGTCTTGCGCCAGCCGCGCAACACCGGCCCGTCGGCAGCGCGCAACCATGCGCTTGCGGCAACGACCATGCCCTATGTCGCCGTGCTTGATGCCGACGACTATTTCCTGCCGGGGCGTTTTGCACATTTGCTGTCGATCCCGGGTTGGGACCTTGCGGCGGATAACATCGTCTTTGTGCCAGAGAACGACCCCGGTGTGCGACGCCAGAGTTCCCAGGACGAACCCGTCATCAGCGACCTGACCGTCGAAAATTTTGTGATGGGCAATCTCACGCAGCGGTCGGCGCAGCGGGGCGAGTTGGGATTTCTCAAACCCATCATGCGGCGCAGCTTTCTGGAAGAGAACGGATTGAGATACGATCCGATCATGCGCCTGGGTGAGGACTATGATTTCTATGTTCGGGCGCTCTTGAAGGGTGCGCGTTTCCGTCTGTCGCACCAGATCGGCTATGCGGCCCGTGTGCGCGCGGGATCGCTGAGCGGGTTGCATTCCACGGATGATCTCGGCGCGCTGCTGGCTGCGACCGAGGGGCATTTGGTTGCCGCCGCGCGCAGCCCGCGCGATCAGGCTGCGATCACCGCGCATCAGCAACAAATCCGCAACCGATACCTCTTGCGCAGTTTTCTGGATCGCAAGGCCGAGGCCGGCATCGGTGGTGCTTTGCGCTTTGCGCTTGCTGCGCCTGCGAACATGGTGCCGATCATGGCGGGTGTGGCGCGCGACAAAATGGCGACCCTGCGACGCGCGCCGGTCATTGGCCCGGAAGGCCGTGCGTTGTTGGGCTAAGACTGTCACGTTCGCCTCCGTGTCGTTGCGTAAACCACTGCAGCAATGACCAGCACGGTTTGGGGTGTGAATTGGTGAAAAACCGGCACTTCGATCGGTGTGATTGACACAAGCATCGCGACGCAGGCAAACATCAGAGCATCAAGCCGATCGGTGCTGCGCAAGCTGCGCAGCGCACTCAGGATCAGCGCGGCGCCCAGAAGCAGCGTTTGGACAAAAACCCCAAGAACGCCGATTTCGACCGCATTCGACAGATACGTGTTGTGGAAGTTGAAACCGCTGCGGCTTGCGATGCCAAACGCGCGCCAGATCTCTTCCGCGGTTGGATTTCCGGGAACCCAGAAGGCCTGATATCCAATGCCAAGTATCGGCTGGTCGCGAATATAGTGCAGCGCGATTTGCCATAGATCGGTCCGACCGGTCAGCGTCACATCCTTGCCGGTCGTGTCAAAAAACAGAGCGGACAGTTGGTCGGCATAGACCGTGGCGACAAGCAGCACGTAGCTTGTCCCCAATGTCAAAAACGCACAGAGCACGATGCGCGCACTGACCCGCAGCGGGCGCATCAACTGAATTGCCAAAAAAGCGCCTATCCCGACGGGCAAATACAACAATGCGCTTACAGACTGGGCTTGGACCATTGCGGCAAGTGCAGGGACAGCCGCAGCGGCAGCCAAGATGCGTAGTCCGCCAGGCAAACCCTTCGCCGCGGCGACGCCAATTGACAGAAGTGTTGCCATCGCGGCGGCCCAGGCCATGGCATTCTTGCTTCCGTAAAGGCCGATCAGTGCGCCGGTATCGGCACGAAAGTGGCCGACGGCCAAGCTGAGCAGAACGCTCAGCATAGACGCGCCCCACAGCGCCACGAGAAAGCCCCGAAGACTGAGGCGAGAGGTCAGGACAATGGCAATCACGAAAGTCGCGATCAGTTGAAGACCCGCTCTGAGCGATGCGCCAGGGACGTCTGACCAAAGAAACGACAGCGTGCAAAACACGGGAAGGATGAGCAGAAATCGATACCTCCAGAGGTCACTTAGCGTCTGGTTCGGGCGCGCGGCGAGCGTTGCCATGCCAAACAACAAAAAAAGCAGTGCCGCTTTGGTGTGAAAAACCGGCACCAGCACCAGGGATATCAGCGCCAAAACCGCCAGCGGCGCTTCGACATCTGAAACCCGCCCTCCAAACCGGCCAAAACCGTCTGCGGTTATTGCCAAAACAAGCGCTCCGATGCGGGGAAAGGTTTGGCCGGGCCCGCGTGAGTGCCTTTCGCGGAGAGGGAGACCGCCAAGAGAGTGAAGATGTCGAATGGCATCGCGGGCCCGGTTCAAACGTGTCTCAGACTAGATGAGGCAATTGCGGCAACTCTTGGGCAGCTGTGTCAGGCACGTCATATCGGCGATATCTCGCTTGCCGCTGTAAATCGAAGAAAATACTTGGCGATCAATGCTTAAGCTCAGTATTCTGTGCTGTGGGTGGCGGCTTCAACAAAGCGCGTGAGGTCCATAGATCGCGCCCAAAAGAGTCCGCCCAATGCATCAGCAACCCGACGACGCGCCAATCGTTTCGGTGGTCATGGCTGCACA
>JBCCLL010000074.1:0-4883 GCA_039026855.1 Pseudomonadota bacterium | reverse complement strand
TGGACCGTCGACCTCAATGTGCACACCGTTGTAAGCCGCGACCGGCGCGCCGGTCTCGCTTAGCAGACGCCATTCATAGTAGGGGCCGCCTGAGGGATAGCGGTTGGCGAGGCTCAGGGCTTCGAGTGCGCAGGAAAACCCAAGCGTGGAATACCCGGGGATCAAAACGAAAGCGTATTTCCTGACTATGTGAGGGGGGTTTTCCTGCGTCATATATGGTCAAGACTAATGCGTTTCGGCGTGTCATGGAAAGCTATTCTGTTTTGGTCTGACGGGAAATTTGTACGGCCAGGATCCCGAAGGCGATGATGGCCACGCCGATAATATCGAGCCGCCCCAGCGGTTCGGACAGCAGGATCGCTGCGATTGCCACGCCGAAAAACGGGTTGAGGAAGTGAAACGTGGCGGCACGTGTGGCTCCGACGCGATTGACAAGCCAGAACCACACGAAGGTGGCTGCGAGCCCTGGGACCAGTGTCGTGTAGGCAAAGGCGGCCAGCAGGGTCCAGCTTGGGGTAACGTGAGGTGTCTCAAAAGCCAGCGTTGCGACGGCCAGTACCGCGCTGCCCACCAGCATCTGGAGGCCGACAATCATCAGGAAGTTTCCACCCGATGTCGCCCCCCGCACAGAGAGCGTTGCCACGGTGAGGGCAATCACGCCAATGCAGCACAGGATCAGACCATAGCCGTCGACCCCGCCCGTGATGCGGGCACCCATGATGAGACTGACACCGATCAGGCCGGCCACCAAGCCGATGACCCCGAGCGGGCGCAGCCGCTCGCCAAAGATGATCCATGCGGCCAGCGCCACCAGCAAGGGCATCGTTGATGCGATGATCGCCGCCACCGAGGCTTCGACCGTTTGCATGGCGACGAAGTTCAAACCGAGATACACTGCGTTCTGCAGGATGCCGAAGATGATTGTTGCCCGCCATTGCGCGGGTGTCAGGCGCCACGATTGCCCAAGGGCGCGCGCAATGGCGACGCCGAGGAGGCCCGAGATCAGAAAACGGACGGTCAGCGCAGCCAGCGGGGATGTGTCAGCGACAATAATCCGGGCGGAGGTGAACGCAGAAGACCACATCAGCGCAAAGGCCAAGCCCATGAGAATTGCGCGTATGTCCATGTGCGGCCTTTATGCGTCGGAAGTGTTCTGTGCTCATTGATTTCGCAATTTGGATGCGGGGACAAGGCTTTGCTCCGCAAAATGCGGATGCTACAAAAAAGGGCCACCCGAAGGTGGCCCCCAACGAGGTCGCGTGTTTTGGTCTTAACCGTTCACGCTGTCTTTAAGCGCTTTTGCAATGGTCATCTTGACCACCTTGTCGGCGTCTTTCTTGAATTGCTCGCCTGTGGCCGGGTTGCGCACCATACGCTCGGGCCGTTCGCGACAGTAAATCTTGCCGACGCCGGGCAGTGTGACGGCGCCGCCGCCAGAAACTTCGCTTGTAATCACGTCGCATACCGCGTCCAGCGCGGCGCTCGCTGATTTTTTATCTGTGTCCATCTTTTCGGCCAGCGCGGCCACCAGTTGGGTCTTTGTCATTGGTTTCGCCATTTTATTCTCCTTCGCTGCCCGACGACTTGGGCCTCATGAGGCGAATCTATCCGTATGTTGTGGGCGAACACAACGATTAGTAGGCGATATTAACCAAAAATATGCCATTTTATCCATTTTTCCGGGGATTCCGGTGGTCAGAGGAAGGCTGTTTCCTCAAATGACCGCAATTTCCGACTGTGAATACGCTCGAGCGGCGTGGACCGCAACTGCTCCATAGCGTGGATTCCAATCATCAAATGGCGCGAAACCTGTGTTTTGTAGAAGTCTGAGGCCATGCCTGGCAGCTTCAATTCGCCGTGCAGCGGCTTGTCAGACACGCAGAGTAACGTGCCGTAAGGGACCCGAAACCGGAACCCGTTGGCGGCGATGGTCGCGCTCTCCATATCCAGCGCGACAGCCCGCGACTGGCTCAGCCGCTGAACCGGACCGGTCTGCTCGCGCAGCTCCCAGTTGCGGTTATCGAGACTTGCGACCGTACCTGTTCGCATGACGCGCTTGAGCTCATAGCCTTCAAGTTTCGTCACTTTGGCGACCGCATTTTCCAGCGCGATCTGTATCTCGGCCAGCGCCGGGATCGGAACCCAGACCGGCAGGTCGTCATCGAGCACCTTGTCTTCGCGCAGATAGGCATGGGCCAGCACGAAATCACCCAGTGCCTGAGAATTGCGCAGCCCGGCGCAATGGCCGACCATCAACCACGCGTGTGGACGCAGCACCGCGATATGGTCTGTGGCGGTTTTGGCGTTTGAGGGGCCAACGCCGATGTTGACCAGCGTGATGCCGGAACCGTCCGCGCGTTTGAGGTGATAGGTTGGCATCTGTGGCGTCTTGGTGCTGGCAGCCAGCGTCGCGTCCGCATCCGTCAGGATAGCGTTGTCGGTCGAGACAAAAGCCGTGTACCCGGATGTGGGGTCGCGCAGTTGCTCGCGCGCGTAGGCTTCAAATTCCGACACGTAGAACTGGTAGTTCGTGAACAGGACATGGTTCTGAAAATGCTCGGGGTCCGTTGCCGTGTAATGCGCAAGCCGTGCCAGCGAGTAATCAACGCGTTGGGCGGTGAATGGTGCCAACGGTGCAATGCCGTCCGGAGCCAGAAAGGTTCCATTGACGATATCGTCGTTTGTTGTCGCCAGATCCGGGACATCGAAGACATCGCGCAGCGTAAAAGCTGCTGCCCCGTCCTGTGGCACCAAGATGGTGGCATCACCGGCCACCGCAAAATGCACAGGCATGGGCGTATCCGAAAGGCAGATTTGTACAGGTTCACCGTGGTTTTCGATAAGCAGGCCGATCTGCTGCCTGAGATAGCTGCGAAACAGATCCGGCCGCGTGATCGTTGCGCGATAGCAGCCGGGGGCCGACACATGTCCAAAGGCAAGTCGGGTGTCGACTTGCGCATAGGTTGATGTCTCGAAGAGAACTTGCGGGTAGAACGCGCGGACCCGCGCCTGCGGCGCACCTTCGGCCATGGCCCGGCGGAAATGGTCACGCAGGAAAGTGGTTGCTTGCGTATAGAGCGCCTCGAGCTGCTCAACGGCAGCCGATGCATCGTCAAACAGCGCAGGCGCGGGGGCGTTCGGGGTGAGAATTTCGCTCATACTCAGGTCTCGATCACGGGGATAAACTCAAAGGTGCGCACGTCAACGAGGCCGAGATCCGAGATGCGCAACTCTGGGATCACGACCAGTGCGAGCAGGGAGTGCTGCATATAGGCATTGTTCAACTGGCACCCGCAGGCGCGCATGGCCGCCATCATCTGATCTGCCTTTGCCGCAACTTCGGCGGCAGGCCGGTCGGACATCAACCCCGCAATTGGGAGTTCGACAAGGGCCATTTCAACGCCGTCCCGGAATATGACGATGCCGCCTCCCACTTCGCGCAACCGGTTTGCCGCAAGCGCCATCTGTGCGTGGTCTGTCCCGACCACGATCATGTGGTGGCTGTCATGGGCAACGGTAGAGGCCATGGCCATCCGACCTGCGTACCCGAAGCCCGAGACGAAGGCATTCGTGACGCCGCCGGTGGCGCGGTGCCGTTCGACAAGGGCGATTTGGGCAACGTCCCCGGTTGCCTGCACGCGGCCTTCTGTGACGGGCAGTTCGAACTTGAGCGCCTGTGTTGGCGCTTGATTTTCGACCACGCCAATCACATTCGCAGTCACGGCATTGGCGCCATGTGGCGCATCAATGATGAAATCTTCTGGCGTCAGCGTTTTTCCCATATGCACTGTTTGACGCGCCTTTACGGGCCAGTCGTAGTGGGGGCAGTCGACCAGGCACACACCGTCTCTTGCCACGATTTGTCCGCGCGCAATCACCAGTTCGACCGGGAGTGTTTTGAGGTCTGACGTCAGGATCACATCCGCACGCCGACCCGGTGTGAGGGAGCCCAGTTCCCGCTCTAACCCAAAATGGGTCGCAGTGTTCAGCGTTGCCATTTGCAAGGCCATCAGCGGGTCGCAGCCGCTTTCGATGGCGTGGCAAACGACGCGGTTCATATGACCGTCGTTAACCAGTGTGCCGGAATGGCAGTCATCCGTGCACAAGATCATGCTGCGCGGATCAAGGCCTTTTTCGGTAACCGCCGTGATTTGCGCGGCGACGTCATACCATGCGGACCCCAGCCTTATCATAGACCGCATGCCCTGCCGCATCCGCGCAATGGCGTCCGCTTCGCCGGTGCCTTCGTGATCGTCTGCCGGCCCGCCCGCGACATAGCCTGCAAAGGCCGGTCCCAGATCGGGTGACGCGTAGTGGCCGCCTACGGTCTTGCCCGCGGCCTGTGTTGCGGCGATTTCTGCCAGCATCTTGGGGTCTCCGTCGGCCACTCCGGGGAAATTCATCATTTCTCCCAACCCGATGATCCCGGGCCAGGACATAGCCTCGGCGACATCCTCCACGGAAATCTCATAGCCTGTCGTCTCCAGGCCCGGTGCTGAAGGCGCGCAAGACGGCATTTGCGTGAAGATATTGACGGGCTGCATCAGCGCCTCGTCATGCATCATCCGCACCCCTTCGAGGCCCAGAACATTCGCAATCTCATGCGGATCGGTGAACATCGTCGTGGTGCCTTGCGGAATGACGGCGCGGGCAAACTCCGCCGGTGTCAGCATACCGCTTTCGATATGCATATGCCCGTCGCACAGGCCGGGCACCATGTATCGGCCGTGCGCGCGGATGATCTCTGTTTCAGGTCCGGTGGCATGGGTTGCATCTGGCACCACCGCAGCGATCCGGCCGTGACGGATGGCGATATCGTGGTCTTCGAGCACCTCGCGGGTATGGACATTAACCCATTTGCCGCCCCTTATGACCATATCCGC
>JBCCLL010000073.1:0-5699 GCA_039026855.1 Pseudomonadota bacterium | reverse complement strand
GCTCGACGTCGAAGACCTGCTCGACACCCGTGCTGCGCACCTGGCGCCGGACAACAAGCGCAGTTTCCATTTCAGGTGCGGGTCGATCACGGTGAGCGGTTCGTCAAACATCACCACGTTCACATCGTCCCGCACGAGGCCGCGGCCCATGGAGATCTTTTGCTTGTTGTCCGGCGCCAGGTGCGCAGCACGGGTGTCGAGCAGGTCTTCGACGTCGAGCATCGCGGCAATCTCGGCCACGCGGTGTGCGATCTTGCCCTCATCCACGCCACGATTGCGCAGCGGAAAGGCGAGGTTGTCGCGCACGGTCATGGTGTCGTAGATCACCGGGAACTGGAACACCTGTGCAATGTTGCGCTGGTCGGGCGGCAGGTCGGTGACGTCGCGGTCATCAAACAGGATTCGCCCCTCGGACGGGGTGAGAAGCCCCGAGATGATGTTGAGCAAAGTGGACTTGCCGCAGCCCGAGGGGCCCAAAAGCGCATAGGCGCCGCCATCTTCCCACGCCACGTCGATCTGTTTCAGCGCGTAGTCGGCGTCGCTCGTGGGCGCGTCCGTGTAGGAATGGCGCAGGTTGGACAGCGTGATCTTGGCCATCAGGCAGCCTTACCGGCAAAGAGGAACCCGTGGGCAGGGTCCATGTAGAATGTGTGTTCCTCGCCCAGCTCGAACGGGTGGACGCCGTGGGCAAGGCTGACCCAGGGGCGGCCGTTGACCTCAAAATGCGCGCTCGATTCAGAGCCCGACAGCTCGGTCACGATCACGCGGCCGGTCACGGCGATGTCGGTGTCGCTGTGGCGTGTGGGGCGCACGTGGTGCGGGCGGATGGCAAAGGTGCATTGGCCGGCCATGGCGCCCGATGGGTCAGGCCAGGAGATCGCGCCGGCGGAGATCGTGCCACCGGTCGCTGACATGTCGAGCACGTTGATCGGCGGGTCAGAGAACACGCGGGCGGCGGCCAGCGTCGCGGGCGCGCGGTAGATCGTGGCGGTGGGGCCAAACTGCGTGACGGTGCCGTCCTCCATCAGTGCGGTTTCCCCGCCCAAAAGCAGTGCCTCTTCCGGCTCAGACGTGGCATAGACTACCACTGCACCGCGGCCTGCAAAAAGCTCGGGCAATTGTTCGCGCAGTTCTTCGCGCAGCTTGTAGTCGAGATTGGCCAGCGGTTCGTCGAGGAACACGGCGCGGCTTTCCTTGGCAATGGCGCGGGCGAGGGCGCAGCGTTGCTGCTGGCCGCCTGACAGCTCTTGCGGGCGGCGGTGCAGCATTGGGGACAGCTGCAGGATGTCGGCGGCCTCTTGCACGCGGCCTTCGATTTCGGACCGGGCCATGCCTGCGACCTTGAGCGGGGAGGCGATGTTGTCGAACACGGTCATGTGGGGGTAGTTGACAAAAAACTGGTGCACGAGGCTGATATTGCGGCGTTGCGTGTTGAGGCGCGAGACATCTTCGCCGTCAAAGAGGATCGCGCCTTCGGCCAGCGGGTCGAGGCCCGCCATCAGCTTGATCAGCGACGTCTTGCCCGCGCCGGTCTGGCCCAGGAGCACGTTAAAATGGCCGGGGCGCAGGGTCAGCGTCGTGGGCTTTATGTGGGTGATGCCGCGCACGCGTTTGATGGCGGCCTTGAGCTCGATGGTCATGCGGTCAACCTGCAATGAAAGGCGGCAGGGCGGGTTGGGACCGCCCTGCCATTTGGTGGAGTGCAGTGGCTATTGCGCCCAGCGTGCCACCAGCTCGTCGTAGTTGACGGTTTTGCCCTGCGGTTTCTCGTTTTCCAACGGGGGCTTGGCGCCTCCATTGGCGAACCAGAACGTGGCATCGCGTAGCTCATTCAGGCGCGGGCCGCAGCCGCCATAGATGTTGGCAGCTTCATCGGCTGCTTGCATCCGGGCCATGGTCACGTCCATCTCTTCGGCGAGGCGGTCCATCGCCTCTTGCGGTGAGAACGCGCCAGAGTTCACGTCACCGATCTGCTGCCACCAGATCTGGGCCAGCTTGGGATAGTCGGGGACGTTGATGCCGGTGGGCGACCAGGCGACACGGTCAGGCGAACGGTAGAACTCGACCAGACCGCCCAGTTTGGGCGCGCGTTCGGTGAAGCTCTCGTGGTTGACCGAGCTGTCGCGGATGAAGGTGAGGCCCACGTGCGATTTCTTGACGTCCACCGTCTTGGAGGTCACGAACTGCGCATAAAGCCACGCGGCCTGCGCGCGATCTGACGGTGTGGATTTCAGGAAGGTCCACGATCCCACGTCCTGGTACCCGACCTTTTGCCCTTCTTCCCAGTAGGGGCCGTGCGGGCTGGGCGCCATCCGCCATAGCGGGTTGCCATCCTCATCGACCGTGTTGTTGCCCTCGGATTGCGGTTTCACCATGTCAGCGGTAAAGGCGGTGTACCAGAAGATCTGCTGGGCCACATTGCCTTGGCTGAGCGCGGGCAAGGACTGGTAAAAGTCAAAGCTCGCCGCACCGGGGGGCGCGTAGTTGCGCAGCCATTCGTCCCATTTGCGGATCGCGTAGACCGCTGCCGGACCGTTGGCCGCCCCGCCGCGCGACACGCTGGCGCCCACCGGGTTACAGCTGCCAGCCTCCATGCGGATGCCCCATTCGTCGATGGGCACGCCGTTTGGCTCGCCCTTGGACCCGGCACCGGCCATCGACAGCCACGCGTCAGTCATGCGCCAGCCGAGATCCGGTGCGCGCTTGCCATAGTCCATGTGGCCATAGATGCGCACACCGTCGATTTCCTGCACATCGTTTGAGAAAAACTCGGCGATGTCCTCGTAGGCTGACCAGTTCACCGGCACGCCCAGGTCGTAGCCATACTTGGCCTTGAACGCGGCCTGATTGTCGGAATCGTCGAACCAGTCCTTGCGGAACCAATAGAGGTTGGCGAACTGCTGGTCGGGCAACTGGTAGAGGTTGCCGTCTGGCCCGGTGGTGAACTGAATGCCCATAAAGTCATCCAGATCCAGCGTGGGCGACGTGGTCGCGGCCCAGTCACCGGCCATCTGTTCGGTCAGGTTATAGGCCAGTTGCAGGCGTGAATGCGTCCCGATCAGGTCGCTGTCGTTGACATAGCCGTCATAGAGGTTGCGCTGCGTCTGCATTTGCGTTTGCACCGCTTGCACCACCTCGCCTTCGCCCAGGATCTGGTGGTTCACCTTGATCCCGGTGATTTCCTCAAACGCCTTTGTCAGCACCTCGGATTCGTAGCCGTGGGTCGGAATACCCTCGGAGAGCACGTTGATCTCCATCCCTGAAAACGGGGCTGCGGCGTCGATGAACCATTTCATTTCGGCCATCTGTTCGTCTTTGGACAGCGTGGATGGCTGGAACTCCTGGTCGATCCATTTTTGGGCTGCCGCCTCGTCGGCAAAAGCAGTCCCGGACCCCGCGACGAGGGCGCAAACGGCCGTCGCGGAGATAAGATACTTGCGCATCTTTCGTCCTCCCTGATTTTTGTGTTGGCTCCTCCCAACGACAAACACGCTAGGTTTTTGTCCCGTGCGTTGTCAAACTAAATCTTTAGTAGACGTGCGCGCGGGTATCGCGCCCGAGGGGGAGGGGGGGCTGGTCATTCCGTTTCGGAACTGCGCGCCCAGAGGTTGATGTCCTCTTCTGACGAGATGTCGTCGATCCGCTTGAGCTCGTCTTGGCTGAACTCAAGATTGGTGATCGCACCGACACAGTCGACGATCTGCGATGCCTTGGATGCGCCGATCAGTGCCGTGGTCACCCGTCCGCCGCGCAGCACCCACGCCAGCGCCATCTGCGCCAGCGTCTGACCACGTTCGGAGGCCATGTCATTGAGCGCGCGCACAGAGGCCAGAGAGCGGTCGTTGATCATCCCGTCGAGCAGTGATTTGCCTTGGGTTGCGCGGCTGTCCGCGGGCGTGCCGGCCAGATATTTGCTGGTCAGAATGCCCTGTGCCAAAGGCGTAAAGGCGATGGAGCCGATGCCCAGATCCTCCAGTGTGTCGAGCAGTCCGTCATGCTCGACCCACCGGTTGAGGATGTTGTAAGACGGCTGATGGATCAGGCAGGGGGTGCCGAGATCGTTCAGGATCGCCACCGCCTCGCGCGTACGTTTTGAATTGTAGCTGGAGATGCCCACATATTGCGCGCGACCCGACCGGACGATGTGATCGAGCGCGCCCATCGTTTCCTCGAGCGGGGTGTCGGGGTCAAAGCGGTGAGAATAGAAGATATCGACATAGTCGAGGCCCATCCGCTTGAGCGATTGATCGCAGGAGGCCACCAGATATTTGCGGCTGCCCCATTCGCCATAGGGTCCGGGCCACATCAGATAGCCCGCTTTTGACGAGATGATCAGTTCGTCCCGGTAGCCGGCAAAATCTGTTTTCAAGATCTCGCCAAACGCCTCTTCGGCGCTGCCGGGCGGCGGGCCGTAGTTGTTGGCGAGGTCGAAATGGGTGATGCCGTGGTCAAACGCAGTGCGACACATGTCGCGTTTGGTCTGATGCGGTGTGTCGTGTCCGAAATTGTGCCACAGACCGAGCGAGACAACGGGCAGCCGCAGCCCAGATGTGCCACAGCGTCGGTAAACCATTGATGTGTAACGTGTCTCGGAGGGTGTGTACGGCATGGCGCCCCGGCTTTTGTTGTTGGTGTGACCGCTGCTTTGTCATCCATCGCCTGCGCAACGTCAACTGAGCACCGCACAAGAATACGGTCGAGCGGGGGGGCTGCGTCTGGGCCCGCGTTGTCTTTTGCGGTGGTGCTGGCGGTGGAAGTCGCGCTGGTCGGCGAGAAAAGACAGTGGACGGGGCAACCCCCTTGTCCTTTGTCGTGAAAGCGCGTCTATCGCGAGAACGATATGAGTTTTGGGGGAGCGCAGATGCGGGTTGCACCGATATATGTGATGCGCCACGGTGAGACCACCTGGAACGCCGAAGGGCGGTTTCAGGGCGCACTCAATTCACCGTTGACCGCGCGCGGTCAGGCGCAAGCGCGGCACCTGGCCGCGACCTTGGCGCGGCACGATCTAAGCGGTTTTGACGTGCGGGTCAGCCCGCAGGGTCGGGCGTTTGAGACGGCCGCCATCGCGCTGGCGCATCAGGTCAATTACCTGCGCACCGATGACCGGCTGTGCGAGATCGACGTGGGCCAGTGGTCGGGCAAGCTGCGCGCCGACTGCCAAGCTACCGGCGAGGTGCTGGAAGAGACGCCCGACGGTCCGCTGGCGCTTTATGAAAATGCACCGGGCGGCGAGGGGTTTGCCGCGCTGCGTGCGCGGTGCGATGCATTTTTGCGCGATCTGACGGCGCCAACATTGATTGTGACCCATGGGATAACCTCGCGCATGTTGCGCACGGTCGCGCTGGGCCGCGCCTCTGCCAGTTTGGGCGATCTGCCGGGCGGTCAGGGTATAGTCTATGTGGTCGAAAACGGCGTGCATCGGCGCCTCGAATAGCCCTTGCACAGCGCGCCCGGCATAGCCTAAAAGCACGCCAGCGGGTCGTTAGCTCAGTTGGTAGAGCGCTTCGTTTACACCGAAGATGTCGGGAGTTCGAGCCTCTCACGACCCACCAAGCCCGTCCGGTTCAAGTTGTTTGGTCGTGTTGCGCATAGCGGATAGCCCGACCGACGCGCGTCGCCGTTGGCGCCACTCTGGGTCGGGAGTTCGAGCCTCTCACGACCCACCAAGCCCGTCCGGTTCAAGTTGTTTGGTCGTG
>JBCCLL010000072.1:0-5754 GCA_039026855.1 Pseudomonadota bacterium | reverse complement strand
TATGCGCTGAGCGAGATCGATCTCGCCTGGCAGGATGGCGGCGCCTACGCGCTGCTGGGGCCGTCGGGCTGCGGGAAGTCGACGCGTTTGAACATCATCTCTGGTCTGGTGGAGCCCTCGGAGGGGCGGGTTCTGTTCGATGGCCAGGACGTGACCCGCCTGCCAACCGACCGGCGCGGCGTGGCGCAGGTGTTCCAGTTCCCGGTGATCTACGACACCATGACCGTCTACGACAATCTAGCCTTTCCGCTGCGCAATCGGGGCATCGACCGCGAGACTGTCGACCGCCGGGTGCGCGAGATCGCCGAGATGATCGAGATGACGCCGATGCTCTCGCGCCGGGCCGCCGGGCTGACGGCCGACAACAAGCAGAAGATCTCCATGGGTCGCGGGCTGGTGCGCGAGGATGTCAACGTGATCATGTTCGACGAGCCCCTGACGGTGATCGACCCGCACCTGAAATGGAAACTGCGCTCCAAGCTCAAGGAACTGCACCAGCGGGTCCGCGCCACGATGATCTACGTCACCCACGACCAGACCGAGGCGCTGACCTTCGCCGACCAGGTCGTGGTCATGCAGGACGGCGAAGTGGTCCAGATCGGCACCCCGGTCGAGCTGTTTGAACGGCCCAAACACACCTTTGTCGGCCACTTCATCGGCTCGCCGGGCATGAACATCCTGCCCGCCGAAGAGGCTGGCGGCGCGGTCACTTTCCAGGGCCAGCATATCGCGCTCGAAGGGGCCGTGACAGGCTCCGGCGGCGGCACAACGCAGCTTGGCATCCGCCCCGAATACGTCTCGCTCAGCAACAGCGGGATCAGCGCCCGGGTGCGCAAGGTCACCGATGTCGGGCGCCACGCGGTGATTGAGACGATGGTCGGCGACACCATGGTGCGCGCCGTGGTGGATGACGCGCAGGTCGAACAGGGCGCTGAGGTCCACCTCACCTTCCGCCCAGACCAAACCCGCCTCTACCGCGACGGCTGGATCGCGACGGAGGCAACATCATGAACTTCGCCCTCCCCGTCCCGGGCCTGACCAGGGACCTCACCGCCTGGGCCAAAGGCGCCGGGTCAAACCCGGGGCGCGACGGCGCGGATGGCAACTTTCCGGCGAAGCGACACCGCGCTCCGCGGCGACGGAACCCTAATCACACAAGCCAACGTCCGACAGACACCGCGCACGTCCCGGGCCTGACCCGGGACCTCACCGCTTGGGGTCAGGACCATGGCGCAAGCGCGGACGACACCAAGAAGGACTGCCACGCATGAGAACCGAAAACCAACGCGCGTGGTTCTTTGTCCTGCCGGTGCTTGTGCTGGTCGCGTTCAACGCGCTGCTGCCGATCATGACGGTGGTCAACTACTCGGTCCAAGAGACCTTCGGCAACAACGTCTTCTTCTGGCAGGGCCTCGACTGGTTCGAGCAAATCCTGCGGTCCGAACGGTTCCACGCCGCCCTTGGGCGCCAGTTCCTGTTCACCTTCCTGATCCTGATCATCGAGGTGCCGCTGGGCATCATCATCGCCCTGTCCATGCCGCGCAAAGGCGTCTGGGTGCCCGTCTGCCTTGTCCTGATGGCGCTGCCGATGCTGATCCCGTGGAACGTGGTGGGCGCGATGTGGAACATCTTTGCCCTGCCCAAGATCGGCATGCTGGGCTATTTCATGAACGACATTCTCGGCATCCCCTATGACATGACCCAGAATCCGCTGGCGGCCTGGATCACCATCATCGTCATGGACGTCTGGCACTGGACCTCGCTGGTGGTGCTGCTCAGCTATGCCGGCCTCGTATCGATCCCCGACGCCTACTACCAAGCGGCCAAGATCGACGGCGCCTCGCCCTGGAAAGTATTCCGCTACATCCAACTGCCCAAGATGAAGACGGTGCTGACCATCGCGATCCTGCTGCGCTTTATGGACAGCTTCAACATCTACACCGAACCCTTCGTGCTCACCGGCGGGGGCCCGGGCAACTCAACCACGCTCTTGTCCATCGACCTGGTCAAGATCGCCCTGGGCCAGTTTGACCTCGGCCCCGCCGCGGCGATGAGCCTGATCTACTTCGCCATCACCCTGCTGGTGAGTTGGCTCTTTTACACCCTGATGACCAAGGATGACGAGACATGAGAAAACGTTCCCTCATCCCGATCCTCTACATCCTGTTCCTGATGCTGCCGATCTACTGGCTGGTGTCGATGAGCTTCAAGTCCACAAACGAGATCCTGTCAGGCTTTACCCTGTTCCCACAAACCTTCACGCTGGACAGCTACAAGGTGATTTTTACCGACCCAAGCTGGTACTGGGGTTACATCAACTCGATCATCTATGTCTCTCTGAATACAGTCATTTCCATCGCCGTCGCCCTGCCGGCCGCCTACGCGTTCAGCCGCTATCGTTTCCTGGGCGACAAACAACTGTTCTTCTGGCTGCTCACCAACCGCATGGCACCGGCGGCGGTCTTTGCGCTGCCGTTCTTCCAGCTCTATTCGAGCGTCGGGCTTTTTGACACGCATCTGGCCGTGGCGCTGGCGCATTGCCTCTTTAACATCCCCCTCGCCGTCTGGATCCTCGAAGGGTTTATGCGCGGCGTGCCCAAAGAGTTGGACGAAACCGCCTATGTCGACGGCTACTCCTTTCCGCGCTTCTTCGTCACCATCTTCCTGCCGACAATCAAGGCGGGCGTGGGCGTGGCCGCATTCTTTTGCTTCATGTTCTCCTGGGTCGAGATGCTGCTGGCCAAGACGCTGACGGCGGTGGCCGCCAAACCGATCTCGGCCACGATGACCAAAACCGCGTCCTCTGCGGGCTACGAGCTGGGCCTGCTGGCCGCCGCTGGCACGCTGACCATCATCCCCGGCGCCATCGTGATCTATTTCGTGCGCAACTACATCGCCAAGGGCTTTGCCCTGGGCCGGGTTTAGAAAGGTGCAAACCATGCGATACCTCGCGCTGCTGGCGGTGCTACCTACTACCGCACTGGCCCAAGGATGGGGCAATGTGGCCAAACCCGCCGAAGAGGAAGGCTTTGCCTGGACCGATCCGCTCTGGCCATCATTCTGGATGGCGTGGACACCTGCCACCTTCGCGCTGTTCTGCTTTATCTTCGGGGCCATCGCGCTGATCGGCGTGCTCGAGGTGTTCAAATTCCGCGACGGATTGGAACGGCGCGGCATTCTTGGGCTGACCACGACGCTGGGCGACCGACTTTTCATCATGCTGCTGGGGACGGTCTATATTTTCCTTGCGTGGCTGGGACTTGTTGGCCAACCGTTGTGGTGGCCGCTGGCCCTTAGCCTCGCATGGGGCGTCTTCTGTTTCCGCAAGGTGTGAGATTCTGTTTTGAAAAATCCAATGTTCAGGTTTTACTCGTATCGCGTGTTGAGCGAGCAGTGGCTTGGTGCGGTTAAGCGATGACAAAGAAAAAACACGATCTGCTAACCGACGTCGAACTGGAGTTCATGACCGAACTCTGGGCCTTGGGGGAAGGGACTGTGCGCGACGTGCTCGCCAGACTGCCAGATGACCGCAACCTGGCCTATACGTCAGGGGCAACGATCCTGCGCATTCTGGAACAAAAGAACTTTGTGACCAGCAGGAAAGAGGGCAAAAGCCACGTCTATTGCCCCGCGCTGAGCAAAGACACCTATCAGTCACGCTCACTGCGCGACCTCTCCCACCGGCTTTTTGACGACACGCCCGCATCCCTTGTCGCCCGCCTCGTCGATGACGAGACGCTGACCGACGAGGCCCTGGGCCAAATCCGAGCACTGGTGGATCGGAGGTTGAACGATGACGGGGACTGAGGCGCTGATTGACGCGTTTATCAACGCAAATATCCTATTTCTAATCGGCTATGGCCTGTGGATGCTGGTGCGCAGCGCGATGCGCCCCTTTGGTCTGGGACAGGCGTTTGCCGTGCATCTGCACCTGCTGCACGCCATTTTTGTGGCCATCGTGGTGGCGCCACTGGTCGTGACCGGCCTGCGCGCCCTGCAACAGGCCGGGGTGGCGCAAGACATCAGCGTGAACCTTTCGGATATGGTGGTCGCCTACTATCTCAACGGCGGGTTTGAGATGAAGGCCTCCGAATTTGAAGCCCTCGTGCTGATGCGCGATGGCTTTGCCTTTAACCTGCTCAACGCCAACGGTGTTCTGTCCCAAGCGGTGATCGCGCTGTTTTTGGCAGGCGTCGCCATGGGCCTGTTTCGGCTGGCCCATTCGGTCTTTTGCCTCTACCGGATCGTGGCCAACAGCTATGCCTGGCGCGCCACCAACCGCGTGCGCATCCGGTTGTCAGACCGTACGCTGGTGCCTTTTTCGACCCGCGGGCTGTGGCGCTACTACGTGGTGATCCCGTCCCACATGCTGGGCACCGCGGACGAGATCAAGGTTGCACTCGCACACGAATTTCAGCACATCCGCCAGGGTGATCTGGAATGGGAAGTGGCGCTGGAGGCGCTCAAACCGCTGTTCTTTTTCAACCCGGCCTACCGCGCCTGGAAGGTGCAGGTGGAGCATTTGCGCGAACTCAACTGCGATAAACAAGTGCTGTCGCGCGGCACCATCCACGTGCGGTCCTACTGCGAAACGCTGCTGTCGGTGTGCCAGAAAACCCTGCGCCGCGACCGCGCATTTGTGATGGCCGTGCCCAAAGTGACGCTGGTCACCGCCGACCGCGCCTCACGCCTGCGCGGCGGCCAGAGCTTTTTGGAACAACGCATCATGTCCGCGCTCGAAGCCCGGCAACCGCGCCGTCAGCGCCTCATCTTTTGCGCCATAGCTGTGCCGCTGCTGGCGGTGATGACGCTCACCGGCCTCGCCATCCAAAGCCCCGGCGACTGGAGCCACGACCGCTTGATGCTGTCCACCGTGGTCAACCTCGACCGCCTCGACGAAATAAACCGCCTCTCCGCCTTCGGCCGCGTGCGCAACTAGCCGCGGCAAAACACTGAGATCGGCGCATCAACGCAATTTGTGGTGCAAAGAGCTTCGAACGCCTGTCCCAAGATGCCCAAAAACGTGCCACATAGTGCTGCGCGTTGGTCAGGGTGAGCCGTAGAGCCCAAGCTAACTGACTCGCAACTTGGTTCAGAGAACGTAGCAAAATGCCGGGTGATAAGAGATTCGAACTCTAGTCCCAGCGTGTCGCCAACGGCGGCGCGCGTCGGTCAGGGTGAGCCGTAGAGCCAGCGCAAACGGAACCGCAACTATAGTCGATACCCAAAGGCGCGTGGTGGGTGATAAGAGATTCGAACTCCTGACATCTTCGATGTGAACGAAGCGCTCTACCACTGAGCTAATCACCCAAAGCCCGCGCGTCTTACAAAGCTGCGCGGGCGCTGGCAAGCCCTGCCAGGGGCAAATGCAGGTTATTCTGCGGCCGCTTTGGTGGCGGCGGCTGCTGGTGCGGCCTGCCCGGTGTCATCGGTGGCAAGATCGCGCGCCTGACGGATGCGGGTGACCAGCACACGGCCCGCGGACAGCTTGCGTTCCCGGTTGATCTTGACGTTGCCAAAGGGCTGCAGGTTCAGATCGCGGCTGTCTTGCAGCGCGGCCCCCATTTCAAAGAGCGTCGCGTCAATCACCTTTTTGACCTCGGATCGTTTCATGCCGGTCTTGGCTGCGACGGCGTCGAGCAGCTCTTTCTTGCGGTAATCCGGGCCCGACACGACCGGCTCCAGCTTGGACACTGTGGCCACCGGCGGCTTGGGCGCCGCGGTCTTGGGCCTGGACGCTGTGGTCTTGGGTTT
>JBCCLL010000071.1:0-6539 GCA_039026855.1 Pseudomonadota bacterium | reverse complement strand
GCGGCGGGGCTGTTTGGCTATCTTGGCTATGACACCGTGCGCCTGGTCGAGCGTCTGCCGAATGTGAACCCGGACCCGCTGGGCCTGCCCGACGCGCTGATGCTGCGCCCGTCGGTGGTGGCCGTGCTCGACGGGGTCAAAGGGGAAGTAACCGTCGTCTCACCGGCTTGGGTGGCCGACGGGATTTCGGCCAAGGCCGCCTATGCCCAAGCTGCCGAGCGCGTCATGGACGCGGTGCGCGATCTGGAACGCGCCATGCCTGCCGAAAGCCGCGATCTGGGCGATGAGGGGCCCGCACCAGAGCCTGTGTCGAACTTTACCCGCGACAGCTATAAAGCCGCAGTGGAGCGGGCCAAAGAGTACATCGTGGCCGGCGATATCTTTCAGGTGGTGCCGGCCCAGCGCTGGACGCAGGACTTTCCGCTGCCGCCCTTTTCGCTTTACCGCAGCTTGCGGCGCACCAACCCGTCGCCATTCATGTTCTATTTCAACTTCGGCGGTTTTCAGGTGATCGGGGCAAGCCCCGAGATCCTGGTGCGTGTCTTTGGTCGCGAGATCACCATTCGACCCATCGCGGGCACACGACCACGCGGCGCCACGCCGGAAGAGGATCGCGCGCTGGAAGCGGATCTGCTGGCCGACAAAAAGGAACTGGCCGAACATCTGATGCTGCTCGACCTGGGCCGCAATGATGTGGGCCGCGTGGCCAAGATCGGCACCGTTCGCCCCACCGAAGAGTTCATTGTCGAACGCTATTCCCACGTGATGCACATCGTGTCGAACGTGGTGGGCGAGTTGCACGAGGGCAAAGACGCGCTCGACGCGTTCTTTGCCGGGATGCCCGCGGGCACCGTGTCCGGCGCGCCCAAGGTGCGCGCGATGGAGATCATCGACGAGTTGGAGCCGGAAAAACGCGGAGTCTATGGCGGCGGCGTCGGTTATTTCAGCGCGGGCGGCGACATGGACATGTGCATCGCGCTGCGCACCGCGGTGGTCAAGGACGGCAAGCTTTATATCCAGGCGGGCGGCGGCGTGGTCTATGACAGCGACCCCGAGGCCGAATACATGGAAACCGTGCACAAGGCCGGTGCAATCCGGCGCGCCGCAGCAGATGCGGCGCGGTTTTCAGGCGGCAACAGCTAAGCGTAAGCGTTGACGTTCGGCGCAGTGGCCACCCGGCCCTTCGGGGAGGATTTTTTGAAACAGAGAAGGGACCCGCGGGGTTACTCCGCGGCAGCCTCTGCGAGGGTGAGCAGCGCCGCGGATACCGGCGCGAGCGCCACGCGTTGCGCCCGATCCTGCAAGCCCCAGAGCAGCAGCGCCGAAATCGTGTCGGGGCGCAGCCGTCCCAGCATGATCACCCCGCCCTCCTGCCCCGCGCGAAACGCGGCCTGATCGAGGAACCGTCGGATCACGGTGGGTGTCTGCGCCTCACTGTCAAAGTCGCGAAACACCAGACCGGCGGGCACACCGTCGCGCAGCGCCAGCTTTTGCGCGGTGTTAAGCCCTTTGGATTGCAACACGAGCCCATGGCCCGAGGCGAGCAGCGCCTCGGAGATCTGGTCCGAGGCGTCGCGGTTTTCCTGCAGCCCGGCACCGGTGCCTTCGAGCACGCCCACAACCTGCGGCAAGCGACTAAGCGCCACAGACAGGTTAACCTCGGCGTCAGCAGCGGTCGCACCTGGCGGCAAATCAAGGGTGGCCAGCACTTCAAACCCTTGCGCCCGGTACTCTGCCGCCCGGGTCGCAGCATCGTCGGACAGCGCATCGACGGCAAAGGTCAGCGGGTAGGGAAAACTGCGCAAAGCGGCCAAGCCCACCGGGCCGCTTGTCAGATCCGCGCCGGTGTCCATCAGCACAATTGACATCAGCGGCTTGTCATCCGGGTTTTCGAAAGGCGCTGCAAAAGCCTGGATTGGTGGCAGCGGCTGATCGGGGAGCGGGCCTGTCGGCGTTTCCGCCTCCCTTTCGGTTGCATCAGGTGCAGGCGCGCGATCAATCAACGAGGTTGCAGGTCGACCGATGGAAATTCCGGCTGGCTCTGACGGTTCGGTTTGCGGCAGTGCCGCAACGCGCGCGTCGGGCACGGTTGGTTCAGCGGTTTCGGAGCCTTCGGGCGCGCTTTCTGCGGAGACTTGCGGGATCTCAGGGGTGACGCGTTGCACCACATCTGTCTCGGCCGCCTCGTTGACCGGGGGATCGACCGGTTCCGGAACCGGCTCGCTGGCAATCGCGTCGGGCGCCGTGTTGCCCACAGCAGGTGCGGGCGCCGGTGCGGTGTCTATTTTCGGTGTTTCGCTGACATCTGGTGCCGGCCCAAGGGCGGCCTGCGGGCTAGGCAGGATCGGCGTGTCCGCTGTTGCATTGACAGCCGCAGCCTGCGGCGCATCGGGCGTGTTGAGCTGCGGTACTGCTGCGGCACGCGGGGCTTGCGGCGCATCTGCGCGCGTTGCAGCGGCGATATCCCCGGTTTCACTGGCAGGCCGGTCCAAGGCTGGTGCCGCAGGTGCCCGCGCGACCGGGCTGTCACTGCGCGCTGTTGGCTCGGTTCCAGCGGGCACAGCGGGCGCGGCCGTTTTTGGGACCACAACGGTCTCAACTGCCGGCGCCGCAGGTGGACCCGCCACAATCGCCGCCACAGTCGCGCCCACACCGCTCAAGACGCAGCCCGCAACAACGCCACCCAGAAATCCACGTGCCATATGCCTGATCTCTCCACTCGCGCGGCCTGCGTTTATAACGACCGCATCCCGGCCCTTGCCAGTCCAGCACCTTGACGGCGCTGCCCAAGCCTGACCATGTTGCGTGCGACTATACCGGGCCAGACGAGCCTTGAGAACACCGAAGGTGCACGATGCTGCTGATGATCGATAACTACGACAGTTTCACCTACAACCTCGTGCATTATCTGGGCGAAGAAGGCGCCGACGTGGTGGTGCGGCGCAATGACCAGATCGATGTGCAAGAGGCCATGGCCATGCGCCCGGACGCCATTCTGCTCAGCCCAGGACCGTGCGATCCCGATCAAGCGGGGATCTGTCTGGCGCTGACCCTGGCTGCCGCAGAAACCGGCACGCCGTTGATGGGCGTCTGCCTGGGGCACCAGACAATCGGGCAGGCCTTTGGCGGGCGGGTGGTGCGCGCGGGCGAGATCGTGCACGGCAAGCTTGGCACCATGCACCATTCCGGCAAAGGCCCATTCGCAGGTCTGCCCAGCCCGTTTCAGGCGACGCGCTATCATTCGCTGACGGTCGACCGCGACACCCTGCCCGACTGTCTCGAGATCACGGCCGAGCTTGAGGATGGGACGATCATGGGTCTCAGTCACAACAGCCTGCCAATCCACGGCGTGCAGTTTCACCCCGAAAGCATCCGGTCCGAACACGGGCACGCGATGCTCCGCAACTTTTTGGACGTCGTGCCGGAGGCCGCTTAATGGAAAACCTTGCCGGAGGCCGCTTGATGCAGAACCCTACCGAAGGCTGCCGGGCGCTGAATCGCAGCGGAAACGCCGCATGAGCGACGCGATCAAACCACTGATCCACGCCGCCGCCGAAGGTCCGCTGACACGGGCACAAGCCGAAGCCGCATTTGCGATACTGTTTGACGGGGACGCCACGCCCAGCCAGATCGGCGGCCTGCTGATGGCACTGCGCACCCGCGGCGAAACGGTGGACGAATATGCCGCTGCCGCCGCTGTAATGCGGGCCAAGTGCAATACGGTATCGGCACCCGATAGCGCGATGGACATCGTGGGCACTGGCGGCGACGGCAAAGGCACGCTGAATATCTCGACCGCAACCGCCTTTGTGGTGGCAGGCGCTGGCGTCATCGTGGCCAAACACGGCAACCGCAACCTCAGCTCCAAATCCGGCGCCGCCGACGCACTGACCCAAATGGGTCTCAACGTCATGGTCGACCCCGATGTCGTCGCCCGCTGCATCAAAGAGGCCGGGATCGGCTTTATGATGGCCCCGATGCACCACCCGGCCATCGCCCATGTCATGCCCACCCGGGCCGACCTGGGCACGCGCACAATCTTTAACATCCTGGGGCCGCTGACCAATCCCGCTGGCGTTAAACGTCAGCTCACTGGCGCTTTTGCCCGTGACATGATCCGACCCATGGCCGAAACTCTGGGCCAACTGGGGTCCGAGACGGCGTGGCTGGTGCACGGCTCGGACGGCACCGATGAATTGACGATCACCGGAACTTCGTGGGTCGCCGCCCTCGACAGCGGAACCGTCACTGAATTCGAGGTGCACCCGGACGACGCCGGTTTACCCACCCACCCGTTTGAGGACATCCTCGGCGGCACCCCCGAAGAAAACGGCAAAGCCTTTGCCGCCCTGCTCGACGGCGCACCGGGGGCCTATCGCGACGCGGTACTGCTCAATGCCGCCGCCGCGCTGCAGGTGGCAGGCAAAGTCACCACCCTCAAAGACGGCGCCGCACTGGCCGCAGACAGTATCGATAGCGGCGCAGCCAAACGCAAACTCACTCAGGTGGCGCAAATCACGCAAAACGCCTAGACTTCTTCTGGCCAGAAATACCTCGGGGGTCCGGGGGCTGGCCCCCGGTCCGACATCGAAACACACATCATGACTGACACCATTCTCGACAAGATCAAAGCTTACAAACTCGACGAGATTGCCGCAGACAAGGCTGCAAAGCCGCTCGAAGCGGTCGAGGCGGACGCCCGCGCCGCGGCACCCGTGCGCCCGTTTGCGGACGCGCTGAACCACGCCAGTCGCGAGGGCTACGGCCTGATCGCGGAGATAAAGAAAGCCTCACCCTCCAAAGGTCTCATTCGCGAAGACTTCGATCCACCAGCGCTGGCCCAGGCCTATGAGGAAGGCGGCGCAACCTGCCTGTCGATCCTCACCGATGCGCCCTCGTTTCAGGGCGACAAGGCGTTTTTGACCGATGCGCGCGCCGCATGCACCCTGCCCTGTTTGCGCAAGGATTTCATGTACGATCCCTATCAAGTGGCCGAAGCGCGCGCGCTCGGGGCCGATTGCATTTTGATCATCCTCGCCTCGGTCAGCGACAGCCAAGCGGCCGAACTGGAAAACGCGGCCAGCGACTGGGGCATGGATGTCCTGCTCGAGGTGCACGACGCCGCCGAACTGGAACGCGCAACCTTGCTCAAAAGCCCGCTCATGGGTATCAACAACCGCAACCTCAAAACATTTGACGTCACACTCGACACCACCCGCGATCTGGCCCGCCGGGTGCCCGAGGATCGCATGATCGTCTGCGAAAGCGGATTGTTCACGCCCAAGGATCTGGCAGACATGGCGATGTACGGCGCGCGCAGCTTCCTGATCGGCGAAAGCCTGATGCGCGAGGCGGATGTGGCCGCGGCAACCCGGGCCCTGCTGGCCAACCCGCTCAAGGCGAGCGGAGGCATGTAATGGCGCTGACACATTTTGACGCTGAGGGTCGCGCGCACATGGTCGATGTGTCGGCCAAAGAGGTCACCGACCGCATCGCAACCGCCGAGGCGTGCATAAAGATGGCGCGCGATACCTTTGACATCATCTCCGAAGGCCGTGCCAAAAAGGGGGACGTGATCGGTGTAGCTCGCCTCGCTGGTATCATGGGGGCCAAGAAAACAGCCGATCTGATCCCGCTCTGCCATCCCCTGCCGATCTCCAAGGTGGCCGTTGACCTGACCCTGGATCCGGACCTGCCCGGTCTGCGCATCACGGCAACAGTCAAAACCACCGGCCAGACCGGAGTGGAGATGGAGGCGCTGACCGCCGCCGCCACCACCGCACTGACAGTCTATGACATGGCCAAGGCGGTGGACCGCGCGATGGAGATCAGCGGCCTGCGCGTGATCCTGAAAGACGGCGGCAAATCCGGCCGGTACGAGGCGGAATGATCACCGTCGACACAGCCCTGTCGCACCTTTTTGACCTCGTTTCACCGCTGGACAGCGAAACCGTGCCGTTGCGCCGCGCCGCGGGCCGGGTGTTGGCGCGTGACGTAGCGGCGACACGGACGCAGCCCCCGTTTGATGCGGCCTCAATGGACGGCTACGCGCTGAAAACCATCGAAGCTGAGCTGCACGCACAGTTCAAAGTGGTTGGCGAGGCCGCGGCGGGACACGGCTGGACGGGCACAGTGGGCGCGGGCCAGGCGGTGCGCATCTTTACCGGTGCGCCAGTGCCTTCGGGTGCAGACCGCGTGGTCATACAGGAAAACGTGACCCGCAGCGGTGATCTGATCACGATCAGTGACGCGGGCGATGCCAAAACCAACATCCGCGCGGCGGGCATCGACTTTGCCGCGGGCGACGTGATGAACGGGCCGCGCCGCCTGTCACCGGCCGACATCGCCCTACTGGCGTCCATGAACATCGCCGAGGTGCCGGTGGTGTGTCAGCCTCGGGTCGCGCTGATCTCAACAGGTGATGAGCTGGTGATGCCGGGCGAGGCGCCCGGCCCAGACCAGATCATCGCGTCAAACACCTTTGGCCTCGCTGCCCTGCTGGAACAGGGCGGCGCGCAGGCGCGCGTGCTGCCCATCGC
>JBCCLL010000070.1:0-6556 GCA_039026855.1 Pseudomonadota bacterium | reverse complement strand
GTTACCAACGGTAGTGGCTGAACGCCTTGTTGGCGTCGGCCATCTTGTGCGTGTCTTCGCGCTTTTTCACGGCGGTGCCGCGGGATTGCACAGCATCCAGCAGCTCACCGGCAAGGCGTTCTTCCATCGTGTTTTCATTGCGGCCGCGGCTGGCGGTGATCAGCCAGCGGATCGCCAGCGCTTCGCGGCGCTCGGGGCGGACTTCAACAGGCACCTGATAGGTGGCACCACCCACACGGCGCGAACGCACCTCAACCGCGGGCTTAATGTTGTCCAGCGCTTCGTGGAACACTTCTACGGGGGCGCGCTTGATCTTGGCCTCGACCCGGTCCAGCGCGTTGTAAACAATGCGCTCAGCGGTCGATTTCTTGCCGTCCAGCATCATGTTGTTCATGAACTTGGTCAGCACCTTGTCGCCATATTTGGCGTCGGGCAGAATTTCGCGTTTTTCAGCGGCGTGACGTCGGGACATCAGTTTGTCTCCACTACAGTTTCCGCACATTGCGTCGCAAGCAACGTGCAGTTTTCATTTCCAAAACTCGCGCAATGTGCAATTGCGCCGGTCTCCACTTGCGCCCGGGTCGGATGAGACATGCTGCCCCAGCCTCCGGTGGAATAATCCACCGCCAAACCCACGCAGGTGCCCGCGCGTGTCTGACGCAATTTGCAATTGCCGGCGGCACCGTCTTCGCAGGCTTTCAACGCGGCCGCCTGCGCGTCCTGCGCCGTATCGCCTGCACCAAAGCCGTAGATCACCGCGGACCGATCATAGGCAAGCGCAACAAAGCGGTCGGCCAGAGCCGGGCCCGCCATAAAGGCCAGCGATATGACAGCCGCGCGCAGCATCACTTCGGACGCTTGGCGCCATATTTCGAGCGACGTTGCCGACGATCCTTGACCCCTTGGGTGTCGAGCACGCCGCGCAGGATGTGATAGCGCACGCCGGGCAAGTCTTTGACACGGCCGCCGCGGATCAGAACAACCGAGTGTTCTTGCAGGTTGTGGCTTTCCCCGGGGATGTAGCTGATCACCTCAAACCCGTTGGTCAGGCGCACCTTGGCAACCTTCCGCATGGCCGAGTTCGGCTTTTTCGGCGTTGTGGTGTAGACGCGCGTGCACACACCGCGCTTTTGCGGATTGCCCTCCAGGTGAAGGGACTTGGAGCGTTTCACTTTCGGCTGCCGCGGCTTGCGGATCAGCTGCTGGATCGTTGGCATGAGCGGTTCTTTCCCCGTCTTCTCAACATGTGTCGCGCAAGCGTTTCTGCGTCGACCTGATGCGGGCGTTCCCGCGGTTACAATCTCATGCGCCTTGAGATGCGTCCATCACAGCGCAAAAACCACGATCGCTCCCGTCCGGGGCGACGCGGTGGGTTTCCAGAGGATCGGGCTGGTGCCATGACTGACAGGGGCCGGATCGTGTCCACTTCGGTTTTGATGTCGGCGGCGGGGCGACCCCCGGTCCGAGATAGCGGGCGTATAGGGGGAGTCGATCACAGTGTCAACAGCCGCAAACCGGCTTGCGCCCCGCGCCCGGCCTGCGGCACAGTTCGGCCAGTTTTCACTGCCCCGCAGGACCACAAAACACGATGCAAGTAATTGGCCTGTGCCGCTTTTCCTACCCCGCCATCGGCGGCTTTCAGGTCGGTCACGAGACCACCGCCGACCGCCAGGCCTATCTCTGGGCGCCCGACCGGCTCGAAGAACGCTTTCGCCTCTTTGAGACCATGGCGCTGCCTTGCCTGCGCGCACAGACCGACGGTGATTTCGACCTAATCATCCAGATTGGCGAGGACTTCCCCAAACAGCACAGCGACCGCCTGCACGATCTGACCGCAGACATGCCCCAGGTCGAAATTATCGCCATGCCGCCCCTGCGCTCGCGCGAGGCGTCCAAAATGCTGCTCAACGCCGCCCGCCGCGACCCGGATGCGCCGTGTATCCAGTTCCGCCACGACGACGACGACGCCTGCGCCGTGGATTTCATCGCCAAGATGCGGCAGGCCGTGGCCGACACCGCTCCGCTGGTGGCCAAACACGCCGCCATCGGGCTCGATTGGAACAAAGGCTATGTGGCCGAACTTGGCCCATCCGGCATCAGCGCGACCGAAACCTACCGCGCCTTTTATGTCTCAGCCCTCGGCGTTCACGTCGCAGGCGGGTCCACGAGGACAATCCACAACTTCATGCATGAACGCATCCCGCGCTTTATGCCCTGCGTGACCTTTCCCGACGCCGACATGTTTGTGCGCTCGCACAACGGCTACAATGACAGCCGCCAGAAAAAGGTGCGCCCGGTCGCCGTCGACCCGCTCACGCCCCAGCAAGAGCAACTTTTTCGCGAGCGCTTTGCCGTCGACGCCGACGCGGTGCGCCGGATCTTCTCAGCCGCGTGACAGCCGCTCGCGGTACAGCGTAAAGATCCCCATCGCCACCACGATCCCCGCCCCCAGCAGGACCAGCGCATCCGGCCAGTCGCCAAAGACCAGCCAACCCAGGATCAGCGCAAAGACCAGGCCCGTGTAGCGAAACGGCGCCACAAACCCGATCTCGCCCACCCGCATCACCCGCACCGAAAACCAATAGGCCGCGATGATCAGCACCGCCGCTCCGCCAATCAGCAGCGCCAAGCGCGGCGTCATCGGCACCCACGGCTCGGTCATCGACATCACACCAAAACTGGTTGTCACCGCAAGTGCCGCCGACAGCGTGACCGTCATCGTCGGCACCCCCACCGACAAACCGCGCGTCGCCAGATCGCGCACCGTGACGCACAGCACGGTGGCCAGCGCATAGAGCGACCAGATGGTGAACCCCTCGGCCCCCGGTTGCACGATCAGCAACATGCCAACAAAGCCGATGCCAATCGCCACCATCCGCCGCCAACCCAGCGGCTCACCCAGCACCAGCCACGCCCCCACCGCCACAGTCAGCGGCAGCGCTTGCAGGATCGCGGTGGCATTGGCAATCGGCATGTTCAAAAGCGCTGTGATAAAGAAATAGGCCGCGCCGACCTCGGCCACACAGCGCAGCCCGATCCGGCCCCAATCCCGCGCCGCAATGTCAAAGGATATCCGTCCCAGCCAGCGGGCGAGGATCAGGATCAACAACACCGATACCAGCCCGCGCAAAAACAGCATCTGCCCCAGCGGCACAGCCCCGTCCGTGAGTTTGATCAACACGTCATTGACAGTGAACGCCGCCATCGACGCCATCATCAGCAGCGCACCGGTGGTGTTTGCCGACATCGGCACTGTCGCATCGCGGGAGGTCATGGAGCCTCCTTGCCCCAGCCCGCGCCGCGGCGCAAGCAGCGCGCCACGTGGCGCCCCCTCCGCGGCCCCTGCGGTCCAAGCACACAACCCCACACAAACAAAACCGCACTTCCCACCTGTCCGCTTCAAGGTTTCAAAAACCACCCTCAGAGATCCGATCTACCATTGGCCACGCGCCCCGCCCAACGCGCCAGATCGCCAGACCGCACCCGACATACCCCGAACCCAAAACGCCAAGCCCAACACCCGCAACAGCACACAGACCTCCCCACACACCCCCTTCTCTGTTTCAAAAAATCCTCCCCGAAGGGCCGACCCGCCACACGCCCCTCGGCCCGACCACCCGCGCACAGCCGCACAATCAGGACGCCGTGGCGTCCCTACTTCAATACCATCCCACGCACACAACGCCCGGGTCCCGCAACCGAAACCACACCGGCCCCGCACACCTTCTCTGTTTTAAAAAATCCTCCCCGAAGGGCCGACCCGCCACACGCCGTCCGGCCTGATCACCTGCACGCCACCGCGCAACCAAGAGGGCGCAGCAGAACGCGCAACTACGGCCTTCTTCGCGTGCTTCGACGCGCAGACCCGGCCACCATCTGGCCCGCGCAGCCGACCACGCGCACCAAAATGTCAGAGATGCGGGTAAGTCGGTCTGTCACGACCAGCGCTTTTTTACTCAGCACCTGCCGCAGGGACATAGCCGCCAACAGTCCGATTTGCGGCACCGAAGCGACGACGTCGCGAGGCAAAAAAGGGGCCAGGTCTTAACAAGCCGTAAACGCGCCCAGGCAAACGTTAACGCAACGCAAAAGTTAACAAATGATGACCACGTACGAAGCGCGCGTTTTGTACAAAACACCCCCCCGTTTTCATCAAAACCCGCGAAGAGGCCCGAAAAGGGCACGATGAGCAGCCCCGGTTTTGTACAAATCACGGACCTGTTTGATCAAAACCACGCGCAAACCCCAGCGCACGGTGCGTTAACGCGCGGCGCAAACAAAAACCCCCGGCGTTGCCGCCGGGGGTCATTTTCTGTTATCGCGGATCGCTTATTCGCGGCTCTCTTCGGTTGGGTCGATGATGGTGTCAAAGACGTCGCCGCCCACCACGTCTTCCATCGCCGGTGCAGCCAGCGCCGCGGCCTTCTCGGCCTCTTCCCGGCGCGCCTCAATGACCACGTTGTCGCGGTCGCCAGCGATCTTGCGCACCGCTTGCGTGGCACCGCCGGTGCCCGCGGGGATCAGACGGCCCACGATGACATTTTCCTTCAGACCCACCAGCTTGTCCTTCTTGCCCTGCACCGATGCCTCGGTCAGAACGCGGGTTGTTTCCTGGAAGGACGCAGCCGAGATGAACGACCGTGTCTGCAACGAAGCCTTTGTAATCCCAAGCAGAATTGGTCCGCCCTGCGCCGGGCGACCGCCCTTGGACAGCGCCTTTTCATTGGCCGCGTCGAACTCTTGCTTGTCCACATGCTCGCCTTTGAGCAGCGTGGTGTCGCCCGAGTCCTCGATCTCCCACTTCTGGAGCATCTGGCGCACGATCACTTCGATGTGCTTGTCGTTAATCTTCACGCCCTGCAGTCGGTAAACCTCCTGCACCTCGTTGATCATGTAGTCGGCCAGCGCCTCCACACCCATGATGGCAAGGATGTCATGGGGGGCGGGGTTGCCGTCCATGATGTTGTCACCCTTCTGGACGAAATCGCCCTCGGCCACCGGAATGTGCTTGCCCTTGGGCACCATGTACTCGACCTTTTCCATGGTCTCGTCGCTGGGCTCAATCGCAATGCGGCGCTTGTTTTTGTAGTCTTTTCCGAACCTTACATACCCGTCGATCTCGGCGATGATGGCGTGATCCTTGGGACGCCGCGCCTCGAACAGTTCGGCCACACGCGGCAGACCACCGGTAATGTCCTTTGTCTTGGCACCTTCGCGCGGGATCCGCGCGACAACGTCACCGGCTTGGATCTCCTGCCCGTCTTCAACTGACAAGATCGCATCCACCGACATGGCGTAAGTGATTGGATTACCTGCATCATTGCGCACAGGCTCACCGTCGGCAGCGACCAGGATGATCTCGGGCTTGAGGTCATTGCCCTTCGGCGCCGTCCGCCAGTCGACCACGATCTTCTGCGTCATGCCGGTGGCATCATCGGTCTCTTCGCGCACGGCCAGACCACTGACCAGGTCCACGTATTTCGCGGTCCCTGCCTTTTCGGCAAGGATCGGCAGCGTGTACGGGTCCCACTCAAACAGCTTGTCGCCGCGCTTAACCTGTTGACCTTCCTCGACAAACAGCGTCGTGCCGTAACCCAACTTGTGGCTTGCGCGCTCTTCGCCGTTTTCGTCAACGATGATCATTTTCATGTTCCGGCCCATGACCAGAACCTGACCCGAGGTGTTGCTCAGCGTCTGCGCGTTCTCAAAGGCGATCTTGCCTTCTTGGCTCGCTTCCAGGAACGACTGCTGACCGCCCTGCGCCACACCGCCGATGTGGAAGGTCCGCATGGTCAACTGCGTGCCCGGCTCACCGATCGACTGTGCGGCGATGATGCCAACGGCCTCACCAGTGTTGACCATGGTGCCACGCGCCAGGTCGCGACCATAACACATGGCACAGACGCCTTCCTCGCTTTCGCAGGTCAGTGGGCTGCGGATCCGCGCCGACTGAACGCCCGCCTCGTCGATATTGTCCGACATGCGTTCGTCAATCAAAGTACCTTTGGAAACAAGCACTTCGTCGGTGCCCGGCCGCAGGATGTCCTCTGCGGACACGCGGCCCAGCACGCGCTCGGCCAGCGATGCCACAACTTCGCCGTCGTTCACAGCAGCCTCGGCTGTGATCGCGTTTTCGGTGCCACAGTCGATCTCACGCACGATGCAATCTTGCGCAACGTCGACAAGACGGCGGGTCAGATAACCCGAGTTCGCCGTTTTCAGAGCGGTATCGGACAGACCCTTACGGGCGCCGTGGGTCGAGTTGAAGTATTCAAGAACGGTCAGACCTTCTTTGAAGTTCGAAATGATCGGCGTCTCGATGATGTCGCCGTTGGGCTTGGCCATCAGACCGCGCATCCCGCCCAGCTGCTTCATCTGCGTGACCGAACCACGCGCACCGGAGTGCGCCATCATGTAAACCGAGTTCGGCTCCATTTCAGCGCCGCTCTCGTCCTTCCGCTCGGCCGAGATCGACCCCATCATCGCGTCGGTGACCTTGTCGTTACACTTCGACCAGGCGTCGACCACCTTGTTGTACTTTTCGCCCTGAGTGATC
>JBCCLL010000069.1:0-6871 GCA_039026855.1 Pseudomonadota bacterium | reverse complement strand
TGAAGGTTGTAATGCACCTCATCCGCTTCGGTTCGAATGAACCCCGGCGCGACACGGTTCACGGCACCGTAAAACGCGTCAGCATCTGACATGCCGAACGCACCAAAGGTCGCCGTCATACGCGCATGCAGAAACCCGGTGAAAGCACGAGACCGGCCCAGTTGGTTCTCGTAAATGCGGCTTTGGCTTTCGTGGACGCCCATGGACACACCGCGGCCAAGCGGCGTGAGCAGATACGCCCGATCAATGCCCTGTTCGTAAGCCGCATGCCCAACTTCGTGGATCGTCGAATAAAAACAGTTGAAGGGATCGCGCAGCGCCGTGCGGGTGGTAATGCGCACGTCCAATCCAGATCCCGACGAAAACGGGTGCACCGCCTTGTCAATCCGCCCATGCGACGTGTCATAGCCAAACGCCCGCGCCAATTCTTCTGACAAGGCGAGTTGCCCGGCCTCCGGAAACTCCGCATCCAGCGTCGGCGGGCTCACCTCTGCGCCAAGAATACGCTCGCGCAGATCGACAAGTCCCGGCCGCAGCGCATTGAACATCGCCTCAATTTCCGCAGCAGTCGTGCCCGGCTCATAGTCTTGCAGCAAGGCATCATAGATATCGTCGCCGTCCGCCAACGCGGTGCCTTCTTCACGGCGCAGGCGCACGACGTTTTCGAGCACGGGCTGAAAGGTTTCCCAATCCTCAGCGGCGCGCGCCTCGGCCCAGATGCCCTGGGCAACGCTGGTCACCCGGGCAATTTCGCTGGCCAATGCGGCGGGAACCTTCGTGTTGCGGTCATAGCTGCGTCGGATCTCGCGCAGCTGAGCGGTTGCAACGTCGTCTGTCGCCTCGGCCGCCGCGAGCCACTCACCGACGCGCGGGTCGGTCTTTCGGGCGTGCAGGACGCCTTCGATGGCGGCCATTTCTTCGCCGCGCTGCTCGGCGGCACCACGCGGCATCATGGTTTCCTGATCCCACCCAAGCCGACCGGCGATTTGCCCGAGCGCTTCGGTTTCGCGCTGAAAGGCCATGAGATCATCGAAGGCTGACATGATTTATCCTCTCACGGATTGGGCCAGCGGATACTGCGCCATAAAACGACTGCGCAGGATCAGGACCCACAACACAACCGCGCCAAACTGGTGAACGATGGCGATATGCCACGGGGCGGCATAGAGTATGGTCACGATCCCCAGCACCAATTGCAGCGCCATCATCGCAAACACCGCGTTGAACGCGAACCGCGTCTGTCCGTTTGGGGATCGGCGCGCGCGCAGCCACACAACCACGCCAAACGCCACCAGCAGATACCCTGCAATGCGGTGCATGAACTGGACCAGCCCCGCATTCTCAAAAAAGTTGCGCCACACGGGTTCGATGTAGAACGGATCGGGCGGGATGACCTGCCCGGCCATCAAGGGCCAATCCGTGTAACTGCGACCGGCGTCAATGCCCGCCACCAAAGCGCCAAGCAGGATCTGCAGCATCGCAAAGTGCATCAGCCCGGTGGAGACGCTGAAAAGCCGTGCCTCCCGCCCGCGCCGCGCCTGCAACAATTCAGCATCCGACCGGCCGAGCAGCATGACATACCAAGCGATCAGCCCAAGAATGACGAAGGCCAGGCCCAGATGGACAGCCAGCCGGTAGCTCGCGACATCAAGCATCGTGCCTGTCAGACCGGACGACACCATCCACCAGCCAATCGCACCCTGCAGCCCGCCAAGAGCCCCCAACCCCAGCAGCCTTGGCGTCCACCCAGCGGGGATCTTTTGCCGGACCAGGAACCACAAAAATCCCACGGCCCAGACTACCCCGATCACGCGGCCAAGCTGCCGGTGTCCCCATTCCCACCAGTAGATGACCTTGAATTCTGCAAGGCTCATGCCCTGGTTTTGCAGCTGATATTCGGGGATCTGTCGGTACAGATCGAACTCGGACTGCCAGTCTTCTGCGCTTAGCGGCGGAATCGCTCCAGTAATGGGTGCCCACTCCGTGATGGACAGGCCAGAGTCCGTCAAACGCGTGAGACCACCAACGGTAATCATCAGCACGACAAGCGCAAATAGCATCATCAGCCACACGCGGATCGCTCCACGCGCGCCGCCGCGGCCCGTATCAATCAGACCACCGGTTGGCGTGGGCATGGCCACCGGCTTGTCGGTGGCCATCTCTTCGAAAATGCTGCGCTTACCGCTCATCTCGCCTCCTGCTGCGCAACCTATGTCGCGCTTCCAGAGCCGTCCAGTCACCCGCCACGCTCTTTCCACCGCACCATTTGCCGCAGAATGCCATGCAGGATCTGCACGTCCGCACGTGTGAGCGGCATACGGCTCCAAAGGTTGCGAAGCGTGATTTTCATGCCGTCCGCCTTGGTTTCGGGAAAGAAGAACCCCGCCGTCGCCAGCCGATCTTCGTAGTGTTCGGCCAAACGCTCTACTTCCAGAGCACTGGCCCACTCCGTCCCCGCCATTTCGGTGACGTCCGCCGCCGTGTCTTCGGTCGCCCGGCGCCATTCGTACCCGGACAACAATACGCATTGCGCCAGGTTCAGTGACGGAAATGCCGGGTTGACTGGCACCGATATGATCGCATTCGCCCGCGCAATGTCCGCGTTCTCAAGCCCTGCCCGCTCCGGCCCGAACAAAACCGCGACGGGCCTGCCATCCGCAATCAGATCTCGCGTTTTGATCATCGCTGCTTCGGGCGTAAAGACAGGCTTTGTCAGATCCCGTTGCCGCGCAGTGGTCGCAAAGACATACGTTGCGTCGCCGAGCGCCTCTGGCACAGTGGCCGTGATGCGCGCCTCATCAAGAATGCGCCCTGCCCCGCTGGCCATAGCGACCGCCTTTTGGTTCGGCCAACCGTCACGCGGGTCAACGATGGCCATGCGCTGCAGACCAAAGTTCCACATGGCACGGGCCGCAGCACCGATGTTTTCGCCCATTTGCGGACGCACAAGGATAAATTCCGGCTCAGCCATCGTGGCCGGTGTGTTATGCGTCACACCGCGCCGCTGCAAGGGGATTGGAGTGCGGGCTCAGAAACCACGGTATCGGTTCCCACCCGAAAACTGCGCTTGGACGACTTTCGCGAAACCAGACGCTAGGATCGGCCGGTTTTGGTGGTCTTCGCCACCATATCCGATGCGAGCGACATCTTGTCTGAGCGGCGGGGCTGCGCGTTGAGAATGTCGGCATGGTAAACTGACACTTGCGGCTATAAGACGGTCGCAAGATCCTGCAATGGAGCCGCACGTGGCGACCCCTGACACCCCGCAAATCTACCTCGTGACCCCGAGCGACTTCGAGCTGTCAGCCTTCCCGGCACGGCTCGACGATGTACTCGATGCGCATGAGGTTGCCTGCGTCCGGCTCGCCTTAACTTCGCGCGACGAAGACAAAATCGCGCGCGCCGCAGATGCCGTGCGGGAGGTTTGCCATGCCGTCGATGTTGCATTGGTCATCGAAGGGCATGTGGCGCTGGTGGAAAAGCTTGGATTGGATGGCGTTCATTTGACCGATGGCGCACGGTCGGTTCGCAAGGTCCGTAAAGCCCTGGGTGCCGATCCGATTGTCGGCGCATTTTGCGGGACGTCGCGCCATGACGGCATGACAGCTGGTGAGGCCGGGGCCGACTACGTCAGTTTCGGGCCCCTGAGCGGCAGCACGCTGAGCGATGAAGAGCTCGCCAGTCGAGAGCTATTTTCCTGGTGGTCTGAAATCATTGAAGTGCCCGTCGTGGCAGAAGGCGCCCTCACGCCAGACTTGGTCAGCGAACTCTTTCCAGTAACGGACTTTCTGGCCGTCGGGGAAGAGATCTGGAACACGCCCGACGCGGCCGCAGCACTCGCCGAACTCAAATCCGCCATTACAGTGCCCGCGTAAGTCTTTGTGATTGGCCTTACGTCACAATGCCTTCGAAGCCTTGCCGCACAACAGTCTCACAATGCCGGGCAAGGGCCTTGCGATCTGAAAACGCGCTGACCTTGGCTGGAGCGTGATAGATCACTTCCACGCTGCCTTGGCGTGCCGCACCCAGCACTTTGACAAGATGGCCTGCGAAACCCATATCCCCCCACCAACCGTAGAACCGCGCGTCCTCGCCTGGCGGGGCGGAGTAGACGACGGTGACAGGCTGAACATGCATCGTATCGCGCAGCGGATCCGTAAAAAACGCTGCAAAAAGCGTTGATTTAAATGGCAAAATTCGGCGGCTGTCAGATGACGTGCCTTCGGGAAAAAACAGCAGCTTGTGACCGGCCTGCAATCGTTTCTGAAACACATCCCGCTGTGCTTTTGCTTCGCGCGCGTCGCGCGTTATGAAAACGGTTCCGGTCGCACGGGCCAGCCAGCCAATTCCTGGCCAACGCGCCACCTCTGCCTTTGATACGAAATACACGCGCTTGCGCGCATTCAAAGCAAGGATATCGAGCCACGACCCATGGTTGGCAACAACCGCGCCGGGGTGCGCCATCCGGTTGCCACGGGTCACGTGTCGGATCCCCATGATCGCAAAAGCGCCGCGGCAAACGCCCTGGGTGATCCATGGCGTCCAGGGTCGCGCCACGCCGTGTATTGGGCGCTCGATCAAACGGATGGCGAGCAGAACCGCAAGCCCGCCAAACACCACGGAACCAAGGGCCAAACCACGAATTGCCACCCTCGCCCACGCCGCGGCGCCGCGCCCGGTGGGCTCTGGCGGCGGAGCCGTCAGCCACGCGTCAGTCATCATACGGACCGGGCGTAGAGCGCCCGCATCTTTTCGTTGATCTGCGCGGTATCCATCACGAGGCAGACATCCGTGGTATTGAAGGGATGGTCCACAAAGGCCCCTTCCCCCACTGTCCCGCCCAGCCTCAGATACGCTTTGATCAGGGATGGCACGGCCCGCATTGCAGCGGTCCGATCGATCTCTGCCTCCGGCATCAGATCCATGGTCTGGAAATGGGTATCTAGGGCACGCACGCGCAGGTCGGGTGGGGCAAGATGCCGGTGGTGTAGAAGTGAGAGCGGCGCCGCCAGGGGCTCAACCCTCGTGCCGTGAAAGCTTGCAACGCCAAAGAGGATCTCAATCCCGTGCTCTTCGACATAAGACGCAAGCCCCTGCCAGAGATGCATCATCGCCGTCCCGCCCCGATACGCCCGGTGCAGGCATGACCGCCCGAGTTCAAGCAACGGACGCCCGCTTTGCCGCAAAAGAGACAGGTCGTATTCGTCTTCCGAGTAAAACTGCCCAGCCGACGCCGCCTGATCAGTGCGCATGAGGCGATACACACCAACTACATGCTGCCCTTGGGGCAGCCTATCATCGCACAATACAAGATGATCAAAGTAAGGGTCAAAGCGATCGCGTTCTTGCCGCGCATCGTGGTCGACCAGCGGCCCATCCCCGCCCAGTTCGGCCACAAAGACCTCGTACCGTAGGCGGGCAGAGGCTGCGATGTCTTCTTGTGTGCGGGCAAGGCGCAGTGAGAAAGACGGTTGGTTCACCTAGATTGGGCCCGGGTCGTTCACAGTTCGCGGGTTCTAGGGCCGCTATGCAAGCGATGCAACCGTTTGGGCACAGTCACGCATCCTTAAGTATCGTTAAAGTTGCAATACATGGTAAACCAAATATTAAGGGTTGTGGCTCAGGTCTCAAAGACCAGCGTCAGATCAACATGGGTGCTATCGATGACGACCTTGCCTTCATGCTCGAAATTCACGGTGACCTTGCCGCCGACATTGGACTGGACTTGCCCCAGTCCCCAAGCCGGCTGTTCGGGGTGGCGCACCAGCATGCCGGGTTCAAGAATTGAAGACAGGTCTGACAATCTCGTTGCCCTTTCTGGGGTCGCCCAATGAGCGCGCGGGATTTGAGCGCACTTCTGGGGTCGCGCATCTGCCATGACCTGATAAGCCCGCTTGGCGCGATCGGCAATGGGATCGAGCTTTTGGCCATGTCAGGCATGCCGGCCTCGCCTGAACTTGATCTGATCACGCAGAGTGTCGAGAACGCCAATTCGCGCATCCGCTTCTTTCGCATCGCATTTGGCGCGGCGACGCAAGGCCAGACCATCGGGTCATCAGAGGTCGGCAATGTGCTCGACGATATGTCCCGCGCCGGGCGTATCCGCTATGACTGGCGACCAAAAGGCGATTTGTCCCGTCCGTTGGTGAAACTCTCACTGCTCTTGGTGCAATGCCTTGAGTCCGCCATGCCACGCGGCGGTCGGATAAGCGTTTACGCGACAGATCTTGAATGGACGGTGCGCGGCACGGCTGACCGCTTCAACGTTGACCCCGCGCTTTGGTCCCTCGTCCTCGCCCCCGAGGCGATTGCCGACGTAAACCCGTCCGATGTGCATTTCCCCCTGGTGGCACCCGCCGCGCGGGCTGCGGATCGCACGCTGGTTACCGAAATCGGCGATCATGAAATTGTCGCTCGCTTCTAGGCTTTAACGGGCGCAGTTTTATGCTCGCGTCGTTCCATCGCCTTCGACGAGGTACTTGAAACTGGTCAGTTGCGTGGCGCCCACGGGACCGCGCGCATGCATTTTACCTGTGGCAATCCCAATCTCGGCGCCCATCCCAAATTCACCTCCGTCCGCGAACTGGGTGGAGGCGTTCCGCATCAGGATCGCGCTGTCGAGTTCGGCAAAGAATTTCTCGGCGGCGGCATCATCTTCCGTCAGGATGCAATCCGTGTGATTTGATCCGAACTCCCGGATGTGACCGATTGCTTCATCAATGTTATCAACGACCTTCGCAGCGATTTTCATGTCTAGGTATTCACGCCCCCAGTCGTCATCGGTGGCAGGCACCGTGCCTGCGATATCCGACAATCCCGGCCCTGCATGCACCTCGACCCCGGCATCGATCAACGTGCGGATGACACCCTG
>JBCCLL010000068.1:0-7105 GCA_039026855.1 Pseudomonadota bacterium | reverse complement strand
TCGGCGTGAACCTTGATGTTGCCCCCTCCGCCATTCTTCTGCCCGATCACGCTGTGGGATGGCTGCATGATATGATCGGGCAGCAACCCGATGCGGTGGAGGCGAAAATCGTGGAGGTTTCCGCACCCAAAGGGCTACCGGATCAATTGATCTCCGCTTTGGATGCACGTCTGGCCACGGCCATGGGACTGGCGCAGTCGGCGTATCTTGTAGCTGTTACTTACGATAGCGGTGCACGCGGGCACGTGCTGGCGTTCGTAGCGGCCGTGCCGGATGCGCAAAACGCTTTGTCACAAACAGCCTCAGAAGCGCTGACGTTCTCAGGGATAGAGGCCGGCGCTATGGACATCGGCTTTTTTGATGCGGATGCCCCGATCCTTAAGAAGATGGAGGCCGTTGCCTTGCGTTTCGATCTGCCGCAACCGCAAGAGATCGTAACACAGGTGCGTGCAGCACCGGGTTCAGATCCGGAAAATCCACCGAAACTGAAATAAAAGGCGCCTTTTTCGGGCCAATCTTCACGAAACGCTCACGCAGATCGGTTTTTTCTCACAACCGTGAGAGCCTGGCGGTCAAAGGGTGCACGTCGCGGCTTCAAAGCATTACATCATGGTCACCGGAGCGCACCGCTCCGCATCGCAATTTGCTGAACTGGAGCTTTCTGATGCGTTTACCCATGTTTGTAATCTCAACGGCGGCGGCATTGACGCTGGCCACATCCGCTTTCGCAGGCGATCAGTACATCGACCCGACAGGGTATGCCGTTTCGGGCTATGACGTCGTTGCATACTTCGACCTCGACCAAGCCCCGGTCGGCCAGCCGCAACCCGCCGCTGTCCCCGGCGACAAGAACATCACGTCCGATTACAATGGCGCGACATTTGCCTTCTCTTCAGAAGAAAACAAGGCGAAATTCGACGCAAACCCAGCGGCTTACGCACCGCAATACGATGGTCACTGCGCCTACGGCGTGTCAAAGGGCGGCAAGGTTGCCGGCAACCCAAACCTCTGGCGCATCATTGATGACAAACTCTATCTCAATATCACGAAGAACGTGGTATCCTTTTGGGAAGAGGACATTCCAGGCAACCTGACACTGGCGGAAAACAATTGGGTGAACATCGAAAGCGCACCGGCCAAAACCGGCCCGATCCCGCAGTTCACAAGCGCGGCACCGATCAACTAAAGATGGCGCTGCCTGATCCGGTAGAGCAAAGCCAAAAAGCCCCGCTGCGTGTGACGCGGCGGGGCCTGTTGATTTTGGGCACGGCAGGCATCGCGACGGGAGGTGCTGTTGCGGCGCAGTGGTACAACGTTCTGGCCCAGAACACCGCGGGGACGCTGAGCCCGCCTCAAGCCTATGAAGCTGCGCGCGATGGCTCGGTGCTTTTGATCGACATTCGCCGGCCGGATGAATGGGCCCACACGGGCGTCGGGGAAGGGGCGCTGCCCTTGGACATGCGCCGGCAGGATTTTGAGGCTGCGCTGTTGCGTGCAGCACAGGGTGACACGACGCAGCCCATTGCCCTGATCTGTGCGCGCGGCGTGCGGTCCCGTCGCATGACAGACCGGCTGACGTCAGCTGGTTTTACACAGATCATCGACGTGCCGGAGGGGATGCTAGGGTCCGGCGCGGGGCCAGGGTGGCTGCGGCGCGGCCTTCCGGTCGTCGCCTACACAGCATAGTCCACTGAAGTCAGTCCACTGAACGCGGGTCGGTGATGTGACCCTCACACCCTTTGCCGAGCGTTGGCCTGCGCCTGTGCAGGTTCTCAAAGACCAAAGGGATTACGCCGTGCGTTTCTTGCGCCAGGGTTGCGATTTGAACCAGCCGACCCCGTAGGCCACCGCAATCAGGATGGCAAAGCCGGTCAGATTGACCAAAAGTTGGTTGAAAAGGGAATTGCGCCCCAGCACGTCAAGCGCGACGCCCAGGAGACGCGCAAGAAACATCGACGTGATAAACACCGCCAGGGACTGCTGGCCCACTTTCATGATGACCGCCAGCATGCGCCGCCACAGCTCGGCCAGCACGCCACCTGTCTGCGGCGGCAGTATGCGTTTTCCCGCCTCGCCAACGGCAATCCAGCACAGGTAGGCCAGCGCTAGAAAATGCAGGTAACGCAAGATGCCAAAGTCGGTTTTGGCAATGAGATATCTGTATTCCGTCCGCCATTCCCGGACTTCCGGCAGTTGCCGCGTGATCCGGTAATAGGCCAGTGGAATAACCACGATGACAATGACGGCCGCCAGGACAACCAGCAGCTTGTGTCGCGGCGGGGCCGGGATCCAACCTGACATGAACGCAAAGCCGGTGAAGAACACCAATTGCCAGCCGAAGGGGTTGAAGAACCACTCGCGCGCGGACCAGGGTTCGGCGGGCAGGGACAGCGCGTCGATCTGCGCTCCAAACCAGACGGCGGCGATCAGACCGAGCGCCAGCGCGGGATGCGCCTGATGTGCTGCAACAACCAGCGGCATCATGGCCAGCACCACAAGGTACATGGGCAGAATGTCAAAGTAATTCGGCACGTATGTGAGTGTCAAAAGACCCACGAGGTTTTCAGCGGCATTGTTGAAAAACGGGTAGAGGTTGAGCTGTCCCACGTAGTCGCGTTCAAAGGCACCTGTGTTGTTGAGCACAACCATCGTGCCGGCGATCGCAACAAAGAGACCGATATGCGCCCAGTAGACCTGCCAGCATCGAAACAGAACCCGGGCCGACCCCATCAGCAGACCCTGGTTGCGAAACACGGCACCAAAGGCAATTGCGGAGGCCATCCCCGAGCAAAAGACAAAGACCTCGGTCGCATCGGAAAACCCAAAGCGGGCTGGTATCCAGAGCGTGAACCAGTTGCCCGGCGTATGCGCGATCAGGATGATGAACATGACGATGCCGCGGAAAAAATCGAGCCGTGGATCACGCAACCGCGTGCCCGAGGTGGCGGTTTGTGCTGAGGACGCTTTTGCGGCGGCAGAGGGCATCGTGGGTGTGTCTGCGAGTGTCATGGCCGGTCTTTACGGCAAAGCGCGTGACGTGTCATCGGGTCGTGGCATTATTGCGCCTGGATTTGCCGCGCGGCATCCAGGCTTGCGCGGCGCGTGAGCGTATAGGTGTCCGGAAGGCCCGCCCGCAATGCCTGTCGTGCGGAGAGGATGGCCTCCGCCTCGTCAAAACGGCCCGCCCGCAGGCCAGCGTCGATCGTCAGCCGCTCAAACACGTCCCGCTGCGCGTGGCTTCCGCCGATGCTCTGCATTTGGTCGCGTGCATGGGAGAGGTCAGTGAAGGCCGCGTCGTAGCGTGCTTCGGCAAAGGCGTTGAGGCCTGACAGTGCGGCGACCCCGGGGTGCGCGTAGCGCTGTTGCATTTCCCCTGCGCGCGTGGCATCCCGGCTGAACCGTGCTGTCATGGCGGCGCGTGCATCCGGGCGATCCGCACCGCTCAGCGCCAGCATGTAATGCAGGTCTGCAAAGACGACGCAGCCGTCGTCTATACGGCGCTCGGACAGATCGGCCAGCTCTTCCCACCGATTGCCGACGTCGATGCCTTCGAGCTCAAGCCGCAGCAACAGCGACGTCGCGTTCGAGATATCGCGGTAGTCGTCTGTTTTGTCCGCGCGGATCTGCGCATCGTAAAGACCCAGAGCCACATCGCATTCGGCGCGGTCCATATGCAGCAAGGCCTTATGCCACCAAACGTGGTAGCGGAAATTGTTGCAATGATCCCAAGCGCTCTTGTGGCTTTCGATCAACGCGATGCCATCACTGGCACGCGCAGTCATGTCACAGACGTGTGCTACAGCATGCAGGCCCCAGGCGTCATCGGGCGCATGCTCAAGCCCTGTGCGACCTGCTTGCTCTGCCAGCGCGTAGTCGCCCGTCTCCTCCAGCGCGAAGGCGTGGCACCCCATCAGATACCCGCGGAATGCGTGGCTTTCGTCATGCGCGGGCAACAAACGTTCTATTGACCGGCGCATGCCCGCAGCATCGCCCAGTATAAAACGCACCGCGTGGCTGACTTTGGCTGACAGCGTATCGCTGGGATGTGCGTCCAGAACCTCTTCCATTGCAACGACAACCCCTGTCGGGCGTCCGGCGAGCCACAGCTCAAGCGCCTGGATCCACAACGCCTCGCGTCGCGTCACCGGTCCCTTGGCGCGGGCGGACTTGGCGGCGGCCAGCGCCTCACGCGCCGTCTCGACCAGTTCCGCGCGGCCCATCAGCATCGAAAAGAGACCGCGCGCTGCGTGTCCCATGGCAAACGCCGGTTCCGCGGCCAGAACCGCACCCAGATGTTGCGGCGTAGCGGTGCCATGCGCGAGGAAAGCCTGGATCATCGAGTCCCATTCCTGCAGGCTTTCAGCCTTGCTGAGGGACACCGGGCTTTGACAGCGATCGAACAGCATAAAGCGCATCCTTGTTAATGTGTTAACGACGTGTACCGCAATATGTGCGCCTGTGCAGGCTATGAGGGCATCTTACACGCCAAAGTGAAGGTCCGTGTCTCAATATGCCCAATATTTCACGATTTCGTTGCTTTTGGAGAGTTTTGGCAACGATCTGCGGCGCCGGGCGCCCTCCCGCGTTACAATTTACGGTGTATCGACGCCAAATTCCGCGCAGACCTCATCGGTATCCTGACCAAACTGCGGCGGTGCGCGGCGGTACTGAACCGGGGTACGGGACAGCTTCAGCGGGTTGCCAAGCAGGCGGACATGGCCCTCTGCCAGCGCTTCGTCCGGCACGTCGACAACACCTCCGCGCGCCTGTGACTGATCGCTGTGCAACGCCTCTTCCACGGTATTGATCGGGCCGACGGGCACTTTCACCGCCTGTAAGCGGGCAATCACCTCTTCCTTTGGCACGCTGGCGAGACGCGCGGCAATCTGCGGGATCAGCGTCTCGCGGTGTTCAATGCGGCCGACGTTGGTTGCAAAGCGCGTGTCCTGCGCCAGCGTGGGCAGATCCATTGCATCGCAAAAGCGCGCAAACTGCGCGTCGTTGCCGACGGCCACAAGGACATGGCCATCGCTGCAGGCAAACGCCTCGTAAGGGACGATGTTGGGATGCGCGTTGCCGCGGCGTTTGGGCACCTGACCGGAAGTCAGGAAATTCGTCCCCTCGTTGATGAGCCAGGCCATCTGGGTGTCCACAAGCGCCAGATCGATATGCTGGCCTTCGCCTGTGGCGTCCCGGTGGCGCAATGCTGCCAAAATGCCCACGGTGGCATACATTCCGCACATCACGTCAGCAATGCCCACGCCAACCTTCATCGGCTGGCCATCAGGATCACCGGTCAGGGACATGATGCCGCCATAACCTTGCGCCATGAGATCATACCCCGGTTGATCCCGGTTGGGTCCAACCTGCCCGAAGCCCGAAATCGAACAATAGACAAGAGCGGGGTGGGCGGCGCAAAGGGTTTCGTGATCGAGCCCATACTTTTTCAGGCCACCGGGTTTGTAATTCTCGATCACGACATCGGCACGCGCGGCCAGCTGGCGGACGACGCGCTGCCCCTCTGGCGTTGTCATATCGACCGCGACGGAGCGTTTGTTGCGGTTGGCCGCCATGAAGTAAGACGACAGATCGGTTGGCGCGCCGTGCTTGTCCAACGCGTAATGCGGCCCCCAGGTGCGCGTGTCGTCGCCCTTGGTTTTCGGGTTTTCGATTTTCAGGATCGTCGCGCCCAGATCCCCCAAAAGCTGCGTGGCCGTGGGCCCGGCAAGGATGCGGCTGAGATCAAGGACAACGAGACCGTCAAGCGCTTGCGGTGTCTCAGATGCGTCCGTCATATCCGCCTCTGTCGATTTTGGCTGCAATGACGGTGAAGGTCTCGGCCTCCAGCGCCTGTTCAAGTGCCGACTTCAGTGCCGCGCGATTGTCTACGGTGACCCCGGTGCCGCCAAAGGCTCGCCCTATGGCGGCAAAGTCGTGCTCCGAAAAATCTACGCCCGCATTCTTCAACTGCCGCGACCGCTGTTTCAATTCGATGAGCGCCAGCGATGCATCGACAAAGACCACAAAGATCGTGTTCAGTCCCAATTCGGCGGCCGTTGCCAATTCGCCCGCGATCATGAGAAACCCGGCATCGCCAGAAAAGGACACGACCGGTTTGCCGGCAGCAGCGATGGACGCGCCCATGGCCAGCGGAACGGCACATCCCATGGTGCAGAGCGCTGAGGATTGTAAGAGCCCGCGCGGTGCGTAGCACTGCCACATCTGGCTCAGGAGAATACGATGCGCACCGCTGTCGGCGGTCGCGATCGTGTTGCGCGGCAGTGTGCTGCGGCACACATCGATGACCGCGGCCGGCCCCCAGTCATTATCCGTAGGAAAGGCTGCGGCCAATGCCGCTTTTGTCGTTTCGATCATCCCGTCGGGCCAGGTTTTGCGTGGCGCTACGGTCTCGGATATCGCCTGAAGCGTGGCCGCGCCGTCGGCGATGATGTTGATGCTTGACTGATGCATATAGTGGTGGTTGGGGGCGGCGGTCACATCGATCACGCGTTGCGTATCCGGTGTCCAGGCGTCCCGCCATCCGATGCGCATCTCGATCGGATCGTATCCGAGGCACAGGATCAGATCGGCGGCTTCCAGCACCGGCAGCAGGTGCTTGTCTGCAAGTGGCGAGAGCCCCGCACCCCCCAGCGCCTGGGCATGATCTTCCGGCAGCAAGCCCTTCGCCTTATAGGTGGTAATGACCGGAACGCCGTAGGTTTCAGCAAATCGGGTCAGCGCCGGGCCCGCGCCTTCATTCATAGCGTCGACGCCGGCCACGATGACAGGCCTTACCGCATCCGTGAGCCATTGCCGGGCCAATGCCAGCGTTTCGCCCGCTGGTTGGGTGGGCGCGGCGGGCCTGCGTGACGGTGGCGCTGTCTTTGGCACCAGTGTGTCCGCGACGGTGATCGGCACATCAATGTGAACGGGACCGGGGCGGCCTTCCGTTGCAATGGCAACCGCTTTGTCGGCCATGACATGTGCCGCACCCGGCACCAGCGAGAACGTGGCCTTGGTGATGGGGCGAAACACGGCTTGCTGATCCAGCACCTGATGGGTGTAGGTCTGCGCTTCATCTGGGTCCACGGCGCCCGCCAGAACG
>JBCCLL010000067.1:0-7476 GCA_039026855.1 Pseudomonadota bacterium | reverse complement strand
CGCAATTCTTCTGAACATTCTGCATTACGTTTACTCCGATCCAGATAAGCACATCAGAGAATGGCTCACCGCCATTGGCGCTTTGGTGGGCGGCATCACCGGCATTACCGCTGCTGCAAACGATCCGTCCATCGAGGCTTCGCCGCTGTTGTTTGGTGGTGTGTTGGCGTTCATTGGCGCTGGCCTTGGACAGTTCGCGGCAACGGCGCTTTCTATTCTTGCGTTCTTGGTTTTGTTTCTCAGTCAAGGTCCCGTCGGAATGGTGATCAGAACAGCGATCCTCAACTCCAATTAGGACCGTTTGCAAGTTCCCAAAATCGAAGCGCTTTTTCCCGGTTGTGCGATAAGTGGTGTCATGGTGGCGTAGAGGGCGACTTTGTCGCCCTCTATTGCATTATGGTTTCGCCGCGGTGCTACATCAAAGCCGCCCACAGCAGGACCGGTGCTGTTTCGTGCAGCTTGAAGCGCAATCTGAACCATGGACCAAAACAAGACACAGGCTCTTTATGCACATCATCGAAATCTGGGTGAATTGCCCCTCCATAGCCATTGCAGAGCAGATCAGCGACACGCTGCTGGGCGAAAAGCTCATTGCCTGCGCCAACCGCTATGCTCCCATTCAAAGCGCCTACGTCTGGGAGGGCGCTGTCGAGCGGGCGGAAGAGCATCCGCTCCTGCTCAAGACCCGGGCCGAGCTTGCTCAACTGGTGGAGGATGCCGCGCGGGCACTGCACCCTTACGAGGTGCCTCCCATCATCCGGGTCAATGTCGACGGGGCGAATGCCGATTACACCGCGTGGGTCTATGAGGTCACGCGCGACCCCTGAAGTTCAGAACTCGATCCCGGCAGAGCTGTACCGGCTTTCAGCGCTAATGGCGCGGATGCGTTCATGCACTTCGCGATCCATGTCCGCCATAGAGCGCGTCGGCTTGCGACGCGCTGGGGTTTTCCGGCGCAGGATGAAAACCAAAAAGCTGACCGTTCCGACGGCCAGCACTGTTAAACCTGTCCACGTCATACACCGACTATACTCCACACAGCGTCGCTGAGCTAGTATCGCAGTTGGATGATGATAGAATGCGCTCATGCACATCATCGACACAGTGCTGAACTACCGCTCCATCAAGGCCGATGAAGCGAGCACCAACACGCTACGGACCGGCTGAATCCCGCCGCTCCCATTGAGACGGCAAAAGCTGCCACATTTTTATCGAAATTCCGTGCACCCTGTGTCGGATGGCATTTGCTCTGGCACAAACGCACCAATATCGCGACCCCTTGCGGCGGGCCATTATGATTAACGCGGCGGGCGGTATTTCCGCGCGCGGGCTCTCTGATGCAGCGCTCGCAGTGGAAGTCGTGATCCTGCTCAGTCTGATCGTCGTTTTGCGCCATGAATTGATGTTCGATGCGCATTTACTCTTTGAACTGATCAAGAGCCTCTGTACCTGATTGGCGCACGGACCGCTTCGCCATCCAAGCAGGGACACAGATCATGCGCCGCCTATCCCCCCTCTTGTTCGCTCTTTTGCTGCTGTCGGCTTGCGGGCCCAGCTACCGCGACCGGGACGTGCCCATCACCGCGCAGGCGGATTTCGACGTGACGCGATACCTTGGCACGTGGTACGAGATCGCGCGGTTCCCCGTTTCTTTCCAGCGGGGGTGCACAGCGACCACGGCCACCTATGGCGCGATCGATGCGGATACGATCTCTGTTGTGAACCAGTGTCGCACGGGCACGCCTGATGGTCCGGTCAATCAGATCAGCGGCAAAGCGGATATTGCCGGCCCCGGGCAGCTCAGCGTGCGGTTCGACCCGGTGCCGCTGATCCGCGGCGCTTATTGGGTCTTATGGGTGGATGACACCTATGAGACCGCCGTTGTGGGGGTGCCGAACGGCCGTGCAGGCTGGATCCTCGCGCGCACCCCTGAGCTCACAGCGGCAGACAGGACCCGGGCGGAGGCGGTTTTGCGGCGCAACGGTTACGACCCCGGGCGTCTGATCGAAGTGCCCCATAGACCGGAATGAAAAAAGCGGGCCGAGATATCGACCCGCTCAGTTAGAGTAAAACTCACCGAGGAAGAGGCGGTGCGTTCGCATGAACAGGAAGCCCGGCGTCTGGCAGCGACGCGTCACTGGACTTCATGCAACAAGGATGCACCGGATCAAAACGGACGTCTGTGAAGTAGTTCACATCCGTTCGATGCGGCAAGCAAAAGCACCGATATCGCCGCAATTTCGCCCAAAAGTACTGGCTCACTGGCTTCATTACGGAGGACAATCGCTATGGCTTTGGTCGCAATCATCTTTTCAAGCTTCGTTGGCACTTGCGCGGCGCTCGTCTCGCTGCTGCTGGGGTTCGGAGTTTATGCATCTGTCACCGTCTATTTTTCAGCGGTGTTTGCAGTACTCGCAACAGTTGCTGCCGCGGCGTTCATCGCGCGCAGCGTAAGCACGCGCCCCAAGGGCGCTATTTTGCTGAACCTGCAAGAATAAACAGACGTTACGCACGCTCACAGAGCGTGCGCCGCCGTTCAGATCAGAGCAAGACCCGCCAGATCAGCAAGCTCGGCGCCAGGAAGGCAAATCCAATGCAAAAGAGCTTGGCGCCGTGAGACACTTTTCCGAAAGTGCCCGAGCCCATTGATCCCTCGCCGTATCCCATGGCAGCGGACATAACCGCGTACCCACCGGCTTCTTTCTTAACACCCTGCACAGTCAACGACGCAACACCAGCGTCGTACACTTTTTGCTGGCGCTCTTTCTCGCTCAACTGGGTGTCAAGGTTTTCCATGTTGCTCATCGATATACGGGCTCCCTTTTGCGCTTAGGGTGATATGGAGCGCGCAGCCACAAAGTCCAGCCTAAGCGATAACATTCTCAAGCCGTGCGCGATCATCAGCATTTGCGATGCCGCCCGCCGTTATCCAATTGTTTACCAAGCGAAGATTTTACCTGCTCCGTTAACACTCTGTAGAGATTTACGAAGCTCTAATGATTGCGGGTGGCGGGCGTCCAGGTAGAACCAGATCGGAGCCCACGATGACCGCTGTATCACTGCTGAACCCCCTGTCGCCGCAGCCCGCTGCCGGCGCACAGCCCGAACCCTACGCCGCACTCCAATCCACTGCTCCCCCGACTGAGGCGAAAACCAGCGGCGATGCAGGTCTTGCGTCCGACCAGTCCGGACAAGGCGCCGGAAATGGCACCGGAACCGGTGGCGCGCAGCTCAACGCACTTTTAAAGCGCGGACGCGACGGGCTGGGTGTGCAACTTGCAACGTCCGAATCCGTCGTCGGCGCACAGTCCAAAAGCGGCCCTGCGGGCGAATTCCTCGCGCGGCAGGCACAATTGAGATTTGAAGCCGAGGCCGCGGAAGAACAACGCGCGGCAGACCGCGCCCTTCAACGCGCAGAAGACGCCAAAGCCGCAGCGGCAAAAGCTGCTGAACCGAAGTTTATTCCGCCAAACCCAGTGCCAACCGCACCGATTCTCAAAGGCGAAACCGGCTAGGCGCAAGACCCGCTGAGCAAAAACAAAGACCGATTTTTTGTCGTTTGCGCAAACATTTGCGCATGCGCAGGAATTGAAGCGCTTTGGGATCTTATTCACTTGAATTCTCGTCACAACGGACCATTTTACGGGTGCAAAGCGAGAATTGACGACCACTGCTCTTTTTGGCCTGACCGAAGTCTGCACGGAACATCGACCTAATTTAAGCGGAGCCAACCTGCCGCATCATGTGGGCAGGGACTATTTATAGGAGACACGGAAATGGCCACTGGCACCGTGAAATGGTTCAATACAACTAAAGGCTACGGCTTCATTGCACCCGATGGCGGCGGAAAGGATGTCTTCGTTCACATCTCCGCGGTCGAGCGCGCAGGGTTGACCGGTCTTGCAGACAACCAGAAGGTGACGTTTGAGATCGAAACCGGGCGGGATGGTCGCGAAAGCGCTGGCGGTCTGAGCCTCGCCTGAGACGCGCCGATCACTCGCGCGCGGCGCGCTCGATCAACGCCGCGACGTCGGGCCCTAGACCTTCCACAATGCGCGCAACACCTTGCGCATTCGGATGAATGCCGTCCGGCTGCATGTAATCCTGAAGGGCACCGGGGTCGGTGCCCTCCGATGGCAGCCCTTGGAAGAAACTCTGCGCGTGTAGTGCGCCATAGCTTTGCGATAGTTCAGGGTAGATAGCGTCAAAGGCATTTTTGTAGGCGGGCCCGAAATTGCCCGGTGCCTGCATACCCACCAGCAAAACAGCGACCTGGGCCTCAGCGGCGGCTTTCAGAATGCCTTCGAGGTTCGCACGACTGACCTGCGGGTCAATGCCCCTGAGAAAATCATTGCCCCCCAGAGTCACGATCATGGCGTCCACGTCAGGCGTCAACGTCCAGCCGACCCGGGACAAGCCACCCGCCGTGGTGTCCCCCGAAACCCCTGCATTGATCACCCGCGCGTCCAAGCCTTGCGCATCAAGCCAATCTTGCAGCTGCGGCACAAAGCCATCGTCGACCACAAGGCCGTAGCCTTGCGTTAAACTGTCGCCGAGCGCCGCGATCACGATTTCCTCGGTCGCCGCCAGGGACGGCAAACTCATGACAATGCCAATGATCGCCTTGCGCATTGAAATCCTTGCTCCATATCATTTCCAGAACGCAGCAGCGCACGGGCCCCACATGACAGACCCGATTTACACACTGGAAAATGCAACATTATCGCTGGATGGCAATGCCGGACGCGTGGATATTTTGCATGGGATCACTTTAGACGTGGCGCGCGGCGAAAGCCTCGGCTTGATCGGACCGTCGGGATCGGGAAAGTCCTCCCTCTTGATGTTGATGGGCGGGCTTGAAAAGCCGACAGGCGGTCGCGTACAGGCCATGGGCCATGATCTTGGCGCCATGGATGAAGACGCGCTGGCGCGGTTCAGACGTGCGCATATGGGTGTGGTCTTCCAGTCGTTTCACCTGATCCCGACCATGACCGCATTGGAAAACGTCGCAACACCGTTGGAGCTTGCAGGGGACAAGGACGCCTTTGAGAAAGCCGCAGCAGAACTAGACGTGGTGGGTCTCGCGCACAGGCAAGATCACTACCCCGCGCAAATGTCCGGGGGCGAACAGCAGCGGGTGGCGCTTGCGCGCGCCGCGGCACCCACGCCTGATATCCTGTTGGCCGATGAACCAACCGGGAACCTCGACGGCGCCAATGGCGCAGCAATCATTGACCTGCTCTTTGGATTGCGCGACCGTCATGGTTCCACATTGGTGCTGGTGACACACAGCAGGACACTGTCCGATCGATGCGACCGTGTCATACGTTTGTCAGATGGGCAGATAGCGACCTATGAGCGGGCCGCGGAATGAGTCTGGCCACAGCTCACCGCTTCGCGATGCGCGAGCTCCGCGGCGGGTTACGCGGGTTTCGCATTTTTCTCGCCTGTCTTGCCATGGGGGTCGCGGCCATCGCCGCCATCGGCACCGTCCGTGCGAGCATTGAAGCGGGACTGGCACGCGAAGGGGCCGCACTCTTGGGCGGCGATGCAGAACTTGATTTCACCTACCGGTTTGCAACAGAGCCCGAGCGCGCCTGGATGGACGACCGGGCGGACGCCGTATCCGAGATTGCCGATTTCCGCTCCATGGCCGTGGTCGGCGAGATGCGCGCGCTGACGCAAGTCAAGGCGGTGGACAACGCCTATCCGCTCATCGGCACCGTGGCGTTGGACCCACCGACGCCGCTGGCGCAAGCTTTGGCTGGACAGGATGGCCTGCCCGGCGCCGTTATGGAAACGGTGCTGATCGACCGTTTGGGGTTGGAGATCGGCGACCGGTTTGCCCTTGGCATACAGGATTTTTATCTGTCAGCGGAGCTTACCTTCGAACCTGATGGGGCGGCCAGCGGATTTGCGTTGGGCCCTCGGACGATCGTGCTGACGCGCAGCCTTGCAAACGCATCCCTGCTGGCGCCGGGCACGCTGTTCTCAACCAAGTACCGCCTCGATCTGCCACCGGGCACAGATCTCGCCGCCGTGGCGGACGAGGCAGCGACGGTTTTTGCCGAGACCGGTGTCAGGTGGAGCGACGCCCGCGACGGCGCGCCGGGGATCTCGGAGTTTGTCGACCGGTTGGGCGCTTTCCTGATCCTGGTCGGGCTGTCCGGGCTGGCTGTCGGTGGCGTTGGCGTGTCTTCCGCTGTGCGCGCTTATCTTGCAGACAAAACCAGCGTGATCGCCACATTGCGCACGCTTGGCGCAGAGCGACAGACCATCTTCCAGACCTACTTTATCCAGATCGGCGTGCTGTCGATCGTCGGTGTGTGCCTCGGACTGGCGCTTGGTGCGCTGTTGCCAATGCTTTTTGCACCGCTGATCGAGGCGCGCCTGCCAATACCGACCGCCTTCGCGATCTACCCGGCCCCCCTCGCTGAAGCCGCACTTTACGGTGTGCTCACCGCATTTATCTTCACGCTCTGGCCGCTGGCGCGGACGGAGAACATTCGCGCCGCAACACTGTTTCGCGACGCGCTGACCACCAGTGACCCGTTGCCGGCGCCGCGCTACATCCTGTGGGCTGCCGCCGCTCTGGCCGTGCTGCTGGCAGCCGCCACATGGTTTTCCGGCACATGGCGTCTGACACTGATGACGGCAGGCGGTATCGCAGGATCGCTGTTGCTGCTTGTGTTGGCCGCCCACGCCATGCGTGTCCTTTCCAAACGCGGCAAGAGCCTGGCCCGCGGCTGGCCGCGTCTACGCTGGGCGCTGGCGGCCATTTCCGGAACGCGCGAGGGTGCTGCATCGATTGTACTGTCCCTGGGGTTGGGCCTTTCCGTTCTGGCTGCGGTCGGCCAGATCGACGGAAACTTACGCAATGCGATCACCGGCAACCTGCCCGACGTGGCACCCAGTTACTTTTTCGTCGACATCCAAAAGGATCAGATCGAGGGGTACACCGAACGCCTGATAAACGATCCGGAAGTCGAGCGCATCCAGTCGGCGCCCATGCTGCGCGGCGTCATCACCCAGATCAACGGACGTCCGGCGCGGGAGGTGGCGGGCAGCCACTGGGTGCTTGAAGGCGACCGGGGTGTCACCTACGCAGACGCGCTGCCCGAGAACACGCGGATCACCGAAGGCGCGTGGTGGCCCAAAGACTATGACGGCCCACCGCTGATCAGCTTTGCCGCCGAAGAGGCTGCAGAAATGGGGCTGACGATCGGGGACACGATGACGATCAACATTCTCGGACGTGACATCACCGGCACGCTTGCAAGTTTCCGCGAGGTGGATTTCTCAACCGCGGGCATCGGCTTCATCCTGTCGATGAACCCCGCAGGATCTCCGTTTCGGTCTCTTCGCTGGCATAGACCGTGGAGATGAAGCTATGTGGTGCACCGGACAGTGCTGCGGGGTTCATCGACAGGATGAAGCCGATGCCCGCGGTTGAGAAATCCACCTCGCGGAAACTTG
>JBCCLL010000066.1:0-8532 GCA_039026855.1 Pseudomonadota bacterium | reverse complement strand
TTTCAAACTGCAGCGTGATCCGGCGGCGCGCGCGACGGTGTCGCGCGCATGTTTCCAATGTGATTTTGGGCATGGCCCAAAATGGAAAGAGCGGCGGTGGCATTGACCGGCTGAGTGCTGCTCGCTACGCTTTAAAGTCTTGAACAGCAACGCTGTTCCGTCGTTCAGGGAGGGCCATGAGATGTTCAATGCAACCATGTCATTCGATCTGGGAGAGGATGTGAACGCATTGCGCGACATGGTGCATCGATGGGCGCAGGAGCGTGTGGCGCCGATCGCGGCCGAGGTGGACAAAACAAACGTGTTTCCAGCCGCGCTTTGGACGGAGATGGGCGATCTCGGTCTGCTGGGGATCACGGTAGAGGAAACCTACGGCGGCTCTGCGATGTCCTATCTGGCGCATACCGTCGCCATTGAAGAGATCGCGCGCGCGTCTGCGTCGGTGTCGCTATCATACGGCGCGCATTCGAACCTCTGTGTCAACCAGATCAGGTTGAACGGAACGGAGGCGCAAAAGCGCAAGTACCTGCCTGACCTTATTGCCGGCACACACGTCGGTGCGCTGGCGATGTCAGAGGCCGGTGCGGGATCTGACGTGGTCTCCATGAAACTGCGAGCGGAAAAGCGCAACGATCATTATCGGCTCAACGGCACCAAATACTGGATCACCAACGGACCGGACGCAACGACGCTGGTGGTTTATGCCAAAACCGACCCGGACGCGGGCGCGCGTGGGATTACGGCCTTTCTCATAGAGCGTGATATGATTGGGTTCTCCACCAGCGTGCATTTCGACAAACTGGGCATGCGGGGCTCCAACACGGCAGAGCTTCTTTTTGAAGATGTGGAGGTGCCGTTTGAAAATGTTCTGGGCGAGGAAGGACGTGGCGTGGCCGTGCTGATGTCGGGGCTCGACTATGAACGCGTTGTTCTGGCCGGCATCGGCACTGGCATCATGGCGGCCTGTCTTGACGCGATCATGCCCTACATGGCCGAGCGCAAGCAGTTCGGTCAGCCGATCGGGAGTTTTCAGCTGATGCAAGGCAAGATCGCCGATATGTACACGGCCATGAATTCTGCGCGCGCTTACGTCTACGAGGTCGCAAAGGCCTGCGATCGCGGGGACGTTACGCGACAGGATGCAGCGGCCTGTTGTCTTTATGCCTCCGAAGAAGCCATGAAACAGGCCCATCAGGCCGTGCAGGCCATGGGAGGGGCGGGGTTTCTCGCCGACAGCCCGGTCGCGCGTCTCTTTCGCGACGCCAAGCTGATGGAAATTGGTGCCGGCACGTCGGAGATACGCCGCATGCTTGTGGGGCGTGAGCTGATGGCGGCCAGGGCCTGAACCGATGCAGGGCACCGGTTCAGGAGATATGCGCATTCCGGCGTGTCTGCCCCGATCAGAAACTGAAGACGTAGGCGACCGTGAAAATGACCGGATCAATCTCGGCGGTGCCAATGTCTGCTCCATCAAGCTCGGCGTCGGTCTCAATGTCGATGTAGCGCAGGTTGAACCGCACGGCACCCGTGTCGCTGAACTGATGGTCGACACCAGCTTGCAGCGCATAGCCCCAGGAATCGTCGAGCTCGAGGTCGCCGAGGTCGGCGTTTTCTTCGAAGAAGGTGGTGTAGTTGATCCCTGCGCCGATGTAGGGTTTCCACGCGCTCCCGGTCTGGAAATGGTAGTTCAACGACAAGGTGGGTGGCAGTTGTTTCGTTTCCCCGATATCTCCGAGACCGTCGAGCGCAATATCGTGCTCAAACGGGGTTGCGACCAGCAACTCGATGCCGAGATTATCGCGCACAAAGTATTCTGCTGTGAAGGTGAAACTGGTCGCGGAATCAACATCCGCTTCGAGACCGGCGAGATCGCCATTGTCATCCTTGGGGTCGACATAGCCAACACCGATACCGAAGGTCCAGTCGCCCTGCGACTGCGCGAATGCGGTGCCGGACAGGCACACCAATGCACTGGTGACCAGAAGGGTTTTGATAAATGCGTTCTTCATTTTTCTCGCCTTTTCACGTGGAACAGGTGGGTTTTGACGAGGCGGTCGGCAGACTTCCTTGACATGTGTCAATCTGCAATTCTGCCTTGTACCACTGTTGCAATTATGCGGACGTCATAGTGCCGCGCTGGGTCTGGTTTGCGCCTTTTGCCCTCTTGGCACTGGCCTTTGGGGTCTGGGCCTTTCGGCTTGGGTGGATTGCGGTCACCTTGACCGAGACGGATGTGATCACGGCTTACTCGGCGCTGTATCTGGATGAACGCGGCGCGGATGCACGCCTGACTGACTGCACCGCGCAACCGGGGCCAATCCCCTCCGTGTGGATATTGGTGACGTGCATATCACGTGACGACACGCGCTATGACTATCCGGTGGACCGATTTGGTCGTTTGCTCCAGATTGATCCTGCACCCGCGCTGTCCGGTGCGCCACAGACATGAGGCCAAGCCTGCCATGAAACTCATATCGCACGTCACGACGGGCTCAGAGACGTACCACGCAAACAGAGCAGCACACCTTGAGGCTTTGGCCGAGGTGCGCCAGGTGGCGGATCAGGCCGCACAAGGTGGAGGCGATGCCGCACGGGCGCGCCATCTTGCACGTGGCAAGATGCTGCCGCGCGATCGGGTGGCGGGGCTAATTGACCCCGGCAGCCCATTTCTGGAGATCGGAGCGACCGCGGCGCATGGTCTTTACAACGGGGCCGCGCCCGCAGCGGGTATGATCGCAGGCATCGGGCGTGTGGAAGGGCAGGAGGTCATGGTCCTGTGCAACGATTCCACCGTGAAGGGCGGGACATACTACCCATTGAGCGTCAAAAAGCACCTGCGCGCACAGGAGATTGCGCGCGAGAACCATTTGCCCTGCATTTACCTTGTCGACAGCGGTGGTGCCAACCTGCCCAATCAGGACGAGGTGTTTCCCGACCGCGACCATTTCGGCCGTATCTTTTACAACCAAGCGCGGATGAGCGCTGCGGGCATTGCGCAAATCGCCGTCGTGATGGGGTCATGTACTGCGGGCGGGGCCTATGTGCCCGCCATGTCGGATGTGACGATCATCGTCAAAGACCAGGGCACCATCTTCCTTGCGGGACCTCCCCTCGTCAAAGCGGCCACGGGCGAGGTGGTCTCGGCAGAAGAGTTGGGCGGCGGCGATGTGCATACGCGGCTCTCGGGCGTCGCGGACTATCTGGCCGAGGATGATGCGCATGCGCTGGCGCTGGCGCGACGGGCCGTGCGGGGGCTGAACCGCAGCACCCCGGACACGGTGGCTTGGGAAGAACCAGAGGATCCAGCTTATGATCCCGAAGAGATCCTCGGTATCGTACCGGCTGATCTGCGCACGCCTTACGACATTCATGAGCTGATCGCCCGGTTGGTGGACGGTTCGCGTTTCGACGCCTTCAAGGCCCGGTTCGGCGAAACGCTGGTCACCGGCTTTGCCCATATCAAAGGCTGCCCGGTCGGTCTTGTCGCCAACAACGGTGTTTTGTTTTCTGAGGCAGCGCAAAAAGGCGCGCATTTTGTTGAACTCTGCTCGCAACGGCGCATCCCGCTGGTGTTTTTGCAGAACATCACGGGGTTCATGGTGGGCCGCCAGTACGAGAATGAAGGCATTGCCCGGCACGGAGCCAAGATGGTGACCGCCGTGGCTTGCACGAGTGTGCCCAAGATAACTATGCTGGTCGGTGGCTCATTCGGCGCTGGCAATTATGGTATGGCCGGGCGCGCCTACAGTCCGCGGTTTCTTTGGACCTGGCCGAATGCGCGTATCTCTGTCATGGGCGGTGCGCAGGCAGCCGGTGTGCTGGCCACGGTCAAGCGCGCGGCGATCGAACGCGCGGGCGGCACTTGGTCGTCAGAGGAAGAAGCCGCGTTCAAACAGCCGACCATTGATATGTTTGAAGAACAAAGTCATCCGCTCTACGCCGCCGCCAGATTGTGGGATGACGGCATCATTGACCCGCGCAAAAGCCGCGACGTGCTCAGCCTTTCGCTGTCCGCGGCACTGAACGCACCAATAGAGGAGACCCGCTTTGGTGTCTTCCGCATGTAACGCCGCGAAGGTAGGCCAATGATCGGCGCGTGGCCAAAAGCATCGGTACGCCGACCATGCGGTTTTACGTGCGGCGTGGGCGCTCCACACGGGGCAGGCGGGCGCGCACCTGTGATCCGAAGGGCGCCCGTCACTGGGCCGTTCCCGATGTTGGCCGAAAACTATGGACGCGCCGGCGACGCAAGCCGGTGCAGCATGGGACCTGCAGCCATTGATGGAAGGTCTGATCATGTTTAGGCGCATACTGGTGGCCAACCGCGGCGAGATCGCGTGCCGCGTTATGAAAACGGCCCAAGCGCTGGGTGTGGACTGCGTTGCTGTGTATTCTGACGTCGATGCGCAGGCGCGCCATGTGTCGATGGCGGATGTGGCCGTTCCCATTGGCGGGGCTGCGCCGCGCGACAGCTACCTGCGTGGCGACGCGATCATTGAAGCGGCCTTGCGCACCGGGGCGGAAGCCATCCACCCTGGCTATGGGTTTCTCAGCGAAAACCCTGAGTTCGTCGCCGACGTCGTGGCGGCAGGGTTGGTCTTTATCGGTCCGTCCGAGGAGGCGATCCGTGCAATGGGCCTTAAGGATGCCGCGAAACGACTGATGGAAGATGCGCGCGTGCCTGTGGTTCCTGGCTATCACGGGCCTGATCAGTCGACCGAACGGCTGGCGCAGGCGGCTGCCGACATCGGCTACCCGGTTTTGATCAAGGCCGTTGCCGGCGGCGGAGGCAAGGGCATGCGGCAGGTCGAGGACCCTGAGCACTTTGCAGCCGCGCTCGCCTCGGCCCGGTCCGAGGCGCAAAACGCCTTTGGCAACAGCGACGTGCTCGTCGAAAAATATGTCAACCGTCCGCGCCACATAGAAGTGCAGGTCTTTGGTGATGGCACACGCGCGATCCATCTCTTTGAACGGGACTGCTCGCTGCAGCGCCGTCACCAGAAGGTCATCGAAGAGGCGCCGGCGCCGGGCATGACGGAGGAGATGCGCGCAGCCATGGGGGCCGCGGCCGTGCGCGCAGCGGAGGCCATCGGCTACCGCGGGGCGGGCACAGTGGAGTTCATCGCCGACAGCGCGTCGGGGCTGCACCCCGACCGGTTCTACTTTATGGAGATGAACACGCGCCTGCAGGTGGAGCATCCCGTGACCGAGGCGATCACTGGCATCGACCTGGTCGAGTGGCAGTTGCGCGTGGCCGCGGGCGCGCCCTTGCCTGCCGAACAAGGCGACATCGACTGCAAGGGGCATGCCATCGAAGCGCGCCTTTATGCTGAAGACGTGCCAGCGGGCTTTCTACCCGCGACGGGACGGATCAGTCACCTGCGGTTTCCGGACCTCGCGCGCGCGGACAGCGGTGTGCGCGCAGGTGATGAGATCAGCCCGCACTACGACCCGATGATTGCCAAGTTGATTGTGCACGGCTCTGATCGAGCCGAGGCCCTTCGCCGCATGCAGCAGGCGCTCGCGTCCTGCGAGGTGGCGGGCACGGTGACAAACCTCGCGTTTCTGGGCGCGTTGATGACCCATGAGCCCTTTGGCCGCGGGGCATTTGACACCGGGTTGATCGCGCGCGATCTGCAGGAGTTGGTGGCGCCGCAAGTGGCTACCCCGCACCACTTTGTTGCCGCTGCCATGGCGGTCACGGGGCTCGATGCGCCGCCGCTCGATGCAGGCTTTGCGCTCTGGGAGCCACTGCGCCAACGGGTATGCCTTTTGCAGGATGGCGCGCGTCACGAGATCGAGGTCGAGGTGCGCTCTGCAACCCTTCAACGCTGGTTTGTGGGCGGTGAAAGCATTGAGGCCGTGCGACGTGATGGAGGCTGGTTCCTCAACGGTCAGGCGACGGCCAATGTCAGCTTGGATGCGGAACGCGTGACCGTGTTTGATCGGTTTGGTCTTGTGTTTGACCGGATCGATCCGCTGGCAGAGGCCGCACCGACCGCAGACGAAAGCGCTCTGCTGACCGCGCCGATGCCCGGCCTCATCAAGGATCTTGCCGCAACACCGGGGCAGGCGGTCCGCAAGGGCGCGCGCCTTGCCGTGCTGGAGGCGATGAAGATGGAGCATGCGCTCTTTGCCACGCGGGACGGCGAGATCGCGGAGGTTCTTGTGGCGGAAGGGGATCAGGTCACGTCCGGTGCGCCATTGATCCGGCTGACCGACCCTGACGATTAATCCGCGAGACATAGGCGTGTTGCGCCTGCTACAGTCTGCGGCAAACGGGGGGAGAATGACAGATGAGCTTGGGCACCTGTGAAATTTTCGAGGTCGGACCGCGGGATGGGTTGCAAAACGAACCCCGCCCCATTGATGCCGCCGACAAGATTGCCCTTGTCGACCGCCTGAGCGCGGCAGGGTTTTCGAGGATCGAGGTTGCAAGCTTTGTCTCGCCGAAAGCTGTGCCACAGATGGCCGATGGGGAACGGGTTCTGGCCGAGATCACGCGCCGCTCCGGCACCCGCTACGGCGCGCTGACACCGAACATGCGCGGCTTTGATGCGGCGCGCGCGGCGGGCGCGGATGAGGTTGCGGTCTTTGGCTCAGCCTCGGAGGGATTTTCCAAGGCCAATATCAACGCCAGCATTGACGAAAGTCTCGCGCGGTTCGCCCCGATACTGGAAACGGCACGGCATATCGATCTGCCGGTGCGCGGCTATGTCTCCTGCGCGATTGCCTGCCCTTATGACGGACCCACGGCACCGCACAAGGTGGCGGAGGTTGCTGACAGGTTGTTTGCCATGGGATGCTACGAGATCAGCCTCGGCGATACGATCGGCGCGGGCACGCCGGACAGCGTTGCACGTATGCTCCTTGCCGTGCGCGACGTGGTGCCTGTTGGGCGGCTGGCGGGCCATTACCACGACACCGAAGGGCGGGCGATGTCGAACATCGATACCTCGCTCAGCATGGGCGTGCGGGTTTTTGATGCCGCCGTGGGCGGGCTAGGTGGGTGCCCCTTTGCACCAGGGTCACCCGGTAATGTGGCCACCGAAGACGTTGCGGCGCATCTTGCGGCACTGGGCTATGACACAGGTCTCGATCTGGACGCGATCGCCGAGGCGGCGGCGATGGCGCGGGCGCTGCGCGGTCAGGCGCAGCCAGCGTTGTAGGTGTCGCGATGTTTGAAACCCTTTTGCTAGAGATCGACGCGCGCGGCGTGGCGCGCCTGACGCTGAACCGGCCGGAAAAACACAATGCGCTCTCTGCGCAACTCATCGCGGATCTGACACAGGCCGCGGCACAGCTCGCGGCAGATGACGCGGTGCGCGTGGTTGTTCTGACCGGTGCGGGTCGCACCTTTTGCGCTGGGGGGGATTTGGGCTGGATGCGCGCCCAGATGGCTCTGGATGCAAGCACGCGCGCGGCAGAGGCGCGCAAACTTGCCACCATGCTGGGCGCATTGAACAGTTTGCCAAAACCCCTGATTGGTGCGCTGCAGGGTAATGCCTTTGGTGGCGGTGTGGGTCTTGCTTGCGTCTGTGACGTCGCCATCGGCGTCACGGGCATGAAACTGGGGCTGACCGAGACGCGGCTTGGGTTGATCCCGGCAACCATCGGGCCTTACGTGCTCGCCCGCATGGGCGAGGGCGCAGCGCGCCGGGTCTTCATGTCCTCTCGGCTTTTTGAGGCGGAGGAAGCTCTGGCCCTTGGCATTCTGGCCCGCGCGGTTCCTTCGGACGCGTTGAACGCGGCGGTTGAGCAGGAAACAGCGCCCTATCTTGCGTGCGCGCCCCAGGCTGTGGCCGCTGCCAAAGCGCTGGCGCTGCGCCTGGGCCGCGCGCCGGAGAGCGATGCAGTAGAGGCTTCTATCGAGGCGCTGCGCCGGGTCTGGGAAACGCCAGAGGCCGCAGAAGGCATTTCAGCCTTCTTCGAAAAGCGCAAAGCATCCTGGATCACGGACCCATAAAAAAGGCCTGCCAGATGAACCGGCAGGCCTAATTTTTAAAGTGGTTTTGTGCCCCTTAGGGCAGCAGTACCTTGTCGATCACGTGGATCACGCCGTTTGACGCTTCCACGTCGGCGGCCGTGACATTGGCGTCGCCAACCATGACGCCGTCACCTGTGCCATCAACCACAAGCTCCGCGCCGTTCACGGTTGTGACTGTCGTACGTGCGCCCAGAACATCGGCCGCCGGAACGGCACCCGGCAACACGTGGTAGGTCAGGATACTGACCAGCGTGTCTTTGTTTTCGGGCAGCAGCAGGTCTTCGACGGTGCCCTCGGGCAGCGCTGCAAAGGCCGCATCGGTGGGTGCGAATACGGTGAAAGGTCCTTCTCCCCGCAACGTTTCCTCAAGTCCGGCGGCCTGTACAGCTGCGACAAGCGTGTTGAAGTTGCCGTTGGCGGCCGCGACATCTACGATGTCATCTCCACCGCCCAGTCCGGCGCAGGCCGAGAGCGATGCGAGCGCGGTAACGGCTGCTGCCGCTTTGAGTGCAAAACGTCTGTTCATGTTTGGTCCTATTTTTTTG
>JBCCLL010000065.1:0-9089 GCA_039026855.1 Pseudomonadota bacterium | reverse complement strand
CGCGGAACTCGGGGCTGGAGGGGGCCGCATAGCCGCCCGTCTTGGCGCCGTCCTGCTGTTCTTCGTCAAAGTCGAGAAAGACGAACTCCGCCCCCATCGGCACATCCACATCGCTTGGCGCCATCACCTACGCCTTTGACGTGCGGCCCGAGGTGAGCGAACAGATTGAATCGATGGGGGCGGAGTTCGTCTTTCTCGACTTTGACGAAGAACAGCAGGACGGCGCCAAGACGGGCGGCTATGCGGCCCCCTCCAGCCCCGAGTTCCGCGAGGCGCAGCTGGCCAAGTTCCGCGAGATGGCGCCCGACATCGACATCGTCATCTGTACCGCGCTGATCCCAGGCCGGGATGCGCCGGTGCTGTGGACCAAAGACATGGTCGAGATGATGAAGCCCGGGTCGGTTATCGTGGATCTTGCGGCCGAGCGTGGCGGCAACTGCGAACTGACGGTGATGGACGAAAAAGTGGTGTCCGACAACGGCGTGACCGTTGTGGGCTATACCGACTTCCCCAGCCGGATGGCGGCGCAATCCTCGACCCTTTATGCCACCAACGTCCGGCACATGATGGCCGACCTCACGCCGGAAAAAGACGGCGTGATCGTGCACGACATGGAAGATGACGTGATCCGCGGCGCGACCGTGACGCATGAGAAGGTTGTCACCTTCCCGCCGCCACCGCCCAAGGTGAACGCGATTGCGCAGCAGAAGGTCAAGAACACGCCTGTTGAACTGACGCCCGAAGAAAAGCGCGCCGCCGAAATGGCTGCGTTCAAGGCGCAGACCCGCAGCCAGGTGACCCTGCTGGGCATTGGAGCACTGCTGGTGCTTGGTGTGGGCCTGATCCCGGGCATGCCCGCCTCGTTTATGCAGCACTTCATCGTCTTTGTGCTGAGTGTCTTTATCGGCTTCCAGGTGATCTGGAACGTGGCGCACTCGCTCCATACGCCGCTGATGGCGGTGACCAACGCGATCTCGTCGATCATCATTCTGGGCGCGCTGATCCAGGTGGGGTCGAGCAGTCTTCTGATCACGCTCTTGGCGGCGCTAGGTATCTTTATGGCCGCTGTGAACATCTTTGGCGGCTTCCTCGTGACACGGCGCATGCTCGCCATGTTCCAGAAATCATAAGTCGGGGCAGGGACAATGGAAAACGCATTCACCATCGCGGCCTATGTGGTCGCAGCCATTCTCTTCATCCTGTCGCTGGGCGGGTTGTCGGGTCAGGAAAGCGCAAAGCGCGCGGTATGGTACGGGATTGTCGGTATGGCTGTGGCCGTGCTGGCCACGCTCTTTGGGCCTGGCGCGGGTCTGTGGTTTGCCTCGCTTGTGCTGATCGCGGGCGGTGCGGCGGTGGGCTATCAGCTCGCCACCAAGGTCGAGATGACGCAGATGCCCGAACTGGTCGCGATCATGCACTCGCTTGTGGGGCTGGCGGCGGTCTTTGTGGGCTTTAACGCCGACATCATGATCAACTATGTGGGCGCGATCTACGGCGCCGAGGGGCTCGTTATGGGGGCCGTTGGAGACGACGGCGTCACAGCCATCGGCCTGCCCAAAGAGATCTATGACGGTCTGTCGTCCTTTGGCCAGCTGATCGCCAAGAAATCCAGTGTCGAGATCGGCATCCTGCGCGTTGAGCTGGTGCTGGGCATCTGGATCGGTGCTGTGACCTTTACCGGGTCGGTCATCGCCTATGCCAAGCTGGCGGGCGGGTCGTCCCTGTTGCCGTTCAACGTGGACACTTCGGCCAAGCAATTGCCGGGCGGTCACGCGCTCAACGCGGCTGCGGCGGCAGGCTCGCTCTTGCTGGCGATCCTTTACCTCGGTGGGTCAGGGTCCTGGACGCTGATGCTACTGACGCTGCTGGCGCTCTTTATCGGCTATCACCTGATCATGGGCATCGGTGGTGCGGACATGCCGGTGGTGGTGTCGATGCTCAACAGCTATTCCGGCTGGGCGGCGGCGGCCATCGGGTTCTCGCTGGGCAATGACCTGCTGATCGTGGTGGGCGCGCTTGTGGGCTCGTCGGGGGCGATCCTCAGCTACATCATGTGCAAGGCGATGAACCGGTCGTTCGTGTCCGTCATCCTGGGCGGCTGGGGCGGTGCGGCTGCGGGCGAACAGATGGCCGTGGAAGGCGAGCAAATCGCCATTGACGCCGACGGTGTTGCCACGTCTCTTAACGACGCGCAAAGCATCGTGATCATACCCGGCTACGGCATGGCGGTGGCCCAGGCCCAGCAGGGCGTGGCCGAACTGACCCGCAAGCTGCGCGCCGAGGGCAAAGAGGTCCGCTTTGCTATCCACCCAGTGGCAGGGCGTCTGCCCGGGCACATGAACGTGCTCTTGGCCGAGGCAAAGGTGCCCTATGACATCGTGCTGGAGATGGACGAGATCAATGATGACTTTCCGGACACGGACGTCGCCATCGTCATCGGCTCCAACGACATCGTGAACCCGGCTGCCCAAGACGATCCAAACAGCCCGATCGCGGGCATGCCAGTGCTGGAATGCTGGAAGGCCAAGCAAGTCTTTGTGTCAAAGCGCGGGCAGGGCACCGGCTATTCCGGCATCGAAAACCCGCTGTTTTTCAAGGAAAACACGCGCATGTTTTACGGCGATGCGAAGGCGTCAATTGACAGCCTGCTGCCAATGATCGACTGATCCGGCGCGAGACATGAAAGCAAAGCCCCGCCAAATTTTTGGCGGGGCTTTTTGTTTTGGTAACGTTCAGCGCGTTAAGGGTGCGGCATGGTGTACCACTGTATCCCGATAACCATTTGATAATAAACATTTTTTGAATTTGCATTTCAGATGCCCTGCGCTATGTCCCGTCAAATAAATCAGGATCGCTGAAAATGCCGCCAATAGAAGACCACCCGCTGCGCTACGCATTGGCCAATGAGCTGCACGCGCGGCCTTTCCCATCCATGGCGCCGCCATCTTCGGCGATTTACATCGCCTTCAAGCAGCCCGAGATGGCGGCCAATCGGGATCGGTCGCAAGACCTGGTGCATTTGCATGCCTTGCTCGACCGTTACGGCGCGGCACATCCGCAGCCGGGCGCCACACATTACTATGGCCGGATTGGCAAGCACTGGCTGAAATGGGAGCAGCACACCGAATTTGTCACTTACACGCTGTTCAGTAATTCAGCGGCCGAACGCCCGTTTGATGCATCGGCTTTTGAGCCGTTCCCGTCCGATTGGCTGGAGCAGGCGCCCGGTCAGCGCGCTACGTCCGTGATCGTACAAATAGAAGAGCGGCCCGAGCAGCCGAAGATTTGCAAGTTGCTGGACAAATGGTTTGTGCCCGAAAGCCTCGCTGTGAGCGCGATGCTGGATGACAACGCGGTGGCGGCGTCTGATTTCCGCATCGACAGCAACGGGCACATGCGGTTCGCTCTGTTTGTCAGCGGCGGCACGAGTGAGCGTAGGATCGGCCGGATCGTGCAGCGCTTGTGTGAGATCGAGACCTACAAGACCATGTCGATGTTGGGCTTTGCCCGGGTCCGCGATTTGGGGCCGAAACTGACGGCGCTGGATACGCGACTGACCACGCTGGTCGAAGAGATGAGCCGCGAGGGGTCGCGCGCGGAATCGACCCTGCAGGCGCTGCTGGCGATTTCCGCGGATCTTGAGACTTTGTCGGCGCAGTCATCGTTTCGCTACGCCGCCACAGGCGCCTATGAGGCCATCGTGTCCGAACGCATCGATGCGCTGCGCGAGCACCGATATGAAGGCCGCCAGACATTTCACGAGTTCATGACACGTCGCTATCAGCCCGCGATGCGCACGGTGCGGTCGTCCAAAGAACAGATGGATGCGATGTCTGCGCGCGCGGTGCGGGCCGCAAACCTTTTGCGCACACGTGTCGACGTGGAGCGATCTGCGCAAAACCAGAAGCTGCTCGAAAGCATGGACAAACGATCCGACCTGCAGTTGCGATTGCAGCGCACGGTTGAGGGGCTTTCGGTTGTTGCGATCAGTTACTACGCCGTGTCGTTGTCGTCTTATTTGCTTTACCCGTTGCAAGAGCCGACCGGTTTGACGGTCAATTTCCTGACCGCGTTGGTGACCTTGCCGGTGTTCCTGCTGGTTTGGGCGATGATCCGACGGCTGCGCCAAGCGGTTGAGAAGTAGGGCGCTTGTGGCAGAACGGCCCTTCGGGGAGGATTTTTTGAAACAGAGAAGAGGACGCTGGCACCAGGGTAGAGATGTCAGCGCCCACGAATGCGCGGATCAAGCGCGTCGCGCAGACCATCGCCCAGATAATTCACGCCAAGCACGGTCAGCGAGATCAGGATACCGGGCAGCAAAACGCGCTCGGGGTATTGCTCCATCCGCGGCACTGCATCGGCCAAAAGTTTGCCCCATGTGGGGAAGTCCGACGGGAAGCCCACGCCAAGAAAGCTGAGCGCGCTTTCGGTGATAATGGCCGTGGCGAGACCGAGCGTGGCCGAGACCATGATGGGTGAGATCACATTGGGCAGCAGGTGCCGCCGGATGATCTTGGCCGGTGTTGTGCCGATCGAGCGGGCGGCGAGGATAAACTCGCGTTCCTTCAGCGCCAGGATGTCGCCGCGCACAATCCGGGCGGTTTGCATCCATGAGGTGAGGCCTACCACGCTGACGATCAGGATGAACATCCCGCCCTCGGGCCCGAATTGCGCGTTCAGCGGTTGTCGGAACAGGGTCACGGCGACCAGCAGGATGGGCAAAATGGGCAATGACAGCACCAAATCGGTGAAGCGCATCAACCAGAAGTCTAGCCGCTTGAAGTAACCTGCGAGCACGCCGACGCCGGTACCAATCACCAATGCGAGGATCATCGCGGCCCAGCCCACCGCCATCGAGGCGCGGCCGCCTTCGATGAGTTGCGCCAGGATATCGCGGCCCAACTGGTCCGACCCCAGCGGCTTGTTCCAGCCCACTTTGGCGTCGCCATCCCAGAGTGCTACGTAGATCGGGCGAAAATCCTTGTTGCGGATGTCGATCTGTGTGGCGTCGACCGTGTAGATCAACGGGCCAATCAGCACGGCCAGCGTGATAAAGATTAGAAAGCCACCGCCGAGCAGCGCGCCTTTGTGCCGTTTGAACGTATCCCAGACGTCGCGCCATTGGCTGCGTGGGGCTTTTGGCGGCTCGCGGTCTTGCAGCGCGCCAAATGTCTCTTGCGAGGCGTCAGTCATAGCGGATCCTCGGGTCAAGCACGCCGTAGAGAATGTCAGCGATCAGGTTAAAGAGGACGATCAGCACTGCGAAGATAAAGGTTAGTGTCATCACGCCGGGCAGATCGTTGGCAAAGAGCCACGTCAGCAGCAACTGGCCGATCCCGTTCACCTTAAAGACGTTTTCAGTGATGATGGCGCCGCCGAAGATGGACGGGATGCCCAGCGCAATGACCGTGATGACCGGGATCATCGAATTGCGCAGCACGTGGACCATGACCACAACGCTTTCCTTCAACCCTTTGGCGCGGGCCGTGCGGACATAATCCTGGTTGAGGTTGTCGAGCATTGATGAGCGCATGTAGCGGCTGATCTGCGCAGTGGTTTGCAGGGCCAGCACCATGACCGGCATGACCATTTGCATGAATTGGACTTTGAAGCTCTCCCAATCGTTGACCACGTGTGTTGTGTCGTAGATCGAGGGCAGCCAGCCAAGCTGCACGGAAAAGACTACGATCAGTAGCGGACCGGTGAAAAACGGCGGGATCGAAAAGCCGATCATAGTCACAAACGTGCCAGACTGGTCAAAGACCGAGTATTGGCGGTAGGCCGAGTAGATGCCAATCGGGACAGCGATGGCGATGCCGACGACGTAGGACAGGCCCACGACCCAGAGCGTTTGCGGGATGCGCTGAACCACGATGTCCATGACCGGCGACCGGGTCTGCCACGAGATTATGCGTTGTTTGCCTTCGGAGAAAGAGGTGCCAAACCAGTGATCGATCAGCACTTGCGGTTCGATCCAGAAGAACTGGACCATCCATTTCCAATACTGCACCAGCGGTGGTTGCCCAACGCCAAGTGCCTCGCGCATGCGCTCGCGTACTTCGGGTGGGATGGTCAAAGGCTGGCTGGCCATCGGGTCGCCGGGGGCCATCTGCAGCAACATGAAGATGACAAAAGCGATGAACAGCAATGTCGGGATCGACAAAAGCAATCGGCGGATCGTGAAGGTCAGCATATGCAGCTCAGGTCCCGATTGAGGAAAGGTGCGCGGGGACCGCGCACCCGGTGTTTTGTGTTTTAGGTGCGAAGTCGCCGCGCACCACGGGCGGTGTGTGTAGGGTGCGCCTTTACGGCGCACCGCACGTGGATCATCAGTCGATCCGGAACCAGTCAGCGGTGTTCCAGATCTCGCTGTCCCAGACGTTCAGCTTGACGCCGCCGAGCGAGTTGGAATGCGCCGACACGCGACCACGGTGCACTAGAGGCACGATGGTGAACGTGTCTGCTGTGACCATGTTGTTCATCTTGATCGCAATCTCGGCGCGTTTATTGATGTCGCCGGTCCGGGCCAGTTCGTCGATCAGGGCGTCGTATTCGGGATCACAGAAGCGGTTGATATTCTCCCCTTGCCACTGGCTGTCGGGGCGCGGCTCGGTGCCACAGCGATATGCTGCCAGGTATTGCTGCGGGTCTGTGCCGTTGAACGTGTTGGCGTACATCTCAACGTCTGCGTAGAATTTTTGGAACGTGTCGGGTGAACCCGGATCACCACCAAAGAACACCGACGCGTCCAGATTGCGCAGTTCGGTTTCGACGCCGATCTGGCTCCACCACTCTTTGATCAGCGCCTGGAAGTCCTGGCGCACAGCGTTGGTCGAGGTCTGGTAGAGTATGCGGAGTTCAACGCCATCTTTGTCACGGATGCCATTGCCGTCGCTGTCGACCCAGCCTGCCGCATCGAGCATGGCATTTGCGCCGGCAATGTCCTGAGTAAAGCAGTGGGTGTTGCCTGCAGTATAGATTGGTGGGGCGGGGACGAGATCGCAGGTGACCTTGCCCGCTTTGCCATAGCCAATTTCAACCAGCAATTCGCGGTCAATCGCCATGGACAGCGCTTCGCGGACAGCCTGATCGCTCAGAAACGGGTGCGGATGGGCGACTGTGGCCCGCTCGCCCTCGGGCAGGTCGGGCGACGGGTTGGTCAGGTTCATTTCCAGACGCTCAACCAGCGGGCCAAAACCCGCGATGGCTTTGCCTTTGCCGGCTTCTTCCATCTTGGCAATCACGTCGGGGGCAAGTTGCAGGTTCCAGGCATAGTCGAACTCACCTGTTTCCAGCACAGAACGACCGGCTGCCGTGGCATCGCCGCCGCCCTTAAAAGTGACGCGGGCAAATGCGGGCTTGTCAGCTTCGCGGTAGTTTTCGTTGGCCACCATCGTGATCACGTCGTTGGGACGGAACTCTTCGACAGTAAAACCGCCGGTGCCGATGGGGTTAAAATTGGCTTCCGTGCACTCTGGCGCTTTGGCACCCAGGCAGTCGGCAAATTGCGCCGCTTGGATAATTGGTGATTGGCCGCCCACAAACAGAGCGTAGGGGTTCGGCTTGGGCTGGTTGAACGTCACAACGACGGTTTGCGCATCGGGTGTTTCAACGCTTTCGACGCCCTCAAAGAATGACAACTGCGCGCAGCCGCCTTCGGGATGCATGCAGTAATCGGCGGTGAACTTCACATCTGCGGACGTAAACGGCGTGCCGTCGGACCACAAAATCCCCTCTTTGAGCTTCCAGGTGATTGACGTCAGATCTTCGCTCACCCCGCCATTGCCAACGGTTGGGATCTCGGTGGCAAGCCAGGGCGTCAGGTTGCCGTTTTCGTCAAAACGCGCCAGCGGTTCGAGGATCATGGATGCGGATTCGATGTCTTTCGTGCCGCCCGACAGATACGGGTTCAGGATCGAAGGCGCTTGCCAGTAGATGATCCGCAGCTCACCGTCCGAGCCACGCTCGGCAAAGGCTGCGGGCGCCAGGGCGGTCGACGCCACGGCTCCCATCAGAAGTGTTTTCAGGGTCATGTCATACTCCGTGTTGGACGGCAGGTGGGACTGCGCATCATTCTTGTTCACGCACGTGCGGCGTTGGTCCGCGCTGCGACAGGGCTGGAACTGTGGTATGTTCGGTTCGTAACCCACGGTTTCCCCGTGGTTTTTACCAACGCCCCCCCGGCCACGCCCCTATATCGAAGCAGAACTGGCCAAAATTGCAAGTGCGCTGTGCACTTGCCCGCGCGAAATCGCGGTGAAGGGTTTGACAGGATTAATCCTATGGCTCACGATCCGCGCATGTCCGTCAAATGGAGCGCCTGATGCTGGATCTCAAAACCACGCAGCCCATCGCCGACATACAGGGGTTGCGCGTTGAATTCCAGACCAAGGATGGCCCGGTAATCGGCGTTGAAGACGTATCTTTTTCCGTCGGACCGGGCGAAACGGTGTGCATCGTCGGCGAATCCGGATCCGGGAAATCGGTGTCTTCGCTGTCGCTGATGCGCCTGGTTGAGTTTGGCGGTGGCCAGATCGCGGACGGTCGCCTCATTTTTAATCGCTCGGACGCAAACGAAGTTGATCTGGCCGGAACAGACCAGGATCTGATGCGCACCATCCGTGGCAATGAAATCGGCATGATTTTTCAGGAGCCGATGACCGCGCTCAATCCGGTGTTCACGGTCGGTCGGCAGTTGACCGAAGGCTTGCGACTGCACAAGGGCATGTCAAAAGCTGACGCCACGGACCGCGCGCTGGATCTTTTGCGGCAAGTGCGCATTCCCGAACCGGAACGGCGGCTCAAGCAGTATCCCCACGAGCTGTCGGGTGGCATGCGCCAGCGTGTGGTGATCGCAATGGCATTGGCCTGCGAGCCGCGCCTGCTCATTGCAGACGAGCCCACCACTGCGCTCGACGTCACGATCCAGGCGGAAATCCTCGCACTCATGGACCGATTGAAACGCGAAACCGGCACTGCTGTGATGTTTATCACGCATGACATGGCGGTGGTTGCGCAAATGGCCGACCGCGTTGTCGTCATGTTCCGCGGCAACAAGGTCGAAGAGGGGACGGTCGAAGAGATTTTCG
>JBCCLL010000064.1:0-10257 GCA_039026855.1 Pseudomonadota bacterium | reverse complement strand
GACGTGGCCCGCGCGCAGCTTTTCCCCCGGCAGCAGGCCCGAAAACAGCACGATCAGCAGTGGCCAGAGATAGGCAATCAGGCTCGCCTCTGCCGCGGGGGCCAGGCGCAGCGCCGTAAAATAGAGCGCGTGATAGCCAAAGAGCCCCAGCGTGCCCATCGCATAGACATGCGGCGGCACGGCGCGCAAAGCGCTAAGCTGGCCCGAGGCCGCGGTCCAGATCAGACCCAGAGTGCCGCCGATGGCAAAGCAGATCGTGTTCAGCAAAAGCGGTGGCGTGGGCGACGCGCCCACCGTCAGCAGCGCCAGCACGCCCCACAGGAGCACAGCGACACAGCCCAAAAGCGTTGCGCGGCCACGGGTCATGCGGCGGGAACGGGGATCAGGGTCATGGCGTCGGTGATGTGCTGCATCTTGTCAATCTCGGCCACAATCCACGCGCGCAGTGCAGCGATGTGGGGGCGGGTTTCGGTGCCTTTGGCGCACAAAAAGCGGAAGCGCGCGCCGGTTTCCATCGCGGTTTTGAACGGCGCAACCAGGCGCCCGTCGTCCAAATCTTTGACCACCAGCGCGCGCCGTCCCAGCACCACGCCCACCCCGGCGAGGGCGGCGTCTATGGCGTGATCAGCTTGGCTGAACCTCGGCCCGTGTACCTCTGGCGCGGGCAAGCCCATGGCGCGAAACCACGCGGCCCAATCCGGCGGCGGATCGAGAAATTCGATACTGTTGTCGACGATCAACGGGGCCGTGGCTAGGCTGGCGGGCGTGGGATAGCGCGCCGCCACCTCCGGCGTCATCACCGGGCACACCCACTCGGATGCAAGCGGTTGCACAAAATACTGCTCTTCGGGTGCTTTCTTGCCGAAGCGGATGGCCACGTCGATACCGTCACGCGCCAGATCCATCATCTTGAGCGAGGCGGCAAAGCGCAGTTCAATCTCGGGGTGGTCAAGGGCAAAGGCATAGAGCCGTGGGGCCATCCATTTGGCGGTGAACGCTGGTCCCGCGGTCACAACAAGTGTCTGATTATCAATGGTTCTTTGAGCGGCGCGCCAGGCTGCGGCGAGCGTTTGAAACCCATCGCGCGCGCCGGGCGCGAGGGCGGTGCCCGCGCCGGTCAGTTCCACCGCGCGGTTGAGGCGGCGAAACAGCGGCGCGCCCAGATGCTCTTCAAGAGATTTGATCTGAAAGCTGAGCGCAGCCGGGGTGACGTGCAGTTCTTCGGCGGCTTTGGCAAATGACATGTGCCGGGCGGCAGCGTCAAAAGCACGCAAAGCGGTCAGAGGCGGCAGGCGGTCAGACATGTTCACTTAAGTATAGCTTAATTGAGACGCTGAAAAGTCTCGTTTGTCGCAGTCGGTCTGTTTGGCCATGTTGCTGGACAAGAGAACAGCACATGCGAAAGGACCAAGACATGTTCGAGACCTCCGCAGATCCCCGCATCCGCAACGGCATGTTGCGCGCACGAGAGGAGCGTGGCGCCGCACTGGCACAGGCCTGGGCCTGGATGTTTGGGCGCACATCTTCCCGCTGATCGGCGTACGCGATCTTACGGGATGGCACCGGTCGGTGCGAGAGCGGTCGGGGCAGAGATGTCCCGACCGCTTTGTTTTTAGACGAAAAACTGGGCGCCGTTGGCCGAGATGGTCGAGCCGTTGATAAAGCCCGACTCTTCTGAGCACAGAAAGCTGACGCAACGCGCAATCTCTTCGGGCGTGCCGAGGCGACCGGCGGGAATGCCCGCGATGATCTTGTTGCGGATCTCTTCGTCGATGGCCATCACCATCTCGGTCCCGATGTAGCCGGGGCAGACGGCGTTTGCGGTGATGCCGGCGCGCGCGCCCTCTTGGGCCAGTGATTTGACGATGCCCAGATCACCCGCCTTGGTCGCGGCATAGTTAACCTGACCGAATTGCCCCTTTTGCCCATTGATGGACGAGATCACGACGACACGGCCAAATTTGCGCTCGCGCATGCCGGGCCAGATCGGGTGGACGGTGTTGAACACGCCGGTCAGGTTGGTGTCGATCACTTCGCTCCACTGCTGCGGTGTCATCCGGTGGAACGGCGCGTCGCGGGTGATGCCCGCATTGGCGATCACGGTGTCGATGGGACCAAGGTCCGCCTCGACCTGTGCGATGCCGGCTTTTGAGCTGTCGTAATCGCCGACATTCCATTTGTAGGTCTTGATGCCGGTCGCGTCGGTGAATTTGGCTGCGGCGTCGTCATTGCCGGCATAGGTGGCGGCGACCGCGTAGCCTTCGGATTGCAATTGCTTGGAAATGGCTTCGCCGATCCCGCGGCTGCCGCCGGTGACGAGGGCTGTGCGTGACATTGTGTACTTCCTTTGTCTTTGAATTCAGGCCAACGGGTGCAAGCGGCCGTGGATTTAGGGTGCGCGGTTGCCGCGCACCGATGGTGCAGGATCAGGGGCGTTCAACGCACATGGCAACGCCCATGCCGCCGCCGATGCACAGCGTGGCGAGGCCTTTTTTTGCGTCGCGGCGCTTCATCTCAAACAGCAGCGTATTGAGCACGCGGCACCCCGAGGCGCCGATCGGGTGCCCGATGGCGATGGCGCCCCCGTTCACATTAACGATCTCCGGGTCCCAGCCCATATCCTTGTTCACCGCACAGGCCTGGGCCGCAAAGGCTTCGTTGGCTTCGACCAGGTCGAGGTCATCGACACTCCATCCCGCTTTTTCCAGCGCTTTGCGGCTGGCATAGATCGGACCCACGCCCATGATCGACGGATCGAGGCCCGCAGTGGCGTAAGACGCGATGCGCGCCAGCGGCTCGATCCCGCGCTGTTCAGCGTTTTCGGCGGACATCAGCAGCGTGGCGGCCGCGCCGTCGTTCAAGCCCGAGGCGTTGGCGGCCGTCACCGACCCTTCCTTGGTAAAGGCGGGGCGCAGCTTTTGCATGGCTTCCATATTGGCGCCGTGGCGGATGTATTCGTCGCTGTCGACGACGATGTCGCCCTTGCGGGTTTTTACCGTGAAGGCGGTGATTTCATCGGCAAATTTGCCAGCTTTTTGTGCGGCTTCGGCCTTGTTTTGGCTCGCAACCGCAAATGCGTCCTGCATGTTGCGGGTGATTTGCCACTGGTCGGCGACATTCTCTGCCGTCTGGCCCATGTGATAGCCGTTGAACGCGTCCCACAGGCCGTCGCGGATCATCGTGTCGATATATTTCAGATCGCCCATCTTGTGACCGGCGCGCAGGGCGGCGGCGTGCGGCGAAAGCGACATGTTTTCCTGACCACCCGCAGCGACAATATCGGCGTCGCCCAGTTGGATGTGTTGGGCACCCAACGCCACAGCGCGCAGGCCCGAGCCGCACACCTGGTTGATGCCCCATGCCGCGCTTTCCTGCGGCAGGCCGGCGTTGATGTGTGCCTGACGAGCAGGGTTCTGGCCCTGGGCGGCGGTCAGCACTTGGCCCATGATGGTCTCGGACACCTCGGATTTGTCCACGCCAGCTCGATCGACCACCGCTTCGAGCACAGCCGCACCCAAATCATGGGCCGGTGTGTTTGCGAATGCGCCGGTAAAGCTGCCCACGGCGGTGCGTGCGGCAGATGCGATGACCACATTTGTCATGGGGGATGTCCTCTGTCAGTTGTGCTGAGGAACTCCGAGTGTGCAGGCGCTTCTGCTGCCCGGGTTTCCCCGATGGCGGGGGTTTATGCAGATTCGTGCATAACGCCAAAGGGACAGGGTGTCACGGGGTGCCTGCCGTCCCGCTTGGTGGCTTGGCGTCGGCAGGGCGCAGCCGCACCGCCGCGTAGACCGCGCCGCGCGCCAGACAGGTGGCTTTGGCGCAGGGGTGCTGCGGCCCCTCAGCAGGCGCGGGCTTGCACGTTGCGTTGGCCGCGCCGTTCGCCAAACATCCAGTTCGGTCGCACCTTTGGTGCGTCAAAGTAAAAGCCCTGCATGCAGTCAACGCCGAGCTCTGCAAGCACGTCCACGTCCTCTGCCCGTTCCACACCTTCGGCGACGACGAGCATGTCAAAATGGCGCCCGATGCTCATCATCGCGCCGACCATCGCCTTCAGATCGGGATCGTGGGCGATACCGTTGCAATAGCTCATGTCAATCTTGAGAATGTCGAAGTAAAAATCCTTGAGATAGCGCAGCGAGGTGTAGCCCGCGCCAAAGTCGTCGAGCGCAAAACAGATGCCATGTTCGGCCATCCGTTCCATAAAGTTGATGACAATTTCGGGCTGGTCGAGGGCTGAAGTTTCGGTGATTTCGAGAATCAGGCGTTCGCCCAGCGTATTGTCCTTTTTCAACCAGCGCCGCACGGTATTGAGCCATCTGTCATAGCCGATGGAATGGGCTGACATGTTGATGGACAGCCGCAAAGACGGATTTTCAAACAGCGTGCGCAATCCCATGTTGAGCGCTAAGGCGTCAATCTCGCGACCCAGCTTGTCCTTTTCAACCACGGGCATGAAATCCCGGGCCGGGATCACCCGGCCGGTGTCATCCATGATGCGAATGAGCCCCTCGTAGAAGCCAATTTTGCGGTTATGGGTGACCACGACCGGTTGATAGGCCAGCAGCGTTTGATTGTGCGCGACAGCCTGTGTGACCATGTCAATTGTCGAACGATCCCGCGCGGCGACGGCTGCATTCAGCGGGTTCTCGGCGCCGGGTGGCAGATCAGCGCGGTGTTTCCTGGACATGTCAACCTCCTCACAGGCACATCCTTCTTTTGGACGGCAAATCGTAAAAATCGACTTAATGTTTGCAATTTGTTCTAAATTGCCGATGACCGTCTAAGAGCGTCCAAGGGGGTCGACATGGAGCCATGCGGCTGGCCGGGAACAGAGCCCATTTACGTTGCCTATCACGACACCGAATGGGGTGTGCCGGAATACGATCCGCGTGCGCTGTGGGAAAAGCTCATTCTCGACGGTTTTCAAGCTGGCCTAAGCTGGATCACCATCCTCAAAAAGCGCGAGAACTTTCGTGCAGCGTTTGCTGGCTTTGATCCCGATGTCATCGCTACCTGGGGCGAGGCGGATGTGCAACGCTTGTTGGGCAATGTGGGCATCATCCGCCACCGCGGCAAGATAGAGGCCACGATCAAGAACGCCCGTGCGTACCAGGCACTGCACCAAAACGTTGGATTTGATCGGTTTTTGTGGAATTACGTCGATGGTTATCCCTTGCAGAACCGATGGGATCGGCAATCCGACGTGCCAGCATCGACGCCGCTGTCGGTTCAGATTTCAAAGGATCTGAGACGACATGGGTTTACCTTTTGCGGACCGACAATTGTCTATGCGTTCTTGCAGGCAACGGGTTTGGTGAATGATCATCTGGTGGGCTGCCATCGCCACGCCGCGTGCGCAGAATTGGCAGCGTCTGGCGCACAGAGCGGTGGTCTTGGTCCCGCGCGGACGGTGGTGCGCAGCGGTTCCGGCGGGTCTAAGCGATCTGGATGAGAGCGATTGACAGTTCTGCGCGGGTGCTTATAAGCGCGGCTTCATTGGTGTTGGTGGCCCTCGCAAGGGGATGCCTGTCAGCAGTCGCTCTTCAAGTCCCTTTCGACTTTCATCGCGACGGCAGAGGACAACGCCCTTCATCCTGGCGAGGACGGCGCGGCAGCGTCGGACGAGCCGCACATACTGAAGGAGATCAGCCGTGACCAAACGCACGTCTGCCAAGTACAAAATCGATCGCCGCATGGGCGAACACATCTGGGGTCGCCCCAAATCCCCGGTCAACCGCCGCGAATACGGGCCAGGCCAGCACGGTCAGCGCCGCAAAGGAAAACTTAGCGATTTCGGCATCCAACTGCGCGCCAAGCAAAAGCTCAAGGGGTACTACGGCGACCTGACAGAAAAGCAGTTCCGCCGGATCTATGCCGAGGCCGAGCGCGTCCGGGGCGACACGGGTGAGAACCTGATCGGCCTGCTCGAGCGTCGTCTGGACGCCGTCGTTTACCGTGCCAAGTTTGTGCCAACCGTGTTTGCCGCGCGTCAGTTTGTGAATCACGGCCATGTCAAGGTGAACGGCCGCAAGGTCAACATCCCGTCCTACCGCGTGAAAGAAGGTGATGTGATCGAGGTGCGCGACCGCTCCAAGCAGCTGACCGTCGTGCTGGAAGCCGTGGGCCTGCCCGAGCGTGACGTGCCTGACTACATCGAAGCGGACCATTCCAAGATGACTGCCACCTTTGTGCGCACACCTGGCCTCGGCGATGTGCCCTACCCGGTGATGATGGAACCAAACCTCGTGGTTGAATTCTACGCGAAAAACTAAGCGCGGCGGGGCCAAAGCCTGCCCAGTGTCAAATTGGCCGCCCTGTTCGGGGCGGCTTTTTTGTTGCCCTGGACGCGCGGATGACAGCCCCGGCTTTATGTCGCGTCTGGCCCGTGCACGGGCCATTGTCACCGCCTGCGCGCGCGCGTACACCTGCCGCAAACCAAAGGGCAAAAGATGACGCGACCAGCACCCCAACCCGGCATCATGGAGATTGCACTCTACCAAGGTGGGCAGTCGCATCTGGCGGGCGTGGAGCAGGTGCTCAAGCTCAGCTCAAACGAAAACCCGCTTGGGCCGCCGCCCACAGCCATTGCCGCGCTGCAAGAGGCGGCTGGGCAGATGCATCTTTATCCCTCGACCGATCACGCCGGTCTGCGCACGGCCATTGGCGCGATCTGGAGCGTTGATCCCGACCGGGTGATTTGCGGCGTGGGCAGCGATGAGGTGTTGCAGTTTGTCACTCAAGCCTTTGCCGGGCCGGGGGACGAGATAATCCACACCGCGCACGGGTTTTCCATGTACCCGATCCTGACGCACATGGCCGGTGCCACGCCGGTGCGCGTGCCCGAGGTGGACCGCGTCGTCGACGTCGATGCGATCCTGGGGGCAGTGACAGACGCGACGCGGATCGTGCTGCTGACCAACCCTGGCAATCCGACCGGCACGCGGCTGAGCGATGAAGAACTGCTGCGCCTCGCCGATGCTCTGCCCGAGCGGGTGATCCTGGTGATCGACGGGGCCTATACCGAATATGCGATCGGCTATGATGGCGGGCGCGCCTTGGCGGAAACACGCCCAAACGTGCTGATGACGCGCACCTTTTCCAAGATCTATGGTCTGGGTGGTTTGCGCGTGGGCTGGGGCTATGGCCCGCGCTGGATGATCGATGTGATGACCCGCATTCGTCAGCCGTTTAACCTTTCGCTGCCCGCCTTGGCGGCGGCGGAGGCTGCGGTGCGCGACACCGACTGGGTCGAGGCGTGCACCGCTCTCAACACCGAGCAGCGGACGCGGCTGACTGGCGCGCTGCGCCAGCTCGGGCTGGCCTGCGATGACAGCGACACAAATTTCGTGCTGGCCCGCGCCGAAACGGTGGCGGACGCGGATGCGGCCGAAGTCGCCCTCAATGCCGATGCCATCCTGATCCGGCGCGTGGGCGGCTACGGCTTTCCCACCGGGCTGCGCATCACTGTGGGTGACGCGGATCAGACTGGGCGCGTGATCGACGCTCTGACCCGATGGCGTGCCGAGGCCGCTGCGTGAGCGCGCCGATCTACAACCGCGTCGCACTGATCGGGCTGGGTCTTATCGCGTCGTCGATGTTTTGGGCGATGAAACGTGCGGGTCTGGCGGGCGAGGTCGCGGGCTATGCCCGCAGTGCCGCCACGCGTGACACCGCGCGGCGCATTGGCCTGTGTGATCAGGTCTGCGACAGCATCGCCGAGGCGGTCACCGGCGCCGATCTGGTGGTGCTCTGCGTGCCCGTGGGCGCGATGGCCTCCGTTGCAGCAGAGATGGCGCCGCATCTGGCGCCAGGGGCGACGATCAGCGATGTAGGGTCAGTCAAGCGCGAGGTGCTGGACAGCGTTGGCCCGCATTTGCCCGAACACGTGCACTTTGTCCCCGCCCACCCGCTGGCCGGGACCGAGCATTCGGGCCCGGAATCCGGGTTTGCAGAGCTGTTTGACAACCGTTGGTGCTTGATCGTGCCGGTGGCAGGGTCCGATCCCGAAGCCGTCGCCAAGGTTCATGCCCTGTGGCAAAAGATGGGCTCCAATGTCGAAGAGATGGCGCCGGATCACCACGATCTGGTGCTGGCGGTTACCAGCCACGCGCCGCACCTGATCGCCTACACCATGGTGGGCGTTGCGGATGATTTGCGGCGTGTGACCGACAGCGAAGTGATCAAGTACTCGGCGGCAGGGTTTCGCGATTTCACCCGCATTGCCGCCAGTGATCCGACCATGTGGCGCGATGTGTTTCTGACCAACAAGGATGCGACGCTGGAAATCCTGGGCCGCTTTACCGAAGAGCTTTTTGCGTTGCAGCGGGCCATTCGCACCGGTGATGGGGATCAGCTTTTTGACTACTTCACCCGCACACGTGCGATCCGGCGCGGGATTATCGAAGCCGGGCAGGACACAGACGCGCCGGACTTTGGCCGGGGCGGCCAGCGGTGAAGGCGCTGGCGCTTGCGCTGGGCCTGAGCCTTGTGGCCGCGTCGGCTGCGGCGGCCCCCGAAACATCCCTGCGCCCGGTGGCGCGTTTTGTCCCAGCGCCCGAGATTGAGCCGGTGAAACGCCCCGTCTCGCGGCCTGGCACCAATGAACGGCGCCCCAGTTCGCAGCCGCAGCCAGTAGCGCAACAGGTCGCGGCCCTCTCGGTGCCGCCGTCTGTGACCAGCCTGCGCCCGCTATTGCGTCCGCGGGCGATTGAACAAAAAGCGATGGCGCGGCGCGATGCGCGTCGCGAGGGTCAAGTGTGTGGCGACCCGGATCTGCAGGGCGATGTGGTGGGCTATGTGCCGGGCCGTTTGGCGGCCTGCGGGATCGACGAGGCGGTGCGCGTGCGGTCGGTATCTGGCGTGACGCTCAGCCAAGGCGCGCTGATGAATTGCCGCACGGCCAAGGCACTCAAACGCTGGACAGAAAACGCCGCCCTGCCGGCCTTCAAACGCACGGGCGGCGGGTTGGCGTCATACCAGGTGGCCGCGCACTACGCCTGCCGCACGCGCAACAATCAGCCCGGTGGCCGCATTTCTGAGCATGGCAAAGGCAACGCCATCGACATCTCTGGCTTTACCATGCGCGATGGCACTCAACTGACCGTTCAGAGCGATTGGAATGCGCGCGCGTTGCGCGATGTGCATCGCAAGGCCTGCGGGCCCTTTGGTACGGTGCTGGGCCCGGACGCGGATCGGTTCCACCTCGACCATTTCCACTTTGACACCGCGCAACACCGCGGCGGGCCGTACTGTCGCTAGCGCAGCACCAGCCGGGGCGCCTGTGCCACAGGCAAAAAGCCAAAGAGCACCACGCCGTTACGCACCACCAGATCGACATCAAGCGTGGCCTCGTTGCCTGAGGCGCGCGCAAGCGCGGCCAACACGGCGTCCGCCTGATCGCGCAGCCCGGGGGGCAGGGCGCCGACATTCTGGGCCAGATCCAGCATGGTCCGCCAGTTTTCCGCCTGTAGCGAGACTGTTCCATCTGCGATCCCGGTGTCGTCCACGCTTAGATCAGCAGCGAAGTTCAGGCGTAAATCTCCCCAGCGAGCCTCGGCCAGCTTGAGCCTGATCTGGCGCGGTTGTGGGCGGCGGTCTGACAGCGCGCGGCGGTCCCAGGGACGGTCAAAGGTGATCTCCGCCTGCAATTCCAGTGCATCAAATGCCTCGGGAAATTCCGCCGGCAAGCGCAAGCCCAACCGCGCCGCGGTGCCCGGGGCAAAGGCGCTGGCGGCCGCAGTTACGCTGTAGCGTGGGCCGGTGTCCTGCTGCATCACAAGCGTCAGATCATCCGCCTGGGCCAGGACGTCTGTGTCGCGCAGAACCCAGGGTCCCGCGGTCCAGCCCAGGCTTTGCAATTCAAGTGCCGTGCCCGGGGCAAGTCGGGTCGCGATGACGCCCTGCTGCATGCTCAGTTGCGATTGGCCAAAGGGCGAGGCGAGCGTGATCGGCTCCTCGTCAAGTGTGATTGTGACATTGCCTGGCCACCATGCCGGGGCCGCGATCTGTAGGACATCGGTGCGCAGGGCGAGGCCGGTATCAGGGTCAGCCAGCGCCAGATCGGTAAGCTGCGCCCTTATCCGCGTGGGAAAACCGCCGCCGGTGATGTTGGCGGCTTCGGCCTGCCAGCCTTCGGCGCTGCGCGCTGCCAGCCAACTTGCGATGCCGCTGCGCAAGCCGTTGCTGGCCACCGCCCACCACACGCTCCACCCCAGCACGAGGGCAAGCAAGATGACGATGACGCGACGCATATGG
>JBCCLL010000063.1:0-11008 GCA_039026855.1 Pseudomonadota bacterium | reverse complement strand
CGGGGTGCTGGCGACAGCTGAGATGCCATGTGGCGAACCCGTTGAACCTGAACCGGTTAACACCGGCGGAGGGAAGGTTTGGTTGATCCACACCCATATCCCGCCGCCTTCATGTCTTTTGGAGGACGCGATGAAATACACTCTTGTTGCCGCAGCCAGTCTGGTTGCGACCACAGCGCTCGCCGATACGCCCGTTTTAACGGTCTACGCGGGTGATTACTTTACCTCGGAATGGGGTCCCGGCCCGATTATCGAGGCGGAGTTTGAGAAATTCTGCGAATGCGATCTGGAATGGTCGACCGGGGATCTGTTGCCCCGTCTGTTGCTCGAGGGCGAGCGTACGAAGGCCGACGTTGTCATTGGTTTAACCTCTGACGTGACGGCTAAGGCACGGGAAACCGGCCTCTTTGCCCAGCACGGTCAGGACAACGGCGCGCTGACCCTGCCGATCGACTGGAACGACGACACTTTTTTGCCGTTCAACTACGGTCACACGGCTTTCATCTATAACACCGAGACCACAACCGCCGCGCCCGAAAGCTTTGAAGCGCTCCTTGAAATGTCCGACGATGTAAAGATCGTCATTCAGGACCCGCGCACCTCAATCTCGGGTCTGGCGCTGGTGTTGTGGGTGCAGGCAGTTTATGGCGACCAGGCTGAGGCGGCCTGGGCCAAGCTTGCCCCGAAGATCCTTACGGTGACCAAGGATTGGTCCGCCTCTTATGGCCTATTCACTGATGGTGAGGCCGACATGGTGCTGAGCTACACAACGTCGCCAGCCTATCACATGTTTGCCGAAGAGGACTTTACCAAAAAGGCGGCAATCTTCCCTGAGGGTCATTACTTCATGGTCGAAACGGTCGGCAAGATTGCCGGGACAGATCAGCCTGAATTGGCGGACCAGTTCATGTCATACATCCTAACGCGCGAGTTTCAGGAGATGATCCCAACCGCCAACTGGTCGCTGCCATCTGCACTGCCGCAAGCAGATTGGCCCGAAGGATGGTCCGAACTGCCACTGCCCGAGAGCGTTTTGTTTTACTCTGAAACTGAGGCAGAGGCGCTACGACCGAAGGCCATCGAGACATGGCGCAGGGCGCTCAGCCAGTAAAAGCCGCACCCGGCATCGCGGCGGCGGCATGCGTTGCCGCCGTAGTGTTGGTTGCCATGGCTGCAGTGCTGTGGCGTGCCGAAACGCTGTCGGGGCTTGGCGCTGCAGACTGGCAAGCGGTACGGTTCACACTCAGCCAAGCGTTGCTTTCCGCGCTGCTTTCTGTGGGCTTTGCTATCCCGGTCGCGCGTGCTTTGGCCCGGCGGAAGGTGCCCGGTCGGGCATTTTTGGTGACCTTGCTTGGTTCCCCGTTCATTTTGCCCGTGATCGTCGCCGTGATGGGCTTGCTCAGCATCTTTGGCCGTAACGGTTGGCTAAACGGGCTTCTCGAAGCTATCGGTTTTCCGGCCGTGTCCATTTATGGCGCGCACGGCGTTGTGCTGGCGCATGTGTTTTTTAACATGCCGTTGGCGACGCGTTTGATCTTGCAGGGGTGGCAGGACATCCCCGCCGAACAATACAGGTTGATCGGCCAACTGGGCTTGGGCCCATGGACTGTGTTTCGCAGCCTTGAATGGCCGCTGTTGCGCCAAGTGGTGCCGGGCGCCTTTGCGTTGATCTTTGTGATCTGCCTCACCAGTTTTGCGGTGGCGCTGACGCTGGGTGGTGGGCCGCGGGCGACGACAATTGAGCTGGCCATTTACCAAGCATTTCGGTTTGATTTCGACCTCGGCCGCGCGGCGTTGCTCAGCGTTTTGCAGATCGTTGTGGCCGGCGGCGCAGCGCTGCTGGCCTTTTGGATCCTGCCTCCGCTTGCCGTGCAACGCGGAATGGACCGCACTGCGCAGCGCTGGGATGGGCGGAATACAAGCATACGCGCGATCGACACACTATGGATCGTATTCGGCGCGGCCTTCCTGCTTCTACCACTGCTATCCGTTCTGTTTTCCGGAGTTGGGGCGCTGATGTTACTGCCCGAAAGCACGTGGCGCGCCGCTTTGGTGTCGCTGGGTGTTGCAGGCCTCAGCACTGCCCTGCTGGTTGCATTAGCGCTGCCGCTTGCCGGATGGCTGGCTATGGGGCGCAGCGGTGCGCTGGAAGGGGTCAGTCTCTTGGGGCTTGTGGCCTCACCGCTGATGATCGGTACGGGCTGGTTCATCCTGATCAATCCCGTCATGGACCCGCGCCTGCTTGCCTTGCCCGTCACGGCTTTGGTCAATGCACTTATGGCTCTGCCGTTTGCGGTGCGCATCCTTGTTCCGCCCCTACGGCAAAGCCTGACCGATTATGGCAAGCTCAGCGCCAGTTTGGGTCTGCGTGGCATGCAAGTGTGGCGCATCGTGCTGATCCCGCGCGTGCGACCCGCACTAGGATTTGCCGCCGGGCTTGGCGCGGCGCTTTCGGTTGGGGATTTAGGCGTCGTGACACTGTTTGCCGACCCCGACCTCGCCACCTTGCCGTTGCAGATGTACCGGATGATGGGCCGCTATCAGACCGAGGCTGCGGCGGGTGCTGCGGTACTCCTGCTTGGTATGGCGTTGCTGCTATTTTGGCTGTGCGACCAATGGGGACGATATGCTGAGCGTTAGGGACCTGCGTGTCGCTCTGGGTGCGTTTGAAATGCGTGCGAGTTTTGACGTGCCGCAAGGGCGCAAGGTGGCTGTGACCGGACCGTCCGGAGCTGGTAAATCAACCTTGCTTGCCGCACTTGGCGGATATGTCCCGTTGCTGCGAGGCTCTGTCGAAGTAAGCGGCAAGGATGTGAGTCACGCGCCACCAGATCAACGTGGTCTCGCCATGCTGTTTCAGGATGGCAACCTCTTCCCGCATCTCACGATCGCGCAGAATGTTGGCCTCGGGCTGCGTCCGAGCCTGAGCTTGCGACCCGACGAAGAAGCCCGTGTCAGAGAGAGCCTGACCCGCGTCGGCCTGGCAGACTGTGGCTCTCGCAAACCCGCCGCGTTGTCCGGCGGCCAACAGAGCCGCGCGGCGCTCGCACGGGTGCTGTTGCAGGCGGCACCACTTTTGTTGTTGGACGAACCTTTCGCGGCTTTGGGCCCTGCTTTGCGGGCTGAAATGCTTGGTTTGACGGCGGACGTCGTCGCGCAAACCGGCGCAACGCTGATGATGGTCACCCATGCTCCGCGTGAAGTAGCCTCGCACGTAGATGACCTGATCTATGTGGAAACCGGACAGGTCGACCCTCCAAAACCGGTGGATCAAATGCTTGCTGAGCCACCGGCAGGTTTGCGCGCCTATCTAGGCGACGCGGGGCAGGGATGAATGCGCGTCAATAATGGCACGTGCCGCTTCCGCTGCTTCGCGGCCCTTGGTCACAAAATGATCGCGGTAGATCGCGTGATGGTGCGCAGTGTCCTGAAAATGATGTGGGCTCAAGGAAACGGATAAGACCGGCACACCGGTATCTAACCCTACCCGCATCAAGCCGTCGACAACGCTTTTGGCGACAAAGTCATGCCGGTAAATCCCGCCATCGACCACCAACGCTGCACAGGCCACAGCCGAATAACGACCTGACAGTGCCAACCTTTGCGCCATCAACGGCATCTCAAAGGCGCCTGGGACATCATAAACGTCGACCTGATTGCTTGGGATCAACTCGGTAAAGCCATCAAGGGCACGGTCCACAATCTCTGCGTGCCAGCGCGCTTTGACAAATGCGAAACGGGTGTGTGTCATTTCATTTCCTCCTTCAGGTTCAGACACGTCACCCAAGGCGATTGCGCAGACACCCACGTGCCCCATTCGGGGACGCTGGCGCCATGCGTTCTCTTTCATCCGGACTGTGACCGTCGGCTCAGGCCTTTCACCTGATCTGCTTGACCCCCACCCGCATGGGATGGGGCGCTCGTGGGCTCGCGGGGGTCCCGCATACCACCGGTGGGGAATTCCACCCCGCCCTGAGAACACCTCTACCTTGCCAAGCGCCAATGATCACGGCAAGAGCGGTGAAGGCAGCCCAAGAGCTTACCCAATGCACCCAAACCCTGTCTTTCACACCGAAACTGCGCAGCGCAATTTGGACTACGCCCGCGACCGCGCCTTTGGCGTGCTGGCCGTCGCAACCGAGGCGGTACCGCTTTTGGCGCATGTGCCATTCCTTCTGAGCGACGATGGAGCGATCGCGGAATTGCACCTCGTCCGCTCGAACCCGATTGCGCGTGCGCTCAAAACACCACTTGCCGCCAAAATCGCCGTCAATGGCCCAGACGGCTATATCTCTCCCGATTGGTACGGCGTCGCGGATCAGGTGCCCACGTGGAACTACATCGCAATACATCTGACCGGCACTTTGCATATGCGCCCACAAGAGGAGATGCGCGACCTTCTGGACCGGCAATCGGCCCATTTCGAAGATCAACTAACTCCGAAAACGCCATGGAAGACGGACAAGATGACACCGGAGGTGCTGACCCGCATGATGCGCCAGATCGTGCCATGCCGGTTTGAGGTCGCGGCGGTTGATGGCACGTGGAAGCTGAACCAGAACAAAGATGATGCTGTGCGCCTGTCCGCCGCCAATCATGTTGAGGCGTTTGGCATTGGTACTGAACTTGCCTTGCTGTCGGCGCTGATGCGCGGCGCTGGATAAGGGGACAAGTTGATGTCGGATGAGGAAAAGAGGATGAAACTGTTTTATTCCGCGGCCTCGCCGTTTGTGCGCAAGGTCGTGGTGCTGCTGCATGAATTGGACCAGGTGGACACAGTCGAACTTGTGCACACAACAACCACCGCGCTTGCCTCTGATACCGATCTGATCGCAGCGAATCCCCTGGCCAAATTGCCCGCTCTGACCCGGCCTGATGGCCCCACCCTCTATGATAGTCGGGTGATTACAACGTATTTGAACAACCTTTTTAGCGGCGACTTCTATCCGCGTCAGAACGCGCGTTGGGATGTTCTTACGCTCGAAGCGACGGGCGACGGGATCATGGAGTCGGCAGTATCAATGACCTACGAAGGGCGGCTGCGTCCGCCCGAACAACAATCGCCCGATTGGGTTGAAGCGCAGTGGCAAAAGGTCGCCCGGGCCCTGGATGCGCTGGAAAACAGGTGGTTAGCGAACCTGCAGGGGCCGGTAGGCATGGGGCAGATCTCGGTCGCTTGCGCGCTTGGATATCTCGATCTGCGCCATGATGCACGACACTGGCGGCAAGGGCATGAAATTTTGGCAAAATGGTACGAAAATTTTGCGCAACGTCCATCGATGCAGGCCACGCAACCCGAGGGCTGAACGCGATTATCGATTTGGCAAGACTTCCCGGTGACGGTGCGACGAGGTGCGACAGATTCCGCGCTAGACGACGCTTTTTTGCGACGTTAGATAGCCTAATGCAGTGGTTCGCACTATGTGGATTACTGAACAATAATGCCCGTTGAAAGGCTCGAACGACGGAGAAACACAACCCGTGTCCCACGTAGAAGACGACCACGAAGGCACTCGGCGCGATTTCCTCTACTATGCCACCGGTTTGACCGGCGCAGTGGGTGTAGGCGCGGCCGTATGGCCTCTCGTAAATCAAATGAACCCGTCAGCGGACGTTTTGGCGCTTAGCTCTATTCGTGTTGACATCAGCGCGGTCGAACCCGGCACGCAGTTGACTGTTAAGTGGCTGGGTAAGCCCGTGTTTATTCGCCGTCGTACCGAAGAAGAGATTACTGCTGCACGAGAAGTTGATCTGGCAGACTTGCCAGATGCGATCGCGCGCAATGATAATGCTGATCAGCCTCTGGACGCGGCCGATGAAAATCGCGCGTTGGATGAGGCGGGCGAATGGTTAGTGATGATGGGCGTTTGTACCCATCTTGGTTGTGTTCCCCTAGGGGACGGCGCAGGGGACTTTGGCGGCTGGTTCTGCCCTTGCCACGGATCACACTACGACACGTCGGGACGGATCCGAAAGGGTCCCGCACCGACTAACTTGCCGGTACCTGTTGCAGAATTCGTGGACGAAGCCACGATCAAGCTCGGTTAAGGGAGAGTATAATGGCTGGAATTCCACACGATCACTATGAGCCCAAGGCTGACTGGGAGAAGGGGCTTGCCAAGCGTTTGCCCATCGTCGGCCTAATGTACGATACACTGATGATCCCCACGCCCAAGAACCTGAACTGGATGTGGATCTGGGGCATCGTCCTAACATTCTGTCTGGCGTTGCAGATCATCACCGGCATCGTTCTCGTGATGCACTACACGCCGCATGTTGATCACGCATTTGCGTCGGTTGAACACATCATGCGTAACGTGAACGGCGGTGCGATGCTGCGCTACATTCACATGAATGGCGCGTCGCTATTTTTTGTGGCTGTTTATGCACACATTTTCCGGGGCCTCTACTATGGCTCGTACAAAGCGCCGCGCGAGATAACGTGGATCATCGGCATGCTGATCTACCTGCTGATGATGGGCACTGCGTTCATGGGATACGTTCTCCCATGGGGTCAGATGTCATTCTGGGGTGCGACTGTGATCACCGGTCTGTTTGGTGCCATCCCGTTTGTTGGTGATGCGCTGCAAACATGGCTGCTGGGCGGGCCTGCGGTTGATAACGCAACGCTTAACCGGTTCTTCTCGCTGCACTATCTCTTGCCGTTTGTGATTGCCGGCCTGGTGATTCTGCACATTTGGGCGTTTCATACGACGGGGAACAACAACCCCACTGGTGTTGAAGTGCGTCGCACGTCGAAGGAAGATGCCGCGAAGGATACACTGCCCTTTTGGCCTTACTTCGTGATCAAAGACCTGTTCGCACTTGCGGTCATCTTGGCGGTGTTCTTTGCGGTCGTTGGCTTTATGCCAAACTATCTGGGTCACCCAGATAACTACATCGAAGCAAATCCGCTTGCGACGCCTGCACACATCGTGCCGGAGTGGTACTTCTTGCCATTCTACGCGATCCTGCGCGCCTTTGACGGCGAGGTGTGGGTTGTGATTGCTGCGAGCTTTCTGACCGGCGGGATCATCGACGCGAAGTTCTTTGGTGTCATCGCGATGTTTGGTGCGATTGCTGTAATGGCACTGGCACCATGGCTTGACACATCCAGCGTGCGTTCTGGCCGCTACCGTCCTATGTTCAAGTGGTGGTTTTGGTTGCTGGTGGTCGACTTCTTTGTCCTGATGTGGGTCGGTGCCATGCCGGCCGAAGGGATTTATCCCTACATCGCCCTGGTTGGTTCGACTTACTGGTTTGCCTACTTCCTGGTTGTTCTGCCACTGCTTGGCGTAATCGAAAAGCCCGACGCGCAACCGGCAACAATCGAAGACGACTTTGCTGCCAAATATAGCGCCGCGGGTAAATCCAACGCCGCAGCTCCGTCTGCTCAGCCGGCCGAGTAAGAGGATGCAACGCATGTTCAAGACACTTGTCGCGAGCGCAGTGACCGCTCTTGCTTTCACCACCGGCGCATTCGCCGCCGGTGGGGCAGGGGAGGTGACCGATATCGACTTTTCCTTCGATGGCCCGTTTGGCAGCTTTGACCAAAACCAGCTCCAGCGTGGGCTACAGGTCTACACCGAGGTCTGTTCGGGCTGCCACGGCCTGCAATACGTGCCGATCCGCACGTTGAGCGATGCTGGCGGCCCTGGCCTGCCCGCCGATCAGGTACGCGCCTATGCCGAGTTTTATGAAGTTTACGATGCGGAGCTCGACGATTGGCGCGCTGCCACACCGAATGATCATTTTCCGGGATCCAACCTTGAAAATGCGCCTGACCTGAGCCTGATGGCGAAGGCGCGCGCAGGATTTCATGGCCCCTACGGATTGGGGATCAACCAGTTTCTCAAAGGTATGGGTGGCGCAGATTATATTGCATCGCTACTCAAGGGTTACACCGGCGAGGAGAAAGAAGAAGCTGGCGTTATCCTATATGAGAACAAAGCATATCCCGGAGGGTGGATTTCCATGTCACCCCCGCTCTACGGGGAGGACGTAGAATATGCTGACGGCCACGCCAATGACATTGAAAGTATATCTAAGGACGTTGCAGCGTTTCTTATGTGGACAGCTGAGCCAAAGATGATGGCACGTAAGCAGGCCGGGTTTGTGGGCGTTGTCTTCCTGACCGTTTTATCGGTGCTGCTGTACCTGACCAACAAGCAGCTTTGGGCACCGGTGAAGGCGCGATACAAGAAGGCGTAACTGTTTCTTTAGAACATCTCAAAAGCCCCACCTGGTAGTGGGGCTTTTTTTGTGGCACCGTTTAGATGCGCAAGCGTTACTCGGCAGCCAGACGAGCCAACGGGGCGCCAATCAAATGCTCTGCTGTACTGCCGTGAATTTGCGTCTCAACGACGGCACCTTCAGCCTGCGGTCGGTCAAATCGTACTTCGGCGAATTGCTCAGTGCGGCCCATGTTCGCCTGTTCCATCAGTACTTTGTGCACGCGTCCAATTTGCGTGTTCAAGTGCTTTGCCACTTGGGCCTGCCCCAACGCCCGCAATTCCGCCGCGCGCGCTTTTATCGTTGCGCCATCCACCTGCGGCATGCGTGCCGCGGGCGTTCCCGGACGTGGAGAATAGGGAAAGACGTGTAGCCACGTCAGATTGCACGCAGTGACCAAATCCAACACGTTTTCAAAATGCGCCTCAGTCTCTGTTGGAAAACCAGCGATGATATCTGCGCCGAAGGTCATATCCGGCCGCAGTGCTTGCGCTTCTGTAGCGAAAGAGATCGCATCATCGCGTAGGTGCCGCCGCTTCATGCGCTTCAGGATCAGATCGTCACCGTGCTGCAAGGAGAGGTGCAAATGCGGCATCAAACGCATTTCGGTGGCGATCGCTTGCATCAACGCTTGATCCACCTCGATCGAGTCAATGGAGCTGATCCGCAACCTGGGCAGGTCAGGAACAAGCCGCAAGATGCGCATGACAAGGTCGCCCAGACGAGGTGCGCCCGGCAGATCGGCACCCCAGGATGTTAGGTCAACGCCGGTCAGAACAACCTCGTTAAAACCGCGATCAACAAGTCGTTTGATCTGGTCGACCACGACACCCGCTGGCACAGAACGCGAATTACCGCGGCCATAGGGGATGATGCAAAACGTACACCGGTGATCACAACCGTTTTGCACCTGAACATAGGCGCGACTGCGTGCGCCAAACCCGTCAATTAAATGCCCGGCGGTTTCGGTAACAGACATAATGTCATCGACCAGCACTGGCTCATTGCCAAAATCACCTGCCAATGCTGCCCATGTCGCAGGTTGCATCTTTTCACTGTTGCCGACGACGACATCAACTTCACCCATTTGCGCAAAACTCGCGGGATCGATCTGCGCAGCACAACCGGTGACAATCAGTTTTGCATTCGGGTGCGTCCGGCGCAGCTTGCGAATGTCCTGCCGCGATTTGCGCACAGCCTCAGCGGTAACTGCACAAGTGTTGACGACAATCGCGTTTTCAACGCCGGAAGCCTCTGCGAGCTCTTGCATCGCCTTCGCCTCATAGGCGTTCAACCGACACCCATGGTTCGAGAGGATGGGCGCGCTCATAGATTGCCCAGAAATTCAGGCGTTAGCACGCCGTCAAATACATGCGCCGCTGGTCCCGCCATCCACACACCGTCATCACGCCAGTCGACCTCTAGCGTGCCGCCGTCAAGGTCCACCTGTACCGTGCGGCCCGTCAAACCGCGCCGATGCGCCGCAACGACTACCGCGCAAGACGACGAGCCAGAGGCAAGTGTGACGCCCGTGCCACGCTCCCATACGCGCGCGCGCAAACGATTTGGCGCAACAAGCTGCACAAATTGAACATTTGTACGTTCGGGGAAAAGCGGGTGATGCTCCAGTTCGGCTCCTCTCACGGCAAAATCGGCGTTATCAACTTCCTCTACAAAAAACGTGCAATGGGGGTTACCCATACCGGTCGCGGTAGGATCGCCAGCGATCGGCAAGTGCAATGTGTCTACATCCTCAGCGAGTGGAATGCCGTGCCACGCCAACTCCGGCGCGCCCATGTTCACCGCTGTCACGCCATCGTTTCTGCGTAACGCAGACAAATTCCCGCGACCTGTAACGTTGATCTGCATTGCCTTTTTACCCGTGCGTGACATCTCATGCGCCGCGATGCACCGTGTTGCATTCCCACAGGCGCCGGATATGGAACCGTCTGCATTATAGAATGTCAGCGTGAGATCCTGCTTGCCGGAAATAACCGCCAGTTGGTCAAATCCCACACCGCGATGACGATCAGCCAACGCTCGGACGAGCGGGCGGGTCATCGCAACATCACGTGCACGGGTATCAACAATGACAAAGTCATTGCCCAAACCGTGCATCTTCATGAACGGCAAGTGCTGATCTTGGCCTGTGGTCATGAGGGCCATATATCGCTGCACTTCCGGTGAATCCAGAGTGTCGCAGGAATTCGAACCAGAATCGCCTTGACCCCTCGCTGCAGCCTTTTTAGACAGCCGCGTAGTGGGCCGTTAGCTCAGTTGGTAGAGCAACTGACTTTTAATCAGTGGGTCGCAGGTTCGAACCCTGCACGGCTCACCACTAAACAGCGAATTGACAAATGACACCTGATCGTTCCTTTACGACAGGTTTTTGTCCTCTCGAGGACAGTGCCGACCCGAAAGGACGAAAGCTCGGAACGTGCGAATTGTGCTTATTCCGGGGGGCTATGCTCCTAATCCTTAAAGACATGGTCCCTATGCCAATCGAGAAATACTCGATGTTTTGCGTTCAATTTGATAGGCGTTTCATAATGTAGCTGCAACTGCGCCAACTCACTTAAGCGTTCCGAGAAGATCGGGATACACTCAGGATCAAAGGTCACGAGACCGTTGTCGAATGCGGCATCCCAGAGAGCCGATGACGTTCCCCCTTGATCTGGGCCGCTTAGGTGTAGGATCCGTTCCTATTTCTTACTGTTGATCTGGTTGCGGTCAAGACCGGCTGAGCGGAGCCTTTGCGGAGCTCAAGCGAAGCCGG
>JBCCLL010000062.1:0-11014 GCA_039026855.1 Pseudomonadota bacterium | reverse complement strand
GAGGCCGGCAACAACGGTGTGGCCGGTGCCACGATGATCCCGCTTTTGGCGCTGGGCATCCCGGGCGATGTGATCACCGCGGTGATCCTGGGCGCCTTTATGATCCACGGATTGCGGCCCGGTCCGATCCTGTTTGAGCAGAACCAGGTGATGATCTACGCCCTGTTCATGGGCATCATGCTCAGCTCGGTCTATCTGCTTGGGATCGGCAAACTGGCCATCCGCTTTTTCAGCCGCCTTGCGGCGGTTCCAAACCGGATCCTCTATCCAATTGTGTTTGTGCTGTGCGTGTTTGGCGCCTACGCGGTGAACAACACGTTGTTCGACGTGCTGGTGATGCTGTGCATGGGGGTCGTGGGCTATGTGATGCTGCGGCTGGATATCCCGGTGGCGCCATTTCTGATCGCCTTTGTGTTGGGCCCGCTGCTGGAAGACAACTTTCGCCAATCGATCCTGATCGGCGATGGCGACACTGCGATCTTTGTCAGAGGTCCGATCACCATCCTGTTTTGGTGCCTGACGGTGCTGTCGCTGGTTGTGTTGATCCGCAGCCGGATCAAAACCGCGCGCACGGGCCATGCGTCGGTGTTGACAACGGGCGGGTAGGCGGTGTGGCGCGATGCAAGAGACCTTGGCGCCTTGGCGTTTCGCTTTGCGGTGATCTCGGACACGCATGTCAATCCGGATGAGGACACCTGCAATGCGCCGTTTCCGGTCAACAGCCGTGCCAATCGACGTTTGCGCCACGTCATCGCCGACCTGAACCGGCGCGACATCGATTTTGTCGTGCATCTGGGGGATCTGCTGCATCCGGTTCCGGAGACCGGCCCGCTTTATGTTGCTGCGGCTGCGGCCTATCGCGCGCTGGTGGCGGATCTGGCCGTGCCGATATGGCATGTGCCGGGCAATCACGATATCGGCGATACACCTGTCAAAGGGGCACCGGCCAGCCCAAGCACCGAGGCGATGATCGCGGCTTGGACGCGCGAATTTGGCGACCAGTACCACGCGTTTTCACACGGCGATGTGCGGTTCATCCTGCTCAATGCGCAACTGCTCAATTCCGGCTTGCCCGATGAGGCCCGCCAGGCCGCGTGGTTTGAGGGCGAGTTGGCCTCGGTCACAGGACGGGTGATGGTGATGCTGCACCATCCGCCCTATTTGTGCTGTCCCGATGAGGCGCCGCACTATGACAACACAGACCCGCCGGGGCGGTCCTGGCTGCTCAACCTGATCGAAAAGCACGCCGTCGAGGCCCTGTTTGCCGGTCACGCCCATAATTTCTGGTATGACCGGGGCGGCGGCGCCGATTACTATCTGGCGCCGTCCGTCTGCTTTGTCCGCCAGGACTATTCCGAGATGCTGCGCGTGCCGCCCGATGCCAGCAGTGAACACGGCCGCAATGATGCGGCCAAGCTGGGGTATTTTATCGTCAACGTGTTTGAGCGCGGACACAGCGTGCAATTTGTCCGCACCTTTGGCGCGGAACTGCCGCTGGGCGGTTCGGCGGCGCCAATGCGAAAGCTGGCGCCCGCGCCGGTCCAGAATGCGACCGCCCGCATCGGCTTTGATCTGCGGCAGAACTGGGCGGAGATTGCAGAAATTCCGCCATCGGGCGGGCTGGACGAGTTTGATCGCAAGGTGGTGCGCAACGACTATCCGCTGCTGGCGCTGATCGAGATGGGCATACGCGACATTCGCATCCCGCTTGCGGATCTGCGCGATCCGATGCGCTGCAAAAGGCTGCGTGCGCTGTGCCATCTTGGGTTCCGGCCGACCTTGTTCAGCTTTGGTGTGCCCTCGGACGACGACCGGGCGCTCATAACGGCGCAGCGCGCGGTCCTGCGCGACTGGGAGATCACGGCGGACTGGCCCCTGGGTGCCGAGATGCAGGACGCTTTGGGCCGCCTGCACGCAGAGACCGGATTGCCCATCTACTTGTCGCGGATGCGCTCCAAAGCCGACCTGCCGACCGGATCAATGTATTTTCACGTGATAAATCATGGGTTTGCGCCGGAGGACCTGGGGCAAATCGACGACCTGTGCGCGTGCGGGCTGACCGGGGTGGCGGGCGTGATTTTTCGGTTGAGCAACACCATGCCCGTGCGCGACACGCTGCGCCAGATCGACGACGCAGTGGCGGACCGCGCGCTGCGCGCGTCGGTTCACATGCGCATAGCGGGCGACAATCCTGCCGAACCGCACACAGATCACGCGCACACCTGCGCCCGCGTCGAGGAGGCTATGCACGCGCTGCCGGAATTGAACCACACGCGGATTTTTCTCGACACATTGGCGGACAATGACCGGGGTTACTTTCCACGCCAAGGGGCGATTGACCGCGCGTGCAATCCCAATCCTTTGTTTGAGGTCATCCGATCCGCCCACGCGCGCGCATAGCTAATACAGGGGATTATGGATAACCTTCCGATGGCCGTGGTGTCTTTTGCTGCTGGCACGCGCAAGGGGGTTTCAGCGCGTGTCTCCCGCCGGTCACCGTCGATGTGCGCACCTTGTTTTGTCAGCCACGCCAAGTTGCGGCTGTGACGCTCATTTTGAAGTGTTGCAGCGCCGCGGGCTGCTGCCTTTACCTGCCTTCGGCACCAATTGTGGCCATGTTATCCGACAGCATTTCAAAGACCTTCATAAAGCCCGCCACGCCCGTCTGATCAAGGACACCCTGCGCAATCTCGGATCTCGACCACAGCCAGGATTGCGCCGGATCGTGCAGCATGGCCCACGCGCCAAACATCCGCGCGGAGCAGTCTGAAAAGTGGCGCAGGCTGACTTCAACATGCCTGTCGTCGCGTCTGATCCGGTCGAAGGTGTGTTGCACCGCGTCGCGCGGCCCCTCAAGCATCTGAATAAACACGTCTTGTCGGCACACCAGCGCCCCGGTGATGTCGTCGCGCGCATTGCATCGTCGCGCATCCAGCAATATCCCATCGAGCGTGGCCTGGTCGTAGCCGAAGGGGCGCGAAGAGTAGATCAGTTGATACGTATCCATGGCCCACCCTCGCACAGTCTGAGGCGGATGCGCCAGCAATCATTGACCCGGCAGTCGCACTAAAGCCTCAGATGCGCCTCGGGCACAAAGGTTTGGTCCGCCATCGGCGGCCGGACATAGCCGCGTTGGGGCGGCCGGTCCTCGAGCACAACTGGGTCATGCGCCACCTGTTCGTAAGGGATCAGAGACAACAGGTGGCTGATGCAGTTGATCCGAGCGTGTTTTTTGACGTCCGAGTCCACCACGTACCAGGGCGCCTGTTTGATGTCTGTGTGGGCAAACATGTCGTCTTTGGCCTTGGAATAATCGACCCAGCGTTTGCGGCTTTCCAGGTCCATCGCGCTCAGCTTCCACTGTTTGGTGGGATCGGTCAGACGCTTTTGGAAACGCCGTTCCTGTTCCTCGTCACTGACCGAAAACCAGTATTTCACCAGCTGTATCCCGGCGCGGACCAGCATGCGCTCGAACTCCGGGCAGCTGCGCATAAATTCCTTATATTCCTCGTCGGAACAAAACCCCATGACGCGCTCGACGCCGGCCCGGTTGTACCAGGATCGGTCAAAGATCACGATCTCTCCGGCGGCTGGAAGATGCGCGACATACCGTTGAAAATACCATTGCGTCTGCTCGCGTTCCGTCGGCGCAGGAAGGGCGATGACATGGCAGATCCGCGGGTTCATGGCTTCGGTGATGCGTTTGATTGTGCCGCCTTTGCCGGCGGCGTCTCGGCCTTCGAAAACAATTGCGACACGATGGCCGGTTTTTTTGACCCATTCCTGCAATCGCACCAATTCAATTTGCAGCCGCGCCAATTCGGCCTCGTAGGTTGTATTTGATAGTTTCGTCATTGGTATTCCCCCGTTGCAGAACGTATTGTTTTGCCGGATGATGCACGAAATACGGGAATTGCGAAACATGCGTTCGCGTTCTTTGCCGGAAAACGCGGGGCCTACGGCCCGCGCGGCGAAAAACGGCGCGGTGCACACGGATCAATCAGTTGTGTGCAGAAGGTCGTACTGGGTGCAACAAACTTTCTGCTGTGTCGATCGCGCTGCACTTTAAGGCGTTGTCGTTGAGTGAGCCTTAGCCATGCTTCGGTGCAGCGTTCAGTGGTCCATAGGCAAAGTCATTCCGCCTGCGCTGCCAACCAGCTTTCCAGCCAGTGGATGTTGTAGGCGCCTGAGTGGATGTCGTCTTCGGCCAGCAAATCGTGGAACAGCGGTACGGTGGTGTCTATGCCGTCAATGATCAACTCGCCAAGCGCGCGATTGAGGCGGGCGAGCGCTTCGGGCCGGTCGCGGCCGTGCACGATCAGTTTGCCGATCAGGCTGTCGTAATAGGGCGGGATTGCGTACCCGTCATAGAGCGCGCTGTCCATGCGCACACCGAGGCCCCCCGGCGCGTGGTATTGCGTGATCCGGCCGGGACAGGGCGAAAAGTCAGGCAGCTTTTCGGCGTTGAGCCGCACCTCGATGGCGTGGCCATTGATGTGCAGGTCGTCCTGGCTGAACGACATCGGCAGCCCCTCGGCCACCCGGATCTGTTCGCGCACCAGGTCGACGCCAAAGATCGCCTCGGTCACCGGGTGTTCGACCTGCAGGCGGGTGTTCATTTCGATAAAGTAGAATTCGCCGTTTTCGTACAGGAATTCGATGGTGCCCGCGCCGATATAGTTGATCTGGGCCACGGCGTCGGCGCAGATGCGCCCGATTTCAGCCCGTTCAGCAGCGCTGATGGCGGGGCCGGGGGCTTCCTCGAACACCTTTTGGTGGCGGCGCTGCAGCGAACAGTCCCGTTCGCCCAGGTGCACCGCGTTGCCCTTGCCGTCGCCAAAAACTTGGATTTCGATGTGGCGCGGCGTGGTCAGGTATTTTTCGATATAGACCTCGTCATTGCCGAAGGCGGCCTTGCCCTCGGCCCGCGCCGTCAAGAACGCGCTTTCCATGTCGGCGGCGGTTTGCGCCACCTTCATGCCGCGCCCGCCGCCACCGGCGGTGGCCTTGATAATGACCGGGTAGCCCATTTCTTCGCCAAGCGCCTTGGCGTCTTCGACCGTGGCAACGCCACCGTCTGACCCAGGCACGCACGGGACACCCAGCGCCTTCATCGTGTCCTTGGCGGTGATCTTGTCGCCCATGATGCGGATGTGTTCGGCGGTGGGGCCAATAAACGTCAGGCCGTGATCCTCGACGATCTGCACGAACTGGGCGTTCTCGCTCAAAAACCCGTAGCCGGGGTGGATCGCCTCGGCGCCGGTAATCTCGCAGGCCGAGATGATGGCAGGAAAGCTGAGGTAGGATTGCGGGCTGGCAGGCGGGCCGATGCAGACGCTTTCGTCAGCCATGCGCACATGCATGGCGTCGGCATCGGCGGTGGAATGCACAGCGACCGTGGCAATGCCCATCTCGCGCGCGGCGCGGATCACGCGAAGGGCAATCTCGCCCCGGTTGGCCACGAGGATCTTGTTGAACATAGGCGGACCCCCTTATTCGAGGATGACAAGCGGGGCGCCAAACTCAACTGCGGCGCCGTCATCGACCAGGATGCGCTTGACGGTGCCGGCGCGTGGGGCGGGGATGTGGTTCATGGTCTTCATCGCCTCGACGATGAGCAGGGTGTCCCCTTCCGCCACTTGCGCACCGACCGAGATAAATGCGGGCGCGCCGGGTTCGGGCTGCAGATAGATTGTGCCCACCATGGGCGATGTGACGGCGCCTGGATGATCGACGGGGTCTGCCTCGGCTGCCGGTGCCGCTGCCGGGGTCGGGGCGGGTGCGGCGTCTGAGGCGGGTGCCGGAGCAGCGGCGACGTGGACCGGAGTTGCGACCTGCGCCACCTGCCGTGAGACGCGCACATTCAGGCTGTCATCCGCGCCGTAGTCGCGCTTTACCTGCAATTCCGTCAGATCGTTTTCGCGCAGCAACTCGGCCAGGGCCCGGATAAAGGCCACGTCTGCGTCTTGGTTCTTGTCTGTCATGGATGTCCTCAACACGTCCCTTGGGCGCATGGCCCCGCTCGCCGCACGCTTATAACGAGGAGTGAAAGCGGTGGAAAGCGCCGGATCACAGCAGCGCACCCGTCGCGAAACGCGCCGATCCCCGCTTCATTTCGCCAAATAACCCGCCCCCGCAGGGCCGATTTGCCACCCACAGCCCCGGTCCGTATCTTCATCTTGCCAGGAAAACTCCCCCCGGAGGGTCGGCTTGCCATCCGCACGCGCGCGCAAAGTAAATCCCCGCCCAGCAACACCGGACGGGGTCAAAGACCCGATCAGACCACACTCAGATCGCGAGGTATTCTGCGCGCAGTTCGGCGTTGTCCAAAACCTCGGCGGCCGAGCCATCAAAGACGATGCCGCCGGTGTCGAGGATGATGGCGCGGTCCGCCAGTTGCAGGGCGCGCACGGCGTTTTGTTCGACGAGAATGGTCGTGATACCCTGTTCCTTAATCACGGCGAGCGTCTTTTCGATCTCGTCGACGATCACAGGCGCCAACCCTTCATAGGGTTCATCCAGCAGCAGCACTTTGATGTCGCGGGCCAGCGCGCGGGCGATGGAGAGCATTTGTTGTTCGCCGCCTGACAGCGTCACACCCTCCTGGTTGCGGCGTTCGCCGAGGCGCGGGAAAAGGTCGTAGAGCCGCTCGATCGACCACCCGATGGGCGGCGCGATCTGGGCGAGCTTGAGGTTTTCTTCAACCGTGAGGCCGGGGATGATGCGGCGGTCTTCGGGAACAAGGCCGAGGCCTGCCTGAGACGCCTCATGGCTCGACATGTTGTGCAGCGGTTGGTGATCCAGCCAGATCTCGCCATGGGTCACTTGCGGGTCACCGATGCGCGCAATCGAGCGCAAGGTTGAGGTCTTGCCAGCCCCGTTGCGGCCCAAAAGCGCGAGGATTTCGCCTTCGTGGACGTTAAAGCTGATGCCTTGGACGATGTAGCTTTCGCCGTAATAGGCGTGCATGTCCCAGACGCTGAGGAAAGCGGGGGCGGTTTGGGCGTGGTTCACGCCTTTGGAAAAGTCGGGTTTGACGTTCATCGTTCAACTCCATCTGTTCGGCGCACGATTTTTCGACGAAAAATCGTGGCGCGTTTAGGCCGCTTCCTGGCTTTCGCCGAGATAGGCTTCCCGCACCTTGGGGTGGCCTTTGATGTTTTCGGGCGTGTCCTCGACCAGCGGTGTGCCTTGCGCCAGCACGGTGATCCGTTCGGCCAGCGAAAACACCACGTGCATGTCGTGTTCGATGATCGCGATGGTGATGTCGCGTTCGTCCTTGATTTGCTTGAGCAGATCGATGGTGTTGTTGGTGTCGGCACGGGCCATGCCTGCGGTCGGTTCATCCAGCAACAGCAGGCGCGGTTCCTGCGCAAGACACATCCCGATCTCCAGCCGGCGCTTGTTGCCGCGCGACATAGTTGCGGCCATGTCGGCGCGGGCGTCGGCCATGCCCATCTCTTCCAGCATCTCTTCGGCGCGTTCGACGATCTCGCGGTCTTTCATCATGTCCATCAGCGCATTGGCCGTGAACGCCCCGTCGCGTTTGGCAAAGCAGGGGATCATCATGTTTTCCAGCACGCTGAGATCACCGAATATCTCGGGCGTCTGGAACACGCGGGAAATGCCCATCTGGTTGATCTCATAGGGTTTGCGCCCCAGCACCGACTGGCCGTCGAACATCACTGACCCAGTGTCGGGGATCAGCTTGCCCACGAGGCAATTGAGCAGGGTGGATTTGCCCGCGCCATTTGGCCCGATGATGGCGTGCACGGTCTGTTCGGCCACGCTCAGGTTCACATCCCCCAGCGCTTGCAGGCCGCCAAAACGTTTGCCCACGTTTTTAACTTCAAGGATACCCATGTGACGTTCTCCTTATTCCGCGGGTGTGGTTTTGCCGTCCGGCGTGTCGGTGGAAGACTTCTTCTTACCGAACATGCGCGCGATGCGTTGGCCGCCTTCGACAAGACCACCGGGCAAAAAGATCACCACCAGCATGAAGATCAGACCGAGCGTCAGGTGCCAGCCCTTGCCGATAAACGGGTAGATCAGGGTGACGACAAAATCCTCAAGCCCATCCGGCATGAAGGCGAACCAGGTGTGCAGGATGTCGGAGTTGATCTTGGACAGGATGTTTTCCATGTACTTGATCGCACCGGCACCCAGCACGGGGCCAATGAGCGTGCCGACACCGCCGAGGATGGTCATCAGCACCACCTCGCCAGAGGCAGTCCAGAACATGCGTTCGGCGCCCACCTGCGTGTCCATGGCTACCATCAGACCGCCGGCGAGACCCGCATACATGCCCGAGATGACAAAGGCCGCAAGCGTGTAGGGCTTGGCGTTCAGACCAGTGTAGTTCAGGCGCTGCTGGTTCGATTTGACCGCGCGCAGCATCATGCCAAAGGGCGAGCGGAAGATGCGGATCGACAGGTAGAACGACAGCAGCATAACCACGGCGGCGACGTAGTAGCCGGCATTGATGGTAAACACCCAAGCGCCCACGGGCAGATCAATGCCAGCGCCCATCTCAAGGCCAAAGAGGTTGGCCTTGGGCACCACGCCATCGGTGACAGCGCCGTCGAGGATGCGCGGATCGTTGACTTTGGGTTGCAGACCGGTTTCGCCGCCGGTGATCGGAGTGAGCACCGAATAGGCCAGCGAATACGACATCTGTGCAAAGGCAAGCGTCAGGATCGAGAAGTAGATGCCCGAGCGCCGGAGTGATATCCATCCCACCGCCAGGCTGAACACACCGGCCACAACCACCGCGACAATGATCGCGGGGATCACGTTCATGGTCAGTAGCTTCATCATCCAGATCGCAGCATAGGAGCCCACACCCAGGAAAGCGGCGTGCCCAAAGCTGAGATAGCCAGTGAGGCCAAACAGGATGTTGAAACCGATGGCGAAGATCCCGAAGATGACAAAGCGCTGCATCAGATCGGGATAGCCCGCGTTGAATTGTGCCATGGCCGAGCCTTCGGGGAACGGGTTCAAGAGCAGCGGTGCGGCCATGGTGAGGATGGCCACGATGACCAGCAGGCGGGTGTCTTTTGCGTCTAGTCCGAACATGGTCTTACTCCTCCATCACGCCCTTGCGGCCCATGAGGCCCCGGGGACGGGTCAGCAAAATGATGATGGCGACAAGGTAGATGATGATCTGGTTGATGCCGGGCAGAATCTCGAGCACTTCGCGCATGGACGCAAAGCTTTCGAGGATGCCCAGAAGGAACCCAGCAGCAACAGCGCCGGGCAGCGAGCCCATGCCGCCCACAACCACCACCACAAAGCTTAGCACGAGAAAGTCCATGCCCATGTGGTAGTTTGGTGAGTTGATCGGCGTGTACATCACGCCCGCCAGACCCGCGACCGCAGCGGCAAGGCCAAACATCAACGTAAACCGCTTGTCGATATTGATGCCCAGCAGTTGCACGGTTTCGCGGTCGGCCATGCCTGCGCGGACCACCATCCCGAATGTGGTGAATTGCAAGAAGGCAAACACAGCGCCGATGATCACTGCGGCAAACATGAAGTAGATGATGCGCCAGTAGGGGTAGATGATCAGGTTGGGGTCAAAGCCCAGCATGGCGCCGAAATCGAACGAGCCCTTGAATGCCTCGGGTGCGGGTGTGGGGATCGGGTTGGCGCCGTAGTAATATTTAATGATCTCCTGCAGCACGATCGCCAGCCCAAAGGTGACCAGGATCTGGTCGGCATGGGGGCGCTTGTAAAAATGCTTGATCAGCCCGCGTTCCATCGCAACGCCAATACCGACCATCACGGGGATGGCAAACAGGATCGACAGCGGCACGGCCCAGTCGATAATCGCATCCCCCGTGGCCTGTCCAAACCAGTCATAGACGTAAGGCACATCGACCTTGAGCGGGTTGCCGAGAAAGTCCGTTTGCGTGTCGTCCACGACGGTGTGGCTGAGCGTGATGATGCGGCTGAGGGTCACGGCGCAGAAGGCACCGATCATGAACAGCGCGCCGTGGGCAAAGTTGACAACGCCCAATGTGCCGAAAATCAGCGTCAGACCCAGCGCGATAAGCGCATAGGCCGAGCCTTTGTCGAGGCCGTTCAGGACTTGCAGGATGATGGCTTCCATCGGTCTGACCTTTGGTTGGAGGGAGGGAGAGGCTGAGAGACGTGCAGGGCGGGAGTGATCCCGCCCTGCCAGCGTGTTTAGGCGCCCGGGTTGCAGGCACCCAGTTCGCCGCCAAAGATGGAGGCGTCGTAGGTGACCTGGCTGACCGGCGTGACTTCGACGATTTCGAGAAGGTCGAACTCGGATGTCGGGTTCTCTTTCCCTTTCACGACGAGCACGTCCTTGAAGCACTGGTGGTCTTCGCCGCGATAGAGCGTTGGGCCATTGCCCATGCCGTCGAACTCGAAGTCCTTGAGCGCTTCGCCAACCGCACAGGGGTTGAACGACCCGGCCCGTTCCACAGCGTCTGCATAGAGCAGGGCCTGAACGTAGCAGGTGTGCGCCGCCTGGCTGGGCGGGAAGCCGTATTTGGTGCCGAAGGATTTGACAAACGCCTTGGAGCCTTCGTCCTGCAGCGACCAGTGCCAATTGGTGGAGCCGAAGATACCTTTCACGTTGGCGCCGGCGCCTTTGGCCATCAGGCGGCTGTAGAGCGGCACGATGATCTCAAAGTTCTTGCCGTTCACTTCTTTGTCGCGCAGGCCGAACTGCACGGCGTTGGTGAGCGAGTTCACCATGTTGCCGCCGTAGTGGTTCAGAACCAGCACGTCCGCACCAGATTGCAGCACCGGCGCGATGTAAGACGAGAAGTCGGTTTGCGTCAGCGGTGTTTTCACAGCTGCCACGGTTTCCCAGCCGATGGCTTCGGTCGAGGTGCGCACCGCAGCAGCCGTCTGCCAGCCTTCTTTTTCGGTGAACTGCTTGACCGATTCCTCGGTCGTGTAGCCCCAATTGTAGTCTGCCGTCAGGTGGTAGGCGATCCGGTCGCCGCCATAGGCGTTCTTCAACACTGGGCCGAGTGCT
>JBCCLL010000061.1:0-12177 GCA_039026855.1 Pseudomonadota bacterium | reverse complement strand
TGGCGGCCCAGCAGGATGTGCTCGCGGGTCTGCGGCATCGGGCCGTCGGCGGCGTTCACCACCAGGATCGCGCCGTCCATCTGCGCCGCGCCGGTGATCATGTTCTTGACGTAGTCGGCGTGGCCGGGGCAGTCGACGTGGGCATAGTGACGCGCGTCGGTCTCGTACTCCACATGCGCGGTCGAAATGGTGATCCCGCGGGCCTTCTCTTCGGGCGCACCGTCGATCTGGTCATAGGCCTGAAAGTCGCCAAAATACTTGGTGATCGCCGCCGTCAGCGTCGTCTTGCCGTGATCAACGTGACCAATCGTGCCAATGTTCACGTGCGGCTTCGTGCGTTCAAACTTTTCCTTTGCCATCTCTCCAGACGCCCTTTTTGCTGTGCGGGACACACGCGGCCCCGGTTACTTCGCGCGGCGTTTATTGCGATTGGCAGCGGAAATCAAGCAGTATGGAAACGCGTCACCGTCGCGGCGATGCACACGGTCTAAACGATGGCTCTAGCCCGCCGGAACGCGGTCATCCTGGGGCGCAATCACCGGTTCGACAAGGTCGACTGCCGGTGTATCAACGCCATCAAACCACCCCTCTTCGGTCATCTGCGACACCAGATATCGTTCGATGGATTTCGCGGCGTTTTGGCTGAGTTGTTGCAGTTGCTCTTCGGCAGAAAGCGTGTAACCCGATCCAATCAGCGTGCCGGACCCGATGTTTTCCAGTACGGTAATCTGCTTGGGTTCCGTGTTTAACTTGCCACCGGCGGCGTCATCCCAAACGGTCAGATTGAGAATGAGCGCCGATTTAGGCGACAGCAGCAGCGGCACACCCGGTACAGCCAGCACATATCCCTCAACCGAAACGCCAAAATGATAGCGCTTGCTGCCTTCGTAACGGTCGAACCGTTCCGCGATTGCGGCACGCACAGCGCCCGTCAGTTCCTCTTCGGTCGCGTCGCGACTGAATGGGCCTTTCTGCGGCTTGGGCGCGACGACAATGTTGTGGACTAAGTTGAAGTTGCCGAGTGGCACAGGCGGTTCATCCAGATCGCCGGCCCCCGAACAGGCCGCGAGGCCCAAAAACAGCAACATTGCAACGAGTGCGCGCGTCATTATCCGGTCGCTCCCCTCAACTCCCTGGCGGATGGATATCGCACCGGTGAGACGCGTGCAAACGATCCGACGCCGCAGAATAGCCAAAGCCCCACCAGACGGCAGGGCTTTGCTGTACCGCGTGTCAGATCAGTGCAGCTTACCATCGACCTCGGCAATGGCCGCATCGATCAGCTTGTTGCCATCGGCCGCTGTCATCTGCTTGGCGATGACATCGCGGGCGGCCTGAACCGCTATTACAGCGGCCATGTCGCGCACCTCTTTGACTGCGCCAGCCTCGGCGGACGCGATCTGATCCTCTGCAGCGGCCAAACGTCGTGCTATGGATGCTTTCAAATCTGCTCGGGCCTGCTCAGCGGCAGCCTCGGCATCTGCCTTGGCCTGGGCAACAATAGTATCGGCTTGCTCCTGCACTTCCCGCTGCTTGCGTTCATAGGTTGCAAGCAGGCTCTGCGCCTCTTCGCGCAGCGCGCGCGCTTCGTCGATGTCGGATTGGATACCCTGACCGCGATCATCCAGCATTTTGGTGATCATCCCCGGCACCTTGAAATAGAACAGCACCGCAATGAACAGGATGAATGCAATCGAGACGATGAGATCCGTGTTGCTGAGCTTCCAGAACTCGGCCGAAAACGGGTTTTTAGACGCCGCGCTCACCGGGTTGGCCGCCACGGCAGCGACAATTGCGATTGGGATAAAGCGCATGGGTTATCCTTTCATCCGGGCGGTGACCGCTGCCGTGATCGCTTTGGCGTCTGCTTTGCCGCCCATCAACGCGACGATGTCGGTGGCCGTGTCTTGGGCCACGTCTTCTACAGCTTGCTGCGCACCTTCGCGAATGTCGGCGATGGCCTTTTCGCTTTCCGCAGCTTTGGCTGCTATTTCGGCGTCCGCTTTTTCGATCGCAGTATCGAGGTCGGCCTGAATGGCAGCCCGCGTTTCACCTGCGATGCGCTGCGCTTCGGCGCGGGCGTCGGCCAGCGCTTTGTCATAGGCGGCTTCGGCCTCTTGCGCCTTCACTTTCAGATCTTGGGCGGCGGCGATGTCATTTGTTATCGTGCCCTGCCGTTCCGCCAAAATTCCGGCAATCCGCGGCAACGCCACGCGCGACAGCACGAAGTAAATCACCACAAGCGTGACAAGCAGCCAGAAAATCTGGTTGCCAAAATACTCGGGATTGAGCTGCGGCATGCCTGGGGCGTTTGCGGCAGCTTGTGCAGCGTCTGTATTGTCTGCCATCTCTCTGCTTCCCCTGAAAGGACCCGCGTGGGGCGTTTCCCTTACCTGCGGGCAGCATCATACTGCCCGCCGCGTAAGGACCGTGTTCAGGTCAGATCAGACAGCGAACATCAACAGCAGAGCAACGAGGAACGAGAAGATCCCCAACGCTTCTGCAAACGCGATGCCGATGAACAGCGTGGCGGTTTGGCCAGCCGCAGCCGAAGGGTTGCGCAAGGCGCCGGCGAGGAAGTTGCCAGCCACGTGGCCAACACCGATCGCGGCAGCGCCGGAACCGATTGCTGCAAGACCTGCGCCGATATGTGCGAGTTCACCTTCCATTTGAGTATCTCCTTACGATTGGAAGTTGGATGCTGCGGGGCAACCCCGCCGTGCATTAGTGATGCGGGTGCAGCGCGTCCTTGAGGTACACGCATGTGAGGATCGTGAAGACATAGGCCTGGATGGCCGACACCAACACTTCGAGGCCGTAGATCGCCATCACACCGATGATGGCAACGGGCGCGATAGCGGCAACTTGGGCAAAGCCAGCGAACACTTTGAGAACCGCGTGGCCCGCCATCATGTTGCCCGCCAAGCGGATGGAGTGGCTGACCGGGCGCACAAAGTACGAAATGACCTCGATAATCGCCAGGATCGGGCGCAGCGGCAGTGGCGCGCTCGACACCCAAAACAGGCTCAGGAAAGATGTGCCATTTTTGACAAAACCCAGCACAGTGACCGCAATGAAGACGCCAAAACCCAAGATCGCTGTCACCGCGATGTGCGAGGTGGTCGTGAACGACATCGGGATCAGCCCGAGGAAATTGGCGCACAGGATGAACATGAAAAGCGTCATGATGTACGGGAAGTATTTGATCCCGTCGCGCCCGGTGACATCTTCGACCATCTTGTAGACAAAACCGTAGAGCAGTTCAGCAATCGACTGCGCGCGGCCGGGCACAACAGACCGCTTTGACGTGGTCAGAACCATCAGGCCGATTACGGCAAGAACCGCGAGAAACAGCCACAACGTCACGTTGGTCAGGCCAAACGTTGTCACCTCACCGCCAAAGAGCGATTTGACCTCAAACTGGTCCATCGGCTTAAAGCTTAGGCCGCCGCCCTCTTTTGCATCGTCTGCCATCCGGCTGTCTCCGTCACTCTGGCCCGTCCTGGCCGCTGTCGTCGTCTTCGGCTTGCGCCGCTTCGCGTTGTCTCTGCACCTCGTTCGCGCTGCGCATCATGGTCTGAATGCCGGCCGCGAGGCCCAAGAACAAAAATATAATCATCAGCCACGGCGTTGTGCCCAACAGCGCGTCGAGCCCGTAGCCGATGCCAAAACCGATGCCGAGACCGGCCACCAACTCAATCACCATGCGCCACGCAAGCTGGGCCTGCGAATGCGGATCAGGTGCGCTGGGTTGGGGGGCTTGATTACCTTTCGCCGCGTCGATCCGTGCCTGTAGGGCCTGCAATCGGTCGCTGGGGTCTGGATCGGTCACGCCACCCGTGTCCTGCATCTGCTTTCACTGTTGGATATGTCGGAGCGGGCGCCGAGTCAACGCGCGCACAGCGCAGCTCTAATGCACCATAATAAATTGTATTTATTGAATAATTTTTCAAAGTGTCAAGCCACGTTTCCCGCATTCAACACCGCCAACAGCCCGATCCACCACTTTTCTTTTATTCAACCAAACGGTTGATTTTCGGCCGCCCGCAACTGCGTTGTCTGGGCCAAGAGCAACAGACGCACTGCCTTCACCGCTTTGCGCCGCCCTGAACTCGCGCTGCCCAGCAGGTAGAACGCACCGCGCGAAATGCTGTGCTCAGACACGCGCACCAGCCGTCCGGCTGCGACGTCTATCCGGGTGACATCGCTCGACGCCAGAAAAACCCCGGCACCGTGGATCGCAGCCTCAATGGCCAAAGCGGCGCGCAAACGGTACTCCTCCGGCTCCGGCGTGACACCTTGCCAGCCCGCAGCCGCCACCCACTCGGGCCACAGGTCCTCCCGCCGGTCCCGTAACTTGGGCAGTCGTGCCAGGTCATCGGGGCAAAGTCTGTCACCCGTCACCACGCCGGGCGCGGCGTAGGGATAGATCGGTGCAGCGCTCAGCAGATCCGCCTGCCCTTCCACGATCCCGGCATGGGCAAAGCGGATGGCAAGATCGGCTTCGAACCGCTCAAGATCGGCCAGTTCGGTTGACCCAACCAGCCGCAAGTCGACATCCGGCAGTTGGCGCTGCATCGCCGCCATCAGCGGGGCCACGACCTTGGACGCAAAAAGCGGCTCACTGTTGATCAGCACCCGCCCCGCAGGCGCGGTCGCAAGCGCTTCGGTCGCATCACTGATCACATCCAATGCCGGTGTGACACGGTAAAGGTACCCGCGCCCCTCGGCGGTCAACTGCACACCGCGCGACATGTCCCGAAACAGCGACACGCCCAATCGCTGCTCCAACCCGCGCACGTGGCGGCTAATGGCAGAATGGCTCACGCCCAACTCTTCTGCCGCACGCGAAAAGCTTTCGTGTCGGCCCGCTGCCTCAAAAGCACGCAGGGCGTTGAGCGGTGGCAAGGTACGCATAGCGGCCCCCTATATGTGATTAAATTGCACATAATGTGTCGCAAAGCTGTGTTTGTGAAAAGAACTCATAACCGCAATATTTGAGGAAATGCAGCAGTAAATCCCGGTTTTACGATGGCTTCTCTCACTCCAGCGCCTTGGCGCCGCTTGTTGACATGTGCAAAATTCATTCTGGTACGCGCCAAACCACGATCCAGGCCGCCCGCACCGTCCCATATGACGGACCGGATCGCCCGTGACATCGGCCTTTCGCCGCGGGAGCACGCGCGGCTGACGCATAAATGGCCATCCGACAGTACGCGCCATCCCTACCTGTGACGTCACTTCCGTTGCTGCGCGCATCCGCGTATGACAGGGCATGGCACACCCGCTCGACATGACCTTTCAGGCCCTCGCAGACCCGACGCGCCGGGCGATCCTCACCATGTTGCTCGAAGACGACATGGCCGTGACCGATGTCGCCGAACCGTTTGAAATGTCGCTGGCCGCGATCTCAAAGCACCTGACCATCCTGACCCGCGCGGGCCTGATCCAACAGGAAAAGCGCGGGCGCGTGAAATGGTGCAAGCTTGACCCCGATGCGATGCGCGCAGCGTCCGTCTGGATGCAAGGTTTTGGCCAGTTTGAGCCGATCAACCTCGACGCCTTTGAACGCTTTCTCGCGCGCGAACTTCCAGACAGCGCGTAATACGGGTCGGCGGGCGGGCGCCTTTTGACCCCAAGGGGGGGCAAAACAGTCCGGCCGGCGACGTCAATCGTCGCGCAACAACAGGCCCAGCGCCACCACCGTCAGCGCCACGCCGCCCCAGACCAGCACACCTGGCAGGCCATTGCCAAACGCAACCTCCCAAAGGATCACCCAGCTTGGCGTTAGGTAGGTGTAAGCCATGACTTTTGCCGCCGGCAGCCGCATCGCGCCGACCTGCAGCAGCACAAAACTTACAGCCGAAGCAAACACCGCTGTGTAAAAAATGGTCACCCAAACGATAGCGGGCAACGCCGTCCAAGTTACTGTCAGAATGTCCGCCGCACCAACCAACGTGAGCCACGCAGCACAGGAAACCAACGTCCAAAACGTGAATACAAAGGCGCCTTCGCCCCGGTTCAGCCGCCGCACCAACGGGGTGTAGACCGCGTGACTGGCACAGCCGATGAAATAAATCGCTTCCCCGCGCCCGACCTCAAACGCCCAAAGCGCGGCCAGGTCGGCGCGAAAGATCACCCAAAGCGCTCCTGCGGCCCCGATTGCCAGCGCCAATGCCATGCGCGGCGTTGTGACCTGCCGCAACAGGACCCAGCCGCAACCGGCCGCCATAACGGGGGTCAGGGTAAAGACCGCCGCGGCACTCACAGGCGGAGCGGTCTTCAAACCTTCGAACATCAGAAAAAAGTAGGCCGCAAAGAACCCGCCCAGTACGGCATATCGCCAAGGTGCCTGCACCCCATCGCTCAGACGCGTACCACGCGCCCAAACGACCAGAAAGATGACGCCAGCAGCCAGCCAAAAGCGCACCGCATTCAGCGCGGCGGGCTCCAAATCATTGGCCGCCTGCGCGCCCAGCGAAAACGACCCCGCCACCAGCGCCGAAAAAGCCAGCATCGCTGCATGGCCGGCAAATGCCGGGCTCACACGACCTCCCACGTCTTGGCGCGATCCTTGAGGAATTTAAGGAATGCCTGCACCTTGCCGGTGCGATGCAGGTCGACATGGGTGACCAGCCACAAGGGCGCCGACCAATCCTCGCGGATCGGCATCACCTCGGTTAGGTCAGGGTTTTGCCGGGCCTCGATCACTGGCAAAAATCCGATACCTGCCCCGGTCAAAACCGCCTGCTCCAGCGCCCGCAAATCGGTCGATCGGAAAGTGATCGCCTCACTCGGCACGTTCTCGCGCAACCAGCGGTAAAACGGTGCACGGCTGTCTTCGGCGTCGTGACAAACAAAAACGTGGTCCTGCATTTCAGCATGAATGCGGTCGGGTAGACCGTGCCGCGCCACATAAGCCGAACTGGCATAGAGCCCCATGGACTGGCGCACAAATGACTGCACCACATTGTCCGGCTGATCCGGCGCAGTGCCCGCGCGAATGGCCACATGCGCCTCACCATATTCAAGCCGAAACAACCGCTCACCGGTCAGGTAGCGCACCACCAGGCCCGGATGGGAAAGCTGAAAATCAGCAAGCACCGCGGCCATTCGCGGCGCCATATTGGTCAGGCTGGTGACCACAAGTTCGCCCGAAACCGTGTCACCGCGCCCTTTGATCCGACCTGCTAACTGGCTGAATTGATCGTCGGTCGCTTGCGCCACACGAAACAGGTCGTCCCCGGCCTCGGTCGGCGTGTACCCACGCGCATGGCGTTGAAATAGTTTCACGCCGAGCCGTCCCTCAAGCGCATCGATGTGGCGTATCACCGTGGCATGGTGCACCCCAAGCATTTCGGCCGCGCCGCTAACGGTGCCCATACGCGCCACCTGATAGGCGGTCTTGATTTCATCCCAGTTGTCCATGCCAGCACCATATGTGCGAAAGATAACAGATGCTGTTCAAATGAAACGGTTGTGTTCGATATTGCAAGGCCAAATCTTAGGCACACCCCGCACACACCCAAGGATCAAACTGATGAACATTCTGCACATCGACAGCTCAGCCCGCACCACAGGCTCAGTGACACGCGACCTGACCGCCGCCATCGTTGCCAAACTGGGCGGCACCGTGATCCGCCGCGATCTGGCGCACGCCGTGCCGCACATCGACGACGCTTGGGTGACCGCGAATTTCACCCCCGATGCAGACCGCACCGATGCACAAAAAGACGCGCTCGCCTTGTCCGAGGCGCTGGTGGGCGAGCTTGAGGCAGCCGATGTCATCGTCATCGGCGCCCCGCTCTACAATTTTGCTATCCCGGCCAGCCTGAAAAGCTGGATTGACCAAATATCGCGCGCGCAGCGTACTTTTAAATACACCGAAAACGGGCCCGAAGGCCTGCTCAAGGGCAAGCGCGCGGTGCTGGCCATCGCCACCGGCGGCGTGCCCGTGGGCAGCGAGGTGGATTTTGCAACCGGATACCTGCGCCACCTGCTCGGGTTCCTGGGCATCGAGGACGTCGACGTGGTCGCCGCCGACCGCGTGGTTGTCAACGGAGACGCGGCAGTCGACAGCGCCAAGGCCCAAGTGGGTGAACTGGCCGCCTAGAGTGCGCACCCCGCGCACGGCTAGACCTGACATGGCGCAGAGCGATAGGGTCTGCGCCATGACCATTGTGCGCAACCTGCCGCAGCAACTGATCCTTGCCCACGCGCCGTGGCTTTTCGGTGGGGCGCTGATCGTGTGCATTATCGCCTGTGCGGCCGCGGGGCTGGCACTGCTGGCCGCGGGCGACCCCGCAGGACTGCCCACTGTGCTGGTGGGCGCATGTCTGCCGCTGACAATCTTTGCCCTCGCGATCAAACGCGATCAGGTCATCTTTGATGCGGTCTCAGGCTCTGTCACCGTGCAACGCCGCACCCTGTTTTCCTACAGCAGCCAGATTTTTGATCTCAATGCCGTTACCGGTGCCGCGCTCGAGGAATTATCAGACACCAGCCGCACCCTTCTCAGGTTCACTGACGGCGCCCAGCCATATCCACTTGTCGAGGCGTTCAGCTCAGGCAACGCACCGCGCAGAGCGACGCAAACAATAAATGACTGGCTGTCGGCGGCGCGACAGCAGCGATCCGGCTGCGGCGCACGTTATCTAGGCTCCGGCTCATGATCGGTCGATGATCTGCATTCGGCCGGGCTTCGTTCAGCCAAAACGATAATAGTCGGGGCTGTGCCTTAGATGATGACCAGAGGACCGGCACACAGCCGACGGAACCCATCCAAGGCGTGCGCGCTTCTTGCCCAAAATCGACCGCTTCCGCGCGCTCGGGTCTGGCGCATTGACTCCTTGGCACGCACCGCCTAAACGACCGCCAAATCCGGAAGCATTACACCTTCCGGTCCTTGGAATGTTCCGGGATCGACCTCCGTCAGCGCGTTGCGCCCACGGGGGCGCACTTGGTTTGGAGATCGCCCAAGCGGGCGCTCACCGGTTTCTTGGGTATCCGCCGCCCGCACTTATCTATGGGCAAACGTCAACGGTCGAAAGGCACGCACATGTTTGAAAATCTTTCAGAACGTTTGTCCGGCGTCTTCGATCGCCTGACCAAACAGGGCGCTCTATCCGAGGATGACGTGAAGACCGCCCTGCGCGAGGTGCGCGTGGCCCTGCTCGAAGCGGATGTATCGCTTCCCGTCGCCCGCGATTTCATCAAACGCGTGCAAGAGGCGGCCACCGGCCAAGCGGTGACGAAATCCGTCACGCCGGGCCAGCAGGTGGTCAAGATCGTGCACGACGCGCTGGTCGAAACCCTGCGCGGTGAGGGCGAACCCGGTGCCCTGAAAATCGACAGCCCTCCCGCCCCGATCCTGATGGTGGGCCTGCAAGGCGGCGGTAAAACCACCACCACCGCCAAGCTTGCCAAGCGCTTGGCCGAGAAAGACGGCAAGCGCGTGCTGATGGCGTCGCTCGATGTGAACCGCCCCGCAGCGATGGAACAGCTTGCCATCCTCGGCACCCAGATCGGCGTGGACACCCTGCCGATTGTCAAAGGCGAAGACCCCGTCGCCATTGCGAAACGGGCCAAAACGCAAGCCAGCATGGGCGGTTACGACGTCTACATGCTCGACACCGCCGGCCGCCTGTCCATCGACGAAGAATTGATGACCCAGGTCGAACAGGTGCGCGACGTGGCCACCCCGCGCGAAACGATCCTGGTGGTCGACGGCCTCACCGGTCAGGACGCGGTGAACACAGCGCAAAACTTTGACGACCGCATCGGCATCACCGGCGTTGTGCTGACCCGGATGGACGGCGACGGCCGCGGCGGTGCGGCCCTGTCGATGCGTGCCGTCACCGGCAAACCCATCAAGTTTGTGGGTTTGGGTGAAAAGATGGACGCGCTCGAAACGTTTGAGCCCGACCGCATCGCGGGCCGCATCCTGGGCATGGGCGACATCGTCTCCCTCGTCGAAAAAGCGCAGGAAACCATCGAGGCTGAACAAGCCGAAAAGATGATGAAGCGCATGGCCAAAGGTCAGTTCAACATGAACGACCTCAAGATGCAGCTTGAACAGATGATCAAGATGGGCGGCATGGAAGGCATGATGGGCATGATGCCCGGCATGGGCAAAATGGCCAAACAGGTGCAGGACGCCGGCTTCGACGACAAGATCCTGCGCCAGCAAATCGCCATGATCCAGTCCATGACCAAGAAAGAGCGCGCCGCACCCCAGATCCTGCAAGCCAGCCGCAAGAAACGCATCGCACGCGGCTCGGGCATGGAGGTTTCGGACCTCAACAAGCTGCTCAAGATGCACCGCCAGATGTCCGACATGATGAAAAAGCTGGGCCGCGGCAAAGGCGGCATGATGAAAAAGGCGATGCAGGCCATGATGGGCGGCAAGGGTCTTGGCGGCGCGATGCCCGGTATGGGCGAAATGGCCAATGCCGATCCCAAGCAGCTTGAAGCTGCCGCCAAACAACTGGGCAGCAAGATGCCCGGCGGCCTGCCGGGACTTGGCGGCGGGATGGGCCTGCCCCCGGGGCTAAGCGGGTTTGGCAAAAAGAAATGACCGAGACGCTGACCAACGCCCCCACGCTCACAACCGAGCGGCTGATCCTGCGCGGCGCCTGCCGCGAGGACCTTGGGGCGTTCACCCAGTTTGTGACGACCAATCCGCACATGGCGGAGCAGGATGAACTGGGCAGTGCGGATGATGCGTGGTTCGCGTTTCTCGCGGGCGTCGGTCACTGGCATTGGCGCGGCTACGGGTTTTTTGTCCTGCAAACCCATGACGACCCAACGCCACTGGGGCGCGTCGGCCCGCTCTTTCACGCGGGTTGGGAAGCGCCCGAACTTGCCTGGCATCTTTACGAGGGCAGCACCGGCAAGGGCTTTGCGACCGAAGCTGCAATCTGCATCCGTGACTGGGCGGCACAGGCGCACGGGTTGACGCAACTGGTCAGCTACATCCACCACGGCAATGCTCGCTCGCAGGCCGTGGCAACCCGCCTCGGCGCAACCAATTCGGCAAAGCGTGCGGACCACAACGCAGATTGCGAAGTCTGGCGACACCCTGAGATTGCCGCATGACCGTTGCGCCCACCATAACCACCCCACGTCTGCGACTGCGCGGGCATACCATGGCGGATATCCCACCGCTCTGCGCCCTTTTTGCGTCCGAGCGCGCAGAATACATGGGCGGCGCGATCTCGGCCAAAGAAAGCTACCGCTGGATCGCTGCCGAGGTGGGGTCATGGGTGCTGCACGGCTTTGGCTCATGGGGCGTCGAGCGCCGCGACGACGCTGCCTTTATGGGCCAGATCGGCATCAACCAAGCGCACGAATTTCCCGAGCCGGAACTGGGCTGGGTCCTGCTGGATGCTTTCGAAGGCCACGGCTACGCCGCTGAAGGCGCACAGGCCGCACTCGACTGGTGGTGGCGCGCGCCGGACCACCACACGCTCGTCAGCTACATCCACCCCAACAATGCCCGCTCTATCGCACTGGCCACCCGCCTCGGCGCACAGCACGACCCGGACGCGCCCCTGCCCCAGGGCGAAGACAGCCGTGAGACCGTGGTTTACCGCCACCAGAGGCCGCTATGACCGTGCTGTCGACAAAACGGCTCACGCTGCGCCCGGTCGCTGCGGCTGACATGGACGCCCTGATGCCGTTCTACCTGTCCGAGCGCGGCCGCTGGCATGGTGCTGGCCCTGACGCAGGTCCGGGCCGCGCGTGGCGTATCTGCGCCATCTTGCTCGGTCATTGGCAAATCCACGGCTTTGGCAATTTCATCGGCCGCACAGGTGCCGGACAGGCAGTGACCAGTGTTGGCGCCTTTGCACCCGCCAACTGGCCCGAGCGCGAATTAGGCTGGTCCACCCTCTCCGATGCGGCCGAGGGACAAGGCTACACCACCGAAGCAGCACACGCCGTCATCCGCCACTACCGCGACGATCTCGGCTGGGACACGTTGGTCAGCTACATTGACCCGGCCAATACCCGCTCTGTCACCCTCGCCGAACGCCTGGGCGCAACACGCGACGCCACCGCACCGCGCCCCGACGCAGACGATCTGGTCTTCCGCCACTTCGGAGCCGCCGCATGACCGTCACGATCACCATTCCCACGCTGGAAACCGACCGCCTCATCCTCCGCGCCCCGCAGATC
>JBCCLL010000060.1:0-12959 GCA_039026855.1 Pseudomonadota bacterium | reverse complement strand
GTGGTCCGGTTTTTGCTGTTGTCGTGATGCAAACCACAGCTGCCTTGTCCCGTCTGTTCCTTGGCAAAGGGACGCCCGGGAGATTTTGGCGTGGGCATATATTTTGCACCTGATCTGATCTTGTCCCCAACTTATTGAGGTTTTCCCCAAATAAAGGGTTGCCAGACGTCATCGCCACCGTCACCATATCTTGTAGGAACTCGGGGGCTCGCCCCGAGATTTCTGAGCAGGCACCTAGCGCTTGGGGGCGCTGCTCGCCCCTTTCGCTAAAAGCAATAAAGAGGTGGCACCATGGCAGTTTCCGAGCATTTTCTCGAAGATGAAATCCACCCCATCGACATTGTCGAAGGGCTGGCCGCGCATCACCAATGGGATTTCGACCGCATCGCGGAAGATCAGATCGCCATGGCAGTCGAAGGGCAATGGCGCACCTATTCGATCACGCTCGCTTGGTCGGGATATGACGAGACATTGCGCATGGTCTGCACCTTTGAAATGGAGCCGCCTGAGCCCCGCCAACGCGAAATGTATGAGCTTTTGAACCTGATCAACGATCAGTGCTGGGCGGGTGCATTTACGTTTTGGGCAGAACAAAAGCTGATGGTCTATCGCTACGGTTTGGTTCTGGCGGGGGGGCAGGTTGCCAGCCCAGAGCAGATTGACACGCTGATCGGTGCCGCAGTGATGAGCGCGGAGCGCTACTATCCTGCGCTGCAATTGCTGATCTGGGGCGATCGCAGCCCTGAAGAAGCGATGCAGGTGGCCATTGCGGAAGCTTACGGTCGCGCCTAATCTCAGCCCCTGAAAACGGGGGCGCTTCAATGCAAAACAGTCGGATCGCAGCGCGCGGCATCGCTCTCATTGGCTGCGGCAAGATGGGCTCTGCGATGCTGCGTGGCTGGCTGCAAAGCGGTTTACCCGTGACCAGCGTATGGGTCCGTGATCCTGCGCCGTCGGAGTGGTTGCAAAGCACCGGCGTGCATCTCAATGTTGACCTGCCGTCTGAACCGGCTGTGTTGATGTTGGCGATCAAGCCGCAGATGATGGCGGCGATTTTACCGGACTTAACCCGCGCTGTGGCTGCCGACACGGTGATCCTGTCCGTGGCTGCGGGCACACCGATTTCGGTGTTCGAGGCGACATTTGGCGCACAAACGCCCATCGTTCGCGCCATGCCCAATACGCCGGCGGCCATTGGTCAGGGGATCACTGCAATCTGCGCCAATGCGGCGGGGCAAGCTTACCTGAACGAAGCGGATGCGTTGCTGTCGGCGATTGGGGATGTCGCCCGGCTGGACAGCGAACAGCAGATGGATGCCGTTACAGGTGTCAGTGGGTCTGGCCCGGCTTATGTCTTTCATCTGATTGAAACGCTGGCAGCAGCGGGCGCGGCGCAAGGGTTGCCTGCGGAGCTGGCCCTGCGTTTGGCCAAGTCCACCGTAGCGGGCGCAGGGGCGCTTGCCCTGCGCGCCGATGAAGACCCGGGCCAGTTGCGTGTCAACGTGACCAGCCCCAATGGAACGACCCAAGCGGCGCTGGAGGTGCTGATGAACCAAGACAACGGATTTCCGGCTCTGCTAACGGCGGCTGTCGCGGCCGCAACTGCCCGGTCAAAGGAACTTTCGGATGGCTGAAATCACCTTTGACGACTTTATGGCCGTTGATATTCGTGCCGGACGGATCACCCGCGCCGAACCGTTTCCCGAGGCGCGCAAACCGGCGCTGAAACTGTGGATCGATTTCGGCCCGGATGTCGGGGAACGCAAAAGTTCGGCTCAGATCACCGAACACTACGCGCCCGACACACTGATCGGGCGCCAGGTGATGGCCGTGGTCAATTTTCCGCCGCGCCAGATAGGACCTGTCCGCTCCGAGGTGCTGGTGCTTGGCTTTCCAGATGCAAACGGCGCGGTGGTGCTCGCCGCCCCGGAACAGGACGTGCCGCTTGGCGCGCGGTTGCACTGATGCGCGTGTGGATGACCCGACCGCTGCCTGACGCCGTGCAAGAGGCGGCGCGCGCGCTGCCTGTTGACCTGACGGTGCGTGGCGAAACCCTGCCGCTCAACGGTGATGAGTTGCGTCGCGCGTTGAGCGATTTTGACATCGTGCTGCCCACGCTGGGCGATGTTTTTTCGGCGCAGGTCTTTGCCGATGTGACCGATGCGCGTTGCAAACTGCTTGCCAATTTTGGGGTGGGCTACAATCACATCGATGTGGTTGCCGCCGCGGCGGCTGGGATCGCTGTTACCAACACCCCCGGTGCTGTCACCGACGCCACGGCTGATATCGCCATGATGCTGATGCTGATGAGCGCGCGCCGCGCCGGCGAAGGCGAACGCGTGGTGCGCGCGGGCAACTGGCCCGGCTGGCATCCGACCCAAATGCTGGGCATGCATCTCAGCGGCAAGCATGTGGGCATCGTGGGTATGGGGCGCATCGGGCAAGCCATCGCGCGCCGCTGCCACTTTGGCTTTGGCATGCAGGTCAGCTATGTCAACCGATCGGCGCGCGATCTGCCCTTTCCGGCGACCCAAGTCGATACGTTGCAGGCTCTGGCAGAAACGGTTGATGTGCTTGTTGTTGCGGTGCCGGGCGGCGCGGAAACGCGGCATTTGATCAATGCGGACGTGTTTGCAGCGATGCAACCGCATGCGCATTTCATCAATATCGCGCGCGGAGACGTGGTGGACGAAGCAGCGCTTTGCGATGCGCTTGACGCCGCTCAAATTGCCGGTGCGGGTCTTGATGTTTACGAGCGCGAGCCGGAGGTTTCCGACGGGCTGCTGGCGCGCGAAAATGCCGTTCTGCTACCGCATCTGGGGACCGCCGCGCTTGAGGTTCGGGTCGACATGGGTTTGATGGCCGTGGACAACATCACGGCGTTTCTTGACGGTAAGTCATTGCCAAACGCCGTCTGAGCGTCGCGGAAACCGGACCGGTTTCCGACCGTTTTCCGACACGGAAAACGCGCCGCGGCAGCCGGTCTTATGCCTCCATCGCGGCACGCCAGTGGCGGCGGCAGAGCGAGACATAGGTCTCATTCCCGCCGATTTGCACCTGTGCCCCGTCGCGCAATACCGTGCCATTGGCGTCCTGGCGGATCACCATCGTCGCCTTTTTGCCGCAGTGGCAAATGGTGCGAACCTCGCGCATTTCGTCTGCCAGTGCCAGTAGTGTGGCCGAGCCGGGAAAGAGGCGGCCCTGAAAATCCACCCGCAAGCCGTAACACATCACCGGCAGGCCCAGATCATCCACAGCACGCGCCAGCTGCCACACCTGATCCTCGGTAAGAAACTGCGCCTCATCAAGAAACACGCAGGCCACCGGACCTTCGGCCAAACGCGTCTGCAAGCGCGCAAAAAGGTTGTCCGATCTGCTGAACGTGTCGGCTTGCGCATCGATCCCGATGCGCGATGCAATCTGACCAGGCCCCGAACGCGCGTCAAAATCCGCGGTCAGCAGATAGGGTTGCATCCCCCGTTCACGGTAATTGTGCGCCGCTTGTAGCAGGACCGTCGACTTGCCCGCGTTCATGGTCGAATAGTGAAAGTAGAGCTTTGCCATGCGCATCTGTTACGAAGAGGAACGACCACCTGCAAGGCATCGCCACACGAGCGTTTGTGTCGCCGCAGCTTGCGTCATCCTCTTAGGCATTGCAGGCTGCAACCGGAGCAATTGGTGCGCGCATGAAAGACAGTGAGGACAAAGACGACTTTCTCGGGATGCTCAGGGCCATTGACGGCTTTGCCTCGCTCCATCCCAACACGCTGCAAGACGTCATGGAATTGGCGGATCTGGTGCACGTGCAACGCGGTGAGGCTCTGATCCGCCAAGGGGACAAGGCGGATTGTCTTTACATCGCAGTCAGCGGGCGGTTCACCGTTTTTGTTGGCGAAAGCGCCATCGCTGAGATCAGCCCCGGCGAGCCGGTTGGTGAGCTTGCCTTTTTTGCCGGCGGCACCCGCACCGCAAATGTGATCGCAGCGCGCGACAGCAGTGCACTGTCTCTCAGCCGGGAGGCATATGATACGCTCTCGGGCAAAAGCCCCGATCTGGCAAACGGCATCCTCGCAGCGCTAAGCGCGCGGTTGGCGCGCAATGTTGCGGGTACGCCCGTGCTGCGGCCCGTGGCTGGAAATGTGTGCGCGGTACTTCCGGGTGCCAACGCGCGGCTCGACCCGCGCTTTCTCGACGGACTGCGCAGCGCATTTGCGTTGGCGCCCGACTGGAAAGTGGTCGACGAACAGACCCGACCCACCCAGTTGCGCGACGACGTGGAGGCGACCACGCGATGGGTCCGCTCTCTTGAAGCGATGCACGATACAGTCTTGCTCATCTGCACCGATCCCGACACGGATCCGGTTTGGCGCCGGGCCATCATGAACAACAGCGACACTATTTTTATCGCAACACCAAAGAGCGCGTACTTTAGCCCGATGGAGAGACCATCGGCGCTGGAACAGCAGGTCTACCACGCCCGGATGGCCGCGAATGTGCAACTTGTACTTTATCGTGACAGCACCGCCGACAGTCGCGCCCAAACCATCAAATGGTTGGACGGGCGCGAGGTCGGGCTGCACCATCACCTGGCGCTTGACCAGCCCGAAGACTTTGCGCGCCTGGGCCGGTTTATGCGCGGAGAAGCGATGGGGCTGGTGATGTGCGGCGGTGGATCGTTTGGCACCGCGCATCTCGGTGCGATCCACCTTTTGCAACAGCGCGGCTACCGCTTTGACTACGTCGGCGGCACGTCGGTTGGCTCGGCGATGGCCGGTGCTCTGGCCATGGGGTTGTCACCCAGCGATGTGATGGACAAGTGCGAGGACATCTTTCTGCGGTCCAAAGCAATGTCGCGCTACACCTTGCCACGGCACGGTTTGCTTGATCATCACGCGCTCGACGCAGCCTTTTTGCACCACTATGGGACCCAGGATATCGAGGATTTGCCGCTAAACTACTACGCCGTGGCGACCAGTCTGACCTACAATGACATCTGCGTCATCCGCACAGGAGCGTTGCGGCAAGCGATCCGTGCGTCCTCTGCTATTCCCGGGATCTTTCCGCCGATGATCCTTGACGATGGGGAGGTGCTGATTGACGGCAGCCTGATCGACAATGTGCCCATCGACGCCATGCGCGCATTAAAGCCGGGGCCAAATGTCATCCTCAATTTCATGCCGGACAAGGCTTGGCGCACACGTGGCAAGTACCGCGACTTGCCCACCCGCGCCCAAACCATACGCAGTGTCTTGAGCAAGCCGAAAAAGGGTGCGCCGCGCCTGCCCACCGCTTTTGCCATCCTACAGCGCGCCATGGTGGTCAATGCAAGGCGTCTGCTCAATGAGATCGACGTGGGCGAGGACGTGCTCTTGAACCTGCAGGTATTGCCGGGGATGAGCTTTATGGATTGGAAGCGCGGCCGTGCGCTGTTTGATGCGGCACATGCCCAGATGGAAGGCGCGCTGGACCGGGCAGCCGGCTTTGATGCAGATACCTCTCAGGGACGTTTGCAACACTTGCGCGCGGCCTCTGCGCTGGTCGGACAGGTGGCCGCCGACATGGGGCTGACGACGCGCTAGCTGTCGGCTGCCGCGCCTGCCACAAAGCTAAGATTGCGTATCAGTTTGCGATGACAAATGTCAGGCGCGCCGCTCGACAATCACAGATCCCACCGAATATCCGGCTCCAAACGAACAGATCACGCCCACGTCGCCGGGCTGCAAGTCGTCCGAATGCTTGGAAAACGCGATGATCGACCCGGCCGACGAGGTATTGGCATAGTCTTGCAAGATATTCGGTTGCTCTTCCGGCGCGGGATCGCGGCCCAACACCTTTTTGCCGATAAAGTCGTTCATCGTTTTGTTGGCTTGGTGCAGCCACAGCCGCTTGATATCGCCCGCGACAATCCCCTCGTCGCGCATGTGATCGCCGATGTGGCTGGCAACCATCGGCAGCACCTCTTTGAACACCTTGCGCCCATTTTGCATGAACTGCATGTCGCGTCGGTCGGCCAGCCCGGCGGGCCGCGAACGACGCAAGAACCCGTTATTGTTACGGATATTGTTGGAAAACACCGTTGCACAGCGGGTGGACCGGACGGCAAAGTAGGGGCCTGTCGCCGCCTCTTCGCGTTCGACCAGCGTGGCGGTCGCCACATCGCCAAAGATGAAATGACAGTCCCGGTCGCGCCATTCCAGGTGCGCTGAGCAGATCTCAGGGTTGATCACCAGTGCTGACCGGATTGAGCCTGACCGCACCATGTCGGCGGCCGCCTGCAGGCCGAATGTCGCCGACGAACAGGCCACATTCATGTCAAAGGCAAAGCCGTTGATCCCTAGCGCCTGCTGGATCTCAATTGCGACAGCCGGATAGGCGCGTTCCAGGTTTGATGCGGCACAGATCACCGCGTCGATGTCCGCAGCCGTCTTGCCGGCTTGCGCCAGCGCTTTCTGGGCGGCATCCATGGCCATCTCGGTCATGATCCCGGGCTCATCATCACTGCGCTGCCGCAACAGCGGGTGCATCACGTCGGGGTCCAAAATGCCCGACTTGTCCATGACATAGCGCTGCTTGATCCCGGATGCCTTGACGATAAAGTCTTCGGACGAATGCTCTTTGGCCGCAACTGTGCCAGCAGCAATTTCATCGTCATGCGCGGCGTTGAACCGGTCGGCATAGGCGTTGAACGCTGCGACCAGTTCCGCGTTGGAAATCGACTGCTTTGGCGTGAAAACGCCGGTTCCGGTGATCACAGGAGAATAGGTCATTTCGCCCCCTTATTGGGCCGCTATCGGCCATCGCCGCACTCTAGTGGCGGCGCAGATAGCCCGCAAGGCTCCGATATGCGCGGCAGTGCAGCATTGAGAATGCCGCAGGTGCACAGTAACGTGACGTTACATGCAGTAAGAAGGGTCAGACCATGACACGCACCGCCATCATCACTGGCTCGACCAGCGGCATCGGCCTCGGCATCGCCGAAGCCTATGTCGCCGAAGGGTTTAACGTCATGCTCAACGGTTTTGGTGACGCTGATGAGATTGAGGCGACGCGCGCCCGGCTCGATTCGTCTGGAACGGGAACAGTGGCCTATCACGGCGCTGACATGACCAAACCTGACGAAATCGCTGATTTGATCAAAACCGCCGAGGATCAGTTCGGCGCGGTTGATATCGTGGTCAACAATGCAGGCATTCAATTTGTCTCGCCGGTCGAAGAGTTTCCCATCGAAAAGTGGGACGCGATCATCGCGATCAATCTGACCTCATCCTTTCACACCATCCGCGCGGCGCTGCCAGGGATGAAGGAACGCGGCTTTGGTCGCATCATCAATGTCGCTTCGGCGCACGGCCTTGTCGCGTCGCCGTTCAAATCGGCCTATGTCGCAGCTAAGCACGGGGTGGTCGGGCTGACCAAAACCGTCGCGCTAGAGGCCGCCGAGCACGGGGTGACCGTCAATGCCGTATGCCCCGGCTACGTGTTGACCCCGCTGGTCGAGGGGCAGATCCCCGACACCGCCAAAGCGCGCGGTATCACCGAAGAAGAGGTAAAACGCGACGTCCTGCTGGCCGCGCAACCAACCAAGGAATTTGTTACCACCGAGCAACTGGGCGCCCTGTGCGTGTTTTTGGCCAGTAATGCGGCGGCAGCCATCACCGGCACGGCGCTGCCGATGGATGGCGGTTGGACGGCGCAGTAGCCATGGCCAAGGACACGGGCCGCGGGCCGCAGCATGAAAAGTCAGTGAACCTCGCCCTGCAGGGCGGCGGGTCACACGGGGCCTTCACCTGGGGCGTGCTGGACCGCATGTTCGAAGAGGACCGGCTGTGGATCGAGGCGATCTCGGGCACCTCCGCCGGGGCCATGAACGCGGTCGTGGCCACCCAAGGCATGTATGACAACGGCGCCCAGGGCGCGCGCGACGCGCTCGAAGCGTTCTGGCACGCGGTCAGCATCGCAGGCGCCAGCAGCCCGATCAAACGCACGCCGCTGGATATCCTGACCGGGTCGTGGTCGCTTGATGCTTCGCCCGGCTATGTGATGATGGATCTGGTCAGCCGCATGGCCTCACCCTATGACCTCAACCCTCTCCGCTTAAATCCGCTGCGCGAGGTGGTCGATGCGTTCATCGATTTCGACAAGGTTGCGGGATGTGATGATATGGGCCTCTATATCTCTGCCACCAATGTCGAGACCGGGCGCGCGCGCGTGTTTCATCGCCATGAGGTCACCCTGGATGCTGTCATGGCCTCTGCCTGCCTGCCAAACGTGTTCCAGGCGGTGCAGATCGACGGCGTGCCCTATTGGGACGGCGGGTACATGGGCAATCCGGTGCTGTTTCCGTTTATCGACCATTCGCCGTCGTCGGACATCGTGATCGTGCAGATCAATCCGCTTAGGCGCGAGGGCACGCCAAAACGCGCCCGCGACATCCAGAACCGTGTGAACGAGATCACCTTCAATGCGTCGCTCTTGCGCGATTTGCGTACTATCGACCTGATCCACCGCCTAATCGATGACGGTGCGCTTAGCGACAAGGACTATCGCGTGATGAAAATGCATATGATCGATGGTTGCGATGACATGCTGGCGCTTGACGCGTCCTCCAAGCTGAATTCGGAATGGGCGTTTCTGCTGCACCTGCGCGACCTCGGTCGGCACTATGCAGACACTTGGCTTAACGCGCATTTTGATCAGATCGAGGTTGAGAGCACGCTCGACTTACGTGCCATGTTCGACGACTTTGGTGCGCCGCATCGCACCAACACAATCGAGCTCAAGCCAGCGCGACAAAGCGGCAAGTGACCCCGATCATTTCAGGGCCTTGTGCTTGCGAGAGATCACTTCGGCATCCGACAGACCCGACCGGTTGAGCAAAAGAAATTGTTCTCGTTGCCTGCGATCGAGGTGTGTTTTGACCTGCGAACCTGGATCAAGCCTGTCCTGCACCTGCCGCGGCACCTCTGCCAGATCAAGCAGTGGGCCGATGGGCCCCAGCTGGGTCTGAGAAAACTGCTCAAGGCGGATGGTTGCAACCTCAGCGTCTGGCACCGCGCCTTGCACTGCCATCGCAACAGATTGCATATCTGCCGCTGCCGCATACTCGTGCTGAAACCGCGCGCTGTTCATCGTCATTCGGCTGGTGCGCAAATGATGCGCGTAGACCCGCGTGAGCCAGCTTTGCGGCGCGCATGTGGTGAAGGCAAAGACGATGTCCGCCCCAGGCAGCGCCTCATCCCACGCTTCGTAAAGGGCAGCCGCAAGAGCCGGGACAGCGGCATAGCTGGCAGTGCTGCGTGGGCCGGGCATAGGACCAGCGAGGTCTGCCGCGCTGATGAGGATCACGTCGGCCGTCCAGGCTTTTGTACAAATCACCCCCTCATATTGTACAAAACCCAGATCGACCGGATCGCCGCTTGTGGCGTATGTGCGCACGGCGTTGGCGAGGTGGGCAATATCTTCGGCACGCACGATTTGCACGTGATTTGCCAAAATATTGCGGTTCTTTTGCAGTGTCTGGCTGGTTTTGGCCATGCTCGTCGCGTGAAATCCCATGTGAACGACCGCGCGACGCACCACGGCTAGAATAACCCTTCCGGCGGGTCCGCAACGATCCGTCCGGCGCCCAAATCCACCGTTGGGACGGCGGCCTTGGTGAATGGCAAAAGCACAGTCGCGGTGGCGCCCGGTTGGTGGATCTCCAGCAGATCGGTCGCGCCGTGATTTTGCACCGACTTGATCCGCCCCAGTGATCCACCGCCGGTGTCGATGACTTCCAGCCCAACGAGGTCGGTGTAGTAAAACTCGTCATCGGGCAGGCTGGGCAGCTGGTCGCGCCGGGCAAAAAGCTGCGTGCCCTTGAGCGCGTCAGCCCCTTCCTTGGTGGATACCTCGGTGATGCGGGTGACAAAGCCGTTTTTGATCGGCCGTAGGATGGCGAGGGTGAACGCGCGCGTGCCGTCCTCGGTTGTGAGGGGATTATAGGTCTCGATATCTTCCGGGACGGCGCAAAAGCTTTTGACCCGTACCTCACCGCGCACGCCGTAGGCACCGCTGATGGCACCGACGCAGATCAAATCGTCACTCATGCCAGCACACCCCGTCCCGCACTGCTCCGCCGCTGGCGGTGCATGCCTCGCCCGTGTTGAACCGTTCAAACAGCATGCCAGCGACAAAGGTCAGCGGCAGCAGGATGGCAAGGCGGATCAGGCCAAACATGAAACCTCGGTGGGTAGACTGTAGGTGTTGGCATTTGCGCGTGGCGGACGAGGTTTGTCCAGTGGCGGTTGATCGGGTCTTGGGTTTGCGCCAGGCTGATCGGAAGGCGTGGCTTGCCAGGTCAATAACCATCTGGTGTTGCAGTGATCCGCGGCCCGGTCCGCAGGTGCTTCGTTGTTCCGAATAGATACGAAAGGATGGCTCATGCCGCTGGAATTTTCCACACGCGCGCCGCGAGGCGCCGACATTCCGGCCTTGGCCGCGATTGCGGATGCAACGCTGTTTTCCGGGCATTTGCTTGCGGACATGATCGCCCCGGCATTGCAGGCGACCACAGATGATGTGTGGCGGGTCGTCGAGAAAGATCACACTCCGGTCGGCTTTGCGCTTGCAAAGTCCGAACAGATGGCAGACCGGAGCTGGATCCTGCGTCTCATCTGCAGGGCGCCCAAGCTGCATGGGCAGGGGGCAGGTACGGTTCTGTTTGCGGCGATGGAGGCGGCTTTGCCAAACCCACGGCTTTTTGTGATCGACACAACGCAGAGCGAGAAACAGGCGCGCGCGCAAGTTCTACGCGGCGCGCGGTTACCGGCAGGTCGGGATGATCCCCGATTTTTACGCAGATGGCGAGAATATGGTGAGCTTTGTCAAAAGGTTGGATTAGCCCGAGACGCAAAGCGCCCGCCTCGGTCGGACCAGGGCGGGCGCAATGGTTAGTACGACGCGGAGCTTACTCTGCGGCTTCTTCTGCAGGGGCTTCTTCGGCTGGTGCTTCGGCAGCTTCTGCTGCCTTGGCGGCCTTTTCTTCTGCGCGGTCTTTGGCTTTCTGGCCGGGCTCACCCTTTTTGGGGTTGGCGCGCTCTTTTTTGTCGAGAACGCCAGCAGCTTCGAGCATGCGGCTGATGCGGTCGGTGGGCTGTGCGCCTTGACCCAGCCAGTACTGCACGCGCTCCATGTTCATCTTGACGCGCTCTTCGCTGTCTTTGGGCAGGAGCGGGTTGTAGGTGCCCAGTTTCTCGATGTAGCGGCCATCGCGGGGCATGCGGCTGTCGGCCGCCACGATGCGGTAGAAGGGACGCTTTTTCGAGCCGCCGCGTGCGAGACGAATTTTCATTGCCATAGTCTGTCTTCCTTTGCTTGAGGTGCGGTGCGCGCAGAGCGCACACCCTACGTTTGGTGCTGAATGTGGTGTTGAATCACTTCAGCGATGATGAAGTTCAGGAACTTCTTGGCGAATTCGGGATCGAGATTGGCCCGGTTCGCCAAATCTTCGAGCCGCGCGATCTGGGCCGCTTCGCGGTCCGGATCTGAGGGCGGCAGATCGTGCGTTGCCTTGAGTTTGCCCACGGCCTGCGTGTGCTTGAACCGCTCGCCCAGGGTGTAGACGAGGATCGCATCGAGGCGGTCGATGCTTTCGCGGTGCTCTTTGAGCAGGTCTGCGGCTTTGAGCGTTGTGTCAGTCAAGCGCCCATCCTTTCGGTTTGAACATGGGGTCGGCGTAGTGGCTGATCTCCATCTCGATCCCGTGGGCAAGCTGGCTGTCGGCGAGTGCGGCCGGGGTGGGATGGACATAGACCGCGTCTGAGCCGTCGATGGTGGCGGCCGCGGGGTCTTTGACCGCGCCCAACCGTTCGGCGAGCCGGATGCTGTCGAGGTTCTTGGGGTCGATATAGCTGACCGCACGGTCCCAGTCGTTGGCATAGAAATGGCCGCGCACGGCATGTGTCGCCTCGAGCGCGTAGCCCTTGCCGGCCTTGTTGGGCCAGATGATCCAGGCGATTTCGCGTTCAGGCCATTTGGCCGGCTGCCAGCCGCCGGCCATGCCGTAGGTCTCATCGGTTTCCTTGTCGTGGATCATCCACATGCCGAAGCCGCGGATTTCCCAGTGGCCGATTTCAGCGGCATAAAGCATCCACGCCTCGTAGGCATTCAGAGGCCCGCCCATGAAGCGGGAGCGGAACGAGGCGAAGGTCGCCTTGAAATCCGGATAGTCCTCGGGCGTAGGGCCGCGCAGGACCAGCCGTTTGGTTTCGATCTCGGGGATGTCGCGATGACCCATCAGTCAGTGCCCCCCATTGTGATGTGCGGCGCGGGTGGCTGAACGACCCTCCGGGGGGGATTTTTTTGAAACAGAGAAGGGGTCATGTCAGCGCCTCGGGGGCAGGGTGGCGCCAGACATGCATGAAGCCGTAGCGTTCGTGGGTGAAGTCGCCATCGTGAATGGCGCCGAGGCGTTGGGCGACTGCGCGCGAAGCGGTGTTTTCCGGCACGATCAGCGAGATAAGCGTGGTCCATCCCAATGTGTCATAGGCGTAGGCGCGGGCGGCCTGTCCTGCTTCGGTGGCGTAGCCTTTGCCGGTGGCGCCGTCGTAGAGATCCCAGCCCAGTTCAGGCTCGGGGAAACCTGCGGGATGCCACAGACCCACGATCCCCAGCGCTGTCTCGTTGCCTTTCTCGGTGACCGCCCAGCGGCCAAAGCCGCGCAAGCTCCAGTGGCCCGCTTCCATGGCCAGCGTGCGCCAGGCGAGCTCGGCGGTTTGCGGGCCGCCCACGTATTTGGAGCGGTCGGAGGCGTAGAAGGCGGCCAGCGCCGGTGCGTCCTCGATCTGCGGGGCGCGGAGGATGAGGCGGTCGGTTTCCAGCGTGGGAATGGTGATCGTGACGGTCATGCGGCGGCTCCGAAGTGGCGGAAGACCAGATCGTCTGCGTCGGGGCGCGGTGCGGTGGCGTCGCGTGTTGCGCCC
>JBCCLL010000059.1:0-15902 GCA_039026855.1 Pseudomonadota bacterium | reverse complement strand
GTGACAGGCCGGACCGGTCTGCCGCACCGGGCGGCGCACCTGTTTTTATACAGATGTGACCGATGGGGATGAGGTGGAGATGATGTCGCCCATGACTTGATAGGCCAAGCTGGCTGGTTGCCCCCTGGCCCTGGCGCCTCACCTAAGCGGGCTGTTTTGAAACATCGAAGGCAGTTTGACCATCTCTCGGATATCGGCGGGCGTGGCGCCATCCGCGCGGTATTTGGCGATGGCGCGCGCGTCGTCGCGTTTGGCCAGCCGTTTGCCAGCGCCATCGCGGACAAGGCTGTGATGGTGGTAGATCGGTGTTGGACACTGCAACAGGTTTTGCAGAACGATGTGGATTTGCGTGGCCGCAAACAGATCCTCGCCGCGGATCACGTGGCTGATCTGCTGATCGGCGTCGTCGAGCACAACCGACAGGTGGTAGGACCCGACGAAGTCGCGGCGGTACAGGACGATGTCGCCCAAATTGTTCAATAGAGCCTCTGTTTTGTACAAAACGGTCTCGGCCGACTGTACACGCGGGACACCGGTTTCCGTGAAAGCCAAGGTTGGCTTGGCGATCTGGTTCAGCGCCGCAGCCATGTCGAGGCGGAGCGTCGCGTTGCTCGGAAACGCCCCGGCGCGCGGTGCATTCCGGCATGTGCCGGGATAGATCAGACCATCTGGCCCATAGGCCGGCGCCACCCCTTCTTGCGGTGCATCGAGCGCCGACAAGATGTCCTTGCGGGTGCAGTGACACGGATAAAGCAATCGCTGATCCCAGAGCGTGCGCAGGGCGGTGTCGTAGGCATCGATACGGTCGGACTGGCGCAGCGGCGGCGCGTCCCATCGCAACCCCAGCCAGTGCAGATCGTCATAGATCGCCTGTTCCCATTTGGGCCGTGCGCGTGTGCTGTCGATGTCTTCGATCCGCAACAGGAATGTCCCGCCGGCGGCGCGCGCCATGTCATGGGACAGGATCGCAGAATAGGCGTGGCCCAGATGCAGTGGCCCAGTTGGGGAAGGCGCAAATCGGGTGGTGAATGTCACGCTTTTTCAAGCACGTAGACATTTGAACCCAGGCTGCGGCCGGGCAGGTGGGCACCGTGTTCCTTGAACAAAAGCGTGGCCGCGCCGCAATCGGTCCATTCGGCGATCTGCGCCTCGGCGGCCGGGTCTTCGAGCGTGTGATCGTTAAAGGAAAAGACCAGCTTGCCGCCGGAGTTGAGGGCGCGCATCAGATCGTGCAGCACCTGCACCGGTGCTGCGCCCGCGCCGATCACACCGATGGCGGCGATCAGCGCGTAGCCCTTTGGTATCGCGCTGCCCGCCTCGACCTGCGTGAGCGTGCGGTAGACGCCTTTGTCGCGCGCTTCGGCCAGCATTTCGGCGCTGAGATCGACGCCGTCGATCGCATCGAACCCGGCAAGGCGCAGTGCCAGACCCGAAAGCCCGGTGCCGCAGCCGAAGTCGAGGATCGGTGTGGTCAGATCGGCGGCATGCGCCTTGAGCGCTGCGGTACAGCGCCCCGGGGTGGCATAGCCGTTATCGGCGACCTCGCCCTCGTAGCTCTTGGCCCAACTGTCATAGAGCTTGCGCGTCGCGTCGGCATCGCGGGCGTTGTATGCTTGGTCCAGGAATCCTGTCATGTTGTCAGGTTAGGGCTGCATCGGGCGCGCGTCCAGCTTGATGGCGTGGATTGGGCGGCGAGGGTCGGACTGGGGCGCTGCCCCAGACCCCGCGGTTTATTTGGCGAAATGAGGTTGGATCGTTGGTGCACGATGTGTGGGGGGGCGCTTGTGGCGCGTGCTGGACTAAGGGCCAACCCCTTAGGCCCCCCGGATTTTTTGAAACAGAGGAGGCGCTGTGCGGATCAGGCCGCGGCGGCTTGGGGGGCGAGCCAGCCGTGCCAGTCGGTTTTGGCGCGGTCGGTGTAGGCCTTGTATCGATCCTTGCGACCGCGCCGGCCGCCGCGCAGACCCTCAACCGGAGGGAACAGGCCGAAATTGACATTCATCGGCTGGAAGGTCTTGGCCTCGGCGCCGCCGGTGATGTGGGTGATCAGCGCGCCCATGGCTGTTGTTTGGGGGGGCATGGGCAGCGATGTGCCGAGGAGCTCGGCCGCTGCAAAGCGTCCGGCGAGGAGGCCCATCGCAGCGCTTTCCACGTAGCCCTCGACCCCGGTGATTTGGCCGGCAAAGCGGATGTGCGGCTGCGTGCGCAGGCGCATGTCGGAGGTCAGCAAGGTGGGAGAATTCAGGAATGTGTTGCGGTGGATGCCGCCGAGCCGGGCAAAGCGTGCCTGTTGCAGCCCGGGGATCATGCGCAGCACTTCCCCTTGGGCGCCATATTTCATCTTGGTCTGGAACCCGACGATGTTGAACAGCGTCCCCAGCTTGTTGTCGCGGCGCAGTTGCACAACGGCATGAGGTTTGACGTCGGGGGCATGCGGGTTGGTCAGGCCCACCGGTTTCATCGGCCCGTGGCGCAGGGTTTCGCGGCCACGTTCGGCCATCACTTCGATGGGCAGGCAGCCGTCGAAATAGGGGGTGGGGTCGGGCGATGACGACGCTTCGCCTTCGTGAAACTCGGTCTTGTCGGCGGCCAGCAGCGCGTCGATGAAAGCTTCGTACTGGGCCTTGTCCATGGGGCAGTTGAGGTAGGCGGTGCGCTCTTCCTCGGTGTCGCCTTTGTCATAGCGTGACTGCATCCACGCCTGGTCCATATCGATGCTGTCGGCGTAGATGATCGGCGCGATGGCGTCGAAAAAGGCCAGCGCTTCGGCGCCGGTCTCATTGGCGATGGCCTGGCCCAGGGCCGATGAGGTCAGCGGGCCTGTGGCGATGATCCACTGGCCGTCGCGCGGCAGATCGGTGATCTCGCCGTATTGGACGGTCACATTGGGGTGCGCCATCAGCGTGTCGGTCACACTTTGGGCAAAAGGGTCGCGATCCACGGCCAGCGCACCGCCTGCGGGCAGTTTGTGCCGGTCGGCCATGGCCATGATCAGACCGTCCGCTGCGCGCATTTCCCAGTGCAGCAGGCCCACGGCGTTTTGCTCATCATCGTCGGAACGGAATGAGTTGGAGCATACCATCTCGCCCAACAGCCCGGTTTGGTGCGCGAACGTTCCGACCTGTGGCCGCATTTCGTGGATAACCACGGGCACGCCCATGTTTGCAGCTTGCCAAGCTGCTTCGGACCCGGCCATGCCGCCACCGACGATGTGAAGAGGTTTGCTCATGCGGCGGATGTAGGCCAGCGCGTGCGTCGACGCAACGGCCCATATACACATCGGTTAGAGGATTTTGGGGTCGCCGCGGTGGGGATAAGTCGGATCAGTGAGAGGCTGATCTGGAGGGACCTTCCACCGGCGGCGACCCAAATACAAGGCCGTGCCCGTGACATCGTTGTGCCCTATTTCCGCCCCATTTGACAGAGCGTTGTTGGAAACGGACTGGGCACGCCAGTGAAACAATCGTGCCGCCGGTTATTGCGGCCAATTTGGCGCGCGCTTTTCGATGAATGCGGCAATGCCTTCGGCGGTGTCCCGGTGCAGCATGTTTTCGACCATGGCGTCGCGGGTCAACGCGTAGGCGTCCGCGGTCGGCTGTTCGAGTTGGTCGTAATAGGCGGATTTGCCGATCTTGACCGCCACGGCCAGCTTGGTCGCGATCTGATCGGCCAGGGCTTGGGTTTCGGCGGCGAGCGCGTCGGGGGCGACAGCGCGATTGATCAGCCCCAGCTCTTGCGCGCGGGTGGCGTCGATGAAATCGCCGGTTGTCAGCATCTCAAACGCGTGTTTGCGCGGGATGTTGCGGCTGAGCGCGACCATGGGCGTGGAGCAAAAGAGACCGATATTGACGCCGTTGACCCCAAAACGCGTGCCATGGGCTGCAACGGCCAAGTCGCAGGTGGCCACAAGCTGGCACCCCGCGGCAGTGGCGATGCCGTGGACTTGCGCGATCACCGGCTGGGGCAGGGTGCGGATGCGGGTCATTAGCGTAGCGCAGCGGTCAAACAGGTCAGTGAAGTAGGCACGCCCGCCATCTTCGGCTTGGCGACCGGCGGTCATCTGCTTGAGGTCGTGGCCGGCGCAAAAGGCTTTGCCCGCGCCGGACAGGATCACCGCGCGCACGCTGTCGTCGGTTGCGATTTTGTCGAGGCCGGTGGTCAGCGCATCCAACATCTCATCAGACAGCGCATTGAGCCGTTTGGGCGCGTTCATGTGCAGATGCGCGACGTGACCGCTGTCGCTACGTTCCAAAAGTGCCATCTTGCTCTCCCCGGGAATTACCGCCAAGCCTACGGTACGCACGGGGAAAGGAAAAGCATGTCGATTGTCATGAACGCCGCGGATCTGAACGCTTTTTTGGGTGAGGTGTTTCAAGAGGTGGCGGACGGTTTTCATGTTGAGGACGTGAGCGAGGCGCAGACCGTTCTGCGTCTGAAAGTGGGGCCCCAGCATCTGCGCCCGGGGGGCACCGTGTCGGGTCCGTCGATGTTTGGGCTGGCGGATGTCACCGCCTATCTTGCGACGCTGGCGCGGATCGGACCGCGGGCGCTGGCCGTGACCACAAATTGTAGCATTGATTTCATGCGCAAGCCCGCCGCCGGGGTCGATTTGCTGGGCTATGGGCGCCTCTTGAAGTTGGGAAAGCAGCTTTCGGTGTGCGATGTATTGATACATTCCGAGGGCGTGCACGCGCCCGTGGCGCGGGCCAGTCTGACCTATGCGATCCCACCGCAGGGTGTTGAGGTCGACGCGTAGCACAGACGCAAAAACTGCATCACAAAGTCCGCACTGGGGTGAGATGTGCCGCGTGTGTTACGCCGTGCGATCATCTTGTCATGCGATAAAAAAACGGCCGGGACAGGCCCGGCCGTCAGGAAGTATCTGGCGAAAGCCACGGGGATGTCACATCCGCCAGAACACCCGCTCAGCCTCTGCTTTGGCCTCCGCGCGTGTGATGCCCACGTCCTGCAGCAAATAGTCGGGCAGACGGCCAAGCGCTACCCGCGTGCGTCGGATCGTGGCCCATTTGGACAGTGTCACCGCCACGCGGACCGCAAGCGCTGCCGCCGCTGGCACGCGGGTTTGCGTGGCCAGATAGGCCATGTCGGTTGCGAAAGTGCTGTGAGACTGCGCCATGGGAAAACTCCTTAAATTGTATTGACACAATATGACAGTTGAGCCATGCTTATATTGATACAATAGAGAATCAGCGGTGGCTAGGAATACATTGTAATGAATACAATTTGGAACCCAGACCTCCTCTCCGAGCCAGGACCCAAATACAAAACCGTGATGCAGGCCATTCGCGACCAGATCGCGCGCGCCGCGCTGTTGCCGGGGGACAAGCTGCCGCCGGTCCGCGATCTGGCGTGGCGGTTGGGGATCACACCCGGTACTGTGGCACGCGCCTACACCCTGCTGACCGATGACGGTACCTTAATCGCCGAGGTGGGGCGCGGCACCTTTGTGGCGCATCCCGATCCAAAACGCCCGTTGCTGGCGGACCTACCGCTCGAGGTGGACAGCGCCACGCACAATGCCGAGGCGCAGACCTGGCATGTCAACCTGTTTTCACCGCACCTGCCCAGCGTAGGGCAGGCCCCCCTGATCCGTCATCTGCTGGGCGAAGTCGCCAAAGATCCGCCGTCGGGGTTGATGCATTACCCCACGCGCCGCGCCGCACGCCCGGCGCGCGAGGCGGCTGCGACCTGGCTCGAGACTGCGCCGCTTGGCTCTCTCGACCCCGAGGACGTCGTGCTGACCAATGGTGGCCAGAACGCGATCCTGCTGATCTTGCAGACCTTGCTCAAGGGGCGCCGGCCGTGCGTGCTGGTTGAAGAGCTGTCCTATCCTGGCTTTCGACGCGCAGCAGAACTCTTGCGGGCCGAAGTGGTGCCGGTTGCAATGGACGCTGAGGGCATCTTGCCCGACGCGTTTGAGGCCGCGGCGCGGTCGCATGACGCGCAGGTCTTGTGCACGCAGCCCGAGGTGCACAATCCAACGCTAGGCTTTACCTCAGAGAGGCGGCGGCGCGCATTGGCTGATGTGGCGCAGCGCTATGACGTGCACATTCTTGAGGATGATTGTTACCGCCTCGGGGCCGCGCGGGCGCCGAGTTACCGGATGATCTTGCCCGAGCGGTCCTGGTACATCTCGTCGATTTCGAAATCGATCACGCCGGCCTTGCGGCTGGGGATGGCGGTGACACCGCCCGGTGCGGGCGCATCGCTGCGGCGGACGGCCGAGTATTCCTTTTTCGGTTTGTCGACGCCGTTGATTGATCTGGCGGCGATGTTGCTGGACCATCCGCAACTGCCGCAGGTGATGGATGCCGCGCGCGACGGGATCGGGCAATATGTGCAGCGGGCGGTCAATATCCTGGGCGGCTACAATCTGACATGGCGCGAGGATGTGCCGTTTTTGTGGCTGGAACTGCCCGAGGGCTGGCGCGCGGGGGCTTTTGTGCAAGCCGCCGAGGGGCAGGGCGTGCGCATTCGCGCGGCAGAGGAATACGCGTGCCGCGACGCGCGCGCGCCGCATGCGGTGCGGTTTGCCATCAACGCGGGCCTGACGCTCGAGACGTTTGAAGCGGGCCTTGGTCGGTTGCGCACGTTGCTTGACAATCCGCCAGATCAGATCGGGGTCTAAAGCAGCCCGCCCGCACCCCACGCGAGGCCTAAGAGCACCGTCGCCAACGTCAGCAGAGCGGAATACCCCGCCAGCTTGAGCATCGAAAACGGGCGTTCGCCATAGGTGCGCCCTTCGATCCCGCAGACCACCACCTTTTTGGCGCGGCCTGCATATTCGTAGTGCAGGATCCACACCGGCAACAGGATGCGGCGGTAATGAATGCCGGTGCTGTCGGTCATGTAGCTGGTCACACGGGTGCCAGATTTGCCGACATGACGCTTGATCTTGTTGCGGATCAGGATGTCCTTGTCGCCTGCATTGGCGTCGAGCCCTTCGGACACCGTTTGGTGGTGTTGTTCGGCGCCAAACCCGGCGAGATAGCCCGGCCGGTAGGGCCGCAGCCGGCTGGGATCAAATTCGTGCAAAATGCCGTCGCGGATCAGCGGCGTAACATGCGGCGAGGCGGGCACAAGCATGTCGTCAAAGCTGATGTGCATCTCGCCGCTGGTGGACCGGCGCGATGTCCGTTTACCACTGCGCACCTTGTAGGTGGCCCAGTAATCCACCGCTTCTTCGCTATCAAAGGTCCAGAACGGCACATAAAGCCCGACCACGCGCCCCTTGGCGGCAATCGCAGCAAGATTGCTGGGCGCGGCCAGCCGCCCCTTGATCCATTTTTGCGCGTTCCTTTGCGCGTCGCGTTCGGCAATGCGGAATGGGATCAGCGCCATGGTTTGAAACGCCTGATCGCCCCAGCGCATGACCACCGGCCCATCGCAATAGGCGCAGCGTTCTGACAGGCTGCGGCCGACAAACACCACGTCGCCGCCACAGGTTTCGCAGTGGTGGACAATGCTGTTGTCGGTGGTCCGTGGGTCCGCTTCGGGCGTGGCGGGGTCATAAGCGAATTCTTCAGCCGCCTTGTGATCGTCTGGTGTGTCCAGCGCCGTGGTGGTGCCGCAGCTTTCGCAGACCAGGCATTGCTGCGCCGGGTCATAGACGTTTTGGCCGGCGCATGTGGCGCATTGCAGATCCTTTTGCAGTGTCTCGGAGGTCTGCATCTTAGCTGTCAGCCAGCGCGGCGAGGATTTCGATGATGATCCACAGCCGCACCTGCGAGCGCGCGATCGCACCGTCGAGGTTGCCTGTGGCCGCCCAATCGCCGAGCACGGTTGCCACAAACCACGTCAGCAGCAGCCAGACAACAATCATGCCCCACCCGGCCATGGTGCGCAAAAAGCCCGCGGATCCGACGCGCAATTCGTGCCGCGCCTCGTGCACGAGGATCAGCTTGCGGATCATCGGAATGCCGATGCCCGCGGACACCACCAAAAGCGACAGCACAGCAAGAGCGGGGGCAACAAGATCGGAAATCATACCAGTGCTCGACTGTTTTCAATATTAGTGGAGGTGCGGGGTGAGGAATGCAAGAAATATGGCCGCTACGATTGGGGTATCATTATACCTTAATTTTAACCAACTGAAATTGCTTGTATAAATTCATCTGACCTGCGTTGACGTGCCTGGGTACCCTTCTTATAACGCGCCCATCTTTGACCATCACCCTAAACCGGATGATCCCATGAACACTTTTACCGCAACACCTGCGGACATCGACAAGAAATGGATCCTGATCGACGCCGAAGGCATCGTTCTTGGCCGCCTTGCGTCGATTGTCGCCATGCGTCTGCGTGGCAAGCACAAACCGTCGTTCACCCCGCACATGGACATGGGCGACAACGTCATCATCATCAACGCTGACAAGGTGCAACTGACCGGCAACAAGCGCCAGGAAAAGCATTATTGGCACACCGGCCACCCCGGCGGGATCAAGAGCCGCACCAAAGAGCAGATGCTCGAGGGGGCGCATCCCGAGCGTGTCGTGACACTTGCGGTCAAGCGTATGCTGCCCGGCAACCGTTTGTCGCGCAAACAGATGACCAACCTGCGTGTCTATGCCGGGGCAGAGCACCCGCATGAGGCGCAAAGCCCCGAAGTTCTGGATGTCGCATCCATGAACAAGAAAAACACGCGGAGCTAAGAGACATGGCTGACGAAATCAACACACTCGAAGACCTGCAAGCTGTGGCTGGCGATGCCGCTGCGGTCGAGGTCGAACTCACGCCCCGCGAACCCGTGCGCGACGAATTGGGCCGGTCCTATGCGACGGGTAAGCGTAAGGACGCCATTGCGCGCGTTTGGATCAAGCCTGGGTCCGGCAAGGTGTCGGTCAACGGCAAGAAGATGAACCACTACTTTGCCCGCCCTGTGCTGCAGATGATCTTGCGCCAACCGTTTCAAGTGGCCGGCGTTGAGGATCAGTTTGACGTCATGGCCACTGTCAAAGGTGGCGGTTTGTCCGGTCAGGCTGGCGCGGTCAAGCACGGCATTTCAAAGGCGCTGCAGCTTTATGATCCCGCTTTGCGCGGTGCGCTGAAAGCGGCGGGCTTCCTGACCCGTGACAGCCGGGTTGTGGAACGCAAGAAATACGGTAAGGCCAAAGCGCGTAAAAGCTTCCAGTTCTCCAAGCGTTAATACCGCGACGATACCACAAAAAAGGCCGCCCAATGGGCGGCCTTTTCCCGTGTATATCTGGCGCCGTTTAGATAAGCATGCGGTCTTTGACGTCCCCGTTCCCGCGGAACAGGAAGAACAGGCCGCCTGCCAACAACATCCCTTGCAACTGCCAGCCGGCAAACGGTCCGAAGTAGATCATAAAGATCACACCGGCGACTACGATTGCGATGGCGAGTCCGCCCAAGCGTGTCAGGATGTCAGATATCCAGTTGTTGCGGATCAAACCGCCCAGCAAGATGGCGATGCCACCCGCAATCTCTGCAAACGCAGCCAGCCCAAACAGCAACAGCGGCAGGCCGTACCCTTCGGCCTGGTCCACAAATCCGGGAATTTTGAAGTAGCCTTGCTCGATAATGATCGCAGCCAGCGGGATCCGCATGAACCAATCCGCGCTGCGGATGGTTGGAATGCTTTTTGCCGAGGCTTCGGCGGTGTCGAATAGTGCCATAGTCTCTTCTCCTGCATGTGTTGTTAGCTACCCGGCGCACGACGCGGTGGCTGTCTCGGCACAGCAGTTAGGTGGTGCATAACAACAGGCAATGAAGATGGATGAAATGTCGCAGTATAGTTCACGCAAATGCGACCTAACCGCGAGGACCGCGGTCATACGGCGCGGTGCAACGCGTTATAGTTCAACTGCTTGCCCGCATGCCGCATCAGCTGTCACTTGGGATCAGTCCTAAGCCGCGCAGATAGATGCCGATGCCGGTCTCAAGCAAGTCTTCGGGCGGGAAGGGCGAGGCGCGTCCCGGAGAGTTGCGGGAAAAAAGCTCGACCACCCCGTGACTCATCGCCCAAATATGTGCGGAAAACATCGAGGCGGGCGGGCGCTTGTCCTCGGGGATGTGCTTGCTTAGGTCGGTGGCCGCTTTCTCTAAAACGGCGTTGGCGCGGGCGGCTACCTCGGAAAGTTCGGGCGAACTGTTTAGCGAGATCCCGCTTTCGAACATCGCGATGTAGTGACCAGGAAAGCGGCGCGCGAAGGCGAGATAGGCGCGGCCCGTGGCCTCAAACGCAGACAGGGCCGAAGGTTGGCCGGATTGATAGGCGTGTTCCATCAAATCCGCAAAGATGCCGTATCCCTGCCGCGCGCATTCGGCAATCAGGTCCTCGCGTCCTTGGTAGTGTCGGTAAACGGCGGCTGGCGTGACGCCCGCTTGTTTGGCCGCCTCGGACAGGGTGAACCCGGTCGGGCCCTTTTCCTCAATCAACGACAGCGCCGCCTCGATGAGGGCTTGGCGCAGATTGCCGTGATGATAGCCGCGTTTAGGCATGCCAGATATCGGGTCCGCCGCAGATCTGCGTGTCGATGTCACCGATGGCGCGCGCGTCCTTGCTGGCGTAGTCAAGACTGTGCAGCACCGTACGGATTGCGGCAAGACGGGCGCGTTTCTTGTCATCGGTGCGCAGAATGGTCCAGGGCGCGTGGGTCGAATGGCTGCGGTCGAGCGTTTCGGCGATTGCGGCGGTGTAGGCGTCCCAGCGGTTGAGCCCTTCGACGTCGATCCAACTGAGCTTCCACTGTTTTAGCGGATCGCGTTCGCGCGCGATAAACCGGCGCAACTGCTCGGCCCGGCCGATATTGAGCCAGAATTTGAACAGGTGGATCCCGTCGTCGACCAGCATGCGTTCAAAGGCCGGTACCTGATCAAAGAAATGGCTGCGTTGATCCGGCGTGCAAAATTCGAACACCTGCTCGACCACGCCGCGATTGTACCAGCTGCGGTCAAAGAACACGATCTCACCGCCTGCAGGCAACTGCCTGATATAGCGTTGAAAATACCATTCGGTGCGTTCGGTTTCCGTCGGTTTTGACAGCGCCACAACGCGGGCGCCGCGCGCGTTGAGGTTTTCGCGGAACCGTTTGATTGTGCCGCCCTTGCCCGCTGCGTCGCGCCCTTCGAACACCAGGGCAACGCGCGCGCCGGTGTCACGGACCCATGCCTGCAGCTTGACCAGCTCGATCTGCAGCGCGGCCATCTGAGCTTCGTAGGCTTTGCGTTTCATCGCGCGGGCATGCGGATAGGTGGACGACAGCACCTTGCCCTTTTCGCCCTGCTCGATCGCGTGGCGCACGTCATCCGGGGCCGCGGTTTGGTAAAAGTCCGAGATCGCGCCATCAAAGGGGAGGCTCATTGCGGGCCCTCCAGGTTACTGCTCTGGCAGCATCATGCCCCGGGCGGGCCGAGTGTGATGCGCATTAACATCTTATATGGGCCATCGGTGCGATTAACGCAAATTCGCAATCACGCCGGCGCGTGTGGCGGCGCGGTCAATCGCGGCGACCACCTCGGTGGCGTGGGTCTGATGCGGCATGTGACCCACGCCGGGCAGCACGGTCAGGTTGGCGCCGGCGATCTGATCGGGCAGCTTGATCGAATGGACATGCAGCGGCACGATGGTGTCGGCGTCGCCGTGCACGATCTCGACCGGTACGTCGATCTCCCCGTAGCGCGGCGCCATGTCGACCACGTGCGGCCGTAGAAAATTCACTTGCCTGGCATTGGCGCGCATTGAGTGCCTGCGCAGGGTTAGGGCCGGCCCCACGTGATCCAGATAGCCATCGGGGGCGGGCTGCGGGTCAAAGATCGTGGCGACAACCGAATTGATGTAGCCATCTGGCACAAAAGCGGAAAAGAGCGGGACCGCCAGCCCACCGCCAAGCGCCGAACCGTTGAGACCGTAGGTCCACCCCAGCTCTCCAGGCCACGGGTTGGCGACGCCCGCGACCGACACAAGCCCGGCGATGTCATCAAACTCCAGCGCCCAGGCCAGCGCCACAATGCCGCCGAAGGAATGGCCAACAAGGATCGGGTTTTTGACACCCAGTTGATCGGTGGCAGCCTTGAGCAGGCGCGCTTGTTCGGTTGGGCTTGCGTGGCTGGTGGAAAAGGCGCGGCGATCCGCCGGATCGGCCAGATCGGTCCAACCCAGCCCGGGACGGTCGAGAATTGTGATGCGATAGCGATCCTTGAGCAGATCCGCAAAGGCAAAAGTCCAATCGCGCGTATTCCCGGACGCGCCGTGGATCAGCACCAGATCCGGCCCGCTGCCCATCTGTTCGGCGTGCACGGTGACCCCGTTCACTTCGATCAGCTTGCCCTGCGGTGGAAAGGCCTCTGCCGCGGCCCGCTCACGCTTGGCAGCGAGAACCTGCACCGCGCCGACGCTGATGAGGACAAGGCAGACGATCACAACAAGGGCTGTTTTCACGACGCTTATCTCCGCAGGTCGGTGCGCTCCTGACCGATCAGGTTCATGTCATACGGGGTGGTCAGATAAATCTCGCTCAGCCAATTGCCATAGAGAAGGTGCGCGTGGCTGCGCCAGCGGTTGAGCGGGGTGGCGGCAGGATCGTCGCCGGGAAAGTAATTGACCGGCAAGGCGATCTGCGCGCCTGCGACCTGATTTGCGTCGATGTCGCGGTCATATTCCTGTTTTAGCGTGTCACTGTCATATTCGAAGTGGTTGAGGATGTAGAGCGCGCGGTGAGCGGGATCCTCGATCAGGCAGGGACCCGTTTCATCATTGCCCAGCAGGATCTGCAGCCCCGCCGCCTCGACATCTGCGGCGCGGTTTTCCGTCCAGCGGCTAACGGGAATGACGCAATCATCGGAAAACCCCCGCAGATACGGCGAAGCCGGCGCCATATTGCGGTGCCGGTAAGCGCCAAAGAGCTTGTGATCGAGCAGGTATTTGCGCACGCCGTGAAAGTGGTGCAGCATCGCCATCCCGCCCCAGCACACACCAAAGGTCGAGTGCACATTGGTCTGCGTCCAGTCCATGATCTGGGTCAGTTCGTCCCAGTAATCGACATCCTCGAAATCGAGATGCTCGATCGGGGCGCCGGTGATGATCAGACCGTCAAACTTTTCGTTTCTGACATCGCGGAAGGGTCGGTAAAAGCTCTCCATATGAGTGTGCGCGGTGTTGCGTGTCTGGTGGTCTGACATGCGGATCAGCGACAGGTTGATCTGCAGCGGTGTGGCGCCGATCAGCCGGGCAAACTGCGTCTCGGTCTGGATCTTTTTCGGCATCAGGTTCAAGAGCCCGATCTTGAGCGGGCGGATGTCCTGACGTTCGGCCTGTCCGGTGTCCATGACCATCACGCCTTCATCCGTGAGCACGGAATAGGCCGGCAGATCCGAAGGCAGAGTGATGGGCATGGGGCGCAGGTCCTGGTTGGTTCGAGCGGCGGGTTTACGCCCCGGTGCCCCTACGCTCAAGAGCGGTGGTAACCAGATCGATGAAATCCGCTTCACGTGTCAGCGAGGCGACCTCATCCGCGGTCACCGTCACGCCCCAACGCGCCATAGCGGCATAGCGCGGCTGCCGATGTGCCAGCGCGCGGGCATAAGTCCAGCGCACGAACATGTCGGGATCGACCGCGCTTGGGCTCTGGCCCGTTTCTTGCAGATATGCGTCCCAGCACTGGGTCAGAAATTCCGGTTGATACGCCATTGGCTTGGGCGCGCGATCAAACCGTTCGATCAGGGCAGCCGTATGGGCATCATCGCCGCGGATCCAGATCGGCAAGCAGGTGGCGTCCAGCGCTGTCATCAGCGGGTCGGCGTCATCATCCGGATCGATCCATTCGCAGATCGACCCGCCGGTGTCGCAGATGAAATTCGGATAGCCATAGAGCCGTCCGGCCCGGTCCACAAAATGGGTCGTATCCTCAAGTGCGGCAATCTCAGCGGTGCGGAACTGGTCCTGACGGCGGCGATATTCATCGATGTGCAGCCCGCCGGCATCCTCATTGCCCGGCTTGCCCAGATAGGTGGAGACGGGGCTGAGGTTGTCGAAGGTGATGTTTGATCCGATGTAGATACTGTCGCTCATCAACAGATCGCGCAGAAACGGGACCTTCATCGCTTCGGCCTTGGCATTGTCGGCGATGTGTTCGCCCATGTAGCGGGTGCCGATGCGGTAATCGATGGAATAGTGAAACCAGTCGCCGCTGGCGCGCAGCAGGTTTGACATGTGCGTTTTGCCTAGGCCCGACATGCCATAGACCATGACCCGCTTGTGCGGAGCATCGCGCCAATGTGCAGCAGTTGGGTAAAGCATGGGCCGCGCCCTCATTCTTGGTCGTGTTTGCCTGTTAGCGGCGAGGGTCGGGCCGGTCAACGCGTCTAAAGACGCGCCCGTCGAGGATCAGCAGCCCCAGCGCCAGCACACCAAAGCCGGCAAAGGCTGACAGCGGCAACGCCTCGTCACGCACCAGAGCGCCCAGGGCAATAGCCACCGGCGGGATCAGCAGCGTCACCAGCATCAGGTTGCCCGACCCCGCCATGGCCAGCACCCGGTAATAAAGCAGATAGGCAAAGGCGGTGGCCACGATGGCATAGTAGCCAATGGCCAGGATCGTATCAGGCGCAAGAGACAGTGAAATCGGTCCCTCAATGACCCATGCCAGCGGCACGGTGACAATAGTGGCTCCGGTCAGCATGCCCGCCGCCGCCATTTGGGGCGCCAAGTTCGAAAGGGCGGCGCGCGCAAAGCTGCCGGCAAGCGCGTAGCTGAGCGTGCCAGCCAGGATGGCGATCTGCGCAAGGCTGCGCAGGTCAAAGCTTAGCAACTCGCGCAGGCCGATGGCTGTGGCAACGCCGAGAAAGCCCAAGCTGACGCCGATCCCGCGGCGCAGCGTGATGCGTTCATCGGCAAAGACCATGGCCGCCACAACGACGCCAAAGATTGCCGTGGTTGCGTTTAATATCGAGGTGAGGCCGGTTTCGACATGCAATTGGCCCCACGCCATGAGGCCGAAAGGCAGCACATTGTTGAGCAGTCCCATGATCAGAAACGCGCCCCACACCTTGGGCGCGCGCGGCAGCGGCAAACGCAAAGCGGCCACCACACCCCACAGCACCAGCATCGCCCAAAATGTGCGATGTGCGACCGAGGTCAGCGGGCCCACCTCGTCCAGTGCGATGCGTATGGACAGAAACGAGCCGCCCCAAATCACCCCAAGCAACAGCAGTTCGGCCCAGGCGCGGCGGGAAAGGGTGCGTTGCACAATCATGGTCGCAAGGTGTCAGCGTCGCGCCGCCAGAGCCACCCGGTTTTTGCGCATAAAACAAAAAAGCCCCGCCTTGAGCGGGCGGGGCCTTTGTCGTCGCGGTGACCGCTGGTTCAGAAGGTGAACTTGACGTTGAACCCAACAGCGAACGATGAGTTGTCGGTAAAGCTTGCCTGTGACACACCGCCCACGTCCGCTTCGGCATCGCCGAGCCAGGAATAGTTGATGCCGCCGGTTACTTCGAGGTTGTCTTTGACGTAGCGACCGCCGATTGAGATGCCAAAAAGCCCATTTGTTGGGCCAAGCGGCGAGACAAGGTCGTCGTCCTGGGGTTCGTAAGACAGGATCGCAGTGCCGGACCATTTCTCGTTAAAGCGCCGACCCACGCCAAGCGTAAAACGCTGGCCATTTTCGAGATTCACCAGGTCGCTTCCGAGCCCGGTTGGCACCACGTCGACATCTTCGAATGCGGTCCAACGGTAGGAGGCGAGCAACAGCGTGTCTGCGGCAATTCCGGTTTGAAATTCGAAGTTCAATGATTCTGGCGTCACAAAAGTGGTGGTTCCAGATATCGGGTTGCCCAAGAGTGTTTCGGTTGAGTTTACGGTGTAGTCGATCTCGGAATGGTACGTGACTGCAAAACGCAGAGCGATGTCGGGGATTTCGTAAGCT
>JBCCLL010000058.1:0-16199 GCA_039026855.1 Pseudomonadota bacterium | reverse complement strand
GGCTGTCGAAGACAGCCGGTCGATCCGCGCCATCGCGCATTACGACCGCATTACGTATTTCACCACAGCGGCTGCCTCGCAAGCGGCCGCCAGGGCCAAAGCAGAACAGGTAGCGGGCGATGTGGGGGTCAAGGCACTGCAGGCATGATCCACCCGCCCCGGGCGTGTCCCCGGGCCGCGGCCCCGCCGAGGGGGGGGCCGGGTCAAGGCCGCGGCGGGGGTTGGGTGATACCCCGCCACCCCGCGGCGGGCTTGCCCCGGCACCTCCGCCGTCGGGGCTGCGGCCCCGGGTCACGCCCGGGGCGGGTGGATCATGCCTGCAGTGCCTTGACCCCCACATCGCCCGCTACCTGTTCTGCGATGGCCATTGCGGCCGCTTGCGAGGCAGCCGCTGTGGTGAAATACGGAATGCGGTCGTAAAGCGCGATGGCGCGGATCGACCGGCTGTCTTCGACAGCCTGCGTGCCTTCGGTCGAGTTGAACACCAGCTGGATGCCATTGTCCTTCATCATGTCTGTAACGTCAGGACGGCCTTCATAGACCTTGTTCACCGTGCCGCAGGCAACGCCGGCATCGTTGAGCCAAGCGGCCGTGCCGCGGGTCGCGACGAGGCTGAAGCCCAACCCAGTCAGCGTTTTGGCGGCATGAAGCATCGCTTGTGTCTTGTCCATGTCCTTGATTGAGATAAACGCGCAGCCCGTGGTGGGCAGGATCATGCCCGCGCCCATCTGCGCCTTGAGGAATGCGCGCGCGAAGGTGCGGTCCCAGCCCATCACTTCGCCCGTTGAGCGCATTTCCGGGCCCAGGATCGTATCAACGCCGGGGAAGCGGGCAAAGGGCAGCACAGCTTCTTTGACCGAGAACCATGGCATGTTCGGATCGGCCAGCGTCATCGGATCGGCGAGCGGTAGGGTCGCGTCGAAATCGGTGCCCGCGGGGTAGGGGGGGCGTTTTGCGAACGCGCTGAGCTTTTCGCCGGCCATCACCCGGGCCGCGATAGACGCGATAGCGCTGTCGGTGGATTTGGCGACAAAAGGCACGGTGCGCGAGGCGCGCGGGTTCACCTCGATCAAGAAAATCTCGTCATCTTTGATCGCAAACTGCACATTCATAAGCCCCACGACCGTGAGTGCGCGGGCAAGCGCAAGCGTCTGCTCTTCGATCGCTTTCAGCGTCTCATCGCTCAGGCTGTACGGTGGCAAAGAACAGGCGCTGTCACCCGAGTGCACGCCCGCCTCTTCGATATGCTGCATGATGCCAGCCACATGCACCGCCTCACCGTCACACAGCGCATCGACGTCCAACTCCACCGCGCCGGACAGGTAACTGTCGAGCAGCACAGGGCTGTCGCCTGAAACCACCACCGCCTCGGAAATGTAGCGTTCGAGGCTGGCCTGATCGCGCACAATCTCCATCGCGCGTCCGCCCAGTACATAGGATGGCCGGATCACCAGGGGAAAGCCGATGTCGGCGGCAATTTCCAGTGCCTCGGCGTCTGTGTGGGCGATCCCGTTTTTTGGCTGTTTCAGGCTCAGATCGTTGACCAGAGCCTGAAACCGCTCGCGGTCTTCGGCAAGGTCGATTGCATCGGGTGCGGTGCCGAGGATGGGAATGCCCGCCTCTTCGAGCGCGTTGGCCAGCTTGAGCGGGGTCTGCCCGCCGAACTGCACAATGACGCCGTGCAGCGTGCCATTGTCCTGCTCGACCCGCAAAATCTCCATCACGTGTTCAAAGGTCAACGGCTCAAAATACAGCCGGTCTGACGTGTCGTAATCGGTGCTGACAGTTTCGGGGTTGCAGTTGATCATGATGGTCTCGAACCCCGCGTCAGTCAGGGCAAAGCACGCGTGGCAACAGCAATAGTCGAACTCGATCCCTTGGCCGATGCGGTTAGGGCCGCCACCCAGGATCACGACCTTTTTGCGCTCGGACGGGCGCGCCTCGCATTCCACATCGCCAAAAACTGGCGCTTCATAGGTGGAATACATGTAAGGGGTCTGCGCTTCGAACTCGGCGGCGCAGGTGTCGATGCGTTTGAACACTGCCGTGACGCCCGCGGCGTGACGCGCAGCGCGCACTTGCGCCTCGGTCATGTCGGTCAGCGTGGCCAGACGGGCATCGGTAAAGCCCATCATCTTGAGCTGGCGCAGCCCATCAGCGTCAGTGGGAAGACCCGCGCTTTCGATCTCTTGTTCGGTGTCCACGATCTCTCGGATCCGCGCCAGAAACCAGGGGTCGAACTTGGTGATGCCAAAGATGTCGTCATCGCTGACGCCTTCGCGCATGGCCTGCGCAATCACCCGCATGCGGTCGGGGGTTTGCTGGCTCAGCGCCTTGATGATGGCGGCGCGACCTCCCGCGGGATCGTCAGCACCCGGAATGGCGATTTCGTCAAAGCCGGTCAGGCCGGATTCCATGCTGGCCAGAGCCTTTTGCACACTTTCGTGGAAGGTGCGCCCGATGGCCATTGCCTCGCCCACGGACTTCATCGCTGTGGTCAGGAAGGGCTCGGAGCCTGGGAATTTCTCAAACGCGAATTTCGGGATCTTGGTGACGACATAGTCGATGGTTGGCTCAAAGCTGGCTGGCGTCACCTTGGTGATGTCGTTGTCGAGCTCGTCGAGCGTGTATCCGACAGCCAGTTTCGCGGCGATTTTGGCAATCGGAAAGCCGGTTGCCTTGGAAGCCAGTGCCGAGGACCGCGACACGCGCGGGTTCATCTCGATCACCACCATGCGGCCGTCGTCGGGGTTGATCGCCCATTGTACGTTTGAGCCGCCAGTTTCCACGCCAATCTCGCGCAGCACAGCGATACTATGGTTGCGCATGATCTGGTATTCTTTGTCGGTCAGCGTCAGGGCCGGGGCCACGGTGATGCTGTCGCCGGTGTGCACGCCCATCGGGTCTACGTTTTCGATGGAACAGACGATGATGGCATTGTCGGCGGTGTCGCGCACCACCTCCATCTCGTATTCCTTCCAGCCCAAAAGGCTTTCGTCGACAAGGATCTGGCCCACCGGGCTGGCATCCATGCCCGAGCGGCAGATCGCCTCGTAATCGTCGCGGTTATAGGCCACACCGCCGCCTGTGCCGCCCAAGGTGAAGGCAGGGCGGATGATGGCGGGCAAGCCCACCTCTTCGAGCGTTTCAAGCGCCGCTGCGACACCTGCGGCAAGGTCCTTGTTGCCCTTGTCATCCTTGGGCGCAGTGACAATGGCCGCCTTTGGGTTCTCAATGCCCAGCCGGTCCATCGCCTCACGGAACAGCTTGCGGTCTTCGGCCATCTCGATCGCATCGCGCTTGGCGCCGATCATCTCGACACCGAACTTGTCCAGCACGCCCATCTCTTCCAGTGCCAGCGACGTGTTCAGCCCGGTCTGCCCACCCATGGTGGGCAACAGCGCATCGGGGCGCTCTTTTTCGATGATTTTGGCGACAATCTCGGGTGTGATCGGTTCGATATAAGTGGCATCCGCCAGGCCGGGGTCGGTCATGATGGTGGCAGGGTTCGAGTTCACTAGGATTACCCGGTACCCCTCTTCGCGCAAAGCCTTGCAGGCCTGCGCGCCGGAGTAGTCAAATTCGCACGCTTGGCCGATGACAATGGGCCCCGCACCGATGATCATGATTGATCTGATATCGGTTCTTTTCGGCATGACGACCCCTCTATGCGCAAATTGTCGTGGGTTATAGGCATGGCTCTGACGGGCGCAAGGGGGTGTGCCGTGTTTTGCGCAGGGCGCGGGGGCGATCCATTGGGCACATGCAAGAATGCCTCGGCAACACGCCCGGGAAATCGAAAGAGGTAGCGCAAACGGAAATTGAATGTTATGTAATGTACATTACCATAAGTTGTCATGTGCGCGAGTCGATTGTGGTTATCTAGAACTGGACACAGTCATGTCTTTGCCCGCTCTGATCTTGGGCTCGGTCGGCGTTCTTGCCGATATCTCAGACCTTCAACGCCGCGCGTTTAACACCGCATTTGAAGAGCACAGTCTTTTTTGGCATTGGGACGAAGCGTCCTACCGCAAGCTGCTTGAAGTGCCAGGGTGCAAAGCGCGCATACGTTATTACGCTATGGCACAGGGCGTTGACGTCGACGTCGACGCGATACACGCCTCCAAGATGCAGGCGCTGGAACTCGCAATTGATGACGGCGGCATTTCAATGCGGGATGGTATTCTGGATACCATTCGCGGCGCCCGGGAAAACGGCGCAGCCGTCGCTCTTGCGACACGGACGCCCAAACGCCTGGTTAACCTCGTGTTCCATGGGTTGAGGGCGCAACTGACCCGCGATTGCTTTGACGTGATTGTTGATGGCAGCGTCGTCGACACCGCAGGCGCGCCTGCGGGCGCATATCATGTCGCACTGGCTCAACTTGGCGCCGATGCACAGCGCAGTGTTGCGTTGGAAGACATGCCCGAGCAGTGCGAGGCCGCGCTGGCCGCCGGTCTGGCGACCTACGCCTACCCCGGCCGCATTTCGGCAGGGCGCAGGTTCCCGGAGGGTGTGCACGTGATTGAACCGGCGGAGGCGGGCCGCTTACCGCAGTTTTTTCCGCCGCGCGAAGCGGCGTCTGCTTAACGCCCGGTTAGGCGCGCCAAAAGCGAACGTTTGCGCGGTGCCTGCGCCTCTGGCCAAAGCGTTTCTGGTTCGGGCATCGCTTCAAAGCGGGTCCCTTCATCCATCTCTGGCTCTGCCACAGCAGCCGCAGGTTCGATGATCTCTGGCGCAGGTTTTGCCACCGGTGCAGGCTTGGCGTCGGCGGCGGGCTCTGCGAGGTTCATCGTGCCGCGCATATGCGGTGGCTGCTGCACCTGGCTGGCCGGCAGCGGCGTGCGCTCTGTCTGCGCTTCGCCTTCGACGATGGATTTCACCGCCTGAAGCGTGAACGCCGTGATCTCGGCGCCTGATTTGCCTTCAATGTGTTTGGGCAAGTCGTGTTTCATGGTACCTCCGCGTCATCAGTCGAAAGTTGTCATCCTTATCTGCCGGAAGGCTGACAAAGCTTTGCGGCGAAAACGTGGATTTTGCGCGGCGGCTTCGTGACAGTTTACCTCGCGGAAGCCATGTCCAGCCAGGCCCGCACCGATGCCTCAAAACCGCGCGGGTCATCTGCGTGCAGCCAGTGCCCGGCCCCTGGCAATTTGGCAAAGCGGGCCTGCGGAAACAGCGCGCGAATGGTGCTGCGATGTTCGGGCCGCACGTAGTCTGACTGCCCGCCGGATAAAAACAGCGTGGGACGGTCAAAACGCGTGTCGAACTCAGGAAATCCGATGATCGCATCCATCTGCTCAGACAGCGCATCGAGGTTCAGGCGCCACGCCATACGCTCCACATCCAGTGATTGGGTGAGAAAGCTGGCGACCCCCTGTGCCAGTCCCTGCGCGCGCAGTTGCGCATCGGCATCGCTGCGGCGGGTCACCTGCGCCAGATCCACCGCGCGCATCGCGTCGATCATGGGCTGCTGGCTGTGGCTGTAGGTGACGGGGGCAATGTCTCCAATCACCAGCGACCGGATCAGTGTGGGTTGGGTCAGGGCCAAAGCCATCGCCGCTTTGCCGCCCATGGAATGCCCTACAATGTCAGCCTGTCCACCTTCAGCAGCGATCACCTCGGCCAGATCATCGGCCATGTCCGGGTAGGTGTGGGTCGGCAGATGCGGGCTGGCGCCGTGGTTGCGCATGTCAACAGTGATCACGTGGCGGATATCGCTCAGCCGTTTGGCAATCACGCCCCAGTTGCGCCCCGAACCGTAGAGCCCGTGCACGATCAACAGGGCGGGCGCGTCACTGTCGCCAAAGGTCTTATAGCTGAGCATGAACACCCGGCTACACCGCGCGCCCCGCGGTTGCCAGTCGAATTCGCTGTGGGTTAGGGTACGCGGCATGGAAACCTGCGACAGCATCAACGCCCGCGCCACGCGGATTATGGCGGGGCTCGAGCAGGCCTTTGGCGTGCGTGGCAAGGATCTGAGCACCGCGCTGCGCCGCACCGGTCGACGGATGCCGCGACGCCTACACAAAGCCGCCGCGCACGTTGTCGCGGCCCAAGCCTTTGGCAATCAACCCAAGCTGATGCGGCAGGTGGATGGCCCTGCGCTGGATCGGGCGGAACGCGATGTGCTGTCGTATCTCAACCGGATCGACCGCGCGGACCAGCGCCGCGCGCGGCTGCTCAATACCGCTGGGCTGGTGGTGTTAAACGTGCTTTTGGTGATTGCCGGGTTCATCCTCTGGATGTGGTGGTCCGGGCAGATTTAAGCGCGCGCCGTGCGCCGTGCTGGCAAGCATATAGCCACAATCGCAAATGGCTCAGCCGCATCAGAGAAAAGGCGCTCTTAGACCGTGTCGCTGGCAATGACGCGTCCCGCCAAAACTTCGCTCGTCCGCGTGACAAAGCTGCATTAAGTGGCGCCGCCATGGGATGCAGAAACTACCCGCGAGAAGGTGCAACGGGTGCTCCAAACGCAAAAACGGCTGACCGCGGAGCGGCCAGCCGTCGATGCAAGCGTTTTTTCCCGTGCGATTACAGGTGCGGGTACATGGGGAAGCGGGCACACAGCTCACCCACTTCGGCTTTCACCTTGTCTTCGACGGCGCCGTTACCCTCGGGGCCATTTGCAGCCAAGCCATCAACCACTTCGATGATCCAATCGCCGATCTGCCGGAACTCCCCCTCGCCAAAGCCGCGGGTGGTGCCAGCCGGCGAGCCGAGGCGAATGCCGCTGGTGACCATCGGCTTTTCATCGTCAAACGGCACGCCGTTTTTGTTGCAGGTGATATGGGCGCGGCCCAGCGATTTTTCCGTGGTGTTGCCCTTCACCCCCTTGGGACGCAAGTCCACGAGCATGACGTGGGTGTCGGTGCCGCCGGTCACAGTAGCCAACCCGCCTTTCATCAACTGATCCGCCAGCGCTTGGGCGTTCTTGATCACCTGCTGCTGGTAGATCTTGAATGACGGATGCAACGCCTCTCCAAAAGCGACAGCTTTCGCTGCGATCACGTGCATCAGCGGGCCGCCTTGGATCCCGGGGAAGATCGCTGAGTTGAACTTTTTGGCCAGCGCCTCGTCATTGGTCAGGATCATGCCGCCGCGTGGACCGCGCAGGGTCTTGTGCGTGGTGGTGGTGGCGACGTGCACATGCGGGAACGGATTGGGATAAACGCCCGCCGCGATCAGCCCGGCAAAGTGCGCCACATCCGCCAGCACCCAGGCGTCCACCTTGTCGGCAATCTCGCGGATGCGGGCAAAGTCGATCTGACGCGGAATGGCCGAACCACCGGCGATGATCATCTTGGGCTTGTGCTCGAGCGCCAGCGCTTCGATCTGGTCATAGTCGATGTCCAGCGTTTCCTCGCGCACACCATATTGGATGGCGTTGAACCACTTGCCCGACTGGTTCGGGCGCGCGCCATGGGTCAGGTGACCGCCTGCATCCAGGCTCATGCCCAGGATCGTGTCGCCGGGCTGCAACAGCGCCAGAAAGACGCCCTGGTTGGCCTGGCTGCCCGAGTTCGGCTGCACATTGGCAAAGCCACAGCCAAAAAGCTGCTTGGCGCGATCAATCGCCAATTCTTCGGCAACGTCGACATACTGGCACCCGCCATAATAGCGGCGACCCGGATAGCCTTCGGCGTATTTGTTGGTCATCACCGACCCTTGCGCCTCAAGCACGGCGGCGGAGACGATGTTTTCCGATGCAATCAGTTCGATCTCATCGCGCTGGCGGCCCAGTTCATCGCGGATCGAGCCGAACAGCTCGGGATCGCGATCAGCGAGCGATTGGGTGAAAAAGCCATCGGTGCGGTGCGGCGCATTCATTGGGTGTCTCCTCAGAGATGGATTCGGTCAGTCAGTCGAGCGGTTTCCTATCGGAAACGGCGCCTTTAAGCAAAATCTATATCGCCGCACACCCCTCGACCAGTGTCAAAGCGGGTCGGAGCGCTGGTCAGTGGCGAAAACTTGTGCTTCTTTCGGGCACAAGCCGGGCGCAAAGGAAATGTCACATGGCCCTCAAGATCGCGTTCACCGCCAGCCACGCGCCCGTGGCGCAAACCGCGCGGGCCGCATTGATCGGGCGCTACGGCGACGCGGCGCCGGATGCGGCCGACGTGATTGTAGCGCTGGGCGGTGACGGTTTTATGCTGCAAACGCTGCACGCCACCGAACACCTGCCCGCGCCGGTCTACGGCATGAACCGCGGCACAATCGGCTTTTTGATGAACGAATACAGCGAAACAGATCTGCCCGCACGGCTGAACGCCGCCGCACTCGAAGAAGTCAATCCGCTGCGCATGACCACTACCACAACCGATGGCACCCAGCGCGAGGAATTGGCTATCAACGAGGTCTCGCTGCTGCGCGCCGGACCGCAAGCGGCCAAGCTGCGTATCACCGTCGACGGCCGCTTGCGGCTGGATGAACTGGTGTGTGACGGCGCGCTTGTGGCCACGCCCGCAGGGTCAACCGCCTACAATTACTCGGCGCACGGGCCCGTGCTGCCCATCGGCTCGGACGTTCTGGCCCTCACAGCTGTCGCGGCATTCCGCCCGCGACGTTGGCGCGGAGCGCTGTTGCCCAAACGGGCGCATGTGCGGTTCGACGTGCTCGAAGCGGACAAGCGCCCGGTGATGGCCGAAGCGGATGCGCGGTCCGTACGCGACGTGGCCACGGTTGAGGTCGCCTCTGAACCATCGGTAGTGCACCGCATTCTGTTTGATCCCGGTCACGGGCTCGAAGAACGGCTCATTTCTGAGCAGTTCAGCTAGAAATATCCAACCACGCTTCACGTGGGCGTGACACGGGCACTGTTTCGACATCCGAGCCATTACATCTCAGGTTGTAGCAACCGGAGATTACAATGCGCCTCTTTCTGCCATTTATCGCAACCCTCGCCCTGTCCGCCTGTACGACCACGATTGCCGAAGAACGCGGCACCATCAGTTTTGGCCTTGAAACCTACGACACGGTGACCCGCACATTTCAACGTGAGGACGGCAGCACGTATTCGCGCACAACCATCCGCCTCGGAGCAGAGCGCGTGAGCTGTCGCGCAAATGATCGGGCCGATTGCCGCTCCGCCATCAACCAAAGACAGTCGAACCTGTCGGGGCGCTGACCTGAGCACCCGCGCCTCCGCAAAATACCCTTGCCCAGGGGGGGCTTACCCGCGTAACGCTGCTGCGAGGATTGCGTAAGGCGGAGGGGACAGATGGGCTATCGCGCGGAGTATGACAGTTGGAAAGCCGATCCAGAAGCGTGGTGGATGCAAGCAGCACAGGCCATCGACTGGGTCACGCCACCGACCAAGGCGCTCACCCAGCGCGGCCCGCACCTCTATGACTGGTTTGCCGATGCTCAGGTGAACACCTGTTATAACGCCGTCGACCGGCACGTAGAGGCGGGTCGCGGCGACCAGGTCGCCATTATCCACGACAGCCCAATCACGGGCACCAAGTCCCAGTTGACCTACGCCGAATTGCACAGCCGAGTGGCGCGCCTGGCCGGTGCGCTGGTGGCCAAGGGCGTCGTGGCGGGTGACCGTGTCATCATCTACATGCCCATGGTGCCCGAAGCGCTCGAGGCGATGCTGGCCTGTGCACGCATCGGGGCCATTCACTCGGTCGTGTTCGGTGGGTTTGCCGCCAACGAATTGGCTGTGCGCATCGATGACTGCACACCCAAAGCGATCCTCGCGGCGTCCTGCGGATTGGAACCGGGCCGCACCGTGTCTTACAAACCCTTGCTGGATGCCGCCATCGAACTGGCCGATCACACGCCGGACCTCTGCCTGATCCTGCAACGCCCGCAGGAACAGGCGCCGCTGACACCCGGTCGCGATTTTGACTGGCATGCCGCGCAAGAGGGGGTGGACCCCGCACCGTGCACGCCCGTGTCAGGCACCCACCCGGCCTACATCCTCTACACCTCCGGCACCACCGGCGCGCCCAAAGGCGTCGTGCGCCCCACCGCCGGGCATCTCGTCGCGTTGCAGTGGACGATGAAAAATATCTACCAGGTCCACCCGGGCGAGGTGTTTTGGGCGGCCTCGGACGTGGGCTGGGTCGTGGGCCATTCCTACATCTGTTACGCACCGCTGATTGCCGGCAACACCACCATTGTGTTCGAAGGAAAACCTGTTGGCACCCCAGATGCCGGCACCTTCTGGCGCGTCATCGCCGAACACGATGTCAAAAGCTTTTTCACCGCCCCCACTGCGATCCGCGCGGTCAAGCGTGAAGATCCCAAAGGGCTGGAACTGGCCAAATACGATCTCTCGGGCCTGCGCGCGCTCTACCTTGCGGGCGAACGCGCCGATCCTGACACCATCGAATGGGCGCAAAACTTGTTGGGTGTGCCGGTCTATGATCACTGGTGGCAAACCGAAACCGGCTGGACCATCGCGGGCAATCCCGCAGGTCTTGAGGCGCTGCCGGTCAAGATCGGCTCCCCCACCGTGGCAATGCCGGGCTATGACGTGCAGATCCTCGACGACGCGGGCCACCCGGTGGCGCCGGGCGAATTGGGCGCCATCGCGGTCAAACTGCCCTTGCCGCCCGGCACGCTGCCCACGCTCTGGAACGCCGAAGACCGCTTTGCCAAAAGCTACCTCAACACATTCCCCGGATACTACGAGACCGGGGACGCGGGCATGATGGACGAGGACGGGTACCTCTACATCATGGCGCGCACCGATGACGTGATTAACGTGGCAGGCCACCGCCTGTCCACGGGCGCCATGGAAGAAGTGCTTGCCGGCCACCCCGACGTGGCCGAATGCGCGGTAGTCGGCGTCAGCGACGCGCTCAAAGGGCAAAGCCCCGTGGGCTTGTTGTGCCTGACCACCGGCGTGAACCGCCCGCACCCCGAAATTGTCGCCGAATGCGTGCAACGCGTGCGCGACCAGATTGGACCGGTGGCGGCGTTCAAGCAGGCCGTGGTCATCGACCGCCTGCCCAAAACGCGCTCGGGCAAAATTCTGCGCGGCACCGTGGTCAAAATCGCCGACAACGCTGCCTATAAAATGCCCGCCACCATTGATGATCCCGCCATCCTTGATGAGATCAAAGAGGCGTTGCAAACCATCGGCTATGCCACGGGGGACGAAGCGTAGGGTGCGCATTCACTGCGCACCTTCCTTTTTCAGAGGGCGTTGAAGGATATGCCGCTTGAGAGCTGCACGATGATCCAGACGCGTCACATACCCCAAGTGTGCGATCGACTTTAGCGGCCGCTACCCTTCGCAAATGGCTTGAAGTTGCAGCCACGCACCGTCGGGCATGATCGCTTTGGCCTCCTGATCGGCAAGCGCGTCCGCCTCGATCAGGTCCAGCGTTTCCTCGCCCGAGATATCGCGCGCTCTTGCATAGGCTCGCGCGTGCACCTGCGAGGTGGCAAAGGCGTTGATCAGCGCCCCGGGGGCAAGCGCGGCGGGCGGGTTGCTCAACTTGCTTTCGGCAAAAGCGTCAAGTGCGGCCGGCGGCACCGCGCCCGTGGTCAACAGCCGGATGGTCGCGCCTGTGCCCGCGTGTTCCAGCAGCGCGCGCAGGGCCGGGGTCCGGCGCACCCGCTCAAGCTCGGCCAGCACATAGCCAGCGGCCACTTCGGGCGCTTCATAATCCTCGACCAGCGCGCGATTGATTAGCACCGCATCGCCGGGCAGGGCCAGCGCTTCGCGCACACCGCCAGGCAGCACATATACCCGCGCCGCCCCTGTGCGGCCAGCCAAAGCCGCCAGCGCCAGGCGCGCTTCAGGCGTCGCGCACGGGGCGCCAGAGACACGTTCAATCCGGGCCAAAAGGGCGGTGCCGATCTGCATCTCTTTCACCGGCGGCACCACGCGCAGCGCGTGATCGACCAATGCGCCCGGCAACCAGAACAGCGCCACGGCGGCAACCGCGGCCACCGAGATCGCAGCCCCCAACCAGCGCAACCGACCCGGGTGCGGACGGGCGCGCGCCACGGCAGCGCGCAGGGTTTCGATCGCGTCGATCATCTCAGCGCTTTCGGGGGACAGCTCCAGCGTCTCACCGGGATCACCGTCGGGGTAGAACACCGCCGCGCTGCCCGCATCTGCGGCGCGCTCTACCGCTGCCAGCGACCAGTGCGTCAGCGCACGGTCATTGAGGTCCGAAATCACCAGGGTCGCGTCGCCAATCGATACCACAACCTCGCGCCGCTGCCCCGCGGACGAGGCGCGCCACAGACCCGTGGTTTCGAGCCGATCATATTTGCTGAGCGCGGTCATGCCTGTCACTGCCGGGCGTGGTTGCTGCGTTTGCCCTTGTTGGCATGCGTTCTACCACGCAGCCACGCCGCGGCCAAGGCTGCCTCTAGCCATACTGTTGCACCGGCGTGCCCGCCACGGCGGACATGTTCAGCAACCCGCGCGCCGTGATCGCTGGTGTCACGATATGCGCCCGGTTCCCCATCCCGATCAGCAGCGGACCAACCTCCAGCCCGCCGCCCTTCATCTTGAGGATATTCCGCACGCCCGAGGCGGCATCCGCATGCGCAAAAACCAGCACATTGGCGGGCCCTTTCATCCGGTTGTTGGGGAACAACCGCGCGCGCAGGTCGGGATCAAGCGCGGTGTCCACGTTCATCTCGCCCTCGTAGCAAAAATCAACGGCCAGCGCGTCCAGCAACTCCATTGCTGCGCGCAACCGGATGCCCGAGCCGTAGTCCTGCGTGCCAAATTGTGACTGCGAACACAGCGCGATATTGGGCTCCAGCCCAAAGCGCCGCACATGCCGTGCCGCCCCTTGCACAATTTCGGCCAGCGCGGCGGGGTCCGGTTTTGAATGCACATGGGTGTCGGCAATGAACAACGGACCGTCTTCGAGGATCATCATGCTCATCGCGCCCACCGGATGCAGACCATCGCGGCCCAGGACCTGTGTGATGTAATTCAAATGCCAGCGAAACTCGCCAAAGGTGCCGCAGATCAAGCTGTCGGCCTCGTCCCGGTGCACCATCACCGCGCCAATGGCTGTGGTGTTGGTGCGCATGATCGCGCGCGCGAGGTCGGGGGTGACCCCGCGTCGGCCCATCAATTCGTGATAGGTCTGCCAATAGTCGCGATAGCGCGGATCGTTTTGCGGGTTCACGTAGTCAACGGTTTCGCCGAGCCGCAGCTTGAGCCCGTCCCGCTGGATCCGCGCCTCGATCACATCGGGCCGGCCGATCAGGATTGGCTTTTCGTTGGTCTCCTCCAGCATGGACTGGGCGGCGCGCAACACGCGTTCATCCTCACCCTCGGCAAAGACAATGCGCCGCGCCTCGGCCTTGGCGGCGGCAAAGACCGGGCGCATCAGCAGCGCCGATTTGAACACCGAGCTGTCCAGCTTGGCCTTGTAGGCCTGCAGATCCTCAAGCGGTCGTGTCGCCACCCCGGTCTCCATCGCCGCTTTGGCCACGGCAGAGGACACGACGCTGACCAGCCGCGGATCAAACGGCTTGGGGATCAGGTAATCGGGGCCAAAGGTCAGCGCCTCCCCCTTATAGGCGGCGGCTGCTTCGGCACTGGTGGTGGCGCGGGCCAGCGCTGCAATGCCGTCGATGCAGGCCAGCTCCATCTCATCGTTGATTGTGGTGGCACCGACGTCCAGCGCGCCCCGAAAGATAAATGGAAAGCACAGCACGTTGTTGACCTGGTTGGGCGTGTCGCTGCGGCCGGTGGCGATGATCGCATCAGGGGCCACCTCGCGCGCCAGTTCCGGCAGGATCTCTGGCGTCGGGTTGGCCAAAGCAAAGATGATCGGCCGGGCGGCCATTTTTTTCACGTGGTCCTGGCGCAGTACCTCGGGGCCGGACAGGCCCAAAAACAGATCAGCGCCATCGATCACATCGTCCAGCGTGCGCTTGTCGCTAGCCTGCGCAAACGCTGCCTTAGCAGTGTTCATATCTTTGGCGCGGCCCTCGTACACCAGCCCGTGAATGTCGCACAGCCAGACATTCTCACGCTTGACCCCCAGCTTGAGCAGCATGTTCAGGCAGGCAATTCCCGCCGCGCCGCCGCCGGTTGAGACGACTTTGATGCTGGCAAAATCCTTGCCTGCGACATGCAGCGCATTGGTGGCCGCTGCGCCGACGACGATGGCGGTGCCGTGCTGATCATCGTGAAAAACCGGGATGTTCATGCGCTCGCGGCAGAGGCGTTCGACGATAAAGCAGTCGGGCGCCTTGATGTCTTCGAGGTTGATCGCACCAAAGCTGGGTTCGAGTGCGCAGACAATGTCGGCCAGTTTTTCGGGGTCGCTCTCGTTCACCTCGATGTCGAAACAGTCGATGCTGGCGAATTTCTTGAACAGGACGGCTTTGCCCTCCATCACTGGTTTTGACGCCAGCGCGCCGATATTGCCCAGCCCCAGAACTGCCGATCCGTTTGACACCACCGCCACCAGATTGCCCCGCGACGTGTAATGCGCAGCCTTCGCTGGATCATCTTTGATCTCAAGGCAGGCCTCCGCCACGCCGGGTGAGTAGGCCAGCGCCAGATCGGCCCCGTTGGCCAGCGGTTTGGTGGCGCGGATCTCGAGCTTGCCGGGTTTTGGACGCGCGTGATAATCGAGCGCGCGCTGACGCAGATCGGGGGTATCGGACATGTGTATTCAGCCTTGGTAACGCAGTATGAGAATTTGGTTTAACGTTAAACTATCTTTCTACGGTCTGTGGGGCCAAAGATCAAACCACCTCTGACAGACCCAGCATAATCCAAATGCGCGCTGTCGCGCACGTCATGTTTTAGGGGGCGTTGCCCCCATTGCAGATTGCATCTGCAATTCCCCCACGGTTTATTTGGCGAAATGAAGGGGGATCAATGACCGACCTCAAGGCGCAAGTGCGGCTGGGCACGCAGGATCTGTCCGGCGATATCGGCTTTTTCAACGGGCAGTTGGGCTTGCGGATGGACATGATCTATCCCGCTGATGATCCGCGCGTGGCCGTGTTTTCTGGGCATGGTCTGTTGGTCCGGCTTGAGGTCGGGCGCGCGGCAGGTGCGCTGTTGATCGAGGCTGCGGCGCCGGATGAGATCTTGGCGGGCGCGCGGAGGGTGGTGTCGCCCGGCGGTACTGAGGTCGAGATTGTGCCGCTCAACCCACCGCTTGCGATGCCGGACACGCAGCACAGCTTTGTCGTGCGCCGCCTGACCGATCAGGCGCCGTGGGTCATCGGGCGGGCAGGCATGCACTACCGCGATTTGATCCCCGACCGGCTGGGCGGGTCGATCATTGCCAGCCACATCCGCATCCCCGACGGCGGGCCGGTGCCGGACATGGTGCATTACCACACGGTTGGGTTTCAGTTGATCTATTGCTACCGCGGCTGGGTGGATCTGGTTTATGAGGATCAGGGAGAGCCGTTTCGATTGACCGCCGGGTCCTGTGTCATCCAACCGCCGCAAATCCGACATCGGGTGCTTTATGCCAGCGACAATATCGAAGTGATTGAGATTGGCGTCCCCGCCGAGCATGTCACGACAATCGATCACGACATGACTTTGCCCAATGGTCCGTCCAATCCGGATCGGCGGTTCGACGGGCAACGCTTTGTCCACCACATCGCCGAGCGTGCAACATGGGCGCCGCACCGCTTGCCCGGCTTTGCCATGCGCGAGACCGGCATTGCCGAGGGCACAGCCGGTGTCGCCGGGGTCCAAGTGGCGCGCGCCAGCGCCGGCACGCGCGCCAACACGACCCACGACGCAGACATCTTTTTCAGCTTTGTGCTCGAGGGTCGCATGCGCCTGACAGCGCCGGACCGCGAACCGTTTACGCTTGAGGCTGGCGACGCTTTTGTTATCCCTCCGGATATCGCGGTGCAGTATGACAGCCTCAGCGATGATCTTGAGGTGCTGGAGGTGTCGCTGCCTGGCGTATTTCAGACGCGCGCGGTCAGTGGGGGTGACGATGGCGGATGATCTCAAAGACGCGGCCCGCGCGGTGCGTGAAATGGCTTATGCGCCCTATTCCAACTTTTTGGTGGGGGCAGCGCTGCGCACGCCGTCGGGTGAGGTATTCTCTGGTTGCAATGTGGAAAACGTGGCTTATCCCGAGGGCACCTGCGCCGAAGCGGGCGCCATCGCGGCGATGGTCGCCGCCGGCGCGCGCAAGATCACCGAGGTCTACGTGGTGGGCAGTGGCACGATGCCGGTGCCGCCCTGCGGTGGCTGTCGGCAAAAGCTGGCC
>JBCCLL010000057.1:0-16206 GCA_039026855.1 Pseudomonadota bacterium | reverse complement strand
TGCGCGCAGCGCAGCATTCACGCCGCATTGCGGAAAGTTGCGAAAAATATTAATCTGAACTGGTTAGTTCAGTCGTATTTCACACTATATCCAGCTGAACTCGTCGAAAAGAAAGTTAATCGATGCGCATTGTCTCTATCCTGTTGGCGATTTCGGTGGCCGTGGTGCTGTATCTGTGGGTGATTGAGCGGGACCGCACGCTGGCTTTCATCGCGCAGCAAACCGGCGCGGCCGAGACCGAGGTGGCGGCCGAAGACGCCGCGACAGAGGCGGATGAGGCGCCGGCTGTGCCGGCTGAGCGCTCCGACCTGATCAAGGTCGTGGCGCGACGCTCTATCGCGCAAGAGATTGACAGCGCGGTCATTCTGCGCGGTCAGACCGAAGCGGCGCGCTCTGTTGATGTGCGCGCCGAGACGACGTCGACCGTGATTTCGCCGCCCCTGCGCAAAGGCGCGTTTGTCGACGAAGGTCAGTTGCTGTGCCAGCTTGACCCCGGCACACGTGGCGCAACGCTGGCCGAGATGCGCGCCCGAGTCGCCGAAGCGAAATCGCGCAAGACCGAAGCCGAAGCGCGGGTGCCCGAAGCAAAAGCGCGGGTGATAGAGCAGCAGGCGCGGTTGGACGAGGCGATGGTCAACCAGAATGCCGCGCGCCGGTTGAGCGAAGACGGTTTCGCGTCCGAGACGCGGGTCAAAAACGCGGACGCCGCCGTTGCCGCAGCCGAAGCCGGCTTGGAAGGCGCACGCACCGGCGTGACCGCGGCCACAACCGGCCTGCAATCGGCGGATGCCGCCATCGAAAGCGCGCTGGCCGCGGTGGCATCGGCGGAAAAAGAGCTGTCACGGCTCGACATTCACGCGCCGTTTTCCGGGGTTCTCGAAAGTGACACCGCAGAGCTGGGCAGCCTGCTGCAGCCCGGCGCGCTGTGCGCGACCATCATCCAGCTAGACCCAATCAAACTGGTTGGGTTTGTCCCCGAAACCGAAGTGGGCCGCGTCAAAGTGGGCGCTTCTGCAAACGCACAGCTGGCGGCTGGCAGCGGTGAGTTGGCGGGCACGGTCACATTTCTGAGCCGGGCGGCAGATATGACCACCCGCACCTTCCGCGTCGAGATCGAGGTGCCAAACCCGGATCTCGCCATCCGCGACGGGCAGACCAGCGACATCGCCATCGGCGCCGACGGCGCGTTGGCGCATCTGTTGCCAGCAAGCGCGCTGACCCTCGATTCCGAAGGGGACCTCGGCATGCGGTTGGTCGGTGACGGCGACATCGTCGCATTTGCCCCGATCACGGTGGTGCGCGATTCTGTGCGCGGCGTTTGGGTGACCGGGTTGCCTGCAACGGCCGACGTGATTGTGGTCGGCCAGGAGTTTGTCACAGCGGGCGTGCAGGTCGCGCCCACATATCAGGAGCAGACGCAATGACGGGTATCGTAGATTGGGCCGCGTCGCGGGCGCGGATGGTCATGGCCTTTATCATCCTGTCCATTGTGGTGGGCTCGATCACCTACACGTCGCTGCCCAAAGAGGGTGAGCCGGACATCGAGATCCCCACCCTGATCATCTCGCTGCCCTTTGAGGGCATCTCTGCCGCCGACAGCGAAGAGCTGCTGATCAAGCCGATGGAAAGCGAGCTGAGCGATCTCGACGGGCTCGACAAGATGACGTCGACCGCTGCCGAGGGTTACGCCAACGTGGTGCTCGAGTTCGAGTTTGGCTGGGACAAGACCAAGGTGATGGCCGATGTGCGCGACGCCATGGACAAGGCCGAAGCCGAATTTCCCGACGGCTATGAGCAATACACGCTGTCTGAGTTCAACTTTTCCGAATTCCCGATCATCATCGTGAACCTGTCGGGCCCGGTGCCCGAGCGCACCATTGCCCGCGTCGCCCGCGACCTGCAGGACGACATCGAATCCATGGATGCGGTGCTGGAGGCCAGCCTGGTGGGCAACCGCGACGAGATGGTCGAGGTGTTGATCGATCCGCTGCGGCTCGAAGCCTATAATGTCACCGCGGGCGAGCTGATCACAGTGGTGCAGAACAACAACCAGTTGATTGCCGCCGGCGAAGTGAAAACCGCGGCGGGTGCCTTTGCGGTTAAGATCCCCTCCTCTTTTGATGAGCCGCGCGACATCTATGAATTGCCGGTCAAGACCAACGGCGATCGCGTGGTCACGCTGGGCGATCTGGCGACGATCAACCTGACATTTGAGGATCGCGTGTCCACTGCCCGCTTTAACGGGTCGGAAACGGTCGCGCTGCAAGTGGTCAAGCGCAAAGGCTTCAATCTGATCGACACCGCCACCGCCGTCAAAGACTTGGTTACCGAAAAGACCGCCGAGTGGCCCGAAGGGTTGCAGGCCGCGGTGGAGGTTGGCAGTTCAAACGACATGAGCCGCGAGGTCGCGTCGATGGTCGGCCAGCTCGAAAGCTCGGTGCTGACTGCAATTGCGCTGGTGATGATCGTCAGCCTGGCCGCACTTGGCCCGCGGGCGGCGTTCCTGGTTGGCTTTGCCATCCCGACCTCGTTCCTGCTGTGCTTTGTGCTGCTCGCGATCATGGGCATTGCCATTTCCAACATCGTCATGTTTGGGCTGATCCTGGCGGTGGGCATGCTGGTCGACGGGGCCATTGTTGTGGTTGAATACGCCGACAAGCGTCAGCAGGCCGGTGTTGGCCCGATGCGGTCCTATGTCGAGGCCGCCAAGCGCATGTTCTGGCCGGTGGTGTCGTCCACGGCCACCACGCTGTGCGCGTTCCTGCCGATGCTGTTCTGGCCCGGTGTGCCGGGCGAGTTCATGGGCATGCTGCCTGTCACGCTGATCTTTGTTTTGTCGGCCTCGCTGATCGTGGCGCTGGTCTATCTGCCGGTGATGGGCGGCGTGCTTGGTCGGTTGATCCAGGGCCTGGCCGGCGCAAACACCCGCATTGCGCGGCTGCCGATCTTGGCCCATCTGGGTCTGTTTTTCGCCGCAGGCGTGCTGATCTTTGGCGCGTCCGGCTTTATGCCGCTGGTTGAGCGCGCTGGTGCAGGCTTTGGCACGATGGATCAGCAGAATGTCTTTGGCTCGGTGTTGCCGGCCTTTGTCGACGCGTTCCTCTTTGGGTTGGCGGCGGTGTTCCTGCTGGCGCTGGCGGTGGCGGGTGCCTTCCTGGCGATCCTGTCCGTTTCGGCAATTTTTGTGCGGCTGGGGATCGGCGTCGGCTGGCTGGCCGGCAAGCTTTTTGGTCGCGGTGGCGGGCGCGTGCGCGCGGGCCATCGGCGGTCGCTCTTTGGCTATGCGATAAAGGGGATCGTGGCCAACCCGGTGATGCCGCTGGTGATGATTGGCGTGGTCTTTGTCTTTGTCGGCACCACGCTGATCTACTTTATCAACAACAATCGCGGCGTTGAGTTTTTTGTCGAGACCGAGCCGGAGCAGGCCATCGTCTACGTGATGGCACGCGGCAACATGAGCCTGGCTGAAAAAGACGCCCTGCTTCGGCAGGCCGAAGCAATTGTGCTGAACCATCCCGGCATCCGCAGCGCCTTTGCCTTTGCCGGCGAAGGCGGGCTGAACGCCAATACCGGCGGCGCCCAAGCGCCCAAGGATAGCGTTGGACAGGTCCAGTTGGAAACCATCCCATGGGATGAGCGCCCCAACACGACCGAGCCATGGTTCACCCTGCCCTTCACCGATTTCGTGGTGATGCGCGAGGTCAAGGACCCCGCCTTTGACGGCGATGCGGTGCTGGCCGATCTCAATACGCAGCTCAGCCAGATCCCAGGCATCAAGACCGAGGCGTTGACGCTGGCGCAGGGGCCGGCATCGGCCAAACCGGTGCATCTGCGCATCAAGGCCGACAATTGGCAGCAACTGCTTGACGCAACGGCACGAGCGCGTGCCCAGTTTGACGCGACCCCGGGCCTGGTGCAGATCGAAGACACCCGCCCGCTGCCCGGCATCGACTGGCAGATCGACGTGGACGTGGAAAAGGCGGGCCGCTACGGCGCCGATGTCGCCACCGTTGGCGCGATGGTGCAGCTTGTGACACGTGGGTTGCTGCTTGATACGATGCGGGTGGACACCTCGGACGAAGAGATCGAAATTCGCGTGCGCCTGCCCGAAGAAGACCGGGTGCTGAGCACGCTCGACACGCTCAAGGTGCGCACGGCGGACGGGCTGGTGCCGCTGGCCAACTTTATCAGCCGCACGCCGGTGGCGGAGCTGGCGCAGATCAATCGGATCGGGCAACAACGCTATTTCGACGTCAAAGCGGACGTGGCGCCCGGCCTGCAAAAGCTAGTCGAAGACCAGGACGTGGACGGCGTGGCGGTCGCTGCAACTGTTGCCACGCTGCGCCCTGCCCCTGGCGGTGACATCGTCAGCGACGACGGCGTCGCCTACGCCGTCTTTGACGGTGGTGCGGGGCGTGATCTTGCGGCCGAATTTGCCGCGGGCGATCTGCGCCTGGTGCCGGTCAACGCCAATGAACGGGTGTTGGAGATCACTAAGTGGCTGGAGACAGACCCCTTTGGTCTGGGCATCGAACACGAGTGGACCGGTGATCAGCAGGATCAAGAAGAATCCGGTGCCTTCCTAAGCCAGGCCTTTTCCGCCGCCTTGTTCCTGATGTTCATCATCCTGCTGGCGCAGTTCAACAGCTTTTACAACGCGTTGCTGGTGCTGCTCGCGGTGGTGCTGAGCACAACGGGCGTGCTGTGGGGGATGCTGATCATGGATCAGACCTTCTCGATCATCATGACGGGCACTGGGATCGTGGCGCTTGCGGGCATCGTGGTGAACAACAACATCGTGTTGATCGATACCTACCAGGAATACGAAAGATACATGCCGCGGATCGAGGCGATCATACGCACAGCGCAAGACCGGATCCGGCCGGTGCTGCTGACGACGATCACCACGATGGCGGGTCTGGCGCCGATGATGTTTGGGCTGAGCCTTGATTTCGGCAATGGCGGCTACACCGTCGACAGCCCCACCGCGCTGTGGTGGAAGCAGTTGGCAACAGCGGTGGTCTTTGGCCTGGGGATCGCGACGGTGCTGACCTTGATTGTGACGCCCTCGATGTTGGCGGTGCGGGTGTGGACGGTAACCTATGCGCTCTGGCTGAGCCAGCTGATGGCCAAGCTGAGCCTGGGCCGCGCGAGCAAGTCGGCGCGCGACTGGGCGCTGTCACGACAGGCCGGTCAGCTGCAAAGCACCGATATCATCTGGGTGGACGCAGACGACGATGGCATCGATGACCGTGCACCGGTCAAGCCGTTGGTATCTGCGCCACTGAAGGCGGCCGAGTAGAAAACGGCGGGACCGGTCTCCGCGTCGGAGACCGATCGGAAATCGACGCGATTTCCGGGTTTCCTGGGCGGAAACCTAAATGTCCTGGTCCGCGAGCTGTCCGTGCCACAGCTGGGCGTAGCGCCCGTTGCGTGCAAGCAGGGCGTCATGCGTGCCCTGTTCAACGATCTCGCCCTGCTCCAGCACCACGATCTGGTCCGCCTCGGCAATGGTTGAGAGGCGGTGCGCAATCGTCAGCACCGTGCGCCCCTGGCCGGCGGCACGTAGCGCGGATTTGATCTCGTGTTCGGTATCCGTGTCGAGGGCGCTGGTGGCTTCGTCCAAGAGCAGGATCGGCGGGTCTTTGAGCAGCGTGCGGGCGATGCCCACGCGCTGTTTTTCACCCCCCGACAGCTTTAAGCCGCGTTCGCCAACGGCCGTGTCGTAGCCGTCCGGCAGGCCGAGGATGAAGTCGTGGATCTGCGCCGCCTGCGCCGCGGCAATGATCTCGTCTTCGCGCGCGTCGCCTTTGCCATAGGCGATGTTGTAGCGGATCGTATCATTGAACAGCACGGTGTCCTGCGGCACCACGCCGATACTGGCGTGCAAGCTGGCTTGGGTGACCTCTCGGACGTCTTGCCCGTCGATGCGCAGCGCGCCGCCGCCAACGTCGTAAAACCGGAACAGCAGCCGCCCGATGGTCGATTTGCCGGACCCGGTGGACCCGACGATGGCCACGGTTTGCCCCGGTTCGGCGGTCAGCGTGATGCCTTTGAGGATCGGGCGCGCGGGATCATAGGCGAACTGCACCGCGTCCAGTTCCACCCGTCCTTCGCTGACCTCAAGCGCGGGCGCACCCGGGGCATCAACCACTTCGGCGGGTTGGTCGCGCAGGTCAAACATCTCGCCCATGTCGACCAGCGATTGCCGGATCTCGCGATACACCCAGCCCAGATTGTCCAGCGGCACCATCACCTGCAGCATGTAGGCATTTACGAGCACGAAATCGCCCACGGTCAAGCTGCCCGATTGCACGCCGATGGCCGCCATGATCATCACCACGACGAGGCCGCAGGTGATGATCAGGCTTTGGCCTGCATTCAGGGCACCCAGCGAATAGGTCATCTTGATCGCCGCCCGTTGATAGCCAGCCATGGTCGCGTCATAGCGCGCCGCCTCACGCCGTTCGGCGTCGAAATATTTGACGGTTTCGTAATTCAACAGGCTGTCCACCGCGCGCTGGTTGGCGTTGGTGTCCTGCCGGTTCATCTCGCGGCGTTGGCGCACGCGGGTTTCGGTGATCACAAAGGTAAAACTGATATAGGCCACCACGGTGACCGCCACCACGAGCAGGTAGCGGGCGTCAAATTTCCAGCTGAGCATCGCGCCGATCAACGTGAGCTCGAGCAGCAGCGGACCGATGGAAAACAGCAGGAAACGGAGCACAAATTCGACCCCTTTGACCCCGCGTTCGATGATGCGCGACAGTCCCCCGGTTTTGCGCGTCAGATGATAGCGCAGCGACAGGGCGTGGATGTGCTGGAAGGTTTCCAGCGCAATCGCACGGGTTGCGCGCATGCTGACGCGGGCAAAGACCATGTCGCGCGCCTGCTGGAACACCACTTGCGCCAGACGGGCAAACCCGTAGGCGACGGTCAATCCGATGGCCCCCAACGCCAAGGGCGGCACCCCCTCGCCCGAGAGCACGTCAACCGCGCCGGCAAAGAGCAGCGGCGTGTAAACCGCGATCACCTTGACCAGCACCAAGAGCATCAGCGCGATGATCACGCGCCGCTTTACCCATGGTGCATCAGCGGGCCAGAGATACGGCGCCACGGCCATGATTGTGCGCAGGTTTGAACGACGCTCGGCGCTGGCCGTGGGCTCGGGTATGGGCGGGGTACGTGTGGATTGGCCGGCGCTTTGCGGCGCGGCGGTATCGGCTGGCATGGGGCTGGTCTTTCCTATAGCGCCGGTATGAGCTTAGCGCGCGCCAGGCGGGCGCGCCAGTGCTGCGCCTGGCTCTATTCGCCGGCGCCGTCTGGCAGGGCAAAGACCTGACCGGGAAAGATCAGGTCAGGGTCACGGATGGCATCGCGATTGGCAGCAAACACCTGAACGTAAAGCCGCCCGTCGCCGTAGCGATCCCGCGAGATACCCCACAGCGTATTGCCGGTTTGCACGGTGATCTGCTTGGCAGGCGCTGCGGGATCGTCGGCGGCCGCCAGTACCGCGGGATCTTCGCGTTTGAACGGGGTTTCGACCCGGCTGGTCACGTCACCCGCGGCGTCGATCTGGTCAACGCGCAGCGTGTAGACACCGGTGGCGATCTGCGGCAGCGATCCGCGCCAACGCCCGGTGGCATCCACCGCGATATCTGCCAGCGCTTTGTTGTCGAGGTAAACGCGCACCAGCGCTGTGTCGCGTTGCGCGCGGCCTGACAGCTGCACGCGACCTGCGGTGGAATAGCTGATCGTGTCGATCTCAATATTCTGGAGCACCTCGGGCGGCGTGGTGTTGAGCACCTCGACGCCGTCTTCGGTGGTGCGCAGAATGGGCGATGTCGCCGGGGGCGCCGCGGTGGCCACGATCTGTGGTTCCGTCTCAGGCTGCGTATCTGTGGCCGCGGTTTGCGGCTGCGGGTCGGCTGTAGCCGCATCGGCCTCCGGCTGTGTTGCGGCTGTTTCCGCGTCGCTTTCCACGGCGTTCGGATCAGCTACCGGCGCGGCGTCTGCCTGTTGTTGGACTTGCGGCGCGGGCTGTGGCGTCTCGGGCGCAGCTATCGGTTTGGGCTCTGCTTTGTCTTCGGTTGCGGCCTCGGCCACCTGCTGTGCATCGGCGGCAGGGGCTTGGGCGTCTGTGGTAGCGGTTTGCGGTGGCACCGATGTGCGGTCCGCTTTGGGTTCTGCCGTGGCTTCCGATGGGGCAACGGGGCGCGCTTGCGGCTTGGGCGTGGCAACTGGCTGCGGCGCGGGCGCAGGTTGCACCTGGGCCACCACCTGCGGTTCCGGCGCGCGCGCGGTGGGTGGGATGATCAGTTCATCTGCGGATGCCAGGTCCTGCCCGTTGAGGCGTTGCAGCAAGGTCAAGATCTGCGCCTCGGTGCTTGCAGCTAGCGTTATCACGGTGGCGAAGTCGCCGGTGGTGTCCGCGCGTGCATCGATCACCGGCGCGCGGTCGATCAGCACTGTGACTGTGCTGCCCGGAGCCGCTTTGCCCGAGATCACGGCAATCCCGTCTTCGGAGACGGTCAGATCCTCCACCTTGGGCGGCACCGGAGGCGCCGCGGCAGGATCGGGCGCGGCGGCCGTCGCATCGGCCTGTGCCGGTGCGGTCTCGGTGCTTTGCTCTGGCGCTTCAGGCAACGCAGCGGTGGGTTCTGTCACAGGTACCGCTGCCGTTTCGACCGACGCAGGCGTGGTCGACACCGTGTTCACGTAGAGACCCACGCCAACAGCTAGGGCAATCACCACAACGGCCGCGGCAATCACCCCTCCAATTGATCCCATCACAGTCCCGAGTTTCGACATCGGCCTTGGATCCCCCATGCGCCGTGGCAGTGCTGCGGCGATTGCGCTTGCATACCAGCCAGGGGTAAGACGGTCAAAACACCACGAAATCACGTCCTGTCAAAAAAACAATGGGGTTGTAAGGGGGCCACGTGTCGAAACGATCGATTTGTGTCTATTGCGGGTCGCGTGCTGGCGCCAGGCCGGCCTATTTTGCGGCCGCGGAGGCGCTGGGTCGCGGGATTGCTGCGCGGGACTGGCGGCTGGTGTACGGAGCCGGTGACGTCGGGTTGATGGGTGCTGTCGCCCGTGCGGTGCAGGACGCGGGCGGCGAGACCTTTGGCGTGATCCCCGAGCATCTGGTTCAGATGGAGGTCGGTAAGGTCGATCTGACATCCTACGTGGTCACCGAGACCATGCACGAGCGCAAGAAGGTGATGTTTATGAATTGCGATGCCGTTGTGGTCATGCCCGGCGGCGCTGGATCGCTGGACGAGTTTTTTGAGGTGCTCACCTGGCGGCAGCTGGGTCTGCATAACAAACCGGTTGTGGTGCTGAACACCGATGGCTACTGGGACCCGCTGCGCGGTCTTTTGGATCACGTGGTGGCTGAGGGGTTTGCCGATGCGTCACTGTTGCGATTTGCGCAGTGGGCCGATGATGCGGAAGCCGCGCTGAACTTACTGTCATGACCCCGCCGGTCTTATAACCAGTTTTGAAACGCAAAACGCCCGGCTGGGGCCGGGCGCTGCAGCGGATTTCGTGTCGAAATCCGGTCGGTCTCCGACACGGAGACCGGTTTCGGGTTACATACGCGAGGCCACGTTTTCCCAGTTCACCAGGTTGTCGAGGAAGTTCGACAGATAATCCGGACGCTTGTTGCGGAAATCGATGTAATAGGAGTGCTCCCAGACATCGCAGCCGAGCAGCGCGGTCTGACCGAAGCACAACGGGTTCACGCCATTTTCCGTCTTCGTCACCTTGAGGCTACCGTCTGTGTCCTTAACCAACCACGCCCAGCCTGAACCAAACTGGCCCGCACCTGCGGCCTTGAACTGATCTTTGAAAGCGTCAACGGAGCCAAAGCTCTCGGTCAGCGCTGCCTCCAACTCGCCCGGCATAGCGCTGTCGCCCGGGCCCATCATTTCCCAGAACTGGTTGTGGTTCCACAATTGCGAGATGTTGTTGAAGATGCCGTTTTGGGCCACGGCGGACCTGTCATAAGTGCCAACGATGATCTCTTCGAGCGACTTTTCAGCCCATTCGGTGCCTTCAACCGCCTTATTCCCATTCACCACATAGGCGTTGTGGTGCAGGTCGTGGTGGTATTCCAGCGTTTCCTTGGACATGCCGTTGGCAGCCAGCGCGTCGTGGGCATAGGGAAGGTCGGGAAGTTCAAAAGCCATGTCGGGCCCCCATTCGGTCAAAATTCAAGCGGTGCCTGACAGATTGTGCGCGGTTCCGCAAGATCAAGGGGCGTGCCGCGCGGGCTACCGCTTTTCGCAGTTGCCGCGCCCTTTGATGTCATTGTCAAAGCCGCGAATTGTGCCAGATACTTTTACGGTCATGTTTGACGTGTCCAAATCGGCCCAATACCCCACGGTCGCAGGGGATGGGCGCGCGGGGATATTGCTCACCCGCCAGCGATAGCGCAAAACCGTTCCACCCCGCGATTTCACCTTTGCCACCATTGGTGCCCCTTTGGCCATTTCAATCACTGCATCAAAAACGTAAGGCTGCTGGTCGGCCGCTGGCAGACCAAACACAATCACCGGCGACATAAAGCCCTGGCCACCACTTTTAACCGTGCAAACAATGTCTTGGGCGGCGACAGCCATCGTGGATAGAAGAAAGAAAGAGAAAGTGGTCAGAATACGCATAACAGGTCCCATTTAAGCTAGGAGCACAGCGTATTTCTGAATTTCCAATAAGACCAGCGCGAATTTCTTATTTCTCGCGGCCGCCTTATTCCGGCTGCGCCGCATTCTTCAGCAGGTCAAACACGTATTGCGCCACAGAGCGGAAACAGACGATGTGAAGCGTGTCGTTTTCCGCCCGCCAGAACGCCGCAGCCACCTGGGCGAGGCGGGTGCGGCGGAAACTGCCCGGCGGAAAGGCTGCCGCGGTGACGTCAACCGGCGCCAGTTTTGCCAATACCGCTGCGGCGTCACCGGACAGCACAAACATCGCGCGGGCGTCAGAGACGTCGACAACCATGGCGAAGCTGTCACCGAGAGCCGATTGCAGCTGTTTGACGGTGTCTGTGACGTCGGCATAAGCGCAAAGGATCAGCACCTCATCGGGTGACATCCAAGCGATGTGGTAGGCACCTTGATGCGTGATCTTACGTGGCGCCGGGACCGCCATTCCGGTGACAGATTTGACCGCCTCTGTTACCTGCGCCGCAGACAAGTCGCCGCGTAGAGTAATCATGCCGCTCAGGGGGGCTTCGGTCACGGTGGCGCGGCCGGTGAACTGCGCGCCGCCCAGGGCTGTGACGGGATCAGACATTCTGCTTTTCCCCCTCTGGATCGTAGAAAACGGAGCTTACGATCTTGGCGTACCGGGTGACGCCGCTGGGGTCGGGGATCATCACGGTTTCGCCCATGCGGCCCGGCCCATTGGCCACCAGCGCCATGGCGATGCCGCGATTGAGATTGGGCGAGTGGTATGTCGAGGTGATCCGCCCCTGCAGGTTGGATTGGCCGTTGGCGTTCGTGCCCTCGGCGGGGATGTAAGAGCCGTCGGGGATGGTGGAGCCGTCGACGGTTTCGAGCCCGACCAGTTTCCAGCGGTTGGGATCGGCCAGATGCGTGCGTTCTTGCGCGCGTTTGCCCAAGAAGTCTTCTTTCTTTTTCGAAATCGCCCAGTCGAGGTTTAGGTCCTGAGGGATGATGGTGCCATCGGTTTCGTCGCCGATCATGATAAAGCCCTTTTCGGCCCGCAGGATGTGCAGCGCTTCGGTGCCGTAGGGCATGATGCCGAATTCGGCGCCTGCGGCCATCAGTGCCTCCCACAGGGCGCGGCCCTGGCTGGCTTTGACCGCGATTTCATAGCTCAACTCACCCGAAAACGAGATGCGGTAGGCGCGCACGTCGATGCCAGCGAGCGTGCCGTCTTGCCACTCCATGAAACCGAGTTTGCCGGCTGAAACGTCCATGCCGCCCAGCTTGGCCAGCAGGTCGCGGGCGTGCGGGCCGACCACGGCGATTTGGGCGTATAGTTCGGTCAGGTTGGCCACGTGGACCTGCCAGTCCCACCATTCAGTTTGCAGCCATTCCTCCATGTGCTGGTGGATGTGATCGGCGCCGCCTGTGGTGGTGTGGCAGAGCCACGTGTCATCATCGATGCGCGCCACGACGCCGTCGTCCATGAGGAACCCGTTTTCGCTGCACATCAGGCCGTAGCGGCATTTGCCGGGTTTCAGCGTGCTCATCATGTTGGTGTAGAGCATGTCGAGAAAGCAGCCCGCGTCAGGGCCTTTGACCAGGAGCTTACCCAGGGTCGACGCGTCGAGTAGCCCCAGATTTTGCCGGGTGTTTTTGGTTTCACGCATGACCGCGTCGTGCAGCTGTTCGCCGTCGCGAATGTAGGCGTAGGGACGCCGCCAGTGGCCCACAGGTTCCCAGTGGGCGCCGTGGGTGTCGTGCCAACTGTGCATCGGCGTGCGGCGCAGCGGCTGGAAGATCTCGCCGCGCGCCTCGCCCGCGATGGCGCCCATCGAGATGGGCGTATAGGGCGGGCGGAAGGTGGTTGTGCCGGTTTGAGGGATCGGTTGGTCCAGCGCATCGGATAGGATTGCCAGTCCGTTGATATTGCTGAGTTTTCCCTGATCCGTGGCCATGCCGAGCGTCGTGTAGCGCTTGGCGTGTTCAACGCTTTCAAACCCTTCCTGCGCGGCGAGTTCGACGTCCGAGACCTTTACGTCGTTCTGGAAGTCGAGCCAGGATTTGGCGCGCAATTTGTGCCCGGCCCCGTGCGGCATGCGCCAGACCGGCATCAATGGCGCCTCATCCAGGCTTGCCCCTGTCGGGGCGGCGCCTGTCTTCGGCGCGAACCCGGCGGCTTTGGCCGCCGCCTGGCCCGCCGCAAACGCGTCGGAGATGAGCGATTTCAAATGCAGGTGTCCATTTGCAGCCCCCGCAGGCCGATGGTTGGGCGCGCCATCGGCGCCAATGGGAGCTTTGTCCACATCAGGGCGGAAACAGGCCTGCGCGTCGTCCCAGGCGAGCTTGCCGCCGCAATGCGACCACAGATGGACCACCGGCGACCAGCCGCCAGACATGGCAATGGCGTCGCAGGCGATCTCTTCGAGCGGGGCGCCTTCGCCCGCTTGGGCGCACAGGGTGATGCCGGTCACACGCTGGCTGCCGTGCACTTTGGCGATGGCTTTGCCGCGCAGGATGCGCAGGCCCAAAAGCTCGGCCTCTTGCGCCAGCGGCCCGGGCGCACCTTCGGGCCGGGCATCAATGATGGCAGGCACGTCGAGGCCCGCATTTTTCACCGCGATTGCAGTGCGATAGGCGTCGTCGTTGTTGGTCACCACTACGGTGCGATCGCCCGGGCTGACCGCATAGTTGGCGATGTAGTCGCGTACCGCGGAGGCCAGCATAACGCCGGGGATGTCGTTGCCCGCAAAGCTGAGCGGGCGTTCGATGGCACCGGTGGCGGTGACGATCTGCGCCGCACGGATGCGCCACAGCCGGTGGCGCGGTCCAGCCGCCAAAGGCGCGTGGTCGCGCAGCCGCTCGTAGCCCAAGACGTAGCCATGGTCGTAGACCCCTGCCCCCATGCATCGGCTGACGCATGTGACAGTGTCCATCGCGCTGAGTTCGGCAATCAGACTGTCCACCACCTTATCCACAGGAGTGTCGTCAACTGTGCCGCCGTCAATCGGCGCGCGCCCGCCCCAGTGCGCGGTTTGCTCAAGCAGCATCACCCGCGCGCCGGTTTCGGCCGCTTCTTTGGCCGCTGTAAGCCCGGCAATGCCGCCGCCAATGACCAGCACGTCGCAAAACGCGTAGCTGTGTTCGTAACTGTCGGCGTCGCGTGCCTTGGGGGCTTTGCCCAAACCGGCGGCCTGGCGAATGAAGGGTTCGTAGAGGTATTTCCAGAAATGGCGCGGGTATAGGAAGGTCTTGTAATAGAACCCAGCCGGCATAAAGCGCGAGAGCTTTGCGTTGAGCGCGCCAATATCAAATTCGAGCATGGGCCAGTGGTTTTGGCTGGTCGCTTGCAATTCGTGAAAGAGCTCGGTTGTGGTGGCGCGTTGGTTGGGTTCAAACGTCCCTTCTTCGCCCAGGTTTACGAGGGCATTGGGTTCCTCGACCCCGCTGGCAACAATGCCGCGCGGGCGGTGGTATTTGAAGGAGCGACCCACGAGCATCTGATCATTGGCCAGCAGAGCCGAGGCCAGGGTATCGCCGGCGTGGCCGCGCATCAGATTGCCGTTAAAGCGAAATTTCAGGGTGCGGCTGCGGTCGATGAGGCGGCCACCTGTGGCAAGTCGTGTGCTCATGAAATCAACCCTTGTGCCGTTTTGGGGCGTCGGAGCCTCCGGCGGAGGTATTTTTGGCCAAAAGAAGCATCAGGCGACATCTCTCCATGTCCAGCCGGGACGTTTTTGGTTGATGATGTCGATGATGTTTTGCGGTGGCAGCAGGACCTGTGCGCTGTAGGTGCCAAATACTTCGAGCGTGACGGTACAGCGGGCGACGTGGAACCACTTGCCACAGCCATAGGTGTGGCGCCAGCGTTCGAAATGCACGCCTTTGGGATTGGTGCGCATGAACAGATAGGCCTCAAAGTCTTGGTCGGATGCGCCGGGACCGTGGCGCGTGATATGCGACTCACCACCATAGGTGAATTCCGTTTCCTCGGCGGTGACCCCGCAGTTGGGACAGGTGAGCATCAGCATGGGCAGGCTCCGGACGTTGGTCGCAAAACGGGTGTCGGACACGAAAAGACGGGCGCCGTGCGGCGCCCGTCGAAGCAGGATCGAGTTGTGTAGCGGTTATTCTGTTGGCAACGGCGTGGCCGGCGGCGTAATGGCGTCCTCCGGTAGGGTGCCATCGACTGTGCCATCGCTGCCGAAGCTGCCGATGAGCATGAGCAGGCCCAGAATGGCGACGATGACAACCAAGGCTGTGACAAAGCCGCGTGTGCCGCTGCTGCGGCTGAGGTTGGTATGGTCTGACATAGGATTTCCTCCGTCGTGAATGACGGTATCAGAGCATGTGGGCGCGGTGAGGCAATGACAGCTGCCGGGAAGCGGGCGCTTGGGCGTCGGGCAGCCGATTTGGCGCCCTGCGCGCGGCAGCGTCCCGCCGAGATGCGGATTTTATGTGACCTGACCGCTTCGGTTGTGTTAGTGTAAACCAAAGTTGACAGGAGGATGTCATGAGCCAGGAAATGGGGGCCATCGTGGTCTTTGGCGGAATTGCGGTTTTTGCGCTGATCATGTTTGTGATGGAGCGTCGCGGCGTGGCGCGCCGGTTGAAAGAGCGCGGCGGCCGGGAAGTTGATGTCAGCGATCTGATCCTGTTCGGGTCGGAAGCCGGACAGGGCAAAAAAACCAACCAGTGACGCATCGGTTTTGTCAACACAGCCCGGCGTGTGAGGCTGGCGCATGATTGACGGAGTATGTGACCGATGGAATGGGTTTTTGGTGTTTTTGCGCTGTTGCTGGTGGCCGGCGTGGTGTTGAGCCTGCGCCAATGGCGCAGCGGCCGCGGCAAAAAAATCGACGCGCGTGAAAGCACGCCGCAGACCGAAGTGCACCGCGAACGCATCCGCGCCGAGGGCGACATGATCTCGCGCCACAGCTTCGGTGGCCATAGTGGCGACAGCGATAGCCATTAGTGTGCGACCCCCGCGGCGACGCTTTCGTCGATAAAACGCCCCTCGCGAAAGCGGTTCAGCCCAAATTCATCTGTCAGGGGCCCGTGCCCTTTGGCGATCAGTTCGGCCATGGCCCAGCCCGAACCGGGGATCGCTTTGAACCCGCCGGTGCCCCAGCCGCAGTTGATAAACACGCCCTCGACCGGCGTTTTCGACAGGATGGGCGAACGGTCACCGGTGACATCGACGATCCCGCCCCATTGGCGCAGCATCTTGAGCCGTGAGATCATCGGAAAGGTTTCGATCAGCGCGCGCACCGTTTCCTCGATATGGTGGAACGATCCGCGCTGCGTGTAGTTGTTGTGGCTGTCCGTGCCGCCGCCAATCACCATCTCGCCTTTGTCAGATTGGCTCATGTAGCCGTGCACGGTGTTGGCCATCACCACCACGTCCATGCAGGGTTTGATCGGCTCGCTGACCAGTGCTTGCAGTGGAACGGATTCGAGCGGCAGGCGGAAGCCGGCCATTTCGGCAACTGTGCCCGAGTGGCCTGCCACCACGATACCAAGCTTGTCA
>JBCCLL010000056.1:0-17191 GCA_039026855.1 Pseudomonadota bacterium | reverse complement strand
CGCAGCATGCGGCCCGCAATCACGGCGCGGCGGAATTTTTCGTAGATGTTGCGCCAGACGATGATGTTGACCACGCCGGTCTCATCCTCGAGCGTGAGGAAGATCACCCCCTTGGCCGTGCCGGGGCGTTGGCGCAGGATCACCAGCCCGGCCACGGCGATTTGTGCGCCCTCGGGCGGCAGGGTGAGGTCGCAGGCGCGCAGACAGGACGGCGGTCGAGGCCATTCCCGGGGCCGATCCCGGGGGCCGCGCGCCGGAGGAGAAGAGACGATGTGCATGAGAACGAATATAGAACATCAATCCCCGGTGGCAAAGCCCAAATCACTGCGCAAAATTGCACTGGCGCCACCTTAGTCCGGCCACTAAGTCTAGCGGGAACGACAGGCAAAAGGGCACAAGACATGGCCAAGATTACCTATATCGAACATAACGGCACCGCGCACGAAGTGGACGTTGCCACCGGACTGACCGTGATGGAGGGCGCGCGCGACAATAACATTCCCGGGATCGAGGCTGATTGCGGCGGCGCCTGTGCCTGTTCGACCTGTCATGTCTATGTGCACCCCGACTGGGTGGAAAAGGTGCCCGCGGCCGACGATATGGAGGTCGACATGCTCGATTTTGCCTATGAGCCTGACCCGGCGCGGTCGCGGCTGACCTGTCAGATGAAAGTCACCGATGCGATGGACGGCCTGGTGGTGCAAGTGCCCGAACGGCAGATCTGACGTGGCCGGGGCGCCGCGTCTGCTGTTGCGCCTGTGGCACGGCTGCGCGCGCGGCGCGTGGCGGCTGTTGTGCTTGTGGCTGGCGGCAGCGGGCGGGATGGCCACCGCGGACACGATCATGTCGGCGCGCTACGTGGCGCCGACGGATCGATATGCACACGGCGTGCTGGGCGACGCGATCGAGTGGGGCGGGCTGCAGATGACCGTGCGAGCGGCCGATGGGACCGTCTCAACCCGCACTGTCACCTTGCCGTTGGACCACGTGTTCGAAGATGTCGCGCCGCGACTGGCGGACCTGGATGGCGATGCCGCGCCCGAGGTGATTGTGGTCGAGGCCGACATTCGCGCTGGGGCGGCGCTGGCGGTCTATGGCCCGGCGGGCAAGATCACCGAGACCCCGCATATCGGCACGCGCAACCGCTGGCTGGCGCCCCTTGGCGCGGCAGATCTGGACGGCGACGGGATGGTCGAACTGGCCTATATCGACCGGCCACATCTGGCCAAGACGCTGCGCATCTGGGCCTATGACGGTGGCGCTTTGCAGCAGGTGGCTGCACTGGCAGGGCTGACCAACCATCGCATCGGCGAGCGCGACATCGCCGGTGGAATCCGGCAGTGCGGCGCAGAGCCAGAGATGATCCTGGCCACCGCCAATTGGGGCCAGCTTGTCGCGCTGCGCTGGGATGGAGAGGCGTTTGCGCGCAGCGATCTTGGCCGCGACACCACGCGCACGGCCTTTGCCCGCGAAATGAGGTGCCCGTGATGCGCGCGTTGATCTTGTGGATCATGTCTGCCGGCGCGGCGCTGGCGCAGGACCCGTTGACGGCCGAGGAATTCCTTGATCTGCTAGAGGGGCGCACCGCCCGGTTTGTTGATTTCAACAGCGGCAATCTTGTGGGCACAGAGGAATTTTTGCGACGAGATCGCAGCGTCTGGGCCCGCGCCAATGGCACCTGCGCCTACGGGTTGGTCTATATCGAAGACGGCGCGGTCTGTTTTGACTATGACGACGACCCGCCCGGTGTCTCGCATTGTTGGGTGCCGTTCACGCAGGATGAGAAGATCTATGTGCTGAGCACGCGGTCAGGCCAGATACAGCAGATCGAGGAGATCAACGAGGACGGGGTCAGCTGTGAACCGCCCGCGCTGTCCTAAGCCTTGAGCGCGCGCCAGCCGATGTCGCGGCGGTGAAATCCGCCCGGAAAGTCGATGCTGTTGGTCAAGCTGTAGGCGCGGTCGGCGGCCTCAGCCAAGCTGCTGCCGCGGGCGGTCACATTCAGCACGCGCCCGCCATTGGCTACGATATGACCGTCGTGGCGCTCGGTGCCAGCGTGAAACACCATCTGAAAGCTGTCGGCGGTGATGGCGTCCAGCCCGCCGATAACAGCGCCTTTGTCATAGCTGCCGGGATAGCCGTCTGCCGCCATCACCACGGTCATCGCGTGATCGTCCGCCCAGTTGACCTGCGCGTCGGCCAGCGTGCCTTCGGCCGTGGCCTGCATGAGATCAAGCGCCTGCGCACCGAGCCGCATCATCAGCACCTGACATTCCGGATCGCCGAAGCGAACGTTGTATTCGACCAGCCGCGGCGCGCCATCCTCGATCATCAGGCCGACATAGAGCACCCCGGAATAGGGCATGCCGCGCGCCGCCATTTCGGCCATGGTGGGTTTGACGATCTCATCCAGCGCGCGCTGGGTGACCGCGTCGGTCATCACCGGCGCGGGGGAATAGGCGCCCATGCCGCCGGTGTTGGGGCCGGTGTCGCCTTCGCCCACGCGCTTGTGGTCCTGGGCGGTGCCGATGGGCAGCACGTCGGTGCCGTTGCACAGAACAAAGAACGACGCCTCTTCGCCGGTCATGAACTCTTCGATCACCACCTCGGCGCCTGCGCCGCCAAAGGCGCCGCCAAACATGTCGTCGATGGCGGCGTTGGCCTGCTCGGCCGTTTCGGCGATGATCACGCCTTTGCCCGCGGCCAGACCGTCGGCCTTGACCACGATGGGTGTACCCTGGGCTGCAACATAGGCCTTGGCCGCGTCTGCATCGGTGAAATGGCCGTAGGCGGCTGTGGGTGCGCCTGCGGCGTCGCAGATGGATTTGGTGAACGCCTTGGAAGCCTCAAGCTGTGCGGCGGCGCGGCTGGGGCCAAAGACTGCGACCTGTGCTGCGCGCAGCACATCCGCGACGCCTGCGGCCAGCGGCGCTTCGGGACCGATGATCACCAGGTCAATTGCCTCTTCCTCGGCAAAGCGCAGCACCGCCTCACCATCGTTGATGTCGAGGGCGGCGCAATCGGCGATGGCGGCTATCCCTGCGTTGCCCGGGGCCACCACCAGCCGGTCACATTTGGGGTTTTGCAGGACCGCCCACGCGAGGCTGTGTTCGCGCCCGCCACTGCCGAGGATAAGGATGTTCATGGGCGCGTCTCTCTTCGTCTTGGCCTTGGGTCCGCTGCGTTCTAAGCTGCGGGGGGCAGTGGCACAAGGACAAGACATGGACCTGATCGACGATCCCGAAGAGGCGGGCAACGCGCCGGAATTCAGCGTTTCGGAGATCTCGGGCGCGGTGAAGCGCATGATCGAGGGCGAGTTTTCCCATGTGCGCATCAAGGGCGAGGTGGGCCGGGTAAGCCGGCCGCGGTCGGGGCACGTGTATCTGGACCTCAAAGACGACCGCGCGGTGATCGCCGGTGTAATGTGGAAAGGGGTGGCAAGCCGGCTGCAGACCCAGCCCGAAGAAGGGATGGAGGTGGTGGCCACGGGCCGCCTGACCACCTTTCCCGGCCAGTCGAAATACCAGATCGTCATTGAGGATCTGAAACCTGCGGGCATGGGCGCGCTGATGGCGCTCTTGGAAAAGCGCAAGGCGCAGTTGCAGGCGGAAGGCTTGTTTGACGCGTCGCGCAAGCGGCCTCTTCCCTACCTGCCGGAGGTCATCGGCGTCGTGACTTCACCGTCGGGTGCGGTGATCCGCGACATCCTGCACCGGTTGCGGGACCGGTTCCCGCGCAAGGTGCTGGTTTGGCCGGTGGCGGTGCAAGGGGCCAATTGCGCGCCCGAAGTGGCCCGCGCCATCGCCGGGTTCAACGCGCTGACCCCGGGCGGCGCGCTGCCGCGGCCCGACCTTTTGATCGTGGCGCGGGGCGGCGGATCGGTCGAGGATCTGTGGGGGTTTAACGAAGAGGTGGTCGCGCGCGCGGCGGCGGCATCCGAGATCCCGCTGATCTCCGCTGTTGGGCACGAGACGGACACAACCCTGATCGACTATGTGTCGGACAAGCGTGCGCCGACGCCTACGGCGGCGGCAGAGCTGGCGGTGCCGGTGCGGCACGAGTTGATGGCGTGGCTGGATCAGGCGGGCGCGCGGATGAGCGGGGCGCTGAGCACGGGACTGGCGCGCCGCGACCAGCGCCTGCGTGATCTGGCGCGCGCCTTGCCGCGGGTCGACACGCTGGTCGAGGGGCCGCGGCAACGGCTGGACGTGCTGGGCGACCGGCTGGGGCCCGCGCTGATCGCAGGCGTGCAGCGGCGGCGGGTGCACCTGGCCGACATCTCGGGGGCGCTGCGGCCCGCGCGCTTGCGGCAGCAGGCGCAGGTGGATCGGCAGCAATTGGACCAGCTTGCAACGCGGTTGGCACCGGCGTTACAGCGGGTGACCACGGTGCGGCGTGATCAGCTTGGCGCGCGTACCGCGCGCTTTGGCCCGCACCTGCTGGCCCGCGAGCGGGTGCAGGCGGCCGAGCGGCTTGCGGCGTTGATGGCACGGCTGTCGCGGGCGGGCAGCAGCCAGATCCGCGCATTGCGCGACCGGCTGAGCGCGATGGATCGGCTGCGCGAGACGCTGGGTTACAAGGCCACGCTGGCGCGCGGCTACGCCGTGGTGCGTGGCGGCGGCACGATTGTCACCAGCAAGGCGGCCGCCGAACAAGCTGCTGGTCTGGAGATCGAGTTTGCCGATGGGCGGTTGGCGCTGGGCGGCAGCAAGCCTGCGCGCAAGAGCAAGGGCAAGGCGCCCGAGCAGGGGTCGTTGTTCTAGATCACACGCCGATCTTTGGGCCGGTGCAGACCATCTCTTCGCCGCTGTTATTGGCTTCGTAGAGCTCGGTGGAGGCGGGGTCGTTTTCGAACTTGGCGATCAGGCCGGACGGGCCGCGTTCAAAGCTCCAGCATTGCGGGTCGGGGCGGTCTTCGTAGACAAAGCAGATGTTGTTGTCGCCCGCTTCGTACCAGTAGCCGTCCTTGCACTCACCATCGAGGAATGACCAGGTCACGCGCCGATCTTCGCGATAGATCTCGGCCCCGTAGGCGCGGCCGTTGCGGCCGTAAAACAGCGTCTTTCCGGTGACATAGGCTTCGAATTCGGCAGCCGACATGCTGTCGGCCAAGGCCGGGGGCGCAAGAGATAACAGGCACAGGATCAGAGCGTAGCGCATACACACACCCTGCCAGAGCGCAGGCCCGGGCACCAGCGCGGATTGCTCACATCTGCGCGCGCCCGTGCTGGGTTTTGTCCCAAAAGAATGGCGCTGTCACAAGCTCGTAAACCGCTTTGTAGCTGGCCAGAGCCGCAAGCGGAAAATAGAGCGGCATGGTCAGCACCCAGGGCAACAGATGCCGGTGCCGCGGGCCCGAAACGGCCAGCGCATTGATCACCAGGTTGATCAGTTCCGTGGCCAAAAACAGCCCCAACAGCGGCCAGATGACCCAATCGCCGAGCGTGGTCAGCGTGGGGTGGGCCAGCCCGAAATTGGGCAACCAAAAGCTCCAGAGCAGGGGTAAGGTCACAAATTGCAGGACGGTGCCCAAAAACATCGCCTGCACACCTAAGAACCGCTTTGGCCCCAGATCACGCAGCAGCGTCAGCGGGCGGCGCATGTGCACGCAATAGGTGATGAAATACCCCTTGATCCAACGCGAGCGTTGTTTGATCCAGGCCAGCGGGTGGCAGTTCGCCTCTTCCATAGTGACGGTTGAGATCAGTTCGGTGCGAAATCCGGCGCGTGCCAGGCGCAGGCCCAGATCGGCGTCTTCGGTGACGTTATAGGCGTCCCAGCCGGCCAAGCCTTCAAGCGCGTCGCGGCGAAAAAACACCGTTGTCCCGCCGAGTGGCAGCGCGAGGCCCAGATGCGCCGCACCGGGCAGCACCATGCGCCACCAGGCGGCGTATTCGATGGTGAAACAGCGTGCCAGCCAGTTCTGGCGCGCGTTGTAGTAATCGAGCATGCCTTGCAGGCACACCACCTCGGGCGGGGCCACGGCAAAGCGGGCGGCGACCTTTTCCAGTTGATCGGGTTCGGGGGCGTCCTCGGCATCCCAGATCCCGATGATCTGGCCCTGACAAAAGTCGAGCGCATAGTTCAGCGCGCGCGGTTTGGTGGTGATGGTGCCGTCATCCGGCACCTCGATCACGCGCATCCAGTGCGGCAGCGGCGTGCGGTCGATGGTGGCGCGGGTGACCTGATCCTTGGCTTCGAGCACAAGCACCACTTCGAGCAAGGCCTTGGGATAGGTCAGCTTTTTCAACCGTTCGATCAGCGCGTCGGCGATGTTATCCTCGCGGTAGAGCGGGACCAGCATAGAGACGCGCGGCGATCGCCAGTTTGGCGGCGTGTCCAGCGGCGCGGTATCGGCGGGCACGCCACGCATGAACTGCGCACAGAGCGCCGCCAGTTTGAGCCCGGCGGTCAGGATCAGCGGCACAACGCTAAAGAGCACGAGGCCGGTGATCACGGCGGCGGGCGTGGCCACCACGCTGAGCGTCAAAAGGGCGAGCAGAACCACGGTGATCACGATGCCCATCGGGCTGGTCAAAGACCAGGTGCGCGAACTCACCGGATCGGGGACGCGGGTTAGCGCGCGATTGGCCAGACCTTCGCCGTAAAGCGCTGTAATCCCTGCGGTAATGTCATCGCGACTGGCGATGACGGGCAGCATGCGCGGCGGGCGCGGACCCAGTGCAGCGCGCAGGGCCAGCATCAGATCAGGGCGATTGGTCGCCACCAATAACGTATCCCCGAACCAGCGCCACGGCAGCGCGCAGTAGCGTTGGCACAGCGTGGCCGGGATGGCATGCGCCATGGCGGCGGTGGGCGGGTCGGCGGTGATGTCCACCGCGTCGGTGTCGTACTGCACCGACAGCGCGCGGGTGACATCGCCCCGGTCCGCGTCGCCGCTGGACACCAGGATCTCGCCCAGCGGGGCATCGATGTATTTCTGCAGGTTTAGGGATTTGATCAATGTGTCTTGATCAATCACGCCCGCATTCACCAATTGCCGTCCGACAGGCAAAGGCCGGGGGTCAGCCCGACCCCGAGGCGCGGGCGGTTGCAGACGGAGAAGAGGATCGGGCATGTCTCACACGGGATTGTGGTCCCGGTGATCGGTAAAATGCGTTGGTTAACAGCGGGTTAAACGGTAAAAATTCAACCTATGCATGAGCTGCGCTCAACCCTAAGCGGCGCGCGCCTGCATGGCCGCTGCAAAGCGTTCAAACAGATAGTAGCTGTCCTGCGGCCCCGGGCTCGCTTCGGGGTGGTATTGCACGGAATAGACCGGCCGGCCGTCCATTCGGATGCCGCAATTGGAGCCGTCAAACAAGGAGCGGTGCGTTTCAATCACCCCGTCGGGCAGTGTCTGCGCATCAACGGCAAAGCCATGATTCATCGACGTAATCTCGACCTTGCCGGTTTCCAGATCCTTGACCGGGTGGTTGGCGCCGTGGTGGCCGTGGTTCATCTTGACCGTTTTGGCACCGAGCGCAAGGGCGAGCATCTGGTGGCCCAGGCAGATGCCAAAGACCGGCAGATCACGGTCCAGGATGTCGCGGATCATGGGCACGGCGTAGGCGCCTGTTGCCGCCGGATCGCCGGGGCCGTTGGACAGGAAAACGCCGTCGGGGGTGTGGGCCATCACCTCTTCGGCGGTGGCGGTGGCGGGCAGCACGGTGACATCGCATCCGGCTGACGCAAGGCAGCGCAGGATGTTACGTTTGGCGCCGTAATCCACTGCGACAACACGGAATTTTGGGTCCTGCTGCGGCGTGTAGCCGTCCGGCCAGGCCCAGCGTTGCTGGTTCCACTGGTAGGACTGGGCGCAGGTGACATCCTTGGCCAGATCCATGCCCTCGAGGCCGGCAAACCCGCGGGCGGCGGCCACCAGCGCGGCGATGTCAAAGTTACCGTCGGGGTCGTGGGCGAGGGCGACATGGGGTGCGCCGGCGTGGCGGATCGCGCGAGTGACGCGGCGCGTGTCAACGCCGCCGATAGCAATGCGACCCCGGGCCGCGAGCCAGTCGCCCAAATGCGATGCGGCGCGCCAGTTTGAGGGGTCGGTGGGCATCCACTTGACCACCATGCCGGCTGCCACCGGATCGCCGGTTTCATCGTCCTCGGGGTTCACGCCGACATTGCCCACATGGGGGAAGGTGAAGGTGATGACCTGGCCGGCATAAGACGGGTCGGTCATAATCTCCTGATAGCCGGTCATGGCGGTGTTAAAGCAAAGCTCGGCCACGGTCTGGCCGGTGGCGCCAAAGCCGATCCCGTGGAACACGGTGCCATCGGCAAGGGCGAGGCAGGCGGTCGGTTTGGCGCTGTGGGTCATGGGACATTTCACCTTGGCAGAAGACCGGCAAATTGCGCGGAACCTAAAGTGCGCGCCCTGCGTGGTCAAGGCAAATCGAAATTGTTCTTTGCTTTCAAATCAATAGCTTACGTAACGGCGCACCCCTTGTCAGGATGCGCGGGGTGACGTATCTTGGGCAACTATTCTTGATGCCATGGGGATGGACATGAGTGATTTGCGAGGCCGAATTTCGGCGGCGTTGAAACAGGCGATGAAGGACAAAGATGCATCGCGTCTGTCGACGCTGCGGTTGATCAACGCGGCCATCAAAGACAAGGATATCGACGCCCGCGCCGCCGGTCAGGATGACGGGGTTAGCGAGGCTGAAGTGCTTGGCATCCTTGGAAAAATGGTCAAGCAGCGCCGCGAGAGCGCGCGCACCTATGAAGAGGGCGGGCGGCTTGATCTGGCCGAGCGCGAAGCGGCGGAGATCACCGTGATCGAAGAGTATCTGCCGCGCAAGCTGGACGATGCGGCGGCCGCCCAAGCCGTTGAGGCTGCGATCACCGAAGCTGGTGCCGAGAGCGTGCGGGACATGGGCAAGGTGATGGGGCTTTTGAAGTCGAAATACACCGGGCAGATGGATTTCGGCGCGGTGGGACCGATGGTCAAAGACCGCCTGTGCGGCAGTCCGAGCACCTGACTTTTACCACTCGTTAAGCAACGCCGAGCGGTGCTGTAAGCTGGGTTAATTCTGGCCTACATCGCGGGGCTTTGTCGCATCTGTTGGTTTATGCGCTGTTGGTTTTGATGAAACTGGCGGGCGTTTTGTACAAAACGCCGCCTGCTCATCGCCGCCTATTTGGCGCTCTTCGCGGCTTTTGATGAAAACCGGGAGTGTTTTGTACAAAACGGTTGGCTGGCGGGCTGTTTGCTGCGCGCGGTCTGTTCATTTCGGTTAACCCGGGGCTGAAAACAGAGCTTGTCCCCGTGCGCATTTGGGTTGCTGACGCAGTCTGGTGTTTGGCGGAGAACGCAGGTTGGGCGCTTCACCAGATCACGTCAATGATGCGTCCGTCGCTGACTTCGCAAATGCCGACCCCGCCCAGAGAAGTGAAGCCAGAGCTGTCGGCATAGTTCATTTGACACCGCATAGATGAACCTTTGTCGCCTAGCAGTACGGCAACAAAATTGCCGCTTGTGGTGGTCCCGAATACCGATCCTGTGCCGCCAGATGTGAAGACGGTTCCAGCGACGCTTGTGGCGCCGGCATCGACTGCCTGGCCAGAGAACACTTCTCCGTCGAGAACCGCGGTATAAAAGTCTCGGTCCAAACCCTGTTCATATTGGAACTGAACCGGCGTTGGTTCTCCACGAACAACCGCTGTCATAGAGCCGCTGCAGCTTGCAAGACATAGCAGCGCCGACGCGGTCAGAAACTGATTAACAACACGCATTTTTGAAACCCTATTTTCTTGGAAGGTGGCGCGCAATGGGCTGGACTGTGATTTTTGGCCTTTTGGCTTGGTGACGATTTGACACTGATGGGCAGCCGGCGAGTGTATGCCATTTGTGCGCCCCACGGCGCCGCAAAACAACCACGTCGCGTTTGTCTTGCCTATACCTGACCCGCGTTTAGTGGGCGCCCGCGACGTGCGCGTGGGCTACGGGGTATTAGTTGTTTGCGGATGGCGCGACGAAAGGTGCGACCCGGCCGATGTGACGGTGCAAGGGCCCAATCAGTGGCTGAGCGCGCGTTGCAGGTCGTCGTAGAGGGCGAGGCGTTCCTCTTCGCTGAGGAAGGCGCCGATCTCAACCTCGCGGCCCTGACCCTTTAGCGTGATATAATGTGGTACCGGTCCGCCTTCGTCGTATTTGCGCACGCGGGTCCAGTAGCGGTTGGCGTCCCATTCCTGCACTGCGCCGCGGGCATCGGTGCGGGTCAGTGAGGCAGCGTCGGGCGCGAGGCGCAGCACCTCGTGGATTTGCCGGCTGCGTCGGTTGGCGCGCAGGGCGTAGTAGAGCGCCCACACCGCGCCCAGCACAAAGGGCAGCAGGCCCCAGAGGATCGGGCTGCCGATGACCGTCACCGTCGGGATCATGATCATCGAAAAGGAAAACAGCACCGTCGCCGCCAGCCCCTGCGGCGGCAGCGCGTTGTGCGGCCACAGGTGGATCTCCTGTGTTGGGGCATCCGGTTCTGTTGTCCAGCGATACGGCATGTCACATCGGTGTTTGGCGCGGCCTGAGGGCCAGGGTAGGCCGGGCGGGTCCCGGCGGTTGGTCAAGAAAAACGGGCCCCGATGCGGATGTCGGGGCCCGTTGCGTTCAAACTGTTGCCGCGTGCCCTAGTGCGCGTGCTGTTTGTCCCAGTCCTCTTGCTTGGGCAGGATCTCGAACGTGTGTTCGGGCGGCGGGCTGGGCAGGGTCCATTCCAGCGTGTCGGCAAACTCGTTCCATGGGTTTTCCACTGTCGACTTGGCGCCGCGCAGCAGCGCGTAGGCGATCACGCCGAAGAAGAACAGGAACGAGGCAAACGAGATGAAGGCACCGATGGACGACCACCAGTTCCAGAGCGCGTAGGCTTCGGGGTAGTCGATGTAGCGGCGCGGCATACCCTGACGGCCCAGGAAGTGCTGTGGGAAGAAGGTCAGGTTGGCACCGATGAACATCATCCAGAAGTGCAGCTTGCCCATCCATTCGGGGATCATGCGGCCCGTCATCTTGGGGAAGTAGAAGTAGATCCCCGCGAAGATGCAGAACACCGCACCAAGCGACATCACGTAGTGGAAGTGGGCCACCACGTAGTACGTGTCGTGGTAGTAACGGTCCACGGCGGCCTGGCTCAGCACGATGCCGGTGACACCGCCCACGGTAAACAGGAACAGGAAGCCGAAGGCCCAGAGCATAGGCGTTTTCAGCTCAACGGAGCCGCCCCACATGGTGGCGATCCACGAGAAGATCTTGACCCCTGTGGGCACCGCGATGACCATCGTGGCCAGCATGAAGTACGCCTGCTGGTTCAGCGACATGCCGACCGTGTACATGTGGTGCGCCCACACGACAAAGCCCAGCGCGCCAATCGCGATGATCGCCCAGACCATCGGCAGGTAGCCGAAGACGGGCTTGCGCGAGAAGGTGGCGATGATGTGGCTGATGATGCCAAAGCCCGGAAGAATGATGATGTAGACCTCGGGGTGGCCGAAGAACCACAGGATGTGCTGATAGAGCACCGGATCGCCGCCACCGGCTGGGTCAAAGAAGGTGAAGCCAAAGTTGCGGTCCATCAACAGCATGGTGATTGCGCCCGCCAGCACGGGCAGCGACAGCAGGATCAGCCACGAGGTGACAAAGATCGACCACGCAAAGAGCGGCACCTTGAACAGCGTCATGCCCGGGGCGCGCATGTTCAGGAAGGTGGTGATCATGTTGATCGCGCCGAGGATGGACGACGCGCCAGAGACGTGCACCGCAAAGATGGCGAGGTCCATGGACATGCCGCCTTCGGACGTGGACAGCGGCGGGTAGAGCACCCAGCCCACGCCGGAGCCAAGCTGGCCATTGCCGCCCGGTGCCAGAACCGAGCAGATTGCCAGCGTTGTGCCGGCTACGTAGAGCCAGAAGCTGAGGTTGTTCATGCGCGGGAACGCCATGTCTGGCGCGCCGATTTGCAGCGGCATGAAATAGTTGCCAAACCCGCCAAAGAGCGCGGGGATCACCACAAAGAACATCATCAGGATGCCGTGGCCGGTGATCAGCACGTTCCACAGGTGGCCGTTCGGAGTGCAGTAGGCGTCGGAGGCGATCAGGCGCGCGCCTTCGGCGCACATGTACTGAACGCCCGGGTCCATCAGTTCGAGGCGCATGTAGACGGTGAAGGCCACCGACACAAAACCCACCAGGGCTGAGGTGATCAGGTAGAGGATCCCGATATCTTTGTGGTTGGTGGACATAAACCAGCGGGTGAAAAAGCCACGCTCGTCCTCATGCTCGTGCCCGTGAATGGCTGCGTCTGCCATGCTGCGGTGCCTCCTGGCTAGTGTGATTCCCAACATGCGCACTGACACATGCCGTAGTCCAACGCTTAGAGCGAAGCGCGCTGCGCTTCAATCACTGATGCACCAAAAGTGCGGGTGATTTTGTCGCGGTTGCGGGCTGATGCAGGCGGACGCAGGGCGTTGGGTGTGGTTGTTTTATCGGGATTTTTCGGAAAATTAGCGGGGGCGGTGGGAGGCGCGGAGTGTACTGCGCGTCAACGGCTGTGGCGCATGTGAACGCAGCGCTGGTGCGGGGCCGTATGCGCGGTCGGAAATTTGCTGCAGGATTGAATATATGACACCGGGATTTGGCAAGGGGAGGGCGGATCTACTCGGTGGCGACGCGACATGACGCTCTTCCGGCCTGTGGCCGTCCTCGCGGCATCCTGGGCGACGCGTCATGGGGACCGGTTCCACTGTGGGTGGCGAAGACGGCCGCAGGCCGGATGAGCGGACGGTTAGGGAAAGTAGGTCGGGCAGGTGCGGGCGAGGGCCACGTCGAGATCCTCCATCGTCACCGGCAAACCAAGATCAACCAGGCTGGTCACCCCGTGCTCGGCGATGCCGCAGGGCACGATGCCGTCAAAATGGCTGAGGTCGGGATCGACATTGATCGAGAGCCCGTGAAAGCTGACCCATTTGCGCAAGCGGATGCCGATTGCGGCGATCTTGTCTTCTTGCAGCGCGCCACCCGCTGTGCGCGGCTGTTCGGGCCGCTCCACCCACACGCCGACGCGCCCTTCGCGGATCAGACCGGTCACATTGAATTCCGCCAACGTTGCGGTCACCCAGGCCTCAAGCTGCGCCACAAAGGCGCGCACGTCGCGGCCGCGTTTGCCCACGTCGAGCAGGGTGTAGGCCACTCGTTGGCCTGGGCCGTGATAAGTGTACTGGCCGCCGCGGCGGGTCTGAAACACCTCAAACCGGTCAGGATCGGTCAGATCCGCAGCCTGCGCCGAAGTGCCGGCGGTGTAGAGCGGCGGATGTTCCACCAGCCAGATGCATTCCGGCGCGGTCCCGGCGGCGATGGCCGTGGCGCGCGCTTCCATCCACGCCTCGGCTGCGCGGTAGTCGGTCAGGCCGGTGCTTGTGATCCACTCGACCATGGCTCAGCCGGGCAGCAGCCCCGCCTCCCTCAGCTTGCCGACGTTGCTGCGGCTCACCGGCAGCGTGCGGCCATCGCGCATTGTGACGCTGGCCTTGCCGGCGCTGGCGGTCACATCGGCGATTTGATCGCGGGCGACCCAGTGTGAGCGGTGGATTTGCAGCCCGCGTATCGGCGCGGTCAGCAGCATCGCATCGCTTAGGCGGATCAATATCATCTCCGCGCCGTTTTCTGTGACCACCTCCACGTAGTGATCCACCGAAGACATGGAAATCAGCGCGCCGCGTTTGGTCAGCGGCAGGCGGGACAGGATCGGTGGCGGTACGTGTTCGGCCGGGCGGCGGTCGAGCGCGGTATTAATTGTGATCGCCACCACCGCGGCCGCTGCAAGTGTGGTCAACGCAAAGACACTTGCGCCGCGCCAGCCGTCAAACATCCACCCAAAAAGCGCGGTATTTACCGCCAGAACCAGCACGGTGACGCCGATCCCGGTGCCGAGGCAGATCGCGGCCGTCACCTGCCAGCGCGGGCTGGTCGCCATGATGCGACGCACAAGGCCCGCGATCACGCTGCCGGCGCCGTAGGTCAGCGGCACCATCGCCACCCAGTAGAGCGTACGCGGCACCGTTGCCAGCGCCTCTCCGGTGCCAAAGGCGCCGCTGAGCGACAGCAACACGCCCACAGATACCATTATTAGCCACAGGGTCGGGTTGGCAAACCCCGTCTGCAATTCGCGTATCGCCAAGTGTAGGGCGCTGTTTTTCACGTACTCTCCTGTGCCGTTTGCGAATGTGCGCTTGCCTCGACACGGTGCGGTTGTCCTGCGTCGTGCCAGAGACGCGTGAGCGAGGCAAGGCTGCGGGCACGCGACGTACGCGCCGCCGGGGCAGAGGAGCAGGACCATGGAACCACTGACAAGTGCGGGATGGGCGATCCAAGCCCATGTGGTAATGGCGCTGTGTGCGCTCTGTCTGGGCCCAGTTGCGCTTTGGCGCAAACGCCGCGACAGGGCCCACAAGATCATCGGCTATGTGTGGGTGATGGCGTTGGCCGGTGCAGCGCTCAGTTCCTTTGCCATTCCCAGCAGTTTTACCAGCCTGGGGGCCGGGCCGATCCACCTGCTGTCTGTCTATGCACTGCTCAGCCTTGGCACGGCGATGCGGGCCATCTGGTGGGGCGATGTGGCGCGGCACAGCGTCATTATGGCACAGCTCTATGCCCGCGGCGTGGTGCTGGCGGGCGCCTTTACCCTGTTGCCGGGACGGGTGCTGCAGCGCAGTCTGATCCCGGAGGCACCCGAGCTTGGTTTGGCGCTGATGGCAGTTGTGCTGCTCTGGATCTGCGCCCTGCTGTGGCGCGGTGCCGTCCGGGCGCGGGTGTGATGCGCGGCGGCGTGAGGATGACCTACGCTTTGATGTCTCATCCGGCGGCAAGCGAGCCGCGCACCCGCAAGGCGGGTATTTGCATGCCAAACGGCCGCTGCAGCGCGTTCCAAGCCACCAAACTGGCGTCGCCGACCCAGATTTGCGCAGGGTGCGCACAAATTATGCGCGTGGTTTTGCGCATTGATGCGTCGCGTTGCGCGGACAATCGCATCGCGCCTGGGGTAGGGAAAACGTGACTTCTCGAATCAGGGAGGGGTGATAGTCTCATACGGAGTAGTTTGGAGGGATGACATGTTTACCAAATCAATTACTGCAGCCATTCTCGCAGCCTCTGTCGCCGTGGTGCCAGCCAGTCGAGTGACCGCGGATGCTGGCGATTTCGTGGCCGGTGCGATCATCGGCGGCATTGTGGGCCACGCGGCGACCAAGAACCATCAACGCAAACGCACCACCAGCACGCGCAGCTACCGTCCGCGCCTGCCCTCGACCCAGGAGGGGCGCGAAATTCAGGCGTCGCTGAACTATTTCGGCTTCAACGCAGGCACTGTCGACGGCCAATTGGGTGGCCGGTCGCGTGCTGCGATCTCTTCGTATCAGGCCTATTTGGGCTATCCGGCCACCGGCCAGTTGACGCCGTTTGAGCAAAACCTGCTGATCACGTCCTACAATCGCGCGCAGGCGGGCGGCTATGCTGTGAGCCAGCAGATCGCGGCAACCCCCGACGGCACGCGCGGCCTGCTCAAGACCTATCGTCAAGAGATGGCGGGCAGCGTCGCTGTAGCCGCACCCGCACCGGTGGCACCGGCCGGCACCACCATCGTGGTGGCCCCGCAAGCGCCAGCGCCAACGGCTGGCACCACGACCACAACCACCACCACCGTGGCGGCTGGCAGCGCGGCCACCGGCGGCGCCCTGCCCAACTTCCTCGGCCAGGGTGGCGGAGCGAGCCCATCGCTTGCCTCGCATTGCAACACCGTGTCGCTGCTGACCAACACCAATGGCGGCTTTACCACGGCGGACACCATGACCGACGCCAACGTGGCGCTGAACGAACAGTTCTGCCTGGCGCGGACTTACGCGATTGCGACCTCCGAGAATATGATCGCCAAGGTGCAAGGCTTTACCCCCGATCAGATCGCGCAGCAGTGCCAGCAATTTGGCCCGGCCATGCAGCCGCATGTTGCGGCACTGGCGCTCAAGCCGCAGGCGGATGTGGTGAGCGACGTCGCAGGCTTTATCCTGACCACGGGCATGTCGCCCGCGCAGTTGAAAGGTACTGCGCAGATATGCATGGGTGTCGGCTATCGCACCGACGACATGGATGTGGCGCTGGGGTCGGCCCTGATGCTCTATGCGATGGGCGACCACGTCTATGGCGAGTTGATGGGGCACCACCTGGCGCAGGGCTTTGGCACCAACCAGCGCGTGGATGCCGCCCGCGTGTGGTATGCGCAGGGTCTGAAGGCTGTCGATGCAGGCGCCCCGGCCGTCTTTGCCCCCGGCCAGCCCGAGCGGGTCGAGTTGCTGCGCAAGGCGTCGCTGAGCCTTGGCACCAACTCCAGCGCGCTGGGCACCGCACCTCAGGTGCAACCCGCCTCTGGCGTGCCAAGCTTTGGCCTGACAATCACGGATTGAGTGCTGCGGTTGTAAGACTGCAAGTTCGTAAAGACCCCCGATCGCCAGCGCGGTCGGGGGTTTTTCATGTGCTGGGGTTGCGCGTGTGGATAGGGCGGGAGCCTCCGGCGGGGATTTTTTTGAAACAGAGAAGGGTGGACGCACGGTTTTGTAGGAGGTGACGGTTCTGCGGTTTCATTGCCTCGTCTGTTCTGGGCGCCCACGTGGTGCGATCACGCGATGGATGTGTGGCCGACCAGGGCGTGGAGGCGTAAAAGCTCGACCGAAGAGGTGACGTGGATATCGCAGACCGGATGACATGTTTGCGTTTCGACCAGCTTGCGCGGCATGTTGGAACTCTGCTCTGGCACTAAAGTGGTGCCGAGGACAGGTGCGCATGCTGTCGGTTCCCGTTCGACAAACGCGGCCATACCAGCGACGCCTGATGCAGCCGTGCCGGCACACCTGGTTTGCGCGGCAGTGACGTGATGGGAAGCGCAAATCATCGGGACCTCCCGTTGTGGTGGCTTACGCAAGAGCGAACGAGATCGCTGGTGTTCGCGAACGGCAGGGGTCCAGCACCTCGCAAAAAATTTGGGCGCGTGGGCTTGGCAAGATCAGCGAAGGCGGGTAGACGACACACCTGCCGAGACGTGCGGTCGTGGCGGAATTGGTAGACGCGCAGCGTTGAGGTCGCTGTGGGGTAACACCCGTGGAAGTTCGAGTCTTCTCGACCGCACCATATCACCATTTTGGCCGG
>JBCCLL010000055.1:0-18705 GCA_039026855.1 Pseudomonadota bacterium | reverse complement strand
TATCCCGAGGGCACCTGCGCCGAAGCGGGCGCCATCGCGGCGATGGTCGCCGCCGGCGCGCGCAAGATCACCGAGGTCTACGTGGTGGGCAGTGGCACGATGCCGGTGCCGCCCTGCGGTGGCTGTCGGCAAAAGCTGGCCGAGTTCGCAGATGCCGACGTGCGCATCACCATGGCAACCCCTGACGGTGTCGAAACGGTCATGACCATGGCGGCACTGCTGCCGGGTGCCTTCACCAATGCGCATCTGGATGGCGCGGAATGATGTCGGCGCGGTCCATAATTGCCAAACTGCGTCGCAAGCAACCGCCCGCGGCAGACGAGTTGACTTGGTTCGCCCAAGGTGTAGCCGACGGTACTGTAACGGATGCGCAGGCGGGTGCCTTTGCCATGGCGGTGTGCCTTAACGGGTTGGGCGATGTGGGGCGCGTGGCCCTGACCATCGCCATGCGCGACAGCGGGCAGGTGCTGCGCTGGGATGCAGGGCCGGTTCTGGACAAGCATTCCACTGGCGGCATCGGCGATCCGGTCAGTCTGATACTCGCGCCAGCGCTGGCTGCGTGCGGCGCGGTGGTGCCGATGATCTCGGGCCGTGGCTTGGGACACACCGGCGGCACATTGGACAAGCTTGAGGCGATCCCCGGCCTCAGCACGCAGTTGGACGAGGCGCGGTTTCGCGATGTGGTGGCCCGCGCCGGGTGCGCCATTGTCAGCGCCAGTGCCGAGGTGGCGCCTGCGGACAAGCGGCTCTATGCGGTGCGCGATGTGACCTCGACGGTGGAAAGTCTCGACCTGATCACCGCGTCTATCCTGTCGAAAAAGCTGGCCTCGGGGCTCGACGCGCTGGTGCTGGATGTCAAGGCGGGTTCCGGCGCGTTTATGAAGAACGAGACCGAAGCCAAGGCGTTGGCCGACGCGCTGGTCAAGACGGCCAATGCCGTAGGTTGCAAGACAACCGCGTTGATCACCGACATGAACCAGCCCGTGGCCCCGGCCATCGGCAACGCGGTCGAAGTCGCTGCGGTGATGCAGGTTCTGACCGGCAAAGTGCGCGGGCCACTGGTTGAGGTGGCGGCCGTGCTGGGCGGTATCTTGTTGCAAAACGGCGGGCTGGTAGATGACGTGCAGGCCGGCGCCGACGCCATCGTGCGCGCCATTGCCGACGGTCACGCCGCAGAACGCTTTGGCGCCATGGTGGCCGCGATGGGCGGCCCGGTGGAATTTGTCGACAACTGGGCGCGCTTTTTGCCCGAAGCGACGGTGATCCGCGAGGTTGCAACGCACGGTGATGGTTATGTAACTGCGATGGATGGCGAGGCGTTGGGCCATGCAGCTTTGGCGCTGGGCGCCGGTCGTGCGGTGGAAAGCGACGTGATCAACCCCGCGGTTGGCTTTTCCGACGTGGCGCGCTTGGGGTCTGCTGTGGCCCGTGGTCAACCGCTGGCAGTGATCCATGCCGCGCGTCCGCAAGATGCCGACCGGGCCGAGGCCGCGCTGCGCGCAGCGATCCGTCTGGGGCCGCAAGCACCCAATGTGCCGGGCCTCATCTCCGAACGGATCGGCTGATGCCGCGCGCGTTTTTGCTGGTCATGGATTCCGTGGGTATCGGCGGTGCGCCGGATGCGGAGACGTTTTACAATGGCGATGTGCCCGACAGCGGGGCCAATACGCTGGGCCACATCGTCGACGCGTGCGCCGCAGGGCAGGCGAACGCGGGCCGGACGGGTCCGCTGACGCTGCCGCATATGGGCGCGATGGGCCTTTTTGACGCGCTGACACTGGCGGGTGCAGGCACGCCTGCGCCAGGGAGCTATGGCGCCGCAACGCAGGTGTCGCGCGGCAAGGATACCCCCTCGGGCCACTGGGAACTGGCAGGCGTGCCGGTGCCTTGGGACTGGACATACTTCCCGGACACGGTCCCAGCCTTTCCGCCCGAAATCCTGCGCGCGGTCAAAGACGCTTGCGGCGCGGATGGCACGCTGGGCAATTGCCACGCCTCGGGGACCGAGATCATCGCGCGCTACGGCGCTGCACATATCGCGACTGGGTGGCCGATCTGTTACACCTCTGCCGACAGCGTGTTCCAGATCGCGGCACATGAAGAACATTTTGGCCTTGGGCGGCTGATGGACCTTTGTGCGGCCGTCGCGCCGCTGTTGCATGACAGGCGCGTGGGCCGCGTGATCGCGCGCCCTTTTGTGGGGGCGGAGGGCGCGTTTACCCGCACCGGGAACCGCCGCGACTTTTCTCTGCCGCCGCCTGCACCGGTCTTGGGCGAATGGGTGCAAGCTGCGGGCCGCGCCAGCTATGGCGTGGGCAAAGTGGGCGATATCTTTGCCGGGCGCGGGTTTGACACCGTGCGCAAAGGCGATGATGCCACGCTGATGGGTCATGTGAGCGATCTGGTGGACACGGCCGAGGACGGCGCGTTGGTCTTTGCCAATTTCGTTGAGTTTGACAGCCTCTATGGTCACCGCCGGGATGTGGCCGGCTATGCCCGGCATTTGGAGTGGTTTGATGGCTGTATCGGCGCGCTCTTGCCGCGGCTAAGCGGCGGTGATCTGCTAGTGATCACTGCCGATCACGGCAATGACCCTACATGGGTGGGCACCGATCACACCCGCGAACGCGTGCCAGTGCTGACCCAGGGGTACGATGGCACACTGGGCCACATGGCCTTTTGCGATGTTGCAACCCTTGTGGCCCGTCATCTGGGCGTGTCCCCCCTATGAGCGCGCAGGCGCGCACTTGATTTTATCATGCTCAGGCCGCATGGGCCTTGGGGGCCAGCCCCCAAACCCCCGCGGTTTATCTGGCAAAGTGAATCTCAGGAGAGCCCGATGTCTGACCATCTCACCGTCGTTGATCACCCGTTGGTGCAGCACAAACTGACCATTATGCGCGACGAGACCACGCCCACGGCCGTGTTTCGCCAGCTGCTGCGCGAGATCAGCCAGCTTTTGGCCTATGAAATCACGCGCGAGTTGGAGATGACAACCAAGACCATCCGCACGCCGATGACCGAGATGCAGGCGCCCACGCTTGCGGGCAAGAAGCTGGCTCTGATCTCGATCCTGCGGGCGGGCAATGGGTTGCTCGATGGCGTGTTGGAGTTGATCCCGTCGGCGCGGGTCGGATTTGTTGGTCTTTACCGCGATGAGAAAACTCTGGAACCGGTGCAGTACTATTACAAAGCGCCCGAGGCGCTGCAGGATCGGTTGGTGATCGCGGTGGATCCGATGCTGGCCACGGGCAATTCCTCGGTGGCAGCGATTGACCTTTTGAAAGCGGCGGGGGCGACAAATATCCGTTTTCTGTGTCTGCTCGCCGCGCCAGAAGGTGTTGCGCGCATGAAAGCGGCGCATCCGGATGTGCCCATCGTCACCGCTGCGCTGGATGAGCGGCTGAATGAGGTGGGTTACATCGTTCCGGGCCTGGGCGATGCAGGTGACCGGATGTTTGGCACAAAATAGACCGCGGCTTCTGCGTTCGGCGTGTCAAACCTCAGATATTGCGCGTGTGCGGTGACAAATCCGGTGCATCAGCGGCTTGCGCGGTACGCTAGCGCTTTACTCATGCGCGTGGTTGGGGCAACGTGCACACAACATTTAGCGGGGGTTGTGATGGGTATTACCAGAATTATGGCGTCGGCGGTGCTGGGCTGCGGCATCTGTGTCGGTGGGGCCGCGGCGCAGACCGGTCAAGTTCCGGCCGAGTTTCCGCCTGCCTCCTATACCGGCGCGCAATATGTCGACAGCACCGGGTGCGTGTTCATCCGGGCCGGCATCGACGGCAACGTCACCTGGGTGCCACGGGTCAATCGGCAGCGGCGCCAGATCTGCGGTCAGACACCGTCGCTAACGACAACGGCGCAGGCACAAGCTGCGCCCGCCGCTCCGGCGCGAGAGGTCGAGCAGATCACAGTCGCACCGCCATCGCCTGCGCCCGTACCGCGACCAGCACCGGCACCCGCGCCGGTCGTTACCGCTCCGGCGCCGGTCCCCGTGCCGCAACCCGCGCCGCGTGCCACTCCGCAACCTGCGCCACAGACAGCGGCCGTGCGCCCGGCCCGTGTGCCGCCCTTGCCCGAGCCGGTTCCCACCCCGCAACAGCCAACAGCGGCAAGCGTTGATCCTGCCTGCTCTGGTGCTGCACCGGTCAGCGGGCGCTACATCAATCCCGGCTCGCGTCGGCTCGTGCGCTGTGGGCCGCAGTCGTTGGCAGGCCATGGCGGCGTGACCGACGGCGTTGAGATCACACAGGACACCCGGGTGCTGCCGCGCCATGTCTATGACAAACGCCTCCAGGAACAGGGCGCCGCACAGATCCCGCCCGGCTACCGAGCAGTTTGGAGCGATGATCGCCTGAACCCGCGCCGGGCCGAGCAAAGCCTGGCCGGGATCGCGCAAACAAGACTGTTTTGGACCAACACGGTGCCGCGCCGTCTGATTGATCACAACAGCGGGCGCGATGTCACCGCGCAGGTGGCGCTGGTCTATCCCTATACCGATGCCGACACGCAGCAGCGCGAGCTTGGCACCGTCACCTTGATGATGCGCGACGGGCAACTGATCAAACGCATCCAGCGCAACCGCGCCCGCAGTCGTGCGCCCGACACGCCAGAGGTCACGCAGGTAACGCGCGCTGCGCCCAAGCCCGCGGCGGTCAGCGGCCGATATGTGCAAGTGGGCACCTTCGGTGTGGAGGCCAACGCGCGCGGCACGGCACAGCGGCTGGCGCGTGCAGGGCTGCCTGCGCGTATCGGCACGCTCAAACGCGGCAGCCAGAGCTTTCGCGTGGTGCTGGCGGGACCGTTTGACACCGCGGATGCGCTCCGCTCGGGTCTGCGCACAGCGCGCGGGCTCGGCTTTTCGGACGCTTTTGTCCGCTAAGGCAGCAGTGCGCCGCAAAAGCCCACCTAGCCCCGCGGCGTAGGGTGTGCGCTCTGCGCGCACCGCACGTCACATATCGGCGGCGATCTTGCGCAGCTCGAATTTCTGGATCTTGCCGGTCGAGGTTTTTGGCAGTTCCTGAAACACAACCGTTTTGGGCGTCTTGAACCCGGCCAGCTGCGCCCGGGCAAAGGCGATCAGTGCGGCTTCGTCCCCTGTCGCCCCCGGCTTCAGCTCGACAAAGGCGCAGGGCACCTCGCCCCATTTCTCGTCTGGTTTGGCCACCACGGCGGCCAGGTTCACGTCATCATGCGCCATCAACACGCCTTCGACCTCGACCGAGCTGATGTTTTCGCCGCCCGAGATGATGATATCCTTGGCCCGGTCGGCGATCTGGATGTAACCGTCGGGATGCTGCACCGCGATGTCGCCGGAATGGAAATAGCCGCCCGCAAATGCCTCTTCGGTGGCGGCTGCGTTCTTGAGGTAGCCTTTCATCACCGCATTGCCGCGGATCATGATCTCGCCTTGGGCAGTGCTGTCCATCGGGATCTGCGTCATCGCGGGGCCCATCACTGTGATGTCCTCCATCATGGGAAAGGCGACGCCTTGCCGCGCCTTGATCGCGGCGCGGTCCTCGGTTCCGTCCCAGGCGTCGTGCCATAGGCACTCGGTCACGTGGCCATAGGTTTCGGTCAGCCCGTAGACCTGCGTGACGTTGAAGCCCAGCTTTTCGATCTTGGCCAGCGTGGCCGGGGCAGGGGGCGCGCCCGCGGTGAACACCTCGATCTGGTGGTCAAAGGCGGTCCGCTCAGCGTCGGGCGCATTCACGATCATGTTCAACACGATGGGCGCGCCGCCGAAATGGGTCACGCCGTGCGCGGCGATCGCGTCATAGATCGCGGTTGCCGTGATGTCGCGGCAGCACACCAGCGTGCCGCCCAGCATCGGCATCATCCAGGTGTGGTTCCAGCCATTGCAGTGAAACAGTGGCACAATCGCCATAAACACCGGGTGCAGCACCATGCGCCAGCTCACCACCGTGCCCATAGTCATCAGGTAGGCGCCGCGGTGGTGGTACACGACCCCCTTGGGCCGCCCGGTGGTGCCTGAGGTATAGTTGAGCGCGAGGCTCTCCCACTCGTCCTCGGGCATGATCCAGTCAAAACCGGGATCGCCGCCTGCGAGCACATCTTCGTATTCCGGGTGCCGTCCCGTGGCTGGGAAGCCTGCGGGCGCATCGGCCACTTCGATGATTTGGGGCGCAGGGCCGTCCATTTGTGCCACTGCGGCCTCGGCCAGGTCGATGAACTGCGGGTCCACCAGCACCACCTTGGCCGCGCCGTGGTCAAAGATGTAGGCGACGGTCCCCACATCGAGGCGCGTGTTGATCGTGTTCAGCACCGCACCACAGGCGGGCACGCCGAAATGCGCCTCTGCCTGTGCGGGTAGATTGGGGATCAGCGTGGCAACCACGTCACCGGGGGCCACACCCAGGCCAACCAGTGCCGAGGCCAGCCGCGAGCACCGCGCGTAATACTGCGCGTATGTGGCGCGGTGGTCGCCATAGATCACCGCCATCCGGTCCGGGAACACGCGCGCGGCACGGCGCAAATGGCTCAGCGGGGTCAACGGCACATAGTTTGCCGCCCGTTTGCCCAATCCGGTTTCGTCCGCCATCCAGCCCATGTGACCCTCTCTCTGCCTGAGCGCGCGACTTACCGCATTGGCGCATAAGCGTGCAAGAGCAGCGGCGCTTTGCGATTCACAGCCGCCCGCACAGGCGGTAGGCTGCGGCCATGATCCTCAGCCCCGGCCGCAACTACATCTTTATCCACGCGCCCAAAACCGGCGGCACGGCTATGGCCCTAGCGCTGGAACGCCGCGCGATGAAAGACGACATCATGCTGGGTGACACGCCAAAGGCGACCCGCCGTCGCCACCGCGCGCAAAAACTGCAGGCCGCCGGGCGGCTGTGGAAGCATTCCACCTTGGCCGATATCAACGGGATTGTGCCGGATCTGTCGGGGTTTTTTACCTTCACGCTGGTGCGCAACCCGTGGGATCGCATGGTCAGCTACTACCACTGGCTGCGCGCGCAGGGCTTTGATCACCCCGCTGTCGGCCTGGCGCAACGCCTGCCATTTGCCGATTTCATCACCGATACGGCCACCCGCCGGGCCAATCAGGCGTCACCGGCGCGCCACTACATGACCACCGTCGCAGGCACGGAACAGTGCAGCGCTTATATCCGGCTCGAAGCGTTAAGAGCCGACGCGGCCCCACTGTGGGACCATCTGGGCTTCACGCTGGAGTTGCCGCATGTGAATGCGTCGGACCGCGATGCGGATTATCGGGGCTACTACACCGACGCGGCGCGCAAGGCTGTGGCCGAAGATTGCGCCGAGGATATCGCGCGGTTCGACTACCGCTTTGATGACGCCGTTGGGTGATTCTACCCCAAAGCGAAAACTGCTTTGCATTTTATTCAAATTGACCCGTAACAGCGCGCCATTGCACACCGTTCGGTGACAATTACGCAGCTGGCTGGCCAATTGTTCCGCCAAACCGAAACAATGCCCCATTCCTGCCCAGATCAAGTCCCGTCTCCGCCCCGGGAATCATTCCAATTGAACACATCGAACGCAACTGCGCCGCTGCCAAAACCAGGCGCTGATCGAAGGGGACAGACAGATGTTTGGATGGAAGAAGGCACCAGCACCGCGCCGCATGTCCGAAATCTCGGGCGCTTTGGACGGCGGATTTTACCATGCGCGCGGCCTGATGGCCGGCACCCGCGTGGGCACCTCGATGGGGTGGCGCCGGGTAGAAGCGCTGCAAGCCGGCGACCTTGTCCTGACCTTCGACAATGGCTTGCAGCCGCTCGTTGAACTGCGCCGCGAGATTTTCTGGGTCACCCCCGAAACAGGGCTCGAAACGGTGCTGATCCCCGCCGGCGCCATGGGCAATGCGGTTGACGTGGAACTGTTGCCGGACCAGGGCGTGCTGATCGAAAGCGATGCGGCCTGCGACGCGCACGGCGACCCCTTTGCCGTGGTCCGCGCCAAAGTGCTTGCCGGGTTCCGCGGCACCCGCTGCATCGACGCACCGCGCCAGATGGAGGTCATCACCCTTGTCTTCGCCGCCGAAGAAGTGATCTATGCCGAGGCAGGCGTGCTGGTGCACTGCCCCCGCGCCATCGTGCGGCTCGATGATCTGGGTGTGGCCCTGCCGGCCTATGACGTGCTTGACGATCAAGCGGGCGCATTCCTGGTGGATTACATGACACTCGACCCGCAGGGCGGACCGCTGGCACCGCACCCGGCCGCGGCATAACGCATACCATTGGCGTTCCAACTGGAGGGGGCGCCTCATTTCTCTGCATCCGGTTGCCGGTGACCCCGGCGCTTTGCCCCCCAACTGCAAAGCAGTCGCCGGGTGCAGAGACCCCAATCGCCGCACATTTTTGATGTGGCGACAGGGCGGGGCGGCCCCGCTACAGGCCAGCCCCGCCCGGCAGCACCCGCGCGGTGCGTCTGCGTGACATGGGTCCAACCCGCCCTTGTTCCACGCGGATGCACCGCGCACCCCACCCCCTTTGCAGTCCCGGCCGCTTGGCGCATCATCGCGCAATGACTGCCCCTGCCAACACCGCACGCCACCGCCGCAACGCACAACTGACCGCTTTGATCGCCGGTGTGTCGCTTTTCATTGGTGCAGGCATCGGCCTGCTGCAGGCTGCGCCCGACGCACGCCTAACCGGTGTGGCCGTGGGCGGGCTGATGGGCGTGACAATCGCGGTGGGCTGCACGCTGTCCGATCTCTACATCTTTTCCAACGCGGGCCGCCGCTGGACCCGGCGTCTGCCGCCCGTGCGGCTTTTGGCGCTGCGCGCGCTGACCTACAGCGCGGTGATCCTGGTGGCACTCGCCTTACCTGGGGTGCTGAGCGATGCGCCGCCGCTCTGGCGCGACCCGGACATACCGCGGTCCTTTGCTATTGCCGCCGCAATCGCCGTGCTTGTCTCCACGGGGGTGGAGCTCAACCGCCTGCTGGGGCCCGAGGCGACCCGCGGCTTGCTCACCGGTCGCTACAGCCGCCCGCAGATAGAAGACCGCGTGGTGCTGATCGCCGATGTGGTAGGATCAACCGCGCTGGCTGAACGCATAGGCGACCTGGAGTTCCACAGCTTTTTGCAAGAGGTGGCGTACGATCTGGCCGAACCGATCTATGCCACGCGTGGCAATGTGCATGCCTATGTGGGGGATGCTACGATCGTGACATGGCCGCTGGATCAGGGTCTGGCGGACGGTGCGTGCCTCAACTGCGCGCGCGCAATGCACGGCGCTCTGGCCGAGGCCGCCCCGCGCTACCAGGCGCGGTTCGGCAGCGCTGCCGCTCTGCGCATCGCCATCCATGCCGGTCCGGTGGCTGCAGGTGAGATGGGCGATTGGAAGATCGCGATCGCGCTGTTGGGCGATACGATGAACACCGCCGCCCGGCTCGAAGGGGCCGCACGGGTAAACAATGTTGGCACTGTGCTGTCGGATGTGGTGGCGTCAGGCCTGCCGGATGCGGCCCGCGGCCCGCTGCGCGCACTGCCTGATTTTACCGCTGCGGGCAAGGGCACGGCTCTGACCCTCTGGGCGGCGTAGGGTGCGCATTCACTGCGCACCGCACCTCATCCGCGGCCCAGCGAAGGTGCGCAATAAATGCGCACCCTACACCTCACGCCGCCTTTGCGTCAGGGCCAAACCGGCCGTAAAAGCTTTGGCCCTTCTGCGCCATCTCGCGCAGCAGATCGGGGCATTTGAACCGCGCACCGTACTGCGCCTCTAGCTGGTCGCAGCGTTCCGCCGCATAGGGCGCGCCGATGATGTCGAGCCAGCTCAGCGGACCACCGGACCACGGGGCAAAGCCCCAGCCCAGGATTGCGCCCACATCGCCCTCGCGGATGTCCATCAGCACGCCTTCCTCCAGCGCGCGCACCGCCTCCAGAACCTGGGCAAAGAGCAACCGGTGCTGCACCTCGACCAGCTCGGGCTGGTCATCCATCAGCGGATAGCGGTCATGCACCCCACGCCACAGGCCCGTGCGCTTGCCCTTGTCGTTGTAGTCGTAAAAGCCTGCGCTCGCCTTGCGCCCCAACCGGCCCTCTTCCTCCATCCAAAAGATCAGGTCATCCGCCGGGCTGTCGGGGTACGCATCGCCCATCGCTGCCTTGGTGGCGCGCGCGATCTTGGCGCCCAGATCAATCGCCGTCTCGTCGGTCAGCTGCAGCGGACCCAGCGGCATGCCAACCATCTTGGCCGCGTTCTCAATGAGCGCGGGCTCGACACCCTCGGTCAGCATCCGCGCCCCTTCGTTGACGTATGGGATGATGCAGCGGTTGGCGTAGAAGAACCGCGCATCATTGACCACAATCGGCGTTTTGCGGATCTGGCGCACGTAATCCAGCGCCTTGGCCACCGCCCGGTCGCCCGTTTCCTTGCCCTTGATGATCTCCACCAGCGCCATCTTTTCCACCGGCGAGAAAAAGTGGATGCCGATGAACGCGTCCGCGCGTGAAGAGGCCTTGGCCAGTTCCGTGATCGGCAGGGTCGACGTGTTGGAGGCAAAGATGCAATCCTCGGGGATAAGCGCCTCGACCTTTTGGGTCATCTCGGCCTTGACGCCCGGATCCTCAAACACCGCCTCAATGATCAGATCACAGCCCTGCAGCTGCGTTAGATCCGCGCTTGGCGTGATCCGGTCCAGCAGCGCCTGCGCCTTCTCGGCCGTGGTCTTGCCGCGCTTGATCCCGCCACCGGTGTATTTCTGGGCATAGCCCTTACCACGGTCCGCGGCCTCCTGATCGCGGTCGATCAGCACAACCTCGATGCCCGCCTGCGCCGACACCAGCGCGATGCCCGCACCCATCAGGCCCGCGCCCAGCACGCCCAGCTTCTTCACCCGCTGGTCCGGCACGTCTGCGGGGCGCACAGCACCCTTTTCCAACGCTTCCTTGTTCAAAAACAGCGACCGGATCATCGCGCTTGATGATGGGTTCATCAGCACATTGGTGAACCACCGCGCCTCGATCTTGAGCGCCGTGTCAAACGGCACCATCGCGCCCTCATAGACCGCACTCAGCAGCGCCTTGGCGGCAGGGTACACGCCTTGGGTCTTGCCGTTGATCATGGCCGACGCACCCACAAAGGTCATGAACCCCGCCGGATGATATGGCGCACCACCAGGGAACTTGTATCCCTTCTGATCCCACGGCTTCACGATATCCGCGTCCGTGGCATTCAGCACCCAGTCGCAGGCCGCCGCCAACGGATCGTCAACCACTTCGTCGACCAGCTTGCCCTTGGCCTTGTCGGGGCTAACCATCCGGCCCTCCAGCAAAAACGGCGAGGCTTCCATCGCGCCCAGCTTGCGCGCCAGCCGCGTGGTGCCACCGGCACCAGGGAAAATGCCGACCAGGATCTCGGGCAGACCAACCTTGGCCTTGGGATTGTCGGCGAGGAAGATCCGGTGCGTGGCCAGCGGCAGCTCCAGACCGATGCCCGCTGCGGTGCCGGGCAGGGCGGCGGCAATCGGCTTGCCACCTTTGTTGGTCTTGGGGTCCATCCCCGCCCGCTCAATCTTGCGCAGCAGCGCATGCATCCGCATCGTGCCGTCAAAGAGGCCCTGCGCTGGGTTGTCGCCCGCCTCTTCTTTCATCTTGGCCAGCAGGTTGAGGTCCATGCCCCCGGCAAAGCTGTCCTTGCCGGAGGTGATCACAATCCCCTTGACCGTGTCGTCGGCCAAAGCGGCGTCGATGCAGGCGTCAAGCTCTTGCAACGCGTCAAAGGACATCACGTTCATGGACTTGCCGGGGCAGTCCCACGTGATGATGTTTACGCCGTCACCGTTCGTGTGCGCAGAAAATTCGGCCATTCCTTGGTCCTCTCCTGAATGTCTAAATCCATCGGCAACGGCGCGCGTGGCGCGTGTATTGCGGACGGTGTGTCATGGCCGGTCAGCGCATTGGCGATATTCATCGCCCGCCACCGGCCCTCGCTGAATTTCAAAACGTATCGGGAGGCAACGGCATCCATCACGTCCCGTCCATCGCGCACCGCGTGCGCCGTGTGATAGCCCACAAGCATATCTGCGCCGACAAATTCGGCATGGCTGATCCGGCGCTCCAGATCGTCGCTGACCTCGCCGGTGTAGGTCTGTTTGACCATGTCAAAAAACTGGCGGCAGTCTTCGGGCTTGGCGACAATGACATCGCGCGCGTGCCAGTGGGCGGTAAGCGGCATCCGCATCATTGCCAGATAGGCGTCGAAATCACCTGCGCGCTCGCTGTCACTCAGCGCAGCCAGATAGCTGGCGTACACTTCCGCCGGGTCTGCGCCGGTTTCACGCACATCTCCTTTGACAAAGGCGATGTCGGGGGCTTTTTCCTGCTGCATCGCGTTAAAGTTCACCGCGCTGCCGATTGTCCGAATGGACCGCTCGTTTTCAACCATGCGCCAGTCGCCCGCGCGCCGCCCCAGCACAACCCGCCCCTCATAAGACGGCAACCCCCGCGACGACCCGCGCCACAGATGCGAGACATAGATCCCTTCGACATAGTCAGGGCCCAATCGGCGTGATGTCTCCAGATGTCGCATGAACAAGTCGATCCCGAGGCTCCTCAGCGTTGCGCCAGACACGGCAAAATTCTGCTCCGCCTGCTGCGGCGTCTCGATCAGCGCATCATGGGTCAGCGTCAGCCGTCGATGCGGCAATGAGATCGTGCTCAGATACCCCCCTAGATCGCCGGCCAGAATGAACTCCGACTGACGGTCCAGAAAGCTCTGCACGATGTCAGCGCTGTCCGTCCCCAAGATGCCTGACCCCCAAACGCATCACACCCGTTCGATGATGGTCGCGGCCCCCATGCCCGACGCCACACATAAGGTCGCCAGACCCGTCTCCTTGTCGTCCCGCTCCATCTCGTCGAGAAGCGTGCCCAAGATCATCGCGCCTGTCGCACCCAGCGGGTGGCCCATCGCAATCGCTCCACCATTCACGTTGACCTTACCATGGTCTACGTCAAATGCCTGCAGGAAACGCAGCACCACCGACGCAAAAGCCTCATTGACCTCAAACAGATCAATGTCGCTGATGCGCATGCCAGTGTCGGCCAGGATCTTTTCGGTGACAGGGACCGGGCCGGTCAGGTTGATGGTCGGGTCGGTGCCGATCTTGGCCGTGGCGCGGATGCGCGCGCGGGGCGTGAGGCCGAATTTCTCGCCAAATTCCTCATTGCCGATCAGCACCGCGGCTGCGCCGTCCACAATGCCGGATGAATTGCCCGCGTGGTGCACGTGGTTGATCCGCTCCAGATGCGGGTATTTCATAATCGCGACCTTGTCGAAACCGGGCATGACCTCGCCCATCGCCTGGAACGCAGGGTTCAGCGACCCAAGGCTCTGCATGTCGGTCTGCGGCCGCATGTATTCGTCGTGATCCAGGATCGACAGCCCGTTCTGGTCGCGCACGGTGATCACCGATTTGGCAAAGCGCTTGTCGTCCCAGGCGGCCTTGGCGCGCTTCTGACTGTCGACCGAATACGTGTCCACGTCATCGCGTGAAAAGCCGTATTCGGTGGCGATCAAGTCTGCGCCAATGCCCTGCGGTGCAAAATAGCTCTCCATCGCGATGCTCGGATCGGCGGCAATCGCCGCACCGTCCGAGCCCATGGCCACGCGGCCCATCATCTCAACCCCGCCCGCGATGTACCCGTCACCGGCGCCCCCGCGCACCTGATTGGCGGCGATGTTCACGGCCTCAAGACCGCTCGCGCAAAAGCGGTTGATGGCAATGCCAGGGATGCTCTCATCCAGATCCGACGCCAACACAGCCGTCCGCGCCAGATTACCGCCCTGCTCCATGACCTGGGTGACATTGCCCCAGATCACGTCCTCAACCGCGTGCCCTTCGAGATTGTTCCGCTCTTTGACCGCGTTCAGCGTCAGCGCCGACAAACGCAACGCGGTCACCTCGTGCAACGCACCGTCTTTGCGTCCCTTGCCACGCGGAGTGCGCAGCGCGTCATAGATGTAGGCTTCGGTCATGAGAGCGGTCCTTTGGCGGGTGTGAGCGGTTACCATAAGTGGGCCGCAGGTGGGCGGGGAATCAAGAGTGACGTGGCGACGATTTACGTAAAGGTCACCTCGGGACGTCGGGTCAACCTGCGATCAGACGGCCGTCGCGGCGCTTTGAGTGTGACTCAGGCACGGTCTGCGGGCGACCCCGGCATCAGATCATAGGGCGCCTTCCAGCCCGGCAACGCGGCGATGTTGTCGAGCCATCGGTCGATATGGGGCCAGTCTGCGCGGTCAAAGCCGAAGGGCTCCGGGTAAAAGAGATAGCCGCAGCAGGTCAGATCCGCATTGCTGACCCCGTCACCCACAATCCAGTCGCGCCCCGCCAGGTGCTGGTTGAGGATCGCATATGCCCCTTTCAGCCGCCCCTGGTTGAATGCAATGACCTCTTTGGGCTGCTTTTCGGGTGGCAAAAAGTTGATCAGGAACCGCGTCATCCCGGCCATGGAGCTGAGCTTGTGATTGTCCCACAGCACCCAGCGCAGAACTTCACGCGCCTCTGCCGCGTCCGCGCCGCCATATTTGTCGGTCTTGTCGGTGATGTACTGCTGGATCACGCCCGATTGCGACAGCCGCAGGTCCCCGTCGGTGAGCACCGGGCACTCCCCCATCTCATTGACCTCAGCGCGGTAGGCGTCACTGCGCGTCTCGCCGCCAAAGAAATCCACTTGCACTGGCGTCCAGTCCAGCCCCGACAGCTCCAATGCTAATGCGGCTTTGTAAGAATGCCCGCTTTCGCCGAAACAGTGCAGGGTGAGGGTCATGGTGCAGGTCCTTTCCGACGCGCAAGCGGCACAGGCAGGACCGGTGGGTTTCACACCCCCCGGACCCCCCGTGGAGTTTATCTTGCAAGATGAAGAGGCATTTTCCGTGTTTACGCAAGATTAAGGTTAATGCGCGTAGCGTGAAGATGCATGGCAGGCTGGAGAGCTGAGCCATGTGCAAGGTGAAGCCTCGCACCTGCGGCCTCGGTGGATACCGCCCACAGCGTGCGAGGTGGACCCCTCTTCATCTTGCCAAGAAAACTCCCCCCGGAGGGTCGCCCAGCCACAAGGCCGCGCGGCCCGCCGCGTCAGAACGCCCGCGCAATCAGCTCTTTCATGATCTCGTTGGTGCCGCCATAGATCCGCTGAACCCGTGCATCCGTCCACATGCCGCCGATGTCATAGTCATTGGTGAACCCGTAGCCGCCGTGCAATTGCAGGCATTCGTCCAGCACCTGGCCTTGGGTGTCGGTGGTCCAGTATTTGCACATCGCCGCTTTGTCGACGGTCAGCTGGCCCGCCAGATGTTCGGCCACGCATTCATCGAAAAAGGCACGACTGACCATGGTGCGAGTCTTGGCTTCGGCCAGCTTGAACCGGGTGTTTTGGAACTGCATCAGCGTGCCGCCAAAGGCCTCGCGCTCCTTGCAATAGGCGATGGTGCGCTCGACCGCGCCCTCCATCGCGCCCACGGCGGAGCAGGCGATGATCAGTCGCTCCTGCGGCAGCTGCTGCATCAGCTGGTAAAACCCCTGACCTTCCGCGCCACCCAGAATGTTCTCCGGCGCAATCTCCACGTTGTCGAAAAACAGCTCGGACGTGTCCGACGCATGCATCCCGATCTTGTCGAGGTTGCGGCCGCGGGCAAAGCCTGTCGCGCCATCGGTCTCGACCACCACCAGCGACACGCCTTTGGAGCCTTGAGAAGGATCGGTCTTGGCCGCCACCACGATCAGGTTGGCGTGCTGGCCGTTGGTGATGAACGTCTTGGACCCGGTCAGGCGGTAGGCGTTGCCCTCGCGGATCGCGCGGGTCTTGATCGCCTGCACGTCCGACCCGGTCGACGGCTCGGTCATCGCCAGCGCACCGACCAACTCGCCGGTGACCATCTTGGGCAGCCAGCGCGCCTTTTGCTCGTCGGTGCCATAGGCGAGTATGTAATGTGCCACGATGCCCGAATGGATGCCGTGGCCCCAGGACGCCAGATTGCCCCGCGCCGCTTCGATCAGGATCGCGGCCTCGTGGCCGAAATCCCCGCCAGCGCCGCCAAACTCCTCGGGGATCGAGGGGCAGAGCAGACCCAACTCGCCCGCCTGCGCCCACGTTTCGCGATCCATCTCGCCCTGCGCGCGCCAGCAGTCGAACTGCGGCGCCCATTCATTGGCGATGAACTGCGCCGTCATGTCGGCGATCATCTGGTGCTCTTCGGTCATCCAACCGGTGCCCGTGTTTGGAAGGTCTTTCATCTCGCGGTCCCTTTTCAGCCAAAGATCAAGAAAAGACATGCGGTCAAAAGCAGGAGCGCCAGCCCGCACGCGGCCCATATCAGGGTATAAGCCAGCGCGAATCCCGCACCAACAAAGCTCAGCATTTGGCCGTCTAGGTTGATCAGGCCAAACAGCGCACCGCACTCCAGCGTGTCACGCACGGACTGACACTCCGCAGCCCACTGCAAGACCATCGTCAGCCCGATCAGGGCAAGGACGGCAAAGATGGGGCCAAAGAAGATCAAGCAGATGATCTTGTATATCAGACTGGCCCTATCGTTCACCGTTTGCGCGCCTCCAGATCGGCGTTGAACAGCCGCAGCCGCGCGGTCAGGTTTTCCTCGTTGATCACCGATCCAAAATTCTCGAACAGGAACGACAGCGCCTCGCCCTCATCCAGCCCGGCCTCATCGGCAAACTGTTTCAACCGGCGAAACCCGTCTTCGGTCATGGCCACGGGAAAGCGGCGGGTCAGGCGAAACCGTTTGGGCATGCAGCGCTCCGAAAAAGTAGGGTGGGCCATCTGCCCACCCCACCGACTTTAGAAGTTTGCCGCTTCCAGCGCCATCACCGGTTCTGCGCCCGACTCAATGCGCGTCAGGTGGAGCGCCGTGGCGGGCAGTTGCCGCGCCATGTAGTAGCGCCCGGTGGCCAGCTTTGTCTCGTAGAACTCGGTGTCCGACGCCCCAGCGGCCAGCGCGTCGATCGACGCCTTGCCCATGCGCGCCCACATCAGACCCAGGCAGACATGGCCAAACATGTGCATAAAGTCATACGAGCCGGACAGCGCGTTGTTGGGGTTCTTCATGCCGTTCTGCATGAAATACATCCCCGCCGCCTGCAGATCCTTCGACGCGGCCTTGAGCGGGTCGAGGAAGTCGCGGTCAAACGCGGCGTCCTGACCGGCATTGTCTTTGATGTAGGATTTCACCATGTCGAAAAACGCCATGATCGGCTTGCCACCATCGGCGGCCAGCTTGCGGCCCACAAGGTCCAGCGACTGAATGCCGTTGGTGCCCTCGTAGATCATGGTGATCCGCGCATCGCGCACAAACTGCTCCAGCCCCCACTCGCGGGTAAAGCCGGACCCACCCAGCGTCTGCTGCGCCAGCACCGTGGTCTCAAACCCTTTGTCGGTCAGGAACCCCTTGATGACCGGGGTCAGCAGCGAAATCATCGCCTCGGCGTCGGCATCATCTGCGCGGTGCGACGCGTCAATCATCGACGCGCCCCACAGGGTGAACGCCCGCGCGCCTTCGACAAATGCCTTCTGGTCCATCAGGTTGCGGCGCACATCGGGGTGCACGATGATCGGATCGGCGGCCTTTTCGGGCGCCTTGGTTCCGGTCACGTCACGGCCCTGCAACCGGTCCCGGGCAAAGCCCAGCGCGTTCTGGTACGCCACCTCGCCCTGCGCATAGCCCTGCAGGCCCACACCCAGCCGCGCCTCGTTCATCATGGTGAACATCGCGCGCATGCCCTTGTGCGCCTCACCCACCAGATAGCCGGTCGCGCCGTCATAGTTCATCACGCAGGTGGCGTTGCCGTGGATGCCCATCTTTTTCTCAAGACCACCGCACGACAGGCTATTGCGCTCACCCAGCGACCCGTCTTCGTTCACCAGGAACTTCGGCACAATAAACAGCGAGATGCCTTTGACGCCCTCGGGCGCGTCCGGCAGCTTGGCCAGCACCAGGTGGATGATGTTGTCGACCATGTCGTGCTCACCGGCACTGATCCAGATCTTTTGGCCGGAGATTTTGTAGGTGCCTTCGCCCGCAGGCTCTGCCTTGGTGCGGATCAGGCCCAGATCGGTGCCGCAATGCGGCTCGGTCAGGTTCATGGTGCCGCCCCACTCGCAGGTGACCATCTTGGGCAGATAGGTCGCCTTCTGCTCGGCCGAGCCGTGGGCGTGGATCGCGTTATAGGCGCCGTGGGTCAGACCCTGATACATGTTGAATGCCATATTGGCCGAGCTAAACATCTCGCCCACGCTGGTGGCCAGCACGTATGGCAGCCCCTGGCCGCCATATTCCGGATCACAATCGAGGGCTGTCCAACCGCCCTCGCGCACTTGGTCAAACGCCTCCTTGAACCCTTTGGGCGTGCGCACCACACCGTTTTCCAGGGTGCAGCCTTCCTCGTCGCCCACCGGGTTCAGCGGCGCCAGCACGTCGGCGGCAATCTTGCCCGCCTCGTCCAGCACGGCCGCGGTAAAATCGGCGTCCATCTCGTCAAACCCGGGCACAGGTTGCTCGGACACGTTCAGCACCTCGTGCAGCACAAATTGCAAGTCCTTTGCGGGCGGTGTGTAGGTGGGCATGGCTGTCTCCCTTGGTCGCGTCTGCCGGCTTATTCGGCGGCTTTTTTTGTGGAATTCATCGAGGCGATCATTTTCTCGCCCCACTTCAACTGGTCGCGCAGATCGGCAATCGCTT
>JBCCLL010000054.1:0-19519 GCA_039026855.1 Pseudomonadota bacterium | reverse complement strand
GGGACAAGATCAGATCAGGTGCAAAATATATGCCCACGCCAAAATCTCCCGGGCGTCCCTTTGCCAAGGAACAGACGGGACAAGGCAGCTGTGGTTTGCATCACGACAACAGCAAAAACCGGACCACCCAATGAGCCGTGCGATCACGATGTGCTGGCAGAATTAGATATGGCGCGGCAGCGCCGCCGCTGAATTACTTTTTCTTTTTGGTTTCCAGCGCGTCGAGCCGGGCCTTGAGTGCCTCGTTTTCTTCGCGCGCTTTTTGCGCCATGGCGCGGACCGCGTCGAATTCTTCGCGGGTGACCAGATCGCGGTCGGCAAGCCAACGGTCGACCATGGATTTCATCGCGGTCTCGGCCTCTTCGCGCGCGCCCTGGGCCACGCCCATCGCGTTGGTCATGAGTTGCGAGATATCGTCAAAAATCTTGCCGCGCGCTTGCATTGTCTGGTCACTCCGGTCTGCTGATCTCCTATATGGGCGGCAATCGCTCCGGCGGCAAGGTTGACAGTCGCGCGCTGGCAGAGGCATTCAGACGCAGATGTTGGCCCTGATGATCCCTTTCCCCGATATCTCGCCCGAGATTTTTTCGATCAACCTGTTTGGCTTTTCTTTTGCGCTGCGCTGGTATGCGCTGGCCTACATCGTGGGCATCATCATTGGCTGGCGGCTGGTTGTGATGACGGCCAAGACCCCGCGCCTTTGGCCAGGCGAGACACCGGTCATGACGCCTGAGCAGATGGAAGAGATGCTCACCTGGATCATTCTGGGCGTCCTGCTGGGCGGCAGGTTGGGCTATGTGCTGTTTTACCAACCCGGCTACTATCTTCAGAACCCGACCGAAATACTGGCACTGTGGGAAGGCGGCATGTCGTTTCACGGCGGCTTGATTGGGGTGATTATCGCCGCCTTCATGTATGTGCGCCGTCATCCAGGGGTGAACCGGTTTTCCGTGGCCGACGCAATTGCCTTGGGTGTGCCGCCCGGATTGCTCTTGGGTCGGTTTGCCAACTTCATTAATGCCGAACTTTGGGGACGACCGACCGAGTTAGCTTGGGGCGTGGCTTTCCCGGGGCAGGCAGCGCAGTTCTGTCCCGAGGTTGTTGGGATTTGCGCGCGCCATCCCTCACAGCTCTACGAGGCAATTCTCGAAGGGGTTGTCCTGCTTGTTGTGCTCTTGTGGATGGTATGGCGACGCGGCGCGTTTAAGACGCCGGGGCTGATCTGCGGCACCTTTCTAGCAGGCTACGGGCTCGCGCGGTTTGCCGTCGAATTTGTGCGCCAACCAGATGCGCAGTTTATATCGCCCGGCAATCCGCTTGGGCTGGCATGGCATGTCAATGGCTATGGTTTGACCATGGGACAACTGCTGTCAGTGCCGATGATCCTGTTGGGCCTGTGGCTCATGCGGCGGGCCCGACGGCGGGCGACAGCCGCGGCATGATGCTCAAGGACTTGCTGGTCCGGCGCATCGCGATGGACGGGCCGATGAGCGTCGCCGACTACATGACCGAAGCACTGCTGCATCCGGCCTACGGGTATTACACGTCGCATGACGGGATTGGCGCCGCCGGCGATTTTGTGACCGCGCCCGAAATCAGCCAAATGTTTGGCGAGTTGATTGGGCTGGCGCTGGCACAAAGCTGGCTGGATCAGGGCGCACCGGTTCCCTTTGTGCTTGTCGAATTGGGACCGGGTCGCGGCACGCTGATGGCGGATATCCTGCGTGCAGCAGCACAGGTGCCGCGCTTTGATGCGGCGATGACGGTGGCGCTGGTCGAGGCGTCGCCGCGCCTGCGCGAGATACAGCGCAAAACGCTCACCGGTTATGATGTGACATGGTGCGATCACGTCGAGGAATTGCCCGCCGGACCGCTCTGGCTGGTGGCCAACGAGTTCTTTGATGCGCTGCCAATCCGCCAGTTTGTGCGTGACGGCGGTGGCTGGCGAGAGCGCTGCGTTGGTCTGACGGATGCCGCACTCTCCTTTGGCCTGGGACCTGCCGGTCCGCAGCCCGGACTGGCGCACCGGACAGACGACACCCAAGACGGAGATCTGGTTGAATTATGCCCTTCGGCTGCGCCGATCATGACACGGATCGGGCGACGGATCGAACGGCACGGCGGGGCGGCACTGATCATCGACTATGGCGATTGGCGGTCCCTTGGCGACACCTTGCAAGCAGTGAAAAAGCACGAGCGGACCGACCCGCTGGCGGAACCGGGGCGCGCGGACCTCACCGCGCACGTGGATTTCGAAGCCTTGGCACGTGCTGCGGCCCCCGCGCGCTTTGCACGGCTGACGCCGCAAGGCGTGTTTCTGGAACGGCTTGGGATTACGGCCCGGGCGCAGGCGCTGGCAGATCGGCTTTCGGGTCACGCGCTTGAAGCACATGTTGCGGCGCATCGGCGCTTGACCCATCCCGACGAAATGGGAATTCTGTTCAAGGTACTGGGGATCTATCCCAGCGCTGCCGCCCCACCACCTGGACTTGTTCCATGACGCTTGAAATCCTGACGCATGACAGCTTGGCACCCATGCGGCATGGGTTTTTTACGCGCAAAGGCGGGGCGTCATCGGGCGTGTTTTCCGGGCTCAATTGCGGCACTGGCAGTTCCGATCAGTCTGAGGTTGTGGCGATCAATCGCGCGCGCGTGGCGGACGCGCTGAAGGTAAAAAACGCCCATCTTGTCGGCGTGCATCAGGTGCATTCAGCAGATGTCGCCACGCTGCAGGCGCCGCATGACCCAAAACCCAAAGCCGATGCGCTGGTGACCGCGACCCCAGGCCTTGCCCTGTCCATCCTGACCGCAGATTGCATGCCCGTGCTTTTTGCCGATCCGGACGCAAAAGTGATCGGAGCCGCGCATGCCGGATGGAAAGGCGCCAAAGCCGGTGTTCTCGAAGCGACCATTGCAGCGATGCAAGATCTTGGTGCGGCGCGAGAGAAGATCAGCGCCGTGATCGGCCCGTCGATCAGTCAATCGGCCTACGAGGTCGGACCGGAGTTTCACGCGCAGTTCATCGCAGACACCCAAGCGAACGATCGCTATTTCACGGCAGGTCAGGGTGACAGAAAACATTTCGATTTGATTGCGTACGGTCTGGCGCGCATGCGGGCGGCTGGCATCCGCGCGGCGACATGGACCGGGCACTGCACCTATTCCGATCCAGACAGGTTTTTTTCCTATCGTTTGTCGGTGCATGAAAAGCACCCCGACTACGGGCGCCTGATCTCAGCCATATCGTTGTGACCTGCGCCAAGAGTTAGGCGCCGCTGGCCGTCGATTTGCCGCAATTGGTCACAATTTGATTAGAAACTTCATAAAAGTAAGGCTTAATACGACGCCTTATTCGCCGGACATCAGACCAGCCAATTTTATAAAAATGCCAGGTACCAGCCGCAATCGCGCCTGAAAGCATCGGTAGCCTACTTTCAAACAACGACACAGCAAGTGCCGAGCAGAGGGACCCGAGACCATGACCAAAAAACGCTTTATCCGCTCCGTCGTGGACGCCGCCGCAAAAGAGACCACGCAAATGCCGTGGGCCCGCGGCACACGTCGCGCGACATTTATCGCTAAGCGTTCTGCCCAGGCCACGCCGCAGCGCAAATCGGCCTGACCAGGACGCCCGCGCGGCTCCGGAATCACTTTGTGGCGAAGCCGTTCGCCAACCGTCCACAATTCTCGCGCAGGCGCACCACTGGTGCGCGGTTTGCATTGAATGTGTCGAAGTTTTTGACAATTTGCAGCAAATCTAGGAATTATCGCACAGTACTTTGACGGAAATTGTTCATCTGTGGTCGTCGGTGGGGGCCGGCGCGGATGTGACCCGATACTGTGAGGTTACACATGACCACTGCTGCCACGCTGCGCGTTCCGCGCGCTGCAAACTCACGTTATAACGCTCCGACGATGCAATCTCGCGCGTCTTCAATGCGCAGTTATGAGATTGCCGCTTTGCGCGTCGACAGCTCGCTTTCGATCTCTTCGATCAAGGCGCCGGCGATCCCACTGTTCGAATCGGCTTTTTCTGCGTTTGCCCGCGGCGCCAGACTGTCGGCGCCCAGCGGCGAGATCTCTATTGAAGACCTCAGACCCGGTGATTGGCTGAACACCTCATCGGGCACACCCGCCCAGGTGCTTTGGATCGGATCGTCGCAGTTTGTGCCTGCGGATACCGGGCGCAGGTTGCCGCTTATCCGCATCATGGCGGACAGTTTCGGGGAAAACCGACCCGAAAGCTTTGTCACCGTTGGTCCTGCGGCGCGTCTGCTGCAAACACCGCCGCATCTGCGTGGCAGTGTCAGCGGCGCCGACATGCTGACCCCGGCCGCAGCTTTTGTCGACAACGTCAATATTATCGAGGTGGTGCCACCGACCCCGGTGCGCTTGTTCCACATCTGCCTGTCACGCCATGCGGCCGTGGATGTTGGCGGCATTCACATGGAGACGTTCCACCCCGGCATGGGTGCCACGCGCAGTGTCACGCACGCACAGCGGGACCTGTTTTTGTCCATGTTCCCCCACATCGCGCACATCACTGATTTCGGCCCGTTGGCGCATCCCCGCGCGCCTGAACTCGACACGCTGGCCGGTTAAGCAGACTTGGCCAGTCGGCCCTCAAGTACATCAAACGGCACGCCAGGCGTATCTTTCGCCTGGCGGATCACCAAAGACGTCTTAACCGATTCAACGTTGGGTGTGGTCAGCAGCTCGCCTGTCAAAAAGCTCTGAAAGCTCGACAGGTCTGGCGCCACGCATTTGAGGATAAAATCGACCTCGCCGTTGAGCATGTGACACTCGCGCACAAGCGGCCAGGCGCGGCAGCGTTCTTCAAACGCGCTCAGATCCGCCTCCGCCTGGCTGGCGAGGCCCACATTGGCAAAAACCTGCACCTCAAAACCCAGCTCGTGAATATCGACGTCGGCGTGATAGCCGCGGATATATCCACTTTCTTCCAGGGTGCGCACCCGACGCAGACAGGGCGGCGCCGAAATACCAACCCGTTTGGCCAGCTCGACATTTGTCATACGACCGTCCGCCTGCAATTCCGCAAGTATCTTCCGATCAATGGGATCAAGTCGTGTGCTTGCCACGGGCGCCTCCTTATTTTGCGGTTGTTATAGCAGCCCCGGCATTCTGCGCAATAATATTTCAATTCTGCGCAAGAAATTGAAAGGGCGCCGCGCACGAAACGGTGAAAAGAGTCGCAAAAGAACGCACTTCAAACGGTGCGCTGCGGCGTCTATATCGAACAGGCTGCTCGGTCCATAGCCCAGGGGGAAACACAGATGGCTGACACCAAACGCACCAAGGTTTTGATCGTCGGTTCGGGCCCCGCCGGCTACACCGCAGCTGTGTATGCGAGCCGTGCCATGCTTGAACCTATCCTGGTGCAAGGGATCGAACCAGGCGGGCAGCTAACAACCACCACAGAGGTTGAAAACTGGCCTGGCGACACAGAGGTGCAAGGCCCCGATCTGATGGTGCGCATGGAAGCACACGCCAAGGCGGTCGGTTGCGAGATCATCGGCGACATTATCACCTCGATCAATTTTGACCGCCGCCCTTTTGTGGCGCAGTCCGACAGCGGCACGGAATATGTCGCGGACGCAATTATTCTGGCCACCGGCGCGCGGGCAAAATGGCTCGGCATGCAGTCGGAGGAAAAATTCAAAGGCTTCGGCGTCAGCGCCTGCGCCACCTGCGACGGGTTTTTCTATCGCGGGCAAGAGATCGTCGTCGTGGGCGGCGGCAACACAGCCGTCGAAGAGGCGCTGTTTTTGACCAATTTCGCCTCCAAGGTCACGCTGATCCATCGCCGCGATGAATTGCGCGCCGAAAAAATCCTGCAAGACCGGCTGATGAAAAACCCCAAGATCGAAACCATGTGGTTTCACGAGTTGGATGAAGTGTACGGCACCGACAGCCCGTTGGGCGTTGAGGGCGTGAAGGTCAAACACACGCAAACCGGCGCAGTGACCGATATCCCGGCCAAAGGCGTCTTTATCGCCATCGGGCACGCACCGGCCAATGAATTGGTCAAAGACGTGCTGGAAACGCATATGGGCGGGTACGTGGTCACGAAGCCCGACAGCACCGAGACGTCGATCCCCGGGGTCTATGCTGCAGGTGATCTGACCGATCACAAATATCGGCAGGCGGTCACCTCCGCCGGTATGGGCTGCATGGCCGCGCTCGAAGCCGAACGCTTCCTTGCCGAAGCGGAAGACGCCACCGATCTGGCGGCGGAATAGCGCAGCTTCGCGCGGCCCGGACCCCGCGGGCAGAGCGCAGCCTATGCCCGCTTGACGGTTGCGCGCGCGGCCCGCACTGTCACGGTAACGCAACCGAACAGGGGCAAACATGACACACGTGCTCTGGCGCGGCAGTTGGGCCACGCGGGTCCGCATTGTCTCAGGGCTCGTGCTGATGGTGTATGTCACAGCGCACATGCTCAACATCGGAGCGGTTTTGGTGTCGCCAGAATTCGCGGATGCGTTCCAACGAGCGCGTCTGGCGGTGACACGCACACCCCCGGTGATGGCCGTCATGACGCTCGCGATTGCCGCGCACATGGTTTTCTCGATCGCGAAAATCGTCAGCAACCGCACCTTGCGCCTGCCCTTGCGAGACTACGTGCAGATCATTCTTGGCCTTTCAATTCCGTTGCTGTTGTCCAGCCATCTGGTCTTTACCGCCGTGGCGCATGCGCAGCTCGATGTGAATACCAAGATCTTCTACCTCGTCTCGCGCGTGTGGGGCGGCTCTTATGCGTGGGTGCAGGCCGCGTTTGTCCCAGTGGTGTGGGTGCACGGCCTGATCGGCTTGCACATGTGGTTGCGGCAGACGGAATGGTGGCAGCGCAATTTCCCCGCGCTGTGCGTGATCGGCGCGCTGATCCCAACATTCGCGCTCTTGGGCTATCTGGATGCCGGCCGGCAGATCACCGCGATCCTGCAGGGGCCTGGCGGCCGCGACGCGATGTCGGAGCTCTGGAACCTGCCCGACCGCGCTGGGTTTGCCCAGTTGGGACGGATTGATCAGACCACCGATCAGGTGATCATCGCCGCACTCCTCGCGCTGACACTTGTGGTTGCTGGGCGGCACATTCTGATCGCTCTGCGCAAACCGATCCGGGTGACCTATGCAGATGGCCCAACCGCGCGGGCCGCGCGCGGACAAACGGTGCTGGAAACATCGCTCAGTGCCGGCATCGAACATGCCGCGCTGTGCGGTGGGCGGGGACGGTGCACGACATGCAGGGTGCATGTCATCGACGGGGCCGAACATATCCCGCCTCCATCACCCGCCGAAGCGCGCAGCCTCGCGGCCGTCGGTGCAGGGCCGGAGACGCGGCTGGCTTGCCAACTGGTGCCAACAGGCCCTGTGACAGTCGCCCGTGTCTTTGGCGCCGATGGCAAGCGGATGCGCGCGCATGCCCGGTCCGGTCATGAGGCGCGGCTGGCGGTGCTGTTTCTCGACATGCGCGGCTTTACCGCCCGCACCGACGGGCAGTTGCCCTATGACGTGGTGTTTTTGCTCAATCGGTTTTTCGACGAGATTGTGCCTCCGATCACAGCCGCAGGTGGGACGGTCGACAAATACATGGGCGACGGGCTGATGGCGGTGTTCGAGACCAAGACCGCGCGCGCCTCGGCCCTGGCCGCGATCAACGCGATCCAAGGGATCGGGGAGGCCTTGCGCGGCTTCAACACCACTTTGGCAGCCGAAGGCAGCGCGCCGGTCGCCATCGGCGTTGGCGTGCATCTGGGCACCGTTGTGCTGGGGGAGATTGGCGCCGCAGGTCAGGCACCGCGGACCCTGATCGGCGATACAGTGAACATCGCCTCGCGTCTGGAATCTGAAACCAAGGCCCAAGGCGTCGAAGCGCTGATTTCCCAAGACACGCTAAGCGCAGCTGGGATTGAACTGGCAGACGAAGCGCTGATGCCGCTGACCTTGCGCGGGCGCGACGCGCCGCTCTGCGCCCTGCCCTTACCCAGGGCCGATAGGATGCGCGAGACCGTGGCCCTGTGACCACTTATTAACCAAAGTCAGAAAATTCGCGTGATTGCCGAAGTTTGTTCTTGGGTGAACAAACTTTTCATGCCAAAGCGTGTTCATCCGTGAACGAACGTCGCGCACATGCAATACGACCCCGCCAAAACCAGCCCCGAACACAGCGATCAGCTGTTTCGACTGCTGCGCCAGCTTGACACGGCGCCCGGCGGATCGCAGCGCGTTGTCGCCCAAGCCGTCGGCGTGTCTCTGGGTCGGCTGAACACGCTTTTGCGCACCGCCACCGCAAATGGGTTTGTGCAGGTGGACGCCCATGACAGCCCCGACAAACGCCAGCGCAATTTTTACGCTTTGACCGCCAAAGGCGCGGCCGAAAAAAACCGGCTCGCCGATCAATTCCTCACCCGCAAATTCGCCGAGTTTGACGCGATCTTTGCCGAAATCACCGGCACCCGTACCGGTTTCAATCCCCTCACCTACAGGACCAAACTGATGGAACAGAACCTCGCTCCGATCCAGGAGCTTTACGTGTCATATGACAGCGCGCAGAAACTGAAGGTTGAGGCTGCCGACCTTGTCAGCTGGGACCTCACACCGCGCCAGATCTGCGATCTCGAACTGCTGATGAACGGCGGGTTTAACCCGCTCAAGGGGTTCTTGTCCGAAGCGGACTATGACAGCGTGGTGGAAACCATGCGTACCGCAGATGGCGCTTTGTGGCCGATGCCCATTACGCTGGACGTGGACCGCGCCTTTGCCGATGGCCTCGTGATCGGACAAGACATCGCGCTGCGGGACCAAGAGGGTGTGATCCTCGCCACCATGACAGTGACCGACCGCTGGACCCCAGACAAGTCACGCGAAGCAGCGCATGTCTTTGGCGCTGATGACAGCGCGCACCCGGCAGTGAATTATCTGCACAACACCGCCGGAGAGGTATACCTGGGCGGACCGATCACCGGTATTCAGCAGCCCGTGCACTATGATTTCCGCGCGCGGCGCGACACGCCGAACGAACTGCGCGCCTATTTCCGCAAGCTCGGCTGGCGCCGCATCGTCGCCTTCCAGACCCGCAACCCGCTGCACCGCGCGCACCAGGAACTGACCTTTCGCGCCGCCAAGGAGGCCGAGGCCAACTTGCTGATCCACCCGGTCGTGGGCATGACCAAGCCAGGTGATATCGATCATTTCACCCGCGTGCGCTGCTATGAGGCGGTGCTGGATCAGTACCCAGCGTCAACCACATCGATGTCGCTGCTCAATCTGGCCAGGCGCATGGCCGGCCCGCGCGAGGCTGTATGGCATGGCCTGATCCGCAAAAACCATGGCTGCACCCACTTTATCGTCGGTAGCGACCACGCTGGCCCCGGCAAAAACTCAGCCGGCGAAGATTTCTATGGCCCCTATGACGCCCAAGACCTGTTCCGCGAGCATCAGGACGAGATGGGCATCGAAATGGTCGACTTCAAACACATGGTCTATGTGCAAGAACGCGCCCAATATGAACCCGCCGACGAGATTAAAGACAAGGACCACGTAACCATCCTGAACATCTCGGGCACCGAGCTGCGCCGCCGCCTGGCCGAGGGGCTGGAGATCCCCGAGTGGTTTTCGTTCCCCGCCGTGGTGTCCGAATTGCGCAAGTCACGCCCACCCCGCGCCCGGCAAGGCTTCACCGTGTTTTTCACCGGCTTCTCCGGTTCGGGAAAATCCACAGTGGCCAACGCGCTGATGGTCAAACTGATGGAGATGGGCGGGCGACCAACCACACTGCTGGACGGTGATATCGTGCGCAAAAACCTCAGCTCAGAGCTTGGCTTTTCCAAAGAGCACCGCGATCTCAACATCCGCCGCATCGGCTATGTCGCGTCCGAGATCACGAAAAACGGTGGCATTGCCATTTGCGCACCAATTGCGCCCTACGCCACCACGCGCCGCGCTGTCCGCGAAGAGATCGAGCAATACGGCGCCTTTTGCGAGGTACACGTGGCCACCTCTATCGAAGAATGCGAACGGCGGGACCGCAAAGGTCTCTACAAGCTCGCGCGTGAAGGCAAGATCAAGGAATTTACCGGCATCTCCGATCCCTATGACGTGCCAGAAGCCCCAGAACTGCGCCTCGACACCGAAGGCACCGATGTAGACTACTGCGCGCAACAGGTGCTTTTGAAGTTGCAAGAAATGGGTCTGGTCGCGGCCTAAGCGCCGTATCGCCGCCCGACATCGCAAAATCCGGCAAGATTTTGCCAAGGCGCGCCCGTTTGGCGCGCCTTTTTGCCTGCATCAACCGCTGCGGCACAGCGGCATAGCAGGAAACTGCGCCATCACGCATCGTTTCGGCACACATTTGCACAAATACGCCAAAACAGGTCTGGAGCAGTCATGACACTTTTTCGGAACGTCGCCTACGCCTTTGCCCTTGTTGTTTTCGCCCTGTGGCACGCTGCCGAACCGGTCGCAGCGCAGTCCAACGTGCAAGACCCGCCGGACGTGTTCATCACCGGGGACGTCACAAATCTCGTGGTGTCCGAGGCGCTGTGGCGCGCCAATGATCCCACCGGCAACTTCTTTGGCACGCGCCAACGCGCACGCTTGCAGTTCCGCACGCGCAACACGGCAGAAACCGACACTTGGAACGCGTGGGCGCAGGTCAATGCGCGCGACTTTGTCGGGGATATCGAAGGCAACGGGCGCGATGTCAGCCTCGGCATCGACCGCGCATTTGGCCCGGCGCGGGTGGGTCTTTTGCTCACCGACAGCAGCTATGAGCTTACCGATGCAGCTTCGCAAACCGCCGACTCCGATGCGCTGAGCTACGGCCTTTATGCGTTGGCTGAATTTGGCGGAAACTGGTTTTTGCAGGCCTTCGCGCTGTATTCCGAACCCGACTACGTGGTCGGCACCGACAGCTTTGAGGTGGACCGCACCGCGGGGGGGCTGACCGTGGGCACCGGGCGCGAGGTTGGTGCGATCTACCTCACCGGCTTTGCCAGCGTCAGCGGCTACACCGAAGATCACCCGGCGGTGGGCCTGACCCCTGCGCGGGACATCACCAGCACAACGGTTTCCCTCGGCAGCCGCGCGTATTTCCAACCAAGCGAGACCGGGATCGGGTATTTCGGCCTGTCGATGCAGTACAACGACTTTGATGACGGCTTGGGAAATGAAGATGACGGGTTTGCGCCACGGTTCTACGGTGGCTACGAGACGCAGGCCGGCTCTGGGACCCTCGCCTTTGACGCGGATGTGGGCGAAATCGTGGACGGGACGACAAGCTACGGGCTGAGCGTGGCCTACTACCTGTCTTTCTAAATCGCGCGCAGCGGGTGCCAGATCAGTCCGGCAAATTGGGGTCGCCGCTCATCAAGACATAGCCCGCGCCGCTCACCTCAACGCCGATGATGGCATCTGGCGCGCCCAGCACCGATACATCCGCGCGTCCCGGACGGCCCAGCCTATCGCCTTGGTGTGCCGCAAAGTGCGGCTTATCAATCAGCCCGTGATGCCAGAGATAGGCCGCCATCGCGCCCGTGGCTGAGCCGGTGAACGGGTCCTCAGCGGGGCTCGGCGGCGCCATCAGCAGACGGGAAAACGTCCCCGTCTCTTCCAGGACCACCCAGAATGGCTCCATGACATCTGTCCCGTGCACGCCCAGCGCCTCGAGATAGGTCGCAAAGGCGGGCATGTTCAGCGTGACAGCGTCCAGTGCCGACCGATCACGCAGCACAGTGATGCAGAACGGCAAACCGGTCGAAACGACCTGCGGCGGCGCCACGATGTCTTTGGGCGAAAGTCCACCCACGGCGGCCACCAATGACGGGTCTGGGGACGCACCGAAAACCGGCGCCTTTTGGGACATGGTCACCCGCCCATCCGCAATGGACACGGGCACAATCCCCGCACCGGTTTCAAGCGTCAGCGCGCCATCACCAATGAACCCGCGATGCCGCAAGGCGGCGACAGTGGCGAGGGTGGGATGACCTGCAAAGGGGATCTCTCGGCTGGCCAGAAAATACCGCACGCGCAGATCCGCCACGTCTGACGGCCCGGTAAAGGTGCATTCGACAAGCGATGTCTCTCGCACAAAAGCGAGGCAAATTTCATCGTCCAACGCTGCGCCATCGTGGACAACAGCGCAGCCATTTCCGCCAAAGGGCCGGTCGGTAAACGCATCGACCCAATCGACAGCAAATTTCATGTGATCCGTTCGATCAGTGCAACGGTTGCGGCGCGTAATCGTGCTGACGCGCCAAAGCCATAGCCATGCGGCGGTCGGAGACCAGCGCCAATTGCTGACCTTCGGCGTCATGCACGGCAAAGAGCATGTCCAAACCTTCCGCCTGCTTCTGCACCTCCTTGGGCAGAGTGTCCACGGCGATCGGCTTGACGTAAACCATGCGCCCCACATCAGCGTTCAAATCATAAGGCGTGTGCATGACTTATCCTTTCCTGATGCTGATCGTCTGCACGATCTTTTCCGGCTGCGCTTGCGTCAGATCGATGTGCAAAAGCCCATTTTCCATAACGGCCTCGCCCACTTCGACCCCGTCTGCCAATACGAAACTGCGCTGAAACTGCCGCGCGGCAATACCGCGATGCAAAAACACGCGCTGTGTGCCGTCGTCGGACTGTCGCCCGCGGATCACCAATTGGCGATCTTCGACGGTGATGGACAGATCAGCTTCGGCAAAACCGGCAACAGCAAGCGTGATCCGATAAGACCGGTCAGAGGTTTGTTCGATGTTAAACGGCGGATACCCTTCTGCGTTCTTTGCAGTCCGTTCCAGAAGGCGTTCAAGCTGCTCAAATCCCAGCATGTGCGGGTATGAGCCAAGGGTCATTTTCGTCATGCGACACGTCCTTTGGGTCAAGCGACAGTCAATTCCCACCCCGATTGCGGCAGTGGGTGACATAAATATGGGAGGTCAGAGTGCTTTGAACAAGGCCTAGTCGCATGGCGCGGCAGGGATTATACAGTCACACCATGACCATCGCGGAATCACGCCCATGAATGCCCCCACCGACATTGCGATGAAGACCGATGAGGTGCTGCGCGTTGAGCTTGAAGTGTTCCGGCGCGAGCATCGCGATCTCGACGAAGCGATCCGCGCGCTGCAACAAACCGGCGGTGACCAACTCACGATCCGGCGCTTGAAAAAGAAAAAACTGCAGCTCAAAGACAGGATCGCCCTGATCGAAGATCGCCTGACCCCGGACATCATCGCCTAAGTGACCGTTTTGATTTCTCAAATTCGCTTGGGTGCGCGCCATTGCCAGCGCGGTGCGCAAGGCTATAGTCGGCGCTTTGCGACAGCGGGCGCAGGGGTATGACTTCAACCAGCCAAAATCCCGCACCTCAGGTCGGGATCATCATGGGCAGCCAGTCGGACTGGCCTACGATGCGCGAAGCCGCTGAGATGCTGGATGCGCTTGAGATCGGCTATGACACACGCATCGTGTCGGCGCACCGCACGCCGGATCGGCTGTGGGATTACGGCAAAACGGCTGTTGAACGGGGATTGAAGGTGATCATTGCCGGCGCTGGCGGCGCTGCGCATCTGCCGGGCATGATGGCCTCCAAAACCCGTGTGCCGGTGATTGGCGTACCGGTAGAGACCCGTGCCCTGTCAGGCGTTGACAGCCTCTATTCCATTTTGCAGATGCCGCGCGGCTTTCCCGTCGCCACCATGGCCATCGGCGCTGCCGGGGCCGCAAATGCCGGGCTGATGGCTGCGGCAATTCTCGCCAATGACGACATTGATCTGGCCCATCGGCTGGACCAGTGGCGCGCCACCCTGTCAGCTTCGATCCCGGAGACACCGCTTGATGATTGAACCACTCGCGCCGGGCGCCGTGATCGGAATACTGGGCGGCGGACAGTTGGGGCGCATGCTTTCAATGGCAGCAGCACGCCTAGGCTACCGCACGCATATCTTTGAACCGGCGGCCGAACCACCGGCTGGAGATGTGGCACATGCGGTCACCACCGCCGACTACAAAGACACCAAAGCGTTGGAGGCCTTCGCCGCCAGCGTTGACGTGGTGACCTACGAATTTGAGAACATCCCCACCCAAGCGCTTGACATCGTCGAGGAATTGGCGCCGATACGCCCGGGCCGCGAGGCACTGCAAGTCAGCCAAGACCGGCTGGTTGAAAAGGGCTTTTTACGCGAACTCGGCCTGCGGGTTGCCCCCTTTGCTGACGTGCCTGAACTGGCGCATCTGGTCTCTGCGCTCAACGATATGGGCACGCCCGCGATCCTCAAAACCCGCCGCTTTGGATATGATGGCAAGGGTCAGGTGCGCATTGACAACCCGCGCCGCGCCGAAGCTGCGCTAAAAAGCCTGAAGGGCGCGCCTGCCATCCTCGAAGGGGTTGTGGATTTCAGCCACGAGGTCTCGGTGATTGCGGCGCGCAGCATGGATGGCAGCGTGGCCTGCTATGATCCCGGCGAAAACGTGCATGAGGCGGGTATTCTGCGGTCCACAACCGTGCCCGCTAACCTCAGTGCGGCGCATCGGACCGACGCGGTCCTGCTCGCCGCCAAGATCCTGAACGCGCTCGACTATGTCGGGGTCATGGGTGTGGAACTATTTGTGACAGCCAAAGGTTTGATCGTGAACGAAATTGCGCCGCGTGTGCACAATTCGGGCCACTGGACGCAATCGGGCTGCGCGGTCGATCAGTTTGAACAACACATTCGTGCGGTGTCCGGCTCGCCTCTGGGGGATGGCCATCGGCATGCGGACGTGATGATGCGCAACCTGATCGGCGATGACGTCGACAAAGCGCCCGAGCTGATGGCCGCCCGCGACACCAGCGTGCACCTATACGGCAAGGCCGAAACGCGCCCCGGTCGCAAGATGGGCCACGTCAACATCATCCAACGCTAGCGGACAAACCGAGCTGCAATGTCGCCGGTCATATAGCTGACCCGCCCACCGGACATGGTCAGCGCCACCCGGTCCGCCGCATCAAGCACAACCAGATCAGCGCGCTTGCCAAGGGCCAGCGTGCCGCGATCGCGCAACCCCAAAACCGCCGCCGGTCCAGATGACACGAGCGTCCAGGCGTGCGCAAAATCCAGCACGCCGCTGCGCGCCAACAGCAGCGCAGCACGGCGTGGTGACGGGTAGTGGTAGTCCGACGCAATCGCATCGCACAACCCCATGGTAATCAGGTCCAACGCCGATGCGTTGCCCCTGTGCGAGCCTCCGCGCACCACATTGGGGGCGCCTAACACAATGGTATCGCCGGCATCACGCGCCGATTGCGCGGCCTCAACCGTTTCAGGAAACTCTGCGACGTTGGCACCGCGCGCGTGCCAATCCGCCCGCTGTGCTGGCGTGGCGTCGTCGTGGCTGCCGATGCGCACACCAGCCGCTGTGAGCCGTGGACACAGCCGGTCCAAGGCCGCCGGCACCTCGGGTTTTTCCGCGGCAAGATCGAGCAGCATTTGAAAATGCACCTCCGGATTGCGCCCAGCTTTTAGTGCTTGCCCAGTGAGACGCGGCGGCTTGCGCCCTTCTGCCAGTCGATCATGCGGCAGATGATCGTTGAAAACGACGTAGGGCACGTGCCAGTCGGCGACCTTCTGCGGCAGGTCATCATAGAGATCGAGCAGATGCACCTCAAAGCGCAATTGCGCGATGAGGTCGGTCACAACCGAAGAGCGCACGTCCCGAAGCCCGGCAAAAACCTTATCCGCGAAATCCAACCCGCGCAGGCCACCTTCCCAACTGACGAACTGCGCCAGAACGCCGGTGGTGATACCATTGGCAGCCAACTCCGCCTCGGCCGCGCGCAATCCTTCGATCATGTCTTTCATCGCACCGCGGCGCGGTGCGACATGGCGTTCGAACCCGTCACCGTGCACATCGACGATGCCCGGCAACACGCGGTACCCGCTCAGGTCCACCGCCCGCCCAACCGCCTCAGCAACGACCTGACCGTCGGCCACGCTCAGCCGGTCGGTTGTAAATCCATCGGGGCCAAGCACCTGCGCGCCGGTCAGATCAATCGCGAGCGTCATCGGTTTTGTCATCATCGCCGTCCAACGGCGCAGCGCCCAGCGCATCAAGCCAGTTGAGATTGCGTTTGAACATGCCGGTTTCAATGAAATGCAGCGCCTGCACGATCACCCGCGGATTGTTCATCATAAAGGTATGGGTCACCGGCAATATCAATTGCGAGGCCATGCCCTCGACCCGGGTCGATGCCACCGACACCTTGCCATCATCCGGCCCCGGCAGCAGCGCCGAAAAATAGGGGTTGAGCGACTGGTTCCCAGCAATCACGCCAACCGGGTAGCGCACTGCCGGCAAACGCAATGGCAGGCTGTCCGCGCCAGTGCCCAGTTGGGCACCCGCCGGGCCGTTGATCCAGCCAAATGCCGCCAGATCCCCGAGTTCATCGACGACTTCGCTGCCCTGATTGGGTGGACCCATCATCACCACGCGGCCCAATGTGGCGGGCACGCCGTGCTGATCAAACCAGTAGCGCACCAAAATGCCACCCATCGAATGGGTGACAACGTGGACCTCGCGCCCCGCGCAGGCAGCCAGCGCCTGTGGCATCACATCGTCCGCCAAGGCTTGCACATTCTCAGATGTCGACGGGTAGCCGGGGCGCACCACCTGATAGCCTTGCGCCTCAAATGCGGCCTCCATCACCAGCAGCGATGCCTCACTGCGCGCCAACCCATGAAGCAGGATAACGCATTCAGCGCGCAGAGCGCCCGCAACAAGCGTCAGGACGATGATCAATGCGTAGCGCATAACCGTCCAGATAGAGGTTCTGTGCAACAGAGGAAATGCATTACGCTGCGTGTCGCGAAGCCCCTGTGATGGCAACTGCGATCCCCCCCAGCACCAGCACCGCAGCCACGGCCAGGTCGAGGCCGACCCGCTCGCCCAGAAAAAGAGCCCCGCCCGCCATCGCGATCACCGGCACGCTCAATTGCACCACGGCAGCCGACTGCGCAGCCAACCGTGGCAGCACCGCATACCACAGCGCATATCCCAGACCCGATGTCACCGCACCGCTCAGCATCGCCAACGCAATACCTGACGGTGCAGCGTGCAGGGCCGGCCCTGCCAGCAAGATCAGCAACAGCGGTGTCGCAACCAAGAAATTGGCCGCCGTCGTTGCCAACGGGTCTTTTGCGCCGCGCCCAACCAGCGTGTAAGCAGCCCAGCCGAGACCAGCAGCCACCATCAGCACCGCGGCGCCCAGCGCCGCGCCCCCGTCGCCGGGCCACAGCGCGACAAGCAAACCGGCAAAGGCAATCGCCGCCCCACCCAGTTGTCGCGACGTTGGGCGCGCACCGCGCAATGCGCCCCACGCAAACATGGTGATCTGCACCGTACCAAACAGGATCAGCGCGCCCAGCCCCGCGTCAAGCGACGCGTAGGCCAGCGAAAACCCGATCATGTAGGTGGCAAGACTGACCGACCCGATCCCGCGACCCTTGGCAAACAGGGGAAACCGGCCGCCACGCACCGTCAGCACCATGCCCAACGCCAATGCCCCAGAGGCGACGCGAATAATCGCAAAACTCGATGGATCAATGGCGCCGCTGTCGACCGCCACGCGATTGAGCACTGAATTGGCAGCAAACGCGATCATAGCCAAACTGGTCAACAAAATCAGACGCATGGGGCATGGGTAGCCAAACCCACGCGTTCGGTCCAGCGGTGTTGCAACGGCTGACGCGCGCCAGCCCTCACGTCACCTTGGACACAGTGCGGCGGGCACAAATCAAAAGGGGCCGCCAAACGGCAACCCCTTTCGCAAGTAAAGGCAAGCGGTGCAGCCGCCTAGTCTGATGGCTTGCGTCTGCGACGCATCAGACCTAAGCCGCCGACACCGGCAAGCAACAACCAAGCTGTCGCGGGTAGCGGGATGCTCGGCGGATTTACGATCTGCGTGACATCGCCGATTGTCATATCGTCAAACCCAAACACGTCCCCGGAGCCGGGCGTGTTGTTAAACACGATCTGGTCATATGTTTCGGTGATGTCGGTAAAGCCCCAAAAGATCAACGATCCGTTGGGCGATCCCATCACGTCCAAGGTAAAATCGGTCTCTGCCATGGTGACTGCGTTGCGCAACGTGATCACCAGGTCATTGTTGATGTCACCCAGGTCGGTGCCATAAAAGCCAAACGCCGAGATCGCCGAACTAAAGTCGATGACAAAATCGCCGCCGCCCGGTGTTTCGACAAATTGCGACCCTGACGTTGCAAAACGACCAGAGCCGGGTCCAGCCTCGATATCTGTTCCTGAGCCACTCAGTGTGGCCGTGATTGATCCCGTCGATCCGGGGAATGTCAGGTTCAGCGGTGTCCCAGCACCATTTGTAAACCCTTCAAAGTCTTCAGTTCCAACGCCCGCCGAAAGCGCGCCAAGGAAACTGTTACGTGCGGCGAGTGGATCACCAGCGACAGTCCCGCCGGGGGTCAAATTTTCCCCGAAAAACACAAACGGTGCTGCTGTTGCAAGGTGCGGACCAGCAATGCAAAGTGCTGCGGCCAAAAGAAAACGTCTCACAAGACCCTCCAAAATTACTTCATCCAACGGTTGAACATTAACATAAAGTTTACTTTTTCGGAACTCAGAATTCGTCTGGCGGGCAATTTTCGTCGCGCATGCACAAAAAAGGGCCGCAAATTGCGGCCCTTTCAAGTCATCTATTGTGGGGTCGGCTTACATCATACCGCCCATGCCGCCCATGTCGGGCATGCCGCCACCGGCAGCACCGGCACCCTCTTTCGCGGGCTTGTCGGCAACCATCGCCTCGGTGGTGATCAGCAACGCGGCGACCGATGCGGCGTCTTGCAGTGCGGTACGCACCACCTTGGCCGGGTCGATCACACCAAAGGCAAACATGTCACCGTACTCTTCGGTTTGCGCGTTGAAACCAAAGGTCACGTCGTTGCTTTCGCGGATTTTGCCAGCAACCACAGCGCCGTCGACGCCAGCGTTCTCGGCGATCTGGCGCAACGGCGATTCAATCGCTTTGCGCACGATCGAGATGCCAACGCTCTGGTCGTTGTTCTCGCCAGTCAGGCCGTCAAGCGCTTTGCCCGCTTGAACCAGCGCGACACCGCCGCCTACAACGACGCCTTCTTGCACAGCAGCGCGGGTGGCGTTCAGCGCGTCATCGACACGGTCCTTGCGCTCTTTCACTTCGACCTCGGTCATGCCGCCGACGCGGATCACCGCAACACCGCCGGCCAGCTTGGCGACACGCTCTTGCAGCTTTTCACGGTCGTAGTCCGACGTGGTCTCTTCGATCTGCTGACGGATCTGGGTGACGCGCGCTTCGATCTCGGCCTTTTCGCCGTTGCCGTCGATCACAGTGGTCTCGTCTTTGGTGATTTGAACGCGCTTGGCGGTGCCCAGCATGTCCATTGTCACGCTTTCGAGCTTCATGCCCAGATCTTCCGAGATCACCTGACCACCGGTCAGGATCGCGATGTCCTGCAGCATG
>JBCCLL010000053.1:0-20136 GCA_039026855.1 Pseudomonadota bacterium | reverse complement strand
GCCAGCCCCCCAGACCCCCCGAGGTATTTTTAGCCAGAAGAAAAGATGCCGTGGCCTCGGGGTGCGGTACCGCGGAGAATTGTGATGTGGATTGTGCCCGAGCGCGAGATTGCCGGATTAATGACGCGAGAGGCGGCTTTTGACGCGGTTGAGAAGGTCTTTGCCGCGATGGCCGCGGGGGATGCCTATAACTTCCCGGTGGTGCGCGAAACGATTGGGCATGAAGATGCGCTGTATGGCTTCAAGGGCGGGTTTGATCGCGCGGGGCTGACGCTGGGGCTGAAAGCCGGAGGCTACTGGCCGCACAATTTGGAACGGCGGGAGTTGATCAACCACCAGTCGACGGTGTTTCTGTTTGATCCTGATACCGGTCGGGCCGGAGCGATGGTGGGCGGCAATCTATTGACTGCGCTTCGCACGGCGGCGGCGTCCTCGGTGTCGATCAAGCATCTGGCGCGCGAGGATGCGCGCGTGCTTGGTATGATTGGCGCGGGGCATCAGGCGACTTTTCAGCTGCGCGCGGCGTTGGATCAGCGGGGTTTTGAGAAAGTCATTGCTTGGAATTTCCATCCCGAGATGTTGCCCAACATCGAAGCGGTTGCGCTGGAGGCGGGTGTGCCTTTCCAGGCGGTGGAACTGCCCGAAATGGTCGAAGCGGACGTGATCATTTCGATCACGTCGGCCTTTGCGCCGTCGCTGATGGCAGATCACGTCAGCTCTGGCACCCATATCGCTTGTATGGGCACCGACACCAAAGGAAAGCAGGAGGTCGAGGCCGCCCTGCTGGCCCGCGCCACAGTGTTCACGGATGAGTTCGCGCAGTCCATCAGCATCGGCGAGGCGCAGCATGCTGTGGCCGAGGGGCTGATTTCTGAGGCTGACGTGTTCCAATTGGGCGGGGTTATCAACGGAGTACATCCTGGGCGGGACACCGCAGATCAGATCACCCTGTTTGATGGGACTGGCGTGGGGTTGCAGGATCTTGCCGTGGCCGCCAGCGTTGTCGATTTGGCCGTAGCGCAAGGCGTCGCGATTGAAGTGGATTTCTAATCGGGGCGTGCCACAGTCAATGGCGCGTCAAACCAGTGCTCTTGCAAGTTGGCGCCGGGCCCAATGCGGTCGACCACGGCAAACAATCCGGGCGCATGTAGCGGCGTCAGCACCCCGTGCCATGTGCCGCGGTGGACGTTCACTGCCTGTCCGGCCGTTGTTTCGAACGCGTGTGGCTGGCCCGGTGCGCCGGCATTGTCTGGTGCAACAATGATCAAGAATGGGTCCATGCTCATGGGGATAAAGCACTGCGATCCTTCCGGGTGCCGTTCCATCATATCAAGTGTCAACGGCAACGCACGCGGTTCCGCGTGAAACAGGCTGACACCCGCGCGCCCGTCGCTGAAATCCAGCGTGGCTCGGTCGTGGTAGCGTCCGCAGAGACCCTGATTGATCACCCTGTCTGGTGCGCCAGCGGTGTCAATCACGTCCCCGTAAGGGGCGAAGACCGCGGCATTCAGGGGCTGGATGACAATCACGCCTGCCATTGGCCCCACTTTTCGACCAAGCGCAGCTCGGCTATGCGCTCGACCTGTCGGCAAGCTTCGATAAACTCAGTCGCGCGATCGTTTTCCAGACGGCGCCGGAATGCGTCCAGGATCGATGCCTTGGTGTTGTCTTTGACGGCGATGATGAAAGGAAAGCCAAAGCGGTCGGTGTAACGCGCGTTCAGATCAGTGAATGTAGCGCGTTCGTTATCGGTGAGCATGTCGAGGCCAGCGCCTGCTTGTTCTGCCGCGCTGTCCGCGGTCAGACGACCGGCTGCTGCCAGCTTGCCCGCCAGGTCCGGATGCGCCTGCAGCACGCCCAAACGCTGGTCTTCGCGCGCGGATCGGAAGACCCGCGCCAGTGCGGCATGCACGCCAACAACGGTGTCATGGGTCGGGCCAAGTTCCATGGCATGGGCGCCTTCGGCGATCCATGGGCTGTGTTCATATACACTGCCAAAAGCCGCGACAAACGTGTCGCGATCCATCTGCGATGGCTGCGTTTCACGTTTGGGTGGGTGCATTTTGGCCCAGTGCTCGGCGATTTGAAGCCGTGTGGCGAACCACACGCCTTCGTGGCCTTGCATATACGAAATCGCCCGCTGCAATGCGGCCGCACGGCTGGGCCGTCCGATTAGCCGACAGTGCAAGCCGATGGACATCATCTTGGGCGCGCAGGCGGCGCCTTCGGCATAGAGCACGTCGAACGCGTCGCGCAGCGACGTCTCAAACTGATCGCCTGCCGTGAACCCCGCCTGAATGGCAAAGCGCATGTCGTTGCAGTCCATCGTGTAGGGCACCACCAACTGGTCGCGATCACCATAGCGCGCCCAATAAGGCAGGTCGTCGGCGTAGCTGTCCGCGACATAGGCAAATTGGCCCGTTTCGGCCACCAACCGCTCGGTGTTCATCGAACAACGTCCGGTGTACCAGCCGCGCGGCGCAGTTCCTGTAACCTCTGTGTGCAAGCGGATGGCTTCAGCGATCTGGGCGCGCTCTTCTTCCTCGGACATGTCTTTGTGTTCGATCCACTTGAGCCCGTGGCTTGCGATCTCCCAGCCCGCGTCTTGCATGGCGCGAACCTGTTCGGGGGCGCGGGCGAGAGCGGTGGCAACGCCGTAAACGGTGATCGGCACATCGCGCAACATGCGGTGCAGGCGCCAGAAGCCAGCCCGCGCGCCATACTCATAGATCGATTCCATGTTCCAGTGCCGCTGCCCCGGCCAGGGTTGCGCGCCGGTGATCTCGCTCAGAAACGCTTCGGACGCGGGATCGCCGTGCAGGATGTTGTTCTCGCCGCCCTCTTCGTAGTTCAGCACAATCTGCACCGCGATGCGTGCGCCGCCGGGCCACTGCGCGTCAGGCGGCTTGGCGCCGTAGCCGGTCATGTTGCGCGGGTATCGATGCACTGCGGCCCCCAAATATCTGCCCTGATCCCTAGTCTTATAGAATAGGCCTGTTTTTCAAATTGTTTTTGAAAGAGTGTTGATCCGTGGATCACCTTGCCCCCGCGACATCGTCCGCTGATGATGCGCAGCGCCGAAGCCAGATACAGGAGCGCCCATGGCTGGATACCTTACAACGCATGTTTTGGATACCGCCCGTGGGTGCCCTGCCGCCGGGATCAAGATCGCGCTGCACCGCGTGTCGGGCCACACGCATCGCTTGATCGCCGAAACCGTGACCAATGCCGATGGCCGCACTGACGCGCCGATTTTGCCGCAAGACACGTTCAAGACCGGACAATACGAGCTGATCTTTCATTGCGGCGACTATTTGCGAGCGAACGCGCTTGCCGGCGAAGAGCTGCTGTTTCTTGACCAGGTGCCGATCCGTTTTGGAATGTCCGAGGACGTGCATTACCACGTGCCATTGCTGCTTTCACCTTTTGGGTATTCGACCTATCGAGGCAGCTGAATACGCGGCGCTAGAGCTGCACCGTCTGGACGATATGAGCAATCATGAATTCCATGAACAGCCGCGCCTTCGGGTCTTGCCCGCGCCGGTGGGTGTAAAGACAGGCCATCTGGATCGGCTCGGGCGGGGTATCTTGACCAACCGTGACCAGCCGCCCCTCTGCAATGTGACCTGCCACCTCGAATACCGGTTTTAGCGCGATGCCGTGCCCAGCGAGCGCCCAGTCGGTCAATACGTCGCCGTCGTCTGATTCAAACCGTCCCGTCACGCGGAACCGCTTTGGTCCGTCCGCCGTTTGCAACCGCCACTGAAACTCTGTGGCCCCAGGGTAGCGCAAGTTTAGGCAGTCGTGCCCCTGTGCTACAATCTCATCACCGGATGCTGGGCGCCCGCGTGTTCCGACATAGGAGGGAGCCGCCACCAGCACCCGATCCACATCGGCAATCTTGCGCATGCGCAAGGTACTGTCCTCGGGCTGCCCAAGAAAAAAGGCGAGATCCAAGCCTTCGGTTGTTAAGTCCACTTTGCGGTCGGTGAGCCGCAAGCGCACAGACACCTCGGGGTACCTTTCGACAAACGCGGGCACGTTTGGGGCGATCAGACGCCGCCCTACCCCAAGAGGGGCCGCCACAGTCAGCGATCCGCGTGGATTGTCCGTGAGGTTTGCGACCTGCGCCTCGGCCACGTCCACCGCTTCGAGTACTGCACAGGCGCCGCCGTAAAACGCCTTGCCCTGTTCTGTGGGGGTCAGGTTGCGGGTGGTCCGTTGGAACAGCCGCACGCTCAAATACTCTTCCAGTTGTGAAATCCGCGCCGACGTCACCGCGGGTGACACACGCAGGTCCCGACCCGCTGCAGACATGCTTCCCAGTTCGTAGACACGGACAAAAGTGCGGATATTATCGAGGTAGGACATTATTCGGGGATTTTTGATGCTGTTTGGCTTTTACCCTGAATACCAGAATAATCCCCAGCCGAATAGGATCGTGTAAGCCGACGTGGAGCAAATTGCAGATGTATGATTTCCTGGCGCTTTGGGATTGGATCGGTTTTGCCGTGCGTTGGTTGCACGTCATCACTGCCATGGCGTGGATCGGAGCCTCTTTCTACTTTATCGCGCTTGATTTGATGCTGAAACCCGCCCCCGGCATGCCCGAAGGCGCCCATGGCGAGGAATGGGAAGTGCATGGCGGCGGTTTCTATCACACCACCAAGTACCTTGTGGCCCCGGCCCGTCTGCCTGAGCACCTGACCTGGCACAAATGGCAAAGCTACGCCACGTGGCTCTCGGGCGCCGTCCTTTTGATGATCGTCTATTGGGTCGGCGGTGAGCTTTACCTGCTCGACCCGTCGAAGGCCGATCTTGCGCTGTGGCTGGCCATCGTGATCTCGGGTGCATCGCTGACTGTGGGCTGGATTGCCTATGACCTGATGTGCAAGTCGCGTTTGGCGGACAGCCCTACGCTGCTCATGCTGTTGCTGTTTGCGATCCTTGTGGCGATGTCCTGGGGCTATCATCAGATCTTTACCGGGCGCGCGGCGCTGCTGCACCTCGGGGCATTCACGGCCACGATCATGACGGCAAACGTGTTTTTCATCATCATGCCAAACCAGCGGATTGTCGTGGCCGACCTAAAGGCGGGGCGGACGCCCGATGCCAAATACGGCAAGATCGCCAAGCTACGTTCGACCCACAACAACTACCTGACCTTGCCGGTCGTGTTCCTGATGCTGTCGAACCACTATCCGCTCGCCTTTGCCACACAATATTCTTGGATCATTGCCAGCTTGATATTTCTGACCGGGGTGACCATCCGGCACTACTTTAACACGATGCATGCCACTGGCCGTGGGCCGCATTGGACGTGGGGTGCAACCGCGCTGCTGATGCTGATCATCGCGTGGTTGTCGGTGGCGCCGATGGGCGAGAGCTATGACGACGCCGAGGCACGCGCGCTGACCTCTTACGAGGAAAAATTCACGGCAGCCCCCGGATTTGATGAGGCATACGACGTCGTGCTGGGCAATTGTGCTATGTGCCACGCGCGCGAACCGGTCTACAGCGCCACGATGCGCTGGCCGCCCAAGGGTGTGGTACTAGAAACCCCTGGCGACGTGGCCCGTCACGCCCAAGCCATCTATCTGCAATCGGGCATCAGCCACGCCATGCCGCCCCCTAGCGTTGCCTACACGATGACAGACGCCAACAGACGTGCCATCGTGTCTTGGTATCGGGGTGCTGTTGGGGGATAGTCGGTCATGACACTGGATGACATTGTCGACACGCGGGCCTATCCGCTGTCGGACGAGGGATTTTTGGCGCATTGCAAGGCGGCGCTGGATCAAAACGGGGTGCTGGTTTTGCCGTCCTTTATCACCGCGCCGGCACTGGCGGCGATGGCCGAGGAAGCCCGCGACAAACAGGATCAGGCCTATTTTTGCACGCAGCAACATTCAGTATATCTCACGCCGCGCAACCCGAATTTCCCGGACAGCCACCCCGCCAATGTCCAAGTGACATCGTCCAAAGGGTGCATCTGCGACGATGCAGTTGGCCGCAATTCGCCGCTGCGTACGCTTTATGATGCGTCCCGGTTCCGCGCGTTTGTGATGGCCACAACCGGGGAAAACAGTCTGTATACCTATGCCGATCCGCTGTCTTCGATCAACATCCACTACGCGGGCCATGGGCAGGAACTGGGCTGGCACTTTGACAATTCATCCTTTGCGATCACCCTGCTGATTCAGAAACCCGATGCCGGCAGCCGGTTTGAATACGTCAAGGATCTGCGCAATGCCGATGCGGGTGAGATGAATTATGACGGCGTGGCGGCATTGCTTGATGGTCGGACGGCCCCTCAAATCCTCAGCATGGAGCCGGGGACGCTGGTGCTGTTCCGCGGTCGCGACTCGATCCATCGTGTGTCGCCAAATGAAAGCGCACGCACCCGCATGCTTGCCGTGCTCGCCTACAACGCGCAGCCGGGCGTGGCGTTGTCGGAAAGTGCGCGAATGACATTTTACGGGCGGATGGACTGACTTTCACGCGCGGCGCATGGGTAACTCTGCTGAGCTATCTGCCCAACGCTAACCAATCGTCAAACGCACTTAATTCAACTTAGCAGACACTGCAGAAGTCTTATGCACGCATACTTGCGGGGACCCGCTATTCACTACCGTCAATCCCCCCGCCATCATGTAGCCAGTCTGAAATGCTGTTCAGTTCGCGGCTACCGGACTAAGTCCCAGAGCCAATAAAGTCGCATCTTGCTCCGCCGTGATCAGCACAAACCGTGTCACGGCTGGTATCAAATGCCGTGACTTGCGTGCACTGTGTTTCACAAATCGCCGAGAACTTCGAATGGCGCCGCTTAAAATCCAATGAAGCAATCGGCTTTTTCCTTAGACCAGCTCACCTTCGGTGGCTGTAGGCTGACGCGCAATCAAGGGGCAGATGGCAGCGCGAATTCTGTTCACCACGCACCTGCTTCCTTTGCAGTTCGTGCAGAAATTATCCGGCCTGCGCGATTTGGATCGAGCGCACGATATACCGTGGATTGGCTAGCGATACCGATTTGGGCCAATCTCAGCGGCCGACCGCCTGCCCCGCGAACGTTGCTGTAGGTAGCCGATATACACAAATCGAGTGTAGGTTCATCACGCGGCGTTCATGTTCTAATGCGAACCAGTAAACTCATAAATGTCGACATCGACGACGCAGGGATCAGGCGGCGGCGTTTTTGGTCGCCGCGCTGTCTGCTGTGTCGCTTTGGAAATCCTCGACCGCAAAGTGCAAGGTGTTGACGTAGCGGCCCGGGCTGGTCTCAACCTCGGCGGTGCCACCTAGCTGGCGGCAGAATGCAGTCATCAACATCGTGCCAAGGCCAGTATTGTCTGGGTCCTCCTTGACCACACCGACGGTGTTTGAGACGCGTAATGTGACTTCGCCAACGCTCGGGGTGAAAAGCTGGACATTGACCACTGGCGCGGTGTCTGGGCCGCAACCGGCATGCTTCACCGCGTTGGTCAGCGCCTCGGTGGCCCACATAGATAGCGGCACCGCTTGCTGTGGGTAGAGGGATGCAGGTGACAGTTCGGCGTCGATCTTCATGTCTGGGTTGGGCGCAATCAGCTTGGTTTCGGCCACCACCGCAGCGATCAAGTCGCGCGCATCGACTTGTGACGTGTCCGCTTCGGCATAGAGCGAGCGGTGCAGAGTTGCCAGCGCACGCACGCGGCCCTTGAGACTGTCCAGCATGTGGCGCGCCTCGGCGGTGTGCGCCTTGCGCGATTGCAAATTCATGATCGAGGCGATCATCTGCAGATTGTTTTTGACCCGGTGATGCACCTCGCGCAACAGCACCTCTTTGTCGTGAAGATCGGTCAACTGCTGCGCCTCGGCATCAGTGATGATCAGTGCCATGCGATTAAAGGCGCGTTCTGCGTCGGTAAATTCCTCGGGCGCGTCATCCAGTTTCAATGCGTCGCTGCCCCGTTCCCCCAACGCAAAGCGCCGCATTGCAGACCGCAGCCCAGCCAGATGGCGCAGCACCAGACGGTTCAGCCCGACAAAGGCCACCGCCATGCTCGCGCACCACATCAGTACAGCAAAGACCGCAGGCGCCAGAGCCTGCCATATCGACACCTGCCCCTGCACCGCCGCCAAGGGGATCGACCCCAACATGACAAACGCAGTCCCCGCCGCTTGATGCACCGAATATAGACGCATGGTGCCGCCCAAATCACGGGTAACAAACGTATCCGCGCCAGCGTTGCGCACCTCGTTCGGAGATAGATTGGCGGGCATTGCTATGAAGTCACCCGCCTGATCGTGGGACAGATCAATTAATTCGTCGTCGCTGGTAATGCCTAACACGGTTAGTCCCTGCTCCTCTGCGCGCGACGACTGCGCTGACAGCAAAAGCTCGGTGAGCAGCGACACGGTCATCAGCCCCATTTGTGTCGTGTTCTGGGTCACTGGAACGGTAACGTAGACAACGGGCAAGCCTGACACCGCGCCCTGTTCGGTGAGCCCGACAAACACCCCGTCCTGTGCTATCGCGGCCTGAAACCCAGGCGTGTCGGCCAAGTCCACCAACTCTGCCGTTCCGCTGCTACATGTCATTTTTCCGTCCGCTGGAATAAAGCCGGCGAATGCAAACACATCGCTGTCACGGGCAAACGCGCGCATCACTTCACGGCATAGGTTCAGATCCGCTTCGCTCACAATCGTTGCAAGCCCGCTGGCCGCGCCAACGGCACGCTGGATCAATGCCTGTTGATCGGTGGCAGACGCTTCTGTCGCCTCATAGATAAAATCGAGGGCGATCTGGCGCGTGTCTCGTGCCAGCATCACTGACTGCCAACTGGCAATGCCGCCCAACGGGAACAGCACAAGCGTCATCAGCAAGATCAGGCGAACTTGCAAACCCCTTGGCATCAGATGCTGGATCACGCCAAACCCTGGTTCTGTGCAACAATCCCCTGAGTGACCGCTTCGGTCACCTCCAATGGGCTGTCCTGATCTAGTGACATCAGTTCGGTCAATCGCGCACGCCCGCGGTTGATCCGGCTTTTGATTGTACCAACGGCAACGCCGCAGGTATCAGCCGCTTCTTCGTAGGAAAAACCGCCCGCGCCCACGAGTATCAGAGCTTCGCGTTGTTCTTCGGGCAGTTGGTCAAACGCCTCTTGAAAATCGCGCAACTGTAGACGCCCGTCATGGTCAGGCTTTTGCGCCAGACTGGCCTGCAGCGCGCCCTCGGTATCCTCGACTTCGCGCTTGTGCTTGCGATGATGCGAATAATAGGTGTTGCGCAGAATGGTAAACAACCAGGCGCGCATGTTTGTGCCCGGTTGGTAAGATGCGATGTTGCCCCACGCGCTGACCAAGGCATCCTGCACGATGTCATCTGCCAGGCTTGCGTTACGCGTGAGTGACATGGAATAGGCCCGCATCGCCCCCAGATGGGTGACCAATTCATCCCGTGGGTCCATGCTTTGGGCGTTATTCATTAGTGATATCTCGATTTGATCTTTTGGCTGCATCTTGCGCGCGCAACTGCGCCAAAAGATCGGTCAATCGCTTTGGCACAGCCTCGTTCGCAACGGCATCATACGCGCGTTTCAAGTTCTGATCGATTTCGTCTTCGATCCTTGATGTTCTATTGCTGCGGGTCATTTGATCGGTCCATACCAGCGATTATTGGCGTCCGCGCCTCATACAAAATGGCTCAGGAGCAAAATTGTTCCATGCACATCGCAAAATAAGTGAGTACCGCTGATGACAGATACCGATACGCCATCGATTGCTGACAAGATCGGCGCCAACCTGCACTATCTGCGCCGCTATGCCCGGGCGCTTACCGGCAGTCGCACGAGCGGTGACACCTATGCTGCGACAACGCTCGAAGCGATCTTGTCAGATCCGTCGATGTTCGATCATGCTGCGGCGCCTAAGGTGGCACTCTTTTCAGCCTTCCACGCGATTTGGGTCACTTCTGGCGCAAATTTCGATACCAAAGAGGACGGCCCCGCCGCAGAGGCGCAACGCCATCTCACCGGTTTGACGTCGGGGTCGCGAGAGGCGTTGCTGCTTCACACGCTTGAGGAATTTTCGCGCGAGGATGTGGCAACCATCATGGGATCGACTGTCGCCGAGGTGTCTGAGCTTGTCACAATTGCCTATGATGAAATGTCGAAATCTGTCGGTGGCAAAGTGATGATTATCGAAGATGAAGCAATCATCGCCATGGACCTGGAAACCATTGTGTCGGACATGGGCCATCGGATCACGGGAGTGGCGCGCACCGCAGCCGGTGCCATCGATCTGTTTGAACGTGAGCGGCCGGATCTGATCTTGTCCGACATTCAACTGGCGGATAATTCCAGCGGCATCGACGCGGTCAATGCGATCATCGAAAAATCGGGCGACGTTCCCGTGATCTTTATCACAGCCTATCCAGAACGACTGCTGACAGGCGAGGGGCCCGAACCCGCATTCCTGATCTCGAAGCCCTACACTGTGGATCAAGTGCGCTCGGCCGCGAGTCAGGCAATGTTTTTTGCATCTTCGGCGGTCTTAAAGGCGTAACAGCATAGTTATGTCTCAAGCCTTTGCCGCCGCAAAGCGATTTGCGCGGGATAAGCAAGTTCAATTCAGAAGATGGGTCGGTGAGCCGTCGCAAGGGTCATCCAACTGACCCTTCGTTGCTGGGCCCTGCGCTGAATCGCTTCCCCGTCCGCCGTCGGGTCCTTCGCAGCAGCATCACTGCACTTTAGGATGGATTTGTGCGATAAGAAGGCGTCTGCGATGCTCATTGCCGACATTTGCAATGCGAGCGGCTGCGGCCAGATGCCACGCGTGCGCACCTGATCAGCACACTTGCGCCAATATGATCAGACACGCTACCCAAAGGTATCACCAACCGGAGTATGCACCATGACGATGAACACCATCGTCAGCAGCTTCGCGCTGGCGATTGCAGCCGCCGTGACAACGATCACGACAGCCCCATACGCTGAAGCCGAAGCGCTGACCCTCACTGATATCGCTGGACGTCAAGTCACCCTCGACGCACTTCCCGAAAAAATCATCCTCGGCGAAGGCCGGATGATGTACGCCATCGCTGCTATTACCGATGGCAACCCGTTCGAAAACATCGTGGGATGGAAAGACGACCTCATCCAATTTGATCCCGACGCCTTCCGCAAGTTTGAGGGCGCTTTTCCCGAAGACGCGGCGCGGATGATCAATTTCGGCAACCCCTATGCAGGGGACTTTAGCATCGAAGCGGTGCTTGAGGCCGATGCAGACTTGCTGCTGCTGGACAGCGGAAACCTGTTCAAAGCCGAAGAAACAGGCTTGATCGAAAAGCTTGATAAGGCTGGTGTGCCGGTTGTCTTCATCGACTTCCGCCGCAATGCGACCGAGAACACGGTGCCGTCACTTTTGGTGTTGGGCCGCCTTTTGGGCGAAGAAAAGGGCGCCGCGAAATTCATCGATTTTTACATCGCTGAAATGCGCAAAGTCACCAACGTGGTCGACAGTATCCCTGCGGACGAGCGTCCCCTCGTGGTCGTCGAAAACGCCGCTGGTTGGCAGCCTGACTTCTGCTGCTGGTCATTTGGCCCGTACAACTATGGCCGCTTTGTCGAACTTGCGGGTGGCAAGAACTTTGCCTCGACGCTTGCCAACGCGTATTCAGTCACCTTGTCCATGGAAGGTGTCCTCGAAGCGGATCCGGACCACATAATCGGCACCGGTGCAAACTGGGCCGAAGCCAAGCCAGAGGTAACTTCGACACTTCTGGGTTATGAGGGCGATCCAGCGGTCAACGCCGAAAAGATCGCGGCCCTTGTCGCTCGACCGGGGTTTGCAGATTTGCGTGCGGTGCAAGATGGAAACTACCATTCTATCTACCACCAGTTCTACAACTCGCCCTACCATTTTGTGGCGGTGCAGCAGATTGCCAAATGGCTCTACCCAGACGATTTTGAGGATCTCGATCCCCAAGACACGTTCAACCGCCTGCATGAAGAATTCATGCCCTACGCCAACTCAGGCCAGTTCTGGCTGAGCGCGAATTGATCGGCTTGGCCCGCTGCACGCGTTGCGGCGGGCTATCCTCAAGCGATGGCAGATATTTCTGAAACCCAGAACGTCGATGCAATTGTCGGCGGTTACCGCAAGCGGTCTTTCAAGCGGCTGGCGCTTGTCATCGCGGCGGCGGTTGCTCTTTTTGTCACCGTCGTTGTCGATGTCACAACTGGCCCGGCTGATGTGAGTTTCTGGCGTGTGGCAGAGGTCATCATCACGCCTTGGACGGCCACTCCGAAAGAGGAGGTGATCATCTGGGATCTCCGTCTGCCGGTGGCGATGATGGCGGTCGTCGTGGGCGCCATGTTAGGCGTCGCTGGCGCAGAGCTGCAAACCATCCTTAACAATCCGCTGGCCGAGCCGTTTACACTTGGCATTGCGCCAGCAGCAAGCTTTGGCGCAGCCACGGCCATAGTGCTGGGCTGGTCGGTCCTGCCCGGTGTTGGTGCGCTTTTTGTCACCGTCAACGCATTCTTTTTTGCCATGGTGGCATCGCTGCTGTTGTTCCTGGTGTCCCGCATGCGCGGCGCGAACCCTGAAACGATGATCCTGCTTGGGATCGCCATGTTATTCACCTTCAACGCGCTGTTGGCTTTTCTGCAATACGGCGCGTCCGAGCTGCAATTGGCTCAGTTGATCTTTTGGCAGCTTGGTTCACTCGCACGCGCGACGTGGCCCAAGGTCGGCATCTGCTGCGCGGTGCTGTTTGTCATACTGCCGTATTTCCTCCACCGAACCTGGGCGCTCACCGCGCTGCGCATGGGTGAGGACAAAGCCGCCGCACTTGGTGTCAACGTGAACGCCTTGCGATTGACGGTATTGGCCGGGGTTTCGCTCCTCTCAGCGGTCGCTGTGAGCTTTGTCGGCGCCATCGCCTTTGTGGGTCTGGTGGGTCCGCATATCGCGCGGATGATCGTGGGTGAAGACCAACGGGGCTTCTTACCGCTCAGCGCGCTTTCGGGCGCTCTGATCCTGTCGGGCACATCCATTCTGTCGAAGGCGATCACACCTGGGATTATTTATCCGATTGGCATGATCACTTCGCTGGTCGGCATCCCATTCTTTGTCAGCCTGATTTTGGGTCAACGAAAAAGGCATTGGGAATGACGCTGGAAGCCGCTGACTTGGATTTCGCCTATGGCAACAGGCCCATCCTGCGGGGCGCCGGATTTGGCCCACTTATCCCGGGGCAGCTTACCGCGCTCATTGGTCCAAACGCTTCGGGCAAATCGACGCTATTTCGGGTGATCGCAGGGCTCTTGACGCCGAAACGGGGTACCGTCGCGCTCAACGGCACGGACCTTGCGACGATCAGCACCAAAGAGCGGCTTCGGCGGGTTTGCTTTATGCCGCAGTTTTTTGCCGCCAACGCTGCGCTGACCGTCTTTGACGTGGTGATGATGGCGCGCAAAAACCTAAACGCTTGGCGTGTGACTGCGGAGGATATGACAGCGGTTGGCGAAGCGCTTTACAAAACGCAGATCGGTCATCTGGCTGAGGCCTATATCGGCGAGCTATCCGGTGGCCAGGCACAGATGGTATCTGTCGCGCAAGCGCTCATTCGCCAATCGGAGGCGTATCTTTTTGACGAACCCACCTCGGCGCTGGATTTGAACCATCAACTGCGCGTGCTGTCCCAAATCCGGGACGAGATCCGCGCCCGCGGTGCCATCGGCATGGTGGCGCTGCATGACCTTAACCTAGCGGCGCGCTTTGCTGACAATCTTATTCTGCTTCGTAGCGGGGAGACCCTGACCGAGGGCGTGCCCGATGAGGTGCTGCGCAAGCGAGAGATCGCCGCGACCTACGGCGTCGACATCCACATCACCACCGGCCCCAAGGAGGATCTTGTTGTCCATGCTTACTCCCACATTGAACCGGCGTAATTTTACGCTTTCCCTTGGCGCGCTTGCATGCACGTCGACGGCGCTGGCAAACACTGCGCCGCAGGCAGAAGGTGGCAATCACTCCGTGCTGATGCTGAATGCCGATTGCAATGATGCCAACCTGATCAACGTTTTCGAGCCTGCCATCCTGAACGTCGACGCTGGCGCCAGTGTTACCTTTCTTGCAACGGATGCAGGTCACAACGCGGCGTCCAAGAAAGGTATGATCCCGGATGGCGCACAATCCTGGAGCGGTGGGATAGACGAAGAGTTGACGATAACGCTGACCGTGCCTGGCATTTATGGCTACATCTGCCTGCCGCATTATGAATGGGGCATGGTCGGACTGATTGTGGTTGGCAATGACCTGTCCAACCTCGATGCCGCGAAAAAGATCCGCCACCCGGGTGATGCACGCAAGAATTTCCGAGCACTTTTGAAGCAGCTCGAGGCCGCTTAAATCGGCATGCAAAATCCGCCCCGCGAGATCTGATGCCTATTGGTGCGCCGCAATGGGTCACTGCTTTGCACAAAACCAGACGAGGCGTTTTGGATGTTGGCGCCCGCACGTGCTGTAAGACATGATGCAAGCACTTTTACGTCCGTCTTCGACTGCGCATGATCACCGGCTGGTTGGCAAGCGTCAGCATCCACTCATGCAGTATAAATAGTCTTGTATCGACCTCTGCTAGTTACACAGCGCTGCGGATACTCGTGCTGCCGTTTTCCTCGTGCTCGGCGCGGCAACAATGCCTCCTTGGAATTCGGCCACGGATCCGCCTCATCTCGGAACGGGATGTCACGTGATTATTGCCAGTGAATGACTTTCTCCCTTTATTCCGCGGCCATCTTCAAGTGCGGCACATCAGGCGATTTCTCGTATTGTTCAGCAGGCATCCGGCGTCGATAAATCAGGCGAAAAACGGCGGGTGTGAAGTAAAACGAAACCACCGCTGATAAGAGCACACCGCCAGCGATTGCCACAGCAAATGGTGGCCAGAAACCGCCTCCGCCAAGGATAAGGGGTAGGAAACCGCCAAAGGTTGTAATTGTGGTCGAGATTATGTGCCGGCTTGATCCACTGACAACGCGCGCCATCGCGTCCGTGTCTCCTGCGGCTGCCTCTGGGTCGGATTTCAAGCCGGTCAAAATAATGATCGCCGCGTTGATCGAAACGCCAATGGAACCAATCACACCGATGATGGCGTTGATGCCAAACGGGTATTGCAAAACGGCGAGCGACAGCATCGATAGGCCCGCAGAAAGCACACACACCACGAGCGACAGTGCAGTCAGCCGGAAAGAGTTGAACGTCAGAGCGATGGTCGCGATTGTCAGGGTTACGATCAAACCGATCGAGGCCAAAAGGTTGCCCACCGTACTCGACCGCGCATCGCTGTCGCCACCCAGCTCGATCCTGTATCCCGGTGGGAGCGCGAAGCCAGCGGCGTCAAACGCGGCCAGCACCTCTTGCAACGCCTCTTCTGGCAGCACATCGGGCACTATGAAAGCTTGCACGACGTTGACCCGCTCTTCATTGCGCCGGGTGACGACGCTTTCTGCGGGTTCGAGGATCGGTGTTGCCAGCTCTGACAACGGGACGGCCGGAAACACGCCGCTTGTGGAAATCGCGCCTGCATCCGGCAGCAAAATCGGCAGATCCGAGACTTCGGCGAGGTCTGTAAAGACGTCGCGATCAAACCGCGTGCGCACCGGAAGCTGGTCGGTGCCCTCGACAAGGCTGCCGCCCGTGGTGCCAACCATGCCGTTTTCCAGCTGTGCGGCGATGTCCGTGACATTCAGGCCCAGAAGCCGTGCGGCAGTTTCATCAATGTTGTACCGGATCTGCGGTGCGCCACCGGACACCCCGGTGCGCACCTGCGTTATGATCGGCAATCCTGCCATCAGCGCGCGCGCCTGATCGCCGTAAGCGCGCAGGATCTCCAAATCAGACCCGACAATTCTGATCTCGATCGGGGCGGCGACAGGCGGACCTTGCACCAAGCCGCGCACGATGATGCGCGCCTCTGGATAGTCGGTATCCATACGCGCCTGCAGCCCCGCAACCAGGCTTGCACCCTGGTCGGCCGTATTGGTCGTAATCATTGCAATGGCATAGCCGGGCTCCTGCGAGCGTCCGCCGGTAATGTTGTAGTAAAAGGCTGGTCCGGATTGACCGACGGACCAATAGACATTTGCGATGCCGTCAATCCCTAGCAACTCCGCATCGATGGAGCGCACGACGTCGGCCGTACCGCTGATCGAAGTGCCAGGCGGCATCTCGATTTCGAGATACAGCTGGTTCCGTTCGACGCCTGGAAAAAACTGCGCAGTGAGCGTAGGGAAAGATGCAAACCCCATAACTGGGAGGATCAGCGAAAGCGCGATGGATTTTACCGGATGGCGCACAGACCAGCGGATGGAGGCATGGAACGCCCGACCCAACCGCGGAAGCGTAACGCCGCCGCGCCCGCCTGATTTGATGAACCAACCCGCAAAAGCCGGGGTCACGGTCAGCGCGATGAGCAGCGACCAAATCAGCATGATGACCACCGCAATGGCGATGGAACCGACGAAATCCCCTGCAGGACCCGGCAGCAGGATCATCGGCGTAAAGGATAGCGCGGTGGTCACAGTGGACGCCAAAAGCGGCGCGGCAAGGCGTCTGACCGCATCGCCCACAGCCCTTTCGCGTTCCATGCCGCGTGCAAGCCGTTGGCGGACCTCATCGACCATCACAATCGCTGCATCCACCAGCAAGCCCAAGGCGACGATCAGTCCCGTCACAGACATCTGATGGATCGGCAAGCCAATTAGGTTCATCGTGGCGAGCGTGGCCAGCGATACCACCGGGAGAACCAGTGCCACTATGGCCGCGGCGCGCACCCCGAGGGTTATGAACAGCACGGCCACCACCAAGGCAACACCAATGGCCATGTTGGTACCGACCTCGACCAATCGGGATGCGGTATATGTTGACTGGTCAAAAATCAACGTCTCCGTCAGACCCACCGGCACCATTTGCGCGCCGTCGGCGAGTTCAGCGCGTACAAAGCCCATCCAACGGTCGATTTGAACGCCATCTTGTGCCAGCACGCCCACCAACACCGCGGCACGACCATTGGCATAAGCCAGCTCAGTCACAGGATCGCGCGGCCCGCGGGAAATTTCAGCGACGTCCGATACTGTTACAGTGGCACCAGACATGCCCTCGCGCAGAACCACGCGGCCCAGGCGTTGGAGCGCAGTGATTTCACCGGACACGTTGATTGTGAGCCCGGTTTCATCTCCATCAATCGCGCCGGCACGGACCTTGCCATCTGCTGCGGCGATACGTTGCGAGACCTCAGTCACTGTCAGCCCGAGCGATGCGGCCACGTAAGGGTCAAGCTCGACCAAGACTTCTTCTTCGGGTTCGCCGAACAGATCCACGGCACGGGTGGACGGGATCGACCGTAGTCGATCAGCCAAGGCCTCCGCATGCGCATGGGTCAGTGTCAGAGGGACGTCATTATGATCGGAAGTGATTGCGATCACCGCGGAGTAGGCGGAAATACCCTCGGCGTCGAATTCGGGGGCCAAAACCCCCTGCGGAAAGTTGCGACGGGCATCTTCCACCGCATCCCGCGCCTCTGACCAGACCTGTTCAATTGTTGTCTCATCAAGCGTTTCGAGCAATTCAACAGACACCACCGATACGCCCGTCCGCGAGACCGAAGTGATTGTGTCGACCTCAGCAATTTCACGCAGCTCTTGTTCGATCTCGGCGGTCACAAGCGCCTCGACCCGTGCCGGGTCTGCACCCGGGAATTGGGTTGTGACGGTGGCAAACAAGTTTGTGATCGTTGGGTCTTCTTGCCTGCCAATCGACAGCATGGCGGACAGACCGGCCGAGACCAGAACTAGAAGGATCAGTGCAACGATACGGGGCTGGCGAAATGGCAAGGTTAACATAAGCTTACTCCGCCGCCGTAATTGTCTGAACCAATTGGCCCGGAACGACGCGGTGCGCGCCGCTTTGGATCATTTGCGTGCCGGGGGCAAAAGTGCCTCTGACAAAGGCGTGTGTTTCGTCGGCGTGGCGCACTTCGACCATTGCCAGGCGCACCACGTCATCTTGGACCACCAAAACATTCCATGTGCCGCCAATTCCCTCTTGCAGCGCATCAAGCGGCACCCATGTGCCCGAAGCGTCAACTCGGGTTTTCAGTGTCAGCGTTGCCGTCTGTCCAAAGGTTGGCATTTCGTCGGTCAGCAATGTGAAAAGGGCGGTGCGTGTGCGGGTCACCGGATCAATATCAGGCCGCACTTGTGCAAGGCGCGCAGGATGGCGCGTGCCGCCGATCTCGATGAAAACGTCGCCCAAGCGGGTTGCGTCCACGGATAATGGTAGGCCGACGCGGACTTCCGGTGCGGCGGTTTTGATCAGGGTCAGCACGGGCGCACCGGCGGCCAGTGTTTCACCCCCATCCACATTGCGCAGTCCAACTCGCCCATCAAATGGCGCAGGCAATTCAGATTTTTTCAGGTTGATTGCAACGACATCTATGGCGGCAGAGATCTCTTTCATCCGGCTGGCCAACTCGTCGCGTGTCGCCAAGGCTTGATCCACCGTTTCCTGACTGACATGGCCATCGGTCAGCAGCGCTTGCGCGCGCATCAGACGCGTTTCTGCCAGTTCCAATTGTGCCTCCGTCGCGGATTGACTGGCCTGAAGCCGGGTCCGCTCAGCCATCAAAAGGGATGTATCAAGCCGGGCTAAAATTGTGCCGGCTGCCACCTCTGTCCCTTCTTGCACGGACAATTCCTCGAGCCGACCAGCCAACTCGAATGACAGCACGACACTTGCCGCGGCCTCTACCTGTCCGACGAACCGTCGAGGAATGTCAAAGCCGTCCGAGGTTACAAGCTCAACGACCTCAACCGGGGTCGGATCGGCGGTTTCCGGCACTGCTGTAGCCTCGGCTCGGTTGGCCATGTGCGTTGAGCCAAAGAATACGGCGGCGCTGGCCCCTGCGATCACAAGCGACGTCATGGTAAATGTGACCGCGGCTCGCAGAGTACGACGCCACCACACCGTTTTTGTTTCAGAAACCATCATCCCGACCTTTGAATGTTAGAGTTACTAACATATGTTACAGCCTCTTACTTTGACAAGGGCTGCAAAGTCTGAAAGCACTTGGATTATGGAAAAAGTGAAATCCAAAAACGCGCGCGGCAGCTATCACCACGGTGATCTACGGGCACAATTGATCGAGGCGACGCGCCAGTTAGTCGAAGAAAAGGGACCAGATCACCTGTCCGTTTCCGAGGCAAGCCGACGCGCCGGGGTTTCCACGGCGGCTCCATACAAACACTTCAAAGACAGAGATGATTTGCTGCGTGCCGTCGCGTTCGAAGGGATGGGACGGCAGCATGAACAAATGCTGGAGGCTCTAGCGCACTTGCAGCAACGCAGCCTTGCCAGGATCTCCGCTTTGGGGCGCGTATACGTCAATTTCGCAAGGACCGAGCCCGCGGTATTTCGCTTGATGTTTGGGCTTTCAGATGGCCACGCGGACGACGCCGCGCTCGTCGAAAAGGGCCGCGACACCTACGCAGTTGTCCAAAAAGAGGTCGCAAACTTTCGCGGCAGCGACACCGTCGAAGCCATTGACGAGCGCCGCGCCTTTCAGTTGTGGAGCTTTGTGCATGGACTATCGTTCTTGATGATCGACGTAAAGTTAAAGCAGATGGACGTGCCGCTAGACCTTGATGCAATGCTTGACGATATTGGTCGCAGGGTCATGCTAGATTGAAAAAGGATGGCTTTGTCGCACGAGCCGGCGGCACGCTAGGCAGAGGCAAATTTGTGCATTTCATTGTATTTTTGGAAGCCGACGGCCATCCGAAATACGATCAAAGATTTGCCAACACTACTGCCATGACAGCGACCGCAGATGGGTATCTGCGAGCATGTGGGCGTTTATGGGTGCACTGGCAGACGAGCAGACCCTGACCAGTTGTCGAAGTCACCGGTAACCCTTGAAGACGTTCACCGCTCGCAATACTCCGATTTGACGTTCCCCCTTGATCTGGGCCGCTTAGGTGTAGGATCCGTTCCTATTTCTTACTGTTGATCTGGTTGCGGTCAAGACCGGCTGAGCGGAGCCTTTGCGGAGCTCAAGCGAAGCCGGTCGGGTGGAACGTAGCCGGT
>JBCCLL010000052.1:0-20208 GCA_039026855.1 Pseudomonadota bacterium | reverse complement strand
ATCGTCCTTGCGCGATCTCGAAGCCGCGCCCCTCGCCCAGCAGGATATTTTCAGCCGGCACCCGCACATCCGTGAACCTGATGTGCATGTGCCCGTGCGGCGCGGCATCGAGATCCTGCGGCCCATGCTGGTCTACGGCCACGACGACGCGCCGCACGGGCACATGCACATCAGGTTCACGGATGTGCGGGTGCCGGCTGAAAATATCCTGCTGGGCGAGGGGCGCGGCTTCGAGATCGCGCAAGGACGATTGGGACCCGGGCGCATCCACCACTGCATGCGCGCCATCGGGCAAGCGGAGGCCGCGCTCGAGCTGATGTGCCGCCGGTCGCTGTCCAAGGAAGCGTTTGGCAAAAAGCTGGCGCAGCTGGGTGCCAATTATGACATCATCGCCGAGGCGCGGATGGAGATCGAGATGGCGCGGCTCTTGTGCCTCAAAGCCGCTTGGATGATGGACCAAGGTGATGCGCGGGCTGCGGCGCCGTGGATCAGCCAGATCAAGGTGGTGGCGCCACGCGTGTCGCTCAAGGTCATCGACGAGGCGGTGCAGATGCACGGTGGTCAGGGCATCAGTCAGGACACGCCGCTGGCCCACGCCTGGACGCATCAGCGCACGCTGCGACTGGCTGACGGGCCCGATGCGGTGCACCGCCGCCAAGTGGCGCGCGCCGAGCTGCGCAAGTACACGCAGGAAAAGCTCTGAGCCGGGTGCCGGAAATCGTATCGATTTCCGGCCGTTTTCCGACACGGAAAACGGCTTGCCCTGCAGCGGCAGTGTGCGCTTAACATGGTTCCATGAAGGACATCGCCCTGGAACCTCATCCGCTGCGCGCACCTGACACGGTGTTGCGATTGTCGCGCATGGGGGTGTCGATGCCGACGCGGCTGAGTTTTTTGCGTGCGGTCGTGCGCCACCTCTGCCAGGAGCGTGCGGTGGTCAGGCGGACGCACTGGCAGATCTGCGCGGAGGGATTTGGCACTGCCGTGCACCAAGTGCGGCTTGGTGGCCATCCTTATGCGCTTGTGTCGGTGTCGCGGCCGCTCGCCGACGCGGATCGCAGTGACCGGGTGATCGCCACCGCGTGGGACGCGGCCTTTGTCCTTTTTGACGGGACACCTGGCGCGGAAGATCTCGCAAGGATCGCCGCCGATGCGCCTTTGCAAGAGGCCGGGCGGTTTGGTCCACGCGATCTGGTGCTGAGCCGGGCCAACAAATCCCTGCGGCTGTGGTCCGAGATCGTCGCCGCCTTGCGGGCCGGGCAGCAACCCGACCCCGCGCGCATCGTTGAAATTGGCTATCTCATGCGGACAACCGCCGTTTACGGCAATGGCAAGTTTGGCATCGCGGATCGTCACATTTTGGCAGGGCGCGACGGTATGGAGGTCCCATTTGCCGCCGAAATGCTCACCGTATATCTGATCCGGCAGTTTACCATCGATCTGGTGCAGCACGTCGGGCGTGGCACGCTTGCGCCCGCGCTGGCGCGGCATCTGGGGGTGGGCAATGCCACCGGGCTGGGCATGGCGCCGTTTCTGGTGACCCATCCCGTATTGCTCAACAACTGGATGCTGGCGCGCGAGACCGCGCTGGCGCGCGTGTTAGCGCAAGAAACCGCGTCGGACGACGCGCAAACCCGCGCCCGCGTGCTTGCTACGCGCGCGCAGGCGCATTTGGCGCAGTGGCGGGTGCCGTCGGAGGCCGACGATGTCGCCTTGCGCGCGCTGGAGCAGGAGTGGGCGGCGTTTCAGCCAGCGTTCGCCGATCTCAGCGGCACAGCACCTTTTGCGGAACTGTGGCAGCGGGCGCAGAGCGGTTCCGAGGGGTTGCAGGAATTGCTGGCCGCACTGCTGATCGAGCTTTTCCCCGATGAGGTGGATGGGTTGACCGCGTGCATGGCCGACCCGACTGGCGCGTTGCCGCGGCCCTTTGCCTCTACGGGCGCGCTGCGTGACGCAATTGCGCGGGACTGGGGCTGGGCCTGCGACATGGATTTCGCCGCGCCCGATGCCGCCCGCCGCTTTTGGTATGTCAGCGCCGACAAGCTAGAGCCGCGTCTAGGGGATCGATTTGCCGAACATGGTGCAGAATGGGAAAGCCCCCTGGATATCGCGCGGCGGGTGCAGCGTTTGGCGGCCGATCTGCCAGAGACGGACATGCCTGTCAGCGCCTTTTTGCGCGATGCCCCCGCGCACGCTATGGCGGTTGAGCGGGTCGCGACGCTGGCGGCGCATCCCTATGCCGAGATCCGCGACAATCTGATCGCGGCCACCTGCCGGCCGATCGACATGTTGCGCTGCAAGCTAAGTTTTTTTGGCGCCACGAAATTTGACCCTAAATCTGACCTGTGGACGCGGATCACCCTGGCGCAAGGGGCGCCTTTGGGGGACGCGTTGACACCGGAAGGGGACGATTGGTGGTTGCCGAGCCTGTAGAGCGCAGTTGGAACGAAGTGCAAAGCAAAGCCGCGCGCGCCGCGCTGGGCGCTGGCGTGCCGCATGCGCAAGCGCTGGCTTTTGGCACCATGGTGGCGCGGCTTTTGGCCGATGGTGGGTCAGAGGCGCTGGTCACGGCCTGTCTTGAGGCGCCAGCGCGCATTGTAGAAATCGCAAGCTCGGTTGAGGAGGTCGTAGAGGCCGCATCGGTGGCCGGCGACGTGGTGCGGGTTCCTGTTGCCAGCGGCGAGCGCCCGCTGCTTGCTGCATGGCTTGGCAGCCTTCCCTGTCAGGCGGAAATTGCCGAGACGGATGATGCGTTGTTGGTCAAGTTGGACTTGCGGTTGCCCAATGCAGTGGCGCGTCCAGTGCGTGTCGCGGTGGGGGCAGCGCTGTGGCAGGTGATGGACGATCTGGCCGCGCGCACATATGTGCCCGACAGCGACGCCTCGCGCAGTTTTGGTGCGGGCGCGGGCCTGATGGAGACCGACTGACGCCTTGGCGCGTCGGGCAGATCGGCCCTTCGGGGAGGATTTTTTTGAAACAGAGAAGGGGTGTGGCGGCGCGGGCTGTCCGAAGCGGTTGCGGCGCTCTTTGTATGGGTGCGCGGACACCTGGCGTGCTGAGGCGTGCGGTTTGGGGAGCGCCGGTTCTTGGTTAGTGCGCGAACGGGTCAGTTGGGTAACTAACGCCTGCCAGATAGAGCCCCTGCGGTGGACACACAGGGCCGCAGGCCGCGCGGTTTTTGGCGGCAAGTGCGTCGGCGACGTCTTGGGCTGTCCAGGCACCTGCACCGACGCGTTCCAATGTGCCCACAAAGCTGCGCACCTGGTTGTGTAGGAAAGATCGGGCGCGGACGTCAAAATGCGCCTCGGGTCCATATGGTGTTTCAACCGCGGTGACGTCCAACCGGTCGAGGGTTTTTACCGGGCTTGCCGCCTGGCAGATCGACGAGCGGAACGTTGTGAAATCGTGATTGCCCACCAGTGTTTGCGCCGCTTCATGCATGGCAGCGGTATCCAGCTCTTGGTTCACGCGCCAGACCAGGCCGGCCAGATGCGTGGCAGGTGCCCGGCGCATCAGGATGCGGTAATGGTAGCGGCGCGCGGTGGCAGAAAACCGTGCGTGCCAGTCCGCTGCTACCTCTGCACAATTCACGATTGCCACGGGATGCGGTTTGAGGTGGTGATTGAGCGCCTCGGACAGGCGGAAGGGATCCCAGTCGCGCGTCAGATCACAATGCGCCACTTGAGCCAGTGCGTGCACGCCCGCATCGGTTCGCCCGGCCGCCGCGATGCTGTGTGGCCCGGGTTCGAGCCGCGCCAGTGCCGCTTCGATGGCGCCCTGCACCGACGGTTGGTCGGCCTGGCGCTGCCATCCGGCAAAAGAGGCGCCGTGATATTCGACCTTGAGGGCGTAGCGGGGCATGGGGCGGCACATATGCGGATCATGACGTGCTGTGCAAGGCGGTGCGGTCAGGTCGAGCTGGCTGTGTGCGCGGCGTGCGCCTGGGCTGTGCTCGCATTTGTTGGTGCTTATGGTGGTGCACACCTGCCTGGCGGTGGGATCGGGTGGCAATCCGGCCCTTCGGGGAGGATTTTTTGAAACAGAGAAGGGGGAGGACGGCGCGGGTGCGCTTTGGGTAGATTTATGGTGTTCGTTTTGGTCATGTTCGGTGGGGCAGGTGCGTTTGGGTCTTGACCGGTGTGGTGCGCGGTTATGGGTTGTGCGATGGCACTGGTGAGCCTGCCTGTGCGCGCTTATGTTGCGGGCACGGTTATGGAAAGGCGCACCGCGTGGTTCTGACGACTTTGGCCGATGGGCTGCTGAATACCGGGCGCGGGATCATCGACGCGGGCAGTGACCTCGTAGGGACGCCAACGGTGCGGTTGGGTGTCACGGGACTGGCGCGGTCGGGCAAGACGGTGTTTATCACCTCGCTGGTGAGCAACTTGATGGACCGCGGGCGGATGCCGCATCTGCTCGCACATGCGCAGGGGCGGATCGAGGCCGCCTATTTGCAGCCGCAGCCCAATGACACCATCCCGCGTTTTGACATTGAGGCGCATAAGGCCGCGCTGCTGGGTGATCCGCCCGCCTGGCCGGAAAGCACGCGGGCGGTGAGCGAATTGCGCCTGTCGCTCAAGGTGCGGCCTGCCGGGCTTCTGGCCGGGTGGCAGGGGGTGCGGACGCTGCACGTGGACATCATTGACTATCCCGGCGAGTGGCTGCTGGATCTGGCGCTTTTGGACCAGGACTATGCCGCGTGGTCGGACGCCACTTTGGCGCGGGTGCGCGCGCGTCCGCAGGGTGCTGCGTATCGCGCCGCTCTTGATGCAGTGGACCCGAGCGCGCGTTTGGACGAACTGGTAGCCAAGCAGTTGGCGGCGGCATTTACCGCCTACCTGACCGAAGCGCGCGCGGCGGGGTTTTATGACTGCACCCCGGGGCGGTTTTTGCTGCCTGGGGATTTGGCAGGATCACCGGTGCTGACTTTTGCGCCTTTGCCCGCAGGTGATGCGCCACGTCGGTCACTGCGCCGCGAGATGGCGCGGCGGTTTGAGGTTTACAAACGCGCAGTGGTCACGCCGTTTTTCCGCGATCATTTTTCTCGCATTGACCGGCAGGTGGTGCTGGTGGACGCATTGGGCGCGATCCATTCCGGGCCGGAGGCCGTGGCAGATATGCGCCGGGCGATGGGTGACATTCTCGGCGCGTTTCGGCCGGGGCGGAACGCGTTTTTGACGCAACTTCTGCGCGGGCGGCGGGTGGAAAAGGTCCTCTTTGCCGCGACCAAGGCGGACCACATTCATCACACGCAGCATGACAGGCTGACCGCGATCATGGCGGCGCTGACACGTGCGGCGCGGGATCGGGCGCGCTTTGCCGGCGCTGAGACCGAGGCGCTGGCCTTGGCGGCGTTGCGCACCACAACCGAGGCGCAGGTCACCCATGAGGGTGCAACCCTCGACATGGTGCAGGGCACCTTGCTCGACACCGGCAAAACGGCGGCCTTTTATCCCGGCCAGCTGCCAGAGGATCCGGCGTCGCTGCTGTCGGGCGATGACGGCTGGCTTGATGACGAGTACGCGGTGATGCGGTTTGCGCCGGCGCGCATGTCTTTGCGCCCCGGTGACGGGCCGCCGCACATCCGCATGGATCGGGCGGCGCAGTTTTTGATCGGAGACAAGCTGTGAGCGTTGTGTTGCGTGCGGCCGGGGCCTTGGATGCGGGTGCGGTGGGTGGCATCCTGTCGGAGTTCATTGACGAGACCGCCTGGATGCCACGCTTGCACAGCCGGGCCCAAGACATCAGCTTTGCCGGAGACATGATCGCGCGTGGCTGGGTCCAGGTGGCGATCACACGGAGCGGGGTCGCGGGGTTTCTGGCGCGCGATCAGGCCGAGGTGCATGCGCTTTACGTGGCGCGCGCGGCGCGGCGCTGCGGTGTCGGCGCGGCATTGTTGACGGCCGCGCAGGCACACGCGCGCATGCTGCGGCTCTGGACTTTTCAGGCCAATGTGGGCGCGCAGGCCTTTTATGCCGCGCACGGGTTTCGCGAGGTGCAGCGCAGCGATGGCAGCCGCAATGACGAAGGCTTGCCGGATATCGAACTGACCTGGGAACGGGAGGCCGCCTGATGCGCAAAAAGCCGGTGTTGATCGATTTGGACGAAGATGCGGTGCCAGCGGTCACCGAGGCTGCCGCCGTGCCTGAGACCGATCCGGCGTTGCGCCAAGCCGCGGCCATGCAGACGGCGATGCGGGTGCAAGCGCGTGCGCCGTCGCGATTGGCGCGCTGGGGCTGGACGTTGGCGGGCGCTTTGCTGGCAGCGGTGATCAGCGCTGCGGCCTGGGATTTCGTGACGGCGTGGATCGCGCGGCAGCCGGTGGTCGGCTGGGCGTTGGCCGGTCTGATTGGCGCGGTTGTGCTGGTGCTGCTAACGCTAGCGACGCGCGAGTGGGCGGCCCTGCGGCGGTTGGCACGGGTTGACGGCATTCGGCGTGCGGCGGAGGCGGCGACCGATCTTGCCGCAGCGCAAAACGTGGCGGGTCAGGTGGTCGCGCTCTATCGCGACCGGGAAGAGGTTGAGTGGGGCCGCGCGCGGTTTGCCGAGTTGCGTGCCGATCAACTCGATGCTGCGGCCTTGCTTGGTTTGGTCGAAGGCACGCTTCTTGAGCCGTTGGACGCGCTTGCCGCGCGGGAGGTCGAGGCGGCAGCGCGGCAGGTGGCGACAGTGACCGCTTTGGTGCCGTTGGCCTTGGCGGATGTGGCGGCGGCATTGCTGGTCAATCTGCGCATGATCCGCCGGGTGGCGGAGATCTATGGCGGGCGCGGAGGCACGCTTGGGTCGTGGCGCTTGACCCGCGCTGTGATGGCGCATCTGGTGACCACGGGCGCGGTGGCGGTGGGTGACGACCTGTTGGAGCCGGTGCTGGGCGGATCCGTTTTGGGCAAGTTGTCCCGGCGGTTCGGTGAGGGCCTTGTGAACGGTGCGCTGACCGCGCGGGTGGGTGCTGCAGCGATCGAAGTGTGTCGTCCGCTGCCCTTTGTTGCGCGCGAGCGGCCGCGGGCGCGGACCGTTGTGCGCCAAGCGCTGGGCGGGTTGTTTCAAACCAACGGTTGAGCCGGGCGCGTTTTCCGCGTCGGAAAACGGTCGGATTTCGACACGAAATCCGCGCCCCGCAGGGTCAGGAAACCCGTGCTTTTGTCGGGGCTTGGCTTTGAATAGACTGCGCGCAAACGGCAGGAGTGCGCGGTCATGGAAGCGCTATTGGTGCTTTTGGGATTGGTCATTTTGGCGATCCCGGTTGCGGTCATCTATCTTCTCATCTCGCACGCCGGTCTGACGGGTCGGGTGCGTGACCTCGAAGCAGAGGTGACGCGGCTGCAGTTGCGGTCGGATATGGCTCCTGCGTCTGAAGCTGGCCCTGCGCCGGCGACCGAACCGGAACCAGCCCCGCCCGCCGAACCGGCACAGGCCAACGAAGACAACACGCCACCTGCAGCCAAGGTCATCGCGGCTCGTCGCGCCCGTGCACGAGAGATGTCGGGCCCGATTGCAAAAATGCCACCTGCGGGCGGCCCATCGTGGGTGTCGCGTGGTCTTTCATGGCTCATGGGCCACTGGATTTACGCGGTATCAGCCCTGTCGCTGGCTCTGGCAGGCCTGTATTTGGTGCAATACGGCGTTGAAAACGGGTTTTTCCCGCCGGCTGCGCGCATCCTTGCGGCGCTTGCATTTGGTGGCGCGCTGATTGCCGCGGGCGAACTGATCCGGCGCCGTTTTGGCGACGGTGTGGGCACGAGCACCGCCTATCTGCCGTCGGTGTTTTCCGGCGCGGGTCTGGTGTCGCTTTTTGGCGCTGTGGTGGCGGCACGGCTGCTCTACGGTCTGATCGGGGTCGAGCTGGCCTTTGCCGGTTTGGTCGCTGTGGGCGTGCTGGGCCTTGGTTTGGGTTGGATCAACGGGCCGCTCTTGGCCGGAATTGGTGTGCTGGGCGCCTTTGCCAGCCCGTTTCTGGTTGGCAGTGAGGTGCCCGCGACGCCGTGGTTGTTTGTGTATTTCGGCATTGTAACAGCGGTCGGCCTGGGCATCGACACGTTGCGGCGCTGGGCCTGGGTGTCGGGATTGAGCGCGGCCATGGGGCTGGCCACGGGCGTGCTGACCTATATCGGCGGTTTCAGCGGCGAGATGGCGCTGGCGGCACAGATCTATTTCGCGGTGCAAGTGGCGCTGGCCGTGCTGATCCCGTCGCGTGGGGTATGGCCAGATCACGCCGAGCCGATGCTGCTGCATGCGCTGATCAGGAAAGGCCGTCGGCCGTCCTTTCCGGTGTTGATGGCCTGGGCCGTGTTGGCCGCGGCGACATTTATGATCACCGGCATTGGTTCGGAGGATCAGGGCATGTTTTGGTCTGGCATCGTGGTGCTGTCGGTGCTGGTCGCGGCATTTAGCTATTGGTCGCACCGTGCGCGCGGTCTGCAGGATGCAAGCCTCGTCCCGCTGGCGGGTCTTCTGACGCTTGTCGCGCTGGAGGGATCGGGGGCTGAGGCCCGTGCCTTTGCCGCAACCTATACCGACAATGTGGAAGCCGATTTTCCGTTTGCGGTGAGCATATTGGTCGCCTTGGGGGTTGGCCTGAGCGTGCTGGCTTTGTGGCGTGCCTTGCGGCCCGGAGAGCATGTCGCCTGGACCATTGCTGCGGCGGTCATTGCACCGGCGGTGGCGATCATCCTGGAGGTGACGTGGACCCCTGCCGAGACCATCGGCGCCTATGCTTGGGCTTTGCACGGGGCGGTGCTGGCGGCGGTAATGACACAATTTTCTGTCATCCTGGCACGCGTGGATGGTGCGGATCGATTGCGCGCGTCGATCTGTGTGATGTCGGCACTTGCGGCGCTGACCTTTGCGGTGGTGCTGATCCTCAGCGATGCGGCGCTGACCGTTGCGCTGGCCGCCTTGGTGGTGGCAGCGGCAGCTTTGGACCGGCGGTTTGATTTGCCGCTGATGCAGGTGTTCATCAGCATTGGTGTTGTCGCGGTGGGCGCGCGCTTGGTGGCGTTTCCCGGTCTTGGCTGGGCGCTGGACCAGGCGGCGTTTTGGGAGATGTTGTTGGCCTATGGCGGGGCGCTTGCCGCCTGTGTTGCAGCGCTGTGGTTGCTCCGCGGCATGACCCGAATGACGGCGCAGGTGATGCTGGACACGGGCGCCTGGTCATCGGGCGGTATGCTGGCCTCTTTGAGCCTTTTGCGGTCCATCGAGCTGCTCACGGGACGCAGCGCTGAGGGGCATTGGGAGATCGGGCTCTTTGCAACGATCTGGATTATCCTCGCGCTGGTGCAACTGCTGCGGTTCGAAGCTTTGGGCGGTCGCCTGCGCTGGGTGCGCGCCGGGCTTGCGGGTGTTTTTGGACTGATCGGGTTGGCAGCGGTGCTGGCCTCACTCACGGTGTTCAACCCCTTGCTCGACGCGTTTTCGGGCCCAGTGTTTGGGCCGGTGCTGATCAACACCCTATTGCCTGCCTATTTCGTGCCAGCGCTGGTTCTGCTTTTGGCAAGCACGCGCATCCAAGGCCGCATCGCGCGGTGGGGTGTCTTCGGGCTGGGGTGTGCCTTGGCGGCCTTTTGGGCGTTTGCGGCGCTGCGGCATGCCTGGCAGGGGGCAGCGACACTTGAGCTGAGTTACGGATTTTTGCAAGGCGAGTTGTGGAGTTACACGCTGGCCTTGCTTGGGCTTGGTGCAGCGCTGTTTTACCAGTCGCTGGCGCGCGGGTCGGTTGTGTTGCGTCGGGCTGGGCTTTTGGTCATTGGGCTGGCGGTGGCAAAGGTCTTTCTGGTCGATATTTCGGGCCTGACGGGTCTGACGCGGGTGCTGAGCCTTGCGGTACTTGGTCTGTCCCTGGCAGCCCTTGCCTGGCTCGACCGCTGGGCGCAGGGGCAGGCCGAGCCGCACCCGCAATGAGCGCTGGGGCGCACGCGATTTTGCCCATCTGCCGCTGGCAGATGGGAGGCGAGGCGGAGCCTCGCGCAGCGCAGTGCCGCAGCACGCGCGGTTCGGGCGCGCGCCTGGTGCCACTGTCTTGGGGCGCTGCCCCAAACCCCGAGGTATTTTGAGCCAGAAGAAGGCAAAGCGGGTTGATGCAGTGCGACGGCGGGGAAATAGGCTTCGGGGCTTGTGGCGGCGGCGGGGCTACGCCTATAAGGCAGCCATGTTGGCCTGCGTGCGCATTAAGCGAATTATATCCCCGGCGCTCTGAAGCTTTCCGAGCTGCCGGGTCAAGGTGCTTGAGCCATCGCACCGAACCGCTATACCCCCCACTTGACCGATATTTGCGAGACCACCGCCATGTGTGCCGACACGCCTGACTACAAAGACACGTTGAACTTGCCCCGCACCGATTTTCCGATGCGGGCGGGCCTGCCCAAGCGCGAGCCTGGCTGGTTGGAGCGCTGGGCGCGGATTGGGGTCTATGACCGGTTGCGCGCAGCGGAGGGCCGAGAGAGCTTTACCCTGCATGACGGGCCGCCCTACGCCAACGGTCACCTGCATATCGGGCACGCGCTGAACAAGACGATCAAGGATATGATTGTGCGCAGCCATCAGATGATGGGGTACGACGCCCGCTACATCCCGGGATGGGACTGTCACGGGTTGCCGATCGAGTGGAAGATCGAGGAGCAGTATCGCAAGAAGGGCCGGTCCAAAGACGATGTGCCGATCAATGAGTTTCGGGCCGAGTGCCGCGAGTTTGCCGCCGGGTGGGTCGATATTCAGCGCGCAGAGTTTCAGCGGCTGGGCGTGACGGGCAATTGGGCGCAGCCGTATTTGACCATGGATTTCCATGCCGAGCGGGTGATTGCCGAGGAGTTCATGAAGTTCCTGATGAACGGCACGCTCTACCAGGGGTCAAAGCCAGTGAGGTGGTCGCCCATCGAGCAGACCGCGCTGGCCGAGGCGGAGGTCGAATATCACGACAAGGAGAGCTTTACGATCTGGGTGAAGTTCCGCGTGGCCGCGTTTGATCTGCCGGAACAGTCGGTTGCGGGCGAAGAGCTGGGCGCCGAAGAGCTGTCCATGATGATCGAGGCGCGGCACAAGGCCGAGACCGATTTGAATGGCGCCTATGTGGTGATCTGGACCACCACGCCGTGGACCATCCCGTCGAACAAGGCTGTCGTGTTTGGCTCTGATATTTCTTACGGGCTTTATGAGGTCACTGGCCGACCGCAGGAATGCTGGGCGCGGATCGGAGAGCGGTACATCCTAGCAGACAATCTGGCGGCGGATGTGATGGCGCGCGCGCGGTTGGATGAGACCATGTATCGCCGGTTGCGCGACGTGACACCGGCGCAGCTTGAGGCGATGACGCTCACCCATCCGCTGAATGGCGCGGACGGTGCGGGTGGGGAATGGGACCAGTTGCGTGATTTTCGCGCGGCCGAGTTTGTCACCGATACCGAAGGCACCGGATTTGTCCATTGCGCGCCCAGCCACGGGATGGAGGAATACGAGCTTTACCGCGATCTGGGCATGTTGCAGGAGGTGATCACCTACAACGTCATGGATGACGGCAAGTTTCGCGATGACCTGCCGTTTTTCGGCGGCAAATACATCCTGAGCCGCAAGGGTGGTGAGGGCGAGGCCAACACTGCTGTGATCAACAAGCTTGCAGAGACTGGCGGGCTGCTGGCACGGGGCAAGATCAAGCATAGCTATCCGCACTCCTGGCGCTCCAAGGCGCCGGTGATCTATCGCAACACGCCGCAGTGGTTTGCCGCCATCGACAAACCGGTGGGCGACGGGCAGGACCAGCACGGCACCACGATCCGGGCGCGCGCGCTGACCGAGATCGACAAGGTGAACTGGACCCCGAAATCGGGGCGGAATCGGCTGCATTCGATGATGGAGGCGCGGCCAGACTGGGTGTTGTCGCGGCAACGTGCCTGGGGCGTGCCGCTGACCTGCTTTACCAAGAAGGGTGCGCTGCCCACGGCCGATGAGTTCCTGCTCAGGAACGAAGAGGTCAACGCAAGGATTGCCGAGGCGTTCGAGGCCGAGGGTGCGGATGCGTGGTATGCCGATGGGGCCAAGGAACGGTTTCTGGGCGGCATCGTGAACCCGGATGATTATGACCAAGTGATGGATATCCTGGATGTGTGGTTTGACAGCGGTTCGACCCACGCCTTTACCCTGCGCGACCGCGACGATGGCACCGAAGACGGGATAGCCGACGTCTACATGGAAGGCACCGACCAGCACCGCGGCTGGTTCCATTCCTCGCTGCTGCAATCCGTGGGCACGACGGGGCGTGCACCCTATCGCAACGTGGTCACGCACGGGTTCACGCTGGATGAAAAGGGCATGAAGATGTCCAAATCGCTCGGCAATACCATCGTGCCCGAAGAAGTCATCAAGCAGTACGGTGCGGACATCTTGCGCCTTTGGGTGGCGCAGACCGACTACACCGCCGACCAGCGGATTGGGCCAGAGATCCTCAAGGGGGTGGCTGACAGCTATCGTCGGTTGCGCAACACGATGCGGTTTATGCTCGGCTCGCTGGCTGATTTTACCGCGGCGGATCGGACCGACCCGGCCGATATGCCCGAGTTGGAGCGCTGGGTGCTGCACAGATTGGCTGAGCTCGATCAGACGGTGCGGGCAGGCTATGCGGCGTTTGACTTTCAGCGGGTGTTTTCGGCGGTGTTCACCTTTGCGACGGTGGATCTGTCGGCGTTCTACTTCGACATTCGCAAGGATGCGCTCTATTGCGATGGCGACACGGTCGAACGCCGTTCGGCGCGCACGGTGCTGGATCTGTTGTTCCACCGGCTGACCACCTGGCTGGCACCGATCCTTGTGTTCACGATGGAGGAGGTTTGGCTTGAGCGGAACCCGGGCGAAGACAGCTCGGTCCACTTGGTCGACATGCCGAAGACGCCCGGCGACTGGGCGGATGAGGCGCTGGCTGCGAAATGGTCGCAGGTCCGTGCGGCACGGCGTGTGGTGACAGCGGCACTTGAGGTGCAGCGAACGGACAAGGTGATTGGTGCCTCGCTTGAGGCCGCACCCAAGGTCTATGTCGAAGAGGTCAGCCTGGCCGACACGCTCAAGGCGCTGCCTTTTGCGGATATCTGCATCACATCGCAGATCGACGTCATAGCTGGGGTCGGACCCGAGGATGCGTTCCGTTTGCCAGAGGTTGCTGGTGTTGCGGTGGTCTTTGAAAAGGCCCAAGGCCAAAAGTGCGCGCGCTGCTGGAAGGTGCTGCCGGATGTGGGCAACTATGAGCATCCAGGCGTATGTGAGCGCTGCAACGCGGCGTTGAGTTAGCGCATGGCCCGGCGCATAATGCCGTGGTCCTTTGGATCGCAGGGCGGGCCAGTGGCCCGCCCGTTTTGTTCATGCGAAGTCGATGAACTTGGCCATCGGCATCTCGCGGATGCGGGTGCCTATGGCGGCAAAGATCGCGTTTGACAAAGCGGCGGCAGCAGGGGGCACCATCGGTTCGCCCATGCCGCGGATCTGGCCGCCATTTTCCAGCCCGCGCACCATGATGTTGGGTGCCTGACTGATCCGCATGCCTTCGGCGTCCCAGAAGTTCTGCTGGTCGACTTTGCCTGCTGAATACGTGATCTCGGAGTTTATCGCGTGCCCCAGCGCCCAGTTGATGCCGCCCTGGACCATGTTTTCGAACATGTCGGGATCGACGACGCGGCCCACCTCGGCGGCTACATAGACGTTGTCGAGGCGGATGCCGTCGGGGGTGGCGGTGACCTCGACCACCTCGGCGGTGGCGACGCCGAAGGACATGCAGAACGATACGCCGCGGCCTTGGTTCGGCGCGAGCGTGCTGCCCCAGTTCGACATCTCGGCCACGGCCTCAAGCGTTTTGCGCGAGGGGTCGTGCCACATCAGGCGCAGGCGTTCCTCCATCGGGTCGGCGCCTGCGGCATGGATCAACTCATCGAGGAACACGTCGTGGAAGAACCCGTTGGTGGAGGCACCGACGGCCCGCCATGACGAAACTGGCCCCAGTTCCGGCGCGCGGTAACCTGACACGCGGTAGTGCGGGATCTGGTAGGGCTGCTCCCAGGCACCGGCGACGATCTGCAGGTCTGGGCCGGGGGTTGGGAAATCCTGCCGCCCCATTTGGCTGGCGATCACCGACGGCATGGCGATGCCCAGATCATAGGCCTCCACCTTGCCATCGCGGACCGTGCCGCGCCCGCGGGCCATGGCGATCTGGCGGGTTTCGTTGTGGGTAAAGTCCTCTTCGCGCGAATAGGTGAGCTTGACCGGCGTGCCGGGGCGGGTGAGGGCGATCTCGGTCGCCTCGCGGACCACGCGGTCTTCGAGCCGATGGCCAAAGCTGCCGCCCATCATCAGCACGTGCACGTGCACCTGTTCGGGCTCCATCCCTGTCATCTTGGCCACAGTGTTCTGGACAAAGCGGGGGATTTGCGTGCCGGTCCACACGTCCACGCGGTCCTCGCCCACCAGCACGGTGGCGTTGATCGGCTCAAGCGGTTGGTGCGCGAGATAGGGCGCGCGGTATGCGGCCTCGATCACCTTGGGTGCAGCATCAAGAGTGGCGGTCACGTCGCCATCGTCGCGATTGCGGCTGTCGAGTTGGTCTTCGTTGAAGCTGTCGGCCAGTGCTTGCCAGTGGTCGTCCATTTCGGGCGGGTAGGGCGTGTCGTTGGCCCATGTGATTTCAAGTGCGTCCGCCGCTTTGATCGCGCGCCATGTGTTGTCGGCGATCACCGCGATGCCATTGGTCACAGGCACCACGTCGATCACCCCGCGCATCGCACGGGCGGCACTGTCGTCAAAGCTTGTGACGGGGAGAAACCGGTGCGGGTTGGTGCGCACGGTGGCGTGGACCATGCCGTCGATCTCGAAATCGATGCCGTAATCCTGCGTGCCGGTAGATTTGGCCAGCGTGTCGACCCGTTCCATCCGTTGACCGACGATCCGCCACGTCGACGGGTCCCGCAGCGTCACATCGGTGACAGGGTCAAGGGTGGCGGCAATGGGCGCCAGCTCTTGATACGACAGCGCGCCGCCGCCGGGCAGCAGCACCTTGCCCGCTTCGGTTTTGAGATCAGCAATGGCTGCGCCAGACTGCTGCGCGGCGGCAGCCTTGAGCGTTTCGCGCGCAACCGCACCGGCGGTGCGCAGCTTTTCAAAACTGTCGGGCACAGTGGTCGAGCCACCGGTGATCTGCATGCCCATGAACTTCATCATCGCGTCCATGACACCGCGCATCGATTGCGCGGCAAAGCTGTCATCGGTGGAGCGGAACGGTGCCGCTTCGGTGGCCAGGGCGGTGTTGTAGTAGGCTGGATCAGGCTCGCCCGGATCGACCTTGATCTGGTTTAACGCAACATCCAGTTCCTCGGCTATCAGGGCGGCTTGCACAGAATAGGCCCCCTGGCCACTGTCTGCGCGCGGGGTGATCAGGGTGATGCCTGTCGCGTCAATCTTGACATAGGGCGTGATCGCCGCCTCGCCCCCGGCCAGTTCATCCAGTAGAGGGTTGTCCACCGGCCGGCGGTAGGCGTAGTAGCCAAAGGCCACGCCGCCCGCGACCGCTACGGACGAGACAAGCAACGTGCGGCGGGTGATTTTTCCGATGCGTGACATCAATCACACCTCCTGCATCTTGGAAGCAGCGGTGTGGATCGCCGCGCGGATGCGCGGGTAGGTCCCGCAGCGGCACAGGTTGCCATACATCGCGTCGTCGATATCCGCGTCGGTGGGCGCTGTGTTTTGTGCAATCAGGGCTGCGGCTTGCATCATTTGCCCGCCCTGACAGTAGCCGCATTGCGCCACCTGGTGCTCGGCCCATGCCGCTTGCACCGCATGCATTGCTTGCGGCGTGCCCAGGCCTTCGATGGTTGTCACCTCGCCCCAGACGTCGGCCGCTGCGGTCTGGCATGACCGCACTGCCTCACCTGCGATATGCACGGTGCAGGCACCACATGCGGCCACGCCGCAGCCAAACTTGACCCCCTTGATGTTCAATTCATCGCGGAGCACCCACAAAAGAGGCATGTCATCCTCGACATCGACCTCGTGTTCGGTTCCGTTGACGGTCAGTTTCATGGCGCGCTCCTGATGTGGCTTGGCTGCGCATGAGGATAGTGTACCTGGCGCGACATTGCACTTGCAGATCGCGCCAAACCATTGGGTAACTACGCCACATCGGATCGGTTGAGTTTTCGAAGGCGTACGGATATTTTGCAGCGTGGAGGCACTGCGAACACCATGGCATCCATTCGAATCGAGCTTTGGACCCGCGCGCGGGATGTCTCAGCGGCGCTGATCTCAGCCTGCTGGCCGGGCCACGGTTTGTCCGACGTTGATGCGGTGATCGAACAGGCCAGCCCGCTGAAGCGGCGGGTTTTGGTTGTGGGTCCGCTGTTGGCCCTGGCTGTGTGCAGTTTTATTGCCGCGCAGTTTGGCCTGTTGGGCCTTTGCGTGTTCTGGTTTGGGGTGATCTGGTTGATCCGCTAAGCCCGGGTTCTCATTGAAATTCAATGAAAATTGTGGGTGTTGGGTTGTGCTTTGCCACCGCCCGCTTTGCATACACATGTATGCCATTGAATTAACATGACATTTAGAAAAAATTTTTGATCCGGCTGCCGGGTGGTCCGTAACTCTTTCATATTGAGCCCGCGTATCCCCGCGGGTTGAGCAAACACAAAGGAAGGAAAGACCATGAGTATTGGCCTCGGAATTCTGACGTTTGGGACTTTGGGTTTTGTGGCGGCGTTTGGCTACATCTCGGCGCGCGTGACAGAACAGCGTCGCATGGAAGGCGGACCAAAATCCGCGCTGTCTGAGGACGGCATTGCCGAACGTATGGCCCAAGTGGCCGCAGCCGAGTAATCGGCCGTTCGGGGCGCGTCAGCAATTGGTTCGCGCCCCGCGTGTTTCGCCGAACGGCGGAAAATTTCGCCCGAAATAGGGCATCAACCTCAAAAACCTAAAAAATGCAGTCTGCGCGGCCCGCTAGCCCGTTGGCGTCAGTCCCAGTCCTGACAGCGCGCGGATGTGGTGGATGATCTGTTCCACACCCTTGCCGTGCCGCAGTGAGGCAAAGACAAACGGGCGGCGGCCGCGCATCTGCGTGGCGTCCCGTTCCATCACTTCGAGAGATGCGCCGACATGTGGGGCAAGGTCGGTTTTGTTGATGATCAACAGATCGGATTTGGTGATCGCAGGTCCACCTTTGCGCGGGATTTCTTCGCCCGCGGCGGTGTCGATCACATAGAGGGTGATGTCGGCCAGTTCCGGCGAGAAGGTGGCGCTCAGATTATCGCCGCCGGATTCGATCAAGATCACCTCGACCTCGGGGTGGCGGTCGCGCATTTCAGCCACAGCAGCGAGGTTGATCGAGGCATCTTCGCGGATCGCGGTGTGCGGGCAGCCGCCGGTTTCGACCCCGATGATGCGGTCCTGCGGCAGGATCTGTCGGCGCATCAGTTCCTCTGCATCTTCACGGGTGTAGATGTCGTTGGTGATCACACCGATTGAATGCTGATCCTTGATCGCGGCAGAAAGGGCCGCGGTCAGCGTGGTCTTGCCCGCGCCCACAGGGCCGCCGATGCCGATGCGCAGAGGGCCGTTGAGCGTGGTCATGTGCGAAAGATCCTTGGTTGAAGAGTTTCGTGACGCATTGCCGCGATATCGGCCGCAAAGCTTGTTGCCAGCAGATCGTCGAGCGTGGCGGTTTCGCACGCCGCAGCGGTCGCTGTGATGATTGGAACAAGTGCGGCAAGCACCTGTTGCCCCTGGGTTTGCCCCAGCGGCAGCGCGCGCTGTGCGACGGACACGAGGTTTCCCGCAAAGGCGTGCAGATACAGTGGCAGCGTCTGCGCCAGCGGAATGCCGGTGGCGCGCGCGGCAGCACCTACGGCAACCGGATAGGTGAGTGCTGGCAATGCCAGGTGCCAGACGGCATTGGCCGTTTGGCAGAACGCCTTGCCCTGCAGATCGGTTTCTTGCAGCCGTTCCGCGCTGGCGGCAAAGGCGCGGGCGTGCGCGTCGACGTCCACCGCGCTGCCTGTATATGCGCAGGCAAGCAGGACCGCATCCGCGCGCGCGGAGCCAATTTTGATGATATCACCGAGCCAGCTTTGCAATGTCGCGGCATCGGTCACCACGCCATCGGCGATCACCTGTTCCAACCCGTGCGAATAGGCAAATGCACCCACCGGAAACGCCGGAGAAAGCCATTGCGTGAGGGTTAGCGCGTGCGTCATCGGTGGCTGTGCGTGTGGTCGTGCCCATGGGTGCGGCCATGGCCATAGGCGCCGCCTTCGGGCGTGAAGGGTTCGGTGACCTCGCGCGTGGTGGCGCCGATTTTGGCCAGCATGTCGGCCATCACGTGATCGCGTTGGATCAGCAGCCGGGCGGGTTCGATCTGGCACGGGGTGTGGCGATTGCCGACGTGCCAGGCGATGCGGTGCAGGGCGTCGCCGGTGATTTCGAGCAACGGTTCGGCAGCGGCCTGCACCTCGATCTCTTGGGCATCGGTGGTGATCAGCGCCCCACCGTGATCCAGCGATGTGGTCTGCGGCAGATCCACCAGCAACTGCGCACCCGATGCGAGTGTCAGCACCTTGCGGCGCAAAAAACGGTCCTCGTAGGTCAGTCGAATGTGATCGGCTGGCGTCCCGTGGGTGTGTGCGTGATACGTCTGAGCGGTTTGCATGATGTGTTGAGGGCGGTTCCCGGCCGCTGGAATGTGTGAAGCCTTGACCAGCAGGGCAATTAGGTGCGGCCGGGCATGTCGTATGGGGTGTTTAGGTCTTACCTTTGGTTGCAGGTTTTGTGTTTGATGATGTCGGGGGGCGGTTTATTGCGCCACGATCGCGACGTAGCGATATTTCTCGCGAGAGGATCCTTCGACAGATTCGACCAACAGGCCAACGCCGAGATCAGGCAGATAGGCGTATGTTTCTGTGTAATTGGGGTCATCTTTGAACGTCAGGGTGACCTCGAAACTGTTGTAGCTGCAACCGCCGATGCGGGTGGTTTTGGCCCGCCCAGATCGCGCCGATCCGCCATCGGGGTTCGGGTTGGACCAGCGCGCACCCGGAATGGGTTCTGGCCAGGTGCGCAATGTTGCTTCGCTGGTGAGCCGCTCTTGCTGGCCCACGCGGATCACCCCGCCTTCGATGGGGATGATGTCGCGCAGATATACGCCGTGGGCAAAGTGCATGATTGTGCCGTCCCCGGTGTTGTCATTGAAGCGCACATCCACCTGGATCACCCCGCCTGGGGCGGTTTTGTGAATTTCCGTCTGCCCATCGTTGAGGGTCAGTTTGATGCCCTTGCCCAGATTTTCCACCGTAGGACAGGCGGCCAGTGCGGGTGCGGCGAGCACGGCCATGAGGGTTGCAAAGCTGCGTATCATACGGGCCCCTTAAAACAGGAAATACCTTTGTGCCATCGGTAGCACGTCGGCGGGTTGGCAGGTGAGCAACTCGCCGTCCGCGCGCACCTCGTAGGTTTCGGGGTGCACTTCGACCTCGGGTGTTGCGTCGTTCAGCTTCAGGTCTTTCTTGCCGATGTGCCGCGTGTTTTCGACGGCGCATGTGTCTTTGGCCAATCCCAACGCATCGCCAATCCCCTCGGCCTGCGCAGCGGCTGAGACGAAGGTGACGGCCGAGCGTTCGACGCTGCGGCCAAAGGCGCCAAACATGGGCCTTGTGTAGACCGGCTGCGGCGTAGGGATCGATGCGTTGGGGTCACCCATTTGGGCGCAGGCGATGCTGCCGCCCAGCAGCACCATCTCGGGTTTGACCCCAAAAAAGGCGGTATTCCAAAGACACAGGTCGGCGCGTTTGCCCACCTCGATACTGCCAATCTCGTGGCTGATCCCGTGTGCGATGGCCGGGTTGATGGTGTATTTCGCGATGTAGCGGCGCACGCGAGCGTTGTCGTTGTCGCCGGTTTCCTCGGGCAGGGCCCCGCGCTGTTTCTTCATCTTGTCGGCGGTTTGCCAGGTGCGAATGATCACCTCGCCCACGCGGCCCATGGCCTGACTGTCCGAGGCGATGATCGAAAACGCGCCCATGTCGTGCAGGATGTCTTCGGCGGCGATGGTCTCGCGGCGGATACGGCTTTCGGCAAAGGCCACATCCTCGGGGATGGATTTATCGAGGTGGTGGCAGACCATGAGCATGTCCAGGTGCTCATCCATCGTGTTGACGGTGTAGGGCCGGGTGGGGTTGGTCGAGGACGGGATGACGTTGGCTT
>JBCCLL010000051.1:0-20250 GCA_039026855.1 Pseudomonadota bacterium | reverse complement strand
TGCGGCTGTCCTTGGCGCGCGGGTGCATAGACACCAGCCCGCGATAGGTGTTTTGCGCCTTGCCCGCGCTGATGCCTTTCGACACGATGCGCGATTTGGTGTTCTTGCCCAGATGCACCATCTTGGTGCCGGTGTCGGCCTGCTGGTGGTTGTTGGTGATCGCGATCGAATAGAACTCACCCTGGCTGTCATCACCGCGCAGGATGCACGAGGGGTACTTCCAGGTGACCGCAGACCCGGTTTCAACCTGCGTCCACATCACCTTGGAACGCGCACCACGGCAATCGGCCCGCTTGGTCACAAAGTTGTAGATGCCGCCCTTGCCATCCTCATCACCGGGGAACCAGTTTTGCACGGTCGAGTATTTCACTTCGGCGTCTTCCTCGACCACGATTTCCACCACAGCGGCGTGCAGCTGCGAGGTGTCGCGCTGCGGCGCGGTGCAGCCTTCGAGGTATGAGACATACGAGCCCTTGTCCGCGATGATCAGCGTACGCTCGAACTGACCGGTGTTCTCCGCATTGATGCGGAAATAGGTGCTCAGCTCCATCGGGCAGCGCACGCCGGGCGGCACGTAAACAAAAGAACCGTCCGAAAACACCGCAGAATTCAGTGTGGCGTAGTAGTTGTCCGTGACCGGCACAACCGAGCCGAGATACTTTTTGACCAGTTCGGGATGCTCGCGGATCGCCTCCGAGATCGAGCAAAAGATCACGCCGGCTTTTTTCAACTCAGCTTGGAACGTCGTGCCAACCGACACGGAATCGAAAACCGCATCAACCGCCACCTTCCGTCCTTCAACGGGCAGGTTTTCCGCGCCCTCAACACCGGCAAGGATCAACTGCTCTTTCAGCGGGATCCCAAGCTTTTCATAGGTGGCCAGAAGCTTTGGGTCGACCTCGTCCAGAGACTTGGGCTTTTCCTCCATACTCTTGGGGCGGGCATAGTAGTACTGGTCCTGGAAATCGATGTCCGGGTAGTCGATCATCGCCCAATCGGGCTCTTTCATCTTTAGCCAGCGCTCATAGGCCGCCAGCCGCCATTCGGTCATCCAATCAGGCTCTTTGTTCTTGTCTGAAATCAGCCGCACAATGTCGTGGGTCAGGCCCTTGGGCGCAAACTCCATCTCAATGTCCGTCTCCCACCCGTATTTATAGGTCGAGATGTCGCGCACAGCGTCCACGGTCTCTTGATCGACACCGTCTTTGACCACCAGATCATCTACTACCTTGTCCATTCAGACGTTCCTCATTTTGTGCGGGGGGCGTCAGGCTGCCCGCGCTTGGTGTTTATTCAGTTTTTGCGCCCACGTTTCGGCAAAGCGCATGATGTCTTCCTCGGTCGTGTCAGGCCCCAGAGACACGCGGACGGCACAGGCCGCGTCTGCTTGGGCATGCCCCATCGCCTGCAGGACCCGGCTTGCCTTGACCTTGCCACTCGAACAGGCGGACCCAGCCGAAATAGCAAACCCCGCCAGGTCCATCTGCATAACCTGCGTCTCACCTTTCCAACCGGGCGTGATGAAACAGGACGTGTTGGGCAAGCGCGGCACCTCTTTCCCGACAAAAATAGTCATCGGACTGGCCTCAGCAAGGGTGAATTCTAGAATATTTCTAAGTTGCGCGACGCGGTCCCACGCGCCGGCCTCGATATCGCGTTGCGCGGCCGCCGCAGCGGCACCAAATCCGGCGATGCCGATGACATTCTCGGTGCCGGATCGGCGGCCCATCTCCTGACCACCGCCCGGTATCAGCGCAGGCAGATCGACCCCGAGTTTCAGGCACAGCGCGCCGATACCCTTTGGCCCGCCCAGCTTATGCGCTGACATCATCAGACTATCGGCACCGAGGCCCGCCACCGAGGTTGGCACTTTGCCGGCCAGTTGCACCGCATCGACCAGAACATGTGCGCCGTGCGCCCAAGCGCTCTGCGCCCAACGGAAGGTGTCCTGCAAGACGCCGGTTTCGGAATTGGCGCCTTGTACCGCGATCAGGTCACCGTCCAGCACGTCAAAGGGCAGGATCGTGCCATGCTCATCCACGTGCAGCGCCGCTGCCTGATGGGCGACCACGGCGTCGTGTTCGATATCGGCGCACACCAACCGACGCCCGAGTGCTGCCAGCGCTGCGGATTCAGTGGCGCCGGATGTAAAAATCACTTCATGCGGGTCAACACCCACAAGCGCGCCGACCTGCGCGCGGGCGCGCTCCACAATGGCTTTTGCGGCGCGACCTTCGGCATGTACGCTCGACGGATTGCCAACGACATTCATCGCATCGACCATTGCATCGCGTGCCTCAGCGCGCAGCGGGGCAGTTGCATTATGATCCAGATAGATGCGTTTCATATCACCCTCTGACCGGCACCTTTTGACAAGGACCGGCGTTAACTTTCATCGACCACCGCAAACAGGTTTGGCACCGCCGGACAGGGCGCCAGATCATTGCCGACGACGTCCGATAGGCGGGTCTGGTGCAGGAATACGTAGACATGTGCACTCAACCCCTCCCACAGCCGGTTGGTCAGCGACTGTGCCTTACTGCCCGATGCGCCGCCCGATGCGCCTGCCCCTTTGTGCATCGCGTCCACTTTCTCATCCACCGCCGCCAAGATATCGGCCACGCGGATCTCGGAGGCTGCCCGCGACAGCCTGTATCCACCGCCCGGACCGCGCACCGATGCAACCAGTTCGGCCCGGCGCAATTTGACAAACAACTGCTCAAGATACGGCAACGAAATGTCCTGCCGCTGTGCGATATCGCCCAGCGTCACCAGCGTGTCAGCCGGTTGCAACGCCAGATCGGCCAGCGCCACCATCGCGTACCGTCCCTTGGTCGACAATTTCATCCAGTGGCTCCCCCGATTGACGTCATAGCCGTTAGGTCATACATGCTTTCGAACGCTGGGCTGGTCGCCTGGCACACTGTTTAGAAGAGTTCTAAAGTGCCGGACGCCCGACGTCAATTCAATCAGGCACGAAAAGACGCGCGAGGACGACACCGCTTATGCCCGAGGTGATTTTTCCCGGCCCCGAAGGCCGTCTCGAAGGCCGCTACCACCCGCAAAAAGAGCGCGACGCCCCAATCGCTATCATCCTGCACCCGCACCCTCAATTCGGCGGCACGATGAACCACAAAGTGGTGCATGCCCTACATTACGCGTTTCTGAACATGGGCTTCACTGTCTTGCGCTTCAACTTTCGCGGTGTGGGACGCAGCCAGGGTGAATACGACCAGGGTATCGGCGAATTGTCGGATGCGGCGTCCGCTCTCGATTATCTGCAGTCGATGAACAACAATTCCAAACACTGCTGGGTCGCCGGTTTCAGCTTTGGTGCTTGGATCGGCATGCAGTTGTTGATGCGCCGGCCCGAAATCACGGGGTTTATCTCGGTCTCGCCGCCCGCAAACATGTACGATTTTTCATTCCTGGCACCCTGCCCCTCATCGGGCCTGATCATAAACGGCACCGCAGACCGCGTGGCGCCGCCTTCTGACACCACGGCGCTGGTGAACAAACTGCACGAGCAGCGCGGGATCACCATCACCCATACCGAGGTCGACGGCGCCGGCCATTTCTTTGAAGACGATCACCTCGAAACACTGATCGGCCATTCCACCGACTACGTCAAACGCCGCCTGACCGAGACAACGCGCTAGTGGCCGATCCGGTTGTCATCGACATGGCCAACAAACTGGCCGAAGAATGCCTCGCCGTGCAGCGCGAGGTCGGTGATGACCGGTTGTTTATGAAAGTCGGCGAAGTGCTTGGCGCCTCGTCCCAGACGCTGGAGGAAGCATTCTTAACAGCCGTGCGCACCCGCATGGCCAACGACGCAGGCCGCCGGTTTCTCGCCCAGCACCTCAAGAGCCATCGCGCGGCACAGGAAACCGAAGGTGATCAGAATTAAGGCGCGAAGTTAAGTGTTTTACACAAGTCATTGTATTTAAGTTTTCTTATGGCTGCACAGCCAATCTACGCAGCGAAAGCTTCCAGAAACAAAAAAGACAATGCCAGACGCGCCTAACCGGGCTCACCCGATATAACGCGCGGCCATACCTGCGGCGGTCACGATGGGCCGCATCACCAGATCCAGCACCCAGCGCAGAAAGCTCACCGTCAGGTCCGCGGCCGTGACAGCCGTGCGGGCCACCGCGGCACCCGCCCATCTGAGGGCTGCCTTCACAAAGCGCACCATGTAGTCGGCAATGCTCGCCGCCAATCGGCCGCCTGCCCGGATCAGTTGCACCAAGATATCGGCCAAGGTCAGACCTACGGTCAGCGACGCCGAAATCACATGCGCGCCAAGATACAGGATCGCCTTCAGCGCTTTGGCCAGCAGCATGTAGGTCAGCCCGGCCCCGATATTGGTCATGCTAAGCTGAATTTCCGCCTGCGTCAGCCAGTAGCCAGGGTCGGATTTTGACGCCATGCGGATTTCCGCGGGCCAACCGGATTGGGGCATCGCTTTGATATAATTGTCTTTCATGCTGTGCGCCGCGCCCGAAAAGGCGCCGTTTCCGCCGTCAAAGCCAATTGATCCTGCGCCAACGTGACAAAACGGCGTGAGCGGGATCATCGGCACCGGGTCATTGATCGAATAAACCCGCTTAATCCGCGGGGCACCGATGTGACGGACCACATCCTGGGTCAGTCCAAAGGACCCGACGCGCGGCGCACCAAAGGTATACAGATGCGATGTCGCCGTCGCATTTTGTGCAAAATCCACGGCTGCGAGGGTCGCGAGCGCCCCGCCCAACGAGTGGCCCACGAAATGGATGCGTTGGGGCTTTGCGCCGCTGATCATGCGCTGCACCTCGCTGCGCATGCGGCTGTAGATATCCATGAACCCCGAATGCACCAGCGACCCCGATGGCCCGCGTGTCAGGCCGATCTGATAATTCGACAACCAATCGTTTGATATGCCAAAGGTGCCCATCGTGCCGCGCATGGCAAAGATGTATTCGCCCTTTTGCGCGCCATTGCGCTCTAGCAGCACGCCAAAGCCAGCCGTTTCCTTGACGAATGCGCCGGACTGGCTGACCACGGCCTCCATCGGCGTCACCGGCACGCTTGGTCCGCCCGGACCGTCATCTGAGGGGGGCGAAATGAACGACCGCTCGTCTTGGATGCGTTGATCGGCGTCCTGTTTGATCTCACCGGGTGTGCCACCCTGGGCAAATCCGACGGTGTATGCGCCGTTGGCAATGATCGCGGCGTTCTTGCCGTGCATGTTAAATGACATCTCAGAAATCCTTGCTGTTCGGCATCAATTCAGGGTGCAAAAGCCGCGCCCCATATTTCCCACTCGGGACTCACCGCCCAGCTTGCACGTTACGTTGAACGGTTTGCCGTCTGTTTCGTGCAACGGCGACAGGCTGGTCGAGGTCAAAAACATGATCTGCACCTCCTGCCCGCCAATCGTGGCAAAGTAGCGTTGGTCAATAACCGGCGTCGACAGACCGCTGAACCAGCGCTTGCGCGGCCCCGGCACAGCATCAAAGGCAAAGTTGCCGCTGCCGTCCGTGGTGGTCTGATCGCTGCCAGAATCCTTGTTGTGGCGCCAGTCGCGGCGCACCGTCACACCCGCAGCAGGAGCACCATCGGCTCCGATCACGGTGCCGCTCATGGGTGAACAGATGTACTGGGTTTCAGCCTTTGACATGGTTCCCCCAAATGCAAAAAACAGAAGGACTGCAACAGCAGCGGTGACCAAAATGGCGCGCATGGCACTCCTCTCTAAGCAATCATCGACGGAGTGAGCCTAGTCGGGTTTTGTTGCCAGAACCACGGCGGATTTCCATACCTTTTGAAAAAAAGGCGGCACGGAAGAACCCACACCGCCGAAATTCCTTAAAAGCCCGGGTTACCCGATAATGCCGTTCAGCGTCGCCGAAGGACGCATCACAGCCGCACATTTGGCGTCATCATTGCGGAAATATCCGCCAGTATCTGCCGCAGAACCGCCCGCTGCCGCCAATTCGGTTAGGATTGTCTCCTCACCCTCGGCCAATGCCTGCGCCAGCGGGGCAAATTCGCCGGCCAGTTCCGCGTCATCGGACTGTGCGGCCAATGCCTCGGCCCAGTAGCGCGCGAACCAGTAGTGGCTGGCGCGGTTGTCAGGTTGGCCAACCTTACGGCCCGGGCTGCGGTTGTGGTCCAAAACGCCTTGGGTCGCAGCCTCTGCCGCGGCGCCCAGCACGCCCGCTTTGGCGTTGCCTTGGCTGTCGGCCAGAAAGTTCAGGCTTTCCCCCAGCGCGCAAAACTCGCCCATCGAATCCCAACGCAGATGGTTTTCTTCGTGCAGCTGTTGCACGTGTTTGGGCGCCGATCCGCCCGCACCGGTTTCAAACAGCCCACCGCCCTGCATCAATTTGACGATGGAGAGCATCTTGGCCGATGTTCCCAACTCGAGGATCGGGAAGAGGTCGGTGAGGTAATCCCGCAGCACATTGCCGGTGATCGCGATGCTGTCACGCCCCGCGGTGATCGTCTCAAGACTTTGGCGCGTTGCCGCGCGCGGTGCCATGATCTGGAACTTGTCGCTGACACCCGCTGCTTCGAGTGCCGGTGTGACGTATTTGATCAGCTCAGCATCGTGCGCGCGGTTGCCATCCAACCAAAAGATCGCCTCGGACCCGGTCAGGCGCTGCCGGTCCAGCGCCAACCCGATCCAGTTCTCAATCGGCGCCTTTTTCACAGTGCAGGCGCGCCAGATATCGCCCGCCTCGACCGCGTGGGAATGCAGCGTCTCGCCATTGGCCAGCACGATGCGCATGGTGCCTGCGCCGGGCGCTTCGAATGTGGTGGGGTGGCTGCCATACTCTTCGGCCTTTTGCGCCATTAGGCCCACATTGGCCACCGCGCCCGCCGTCGCCGGGTCGAGCGCACCATTGGCTTTGAAGAATGCGATCGCCTCGTCATAGACAGACGCATAGCAGCGGTCGGGGATCACGCAGTTGGTGTCGCCCTTGGCCCCGGTTTCGTCCCAGCCCTTGCCGCCTGCGCGGATTACGGCGGGCATTGAGGCATCGATGATCACGTCCGACGGCACATGCAGGTTGGTGATGCCCCGGTCGCTGTCGACCATGTACATGGACGGACGCAGACCTGTGACCTCGGCGATGGCGCCCGTGATCTCGGCGTTGCCCTTGACCCGCTCAAGCAGATCACCCATGCCAGAGTTCGGGTCGACACCCAGCGACGCCAGCGCATCGCCATGCGCCTCAAACACTGGTCGCAACCACGCGCGCACCGCGTGACCAAAGATGATCGGGTCCGACACTTTCATCATCGTGGCCTTCATGTGCAGCGAAAACATGGTGCCGTCGGCCTTGGTGTCTTCGATAGCTGCATCGAGGAAGGCATTGAGCGCCGACGCAGACATAAACGTTGCATCGACAACAGTGCCTTCTTCCAGGGGCCAGGCATCTTTCATCACCGTAACAGTGCCGTCGGCGGCCTCAAACTCGATGCGCGCATCGCCGGCCCGGGCGGCGGAGATGGTCGCGGACACTTCGTTTGCATAGAAATCATCGCCGGACATGGACGACACCTTGGTCTTGCTGTCGGCGGACCACGCGCCCATCGAATGCGGATTGGCCTGAGCAAAGCTCTTGACCGCGCGGGCCGCGCGGCGGTCGCTGTTGCCTTCACGCAGGACCGGGTTCACCGCCGACCCTTTGATCGCATCATAGCGGGCGCGCACCTCACGCTCGGCGTCGTTCTGCGGCTCTTCGGGATAATCCGGCAACGCGTATCCCTTGTCCTGTAGCTCTTTGACCGCGGCCACCAATTGCGGAACTGAGGCCGAGATATTGGGCAGCTTGATCACATTCGCCGACGCGGTTTTGACCAATTGCCCCAGCTCAGCCAGATCATCAGACTGGCGCTGGCCCTCGGTCAGGCTTTCTGGAAACGCCGCGATGATGCGTCCTGCTAGGCTGATATCCTTGACCCCGACGCTGACCCCAGCCGCTTTGGCAAAGCGGCGGATGATCGGCAGGAACGATGCACTGGCCAGTTCGGGCGCTTCGTCAACCTTGGTGTAGATGATGTCGGGGGTCTGCGTCATCGGGGACCTCTTTATGCTAAGATTGCGGGCGCACTGCCCTTGCCGCGTGGGGTAGCGAAGGGGGACATTCAAGTCAATGCATACGAACGTATACCGAACAATTCGCATCGCGCGACGCACTCGGATCACAAAATAAACCCGGACTGGGACGCAGGCGCGCGCCGCCCTATTTACACCGCCGAAAGGCTGGGATAGCGCGCCAAAATGAACGAACCGCACAAAAGCATCCGACACAGCACGCTCGAAGACGCTCAGGCCGCAATCCTTGGCACCGCGCTGTGTGCGCTTGGCGTCCAATTTTTGGGCCACGCGCAACTGATCACCGGGCAGACCGCGGGCCTGGGTGTGTTGATGTCTTATGTCACCGGCATGTCATTTGGCGCGTGTTTTTTTCTGCTGAACCTGCCCTTTTACGTGCTGGCGCTGATGCGCATGGGGCTGGCCTTTACGCTCAAGAGCTTTGGCGCCGTTGCCCTTGTGTCAGGCTTTGCCGAGCTCTTCGAACGCAGTATCAGCTTTGCCAGCCTGCCCGTCCCGTTTGCGATGGTCATCTCAGGTGCGCTAATCGGGATCGGCCTGCTCATCGTCTTTCGCCACGGCGCATCGCTCGGCGGGATCGGCGTGCTGGCTCTGTTTTTACAGGACAAGACCGGGTTCAAAGCGGGCCACACGCAGTTGGCCTTTGATGCCGTGCTGTTTGCCATCGCACTGCTGTTTTTGCCCTGGCAGACGGTGCTCTGGTCGTTAGGTGGCGCCATGGTGACCAACATGATCATCGCAACCAATCATCGCAAAGACCGCTATATCGCAAGGTAAGCCGGTGAAAGGTCCCGTTATGCCGCTCTACTACCTCTACCTGGTTGTTGCCGTCGCCGCCGAGGTTATCGGGACCACCGCTTTGCAAGCCAGCGCGCAATTCACCCGGCTGGGACCATCGCTGGTTGTGGTGCTGGCCTACGGCATCGCGTTTTTCTGTCTTGGCATCGCCCTGAAATACATTCCTGTCGGCATTGCCTATGCGCTGTGGTCGGGGCTGGGGATCGTGTTGATCGCGCTCATAGGTTTTGCGGTGTTTGGCCAGCGACTGGATGCGGCTGCAGTGATCGGTCTGGCCCTGATCATCGCCGGCATCGTGATCATCCAGCTTTTTTCGAAAAGCGCGACGCACTAAGGCGCGCAAACGCGCGCCCCCTTTAATTCTGCACCGCAGCGCTATATGGGCGCTGCACACATGAACATGAGGCTCCCCATGGACCTGCGCAACATTGCGATCATCGCTCACGTCGACCACGGCAAAACCACGCTGGTCGACGAACTGCTCAAACAATCGGGCACCTTTCGCGAAGGTCAAGCCACCACGGAACGGGCCATGGACAGCAATGACCTGGAGCGTGAGCGCGGCATCACCATTCTGGCCAAGGCGACATCGGTCGAATGGAACGGCACGCGCATCAACATCGTCGACACACCTGGGCACGCCGATTTCGGCGGCGAGGTCGAGCGCATCCTGAGCATGGTGGACGGCGTGGTGCTGCTGGTCGATGCTGCCGAAGGGCCGATGCCGCAGACAAAATTTGTCACCTCCAAGGCGCTGGCGCTGGGCTTGCGCCCCATCGTGGTGCTGAACAAGGTCGACAAGCCTGACGCCGAGCCCGACCGCGCGCTGGACGAGGTGTTTGACCTTTTTGCCAATCTTGGCGCCGACGATGATCAGCTCGACTTTCCGGCCATGTATGCCTCCGGCCGGTCAGGCTGGGCAGATATGGAGCTGGATGGCCCGCGTGCGGATCTGTCGGCGCTGTTCAACCTCATCGTGGATCACGTACCTGCCCCGCACCAAATCGCGGCCAAAGATGAACCGTTTCGCATGCTTGCGACCACGTTGGGCGCAGATCCCTTCATCGGTCGGATCCTGACGGGCCGCGTGGAAAGCGGTACGCTGAAACCCGGCGAAACGGTCAAAGCGCTCAGCCGCGACGGCACGCTGATCGAGAACTTCCGCTGCACCAAGATCCTCGCCTTTCGCGGGTTGGGGCAGCAGCCGATTGATCTGGCAGAGGCCGGCGACATTGTCACGCTTGCCGGCATGTCCAAAGCAACGGTGGCCGACAGCATCGTGGCGCCCTCGGTGTCGAACGCCCTCCCCGCGCAACCCATCGACCCGCCGACCATCACAGTGACATTCGGAATAAACGACTCACCGCTGGCCGGGCGCGACGGCAAAAAAGTGCAGTCGCGGGTGATCCGCGAACGTCTGATGCGCGAAGCCGAACAAAACGTGGCCATCCGCGTGTCCGACACGCCCGGTGGCGAGGCGTTTGAGGTCGCAGGTCGCGGTGAATTGCAAATGGGCGTGTTGATCGAAAACATGCGCCGCGAAGGGTTCGAGCTGAGCATTTCGCGCCCGCAGGTGTTGTTTCAGGAGATCGATGGCACCCGTCACGAGCCCATCGAAGAGGCGACAATCGACGTCGATGACGAGTATTCGGGCGCCGTGATCGAAAAACTGACGGGCGCGCGCAAAGGCGAACTGGTCGAAATGAAACCCGCCGGCGTGGGCAAGACCCGCATTGTCGCCCACGTGCCATCCCGCGGGTTGATTGGCTATCACGGCGAGTTCCTCACCGACACCCGCGGCACTGGCGTGCTGAACCGCGTGTTCCACAGCTGGTCCCCGCACAAAGGCCCGATCCCGGGCCGCCGCGCCGGCGTCCTGATTTCGATGGAAAAAGGTCAGTCGGTGGCCTATGCGCTCTGGAACCTGGAAGAACGCGGGCGCATGTTCATCGGCGCGCAGGCAGATGTCTACATGGGCATGATCATCGGCGAGCACAGCCGGGACAATGATCTCGAGGTGAACCCTTTGAAGGGTAAAAAGCTGACCAATGTACGCGCGTCCGGGTCAGACGAGGCGGTGCGCCTGACCACGCCGATTTCGCTGTCGTTGGAAGAGGCCATTGCCTATATCGACGACGACGAATTGGTGGAAGTGACACCCAACGCGGTGCGGCTGCGCAAACGCTTTCTCGACCCGCATGAACGCAAACGCATGGCCCGCGCGTCCTGAGCTGCGGTGCGCCCTGAAGGCGCACCCTACGGCGCGCGCACTGGTGAACACGGATATCCTGGATGGTTGCGCACGGACTGGGGCGCTGCCCCAGACCCCGAGGTATTTTGGCCAGAAGAAACCTGGGCTGCGTTATTCTGTGGTTTCCACGATGACCAGATCGCGTTCGGACGCGCCGCGGGCATGGGCCAAGGCCGCTTGGTACGCGCCCGAGCGATAGCAGCGTTCGGCGGTTTCCAGATCCGGGAATTTGGCCACCACGTTGCGCGGCCGATCCGTTCCTTCGAGCTGGACGTAGCGCGCGCCGCGGGCGATGAAGACACCTCCATGTGCCGCTATCGCATCCGTCGCGCCGGCGGCATATTTTTGGTAGGCCGCCTCGTCCGTGACGGTGACATGTGCAATCCAAAGTGCGGGCATCTTATCCTCCCATGACCGCGCGGGCGGCGGCAATCGCGGCGTCCGCATTTCCAGCATCCTTGGCACCGCCCTGCGCCATATCGGGTCGACCGCCCCCGCCTTTGCCGCCCATTTCCGCCACCGCAGCTTTGACGAGGTCAACAGCGTTCAAATCGGCGGTTTTGTCTTGCGTGACGCCCGCTGCGACCGCGACTTTGCCGCTGTCCTCGGCAATCAGCAGGATCGCGCCCGAGCCGATCTTGGCCTTCATCTCGTCCATCAGGGGCGGCAGGTCACGGCCGGTGACACCGTTGAGGACGTGGGCCATAAACTTGGTGCCGTTCACATCCTGCGCCTGGGGTCCTTCGGCAGTCCCGCCGCCCATCGCCACTGTGCGGCGCAGCTCTGCCACTTCGGCACTCAGAGCCTTGCGCTCGTCCAGCAGCGATTGAATGCGGCCAGGCACCTCGGCCGGTTGCGTCTTGAGCACGCGTGCGGCCTCGGCCAGGGTTTGGTCCTGACCGCGCAAATGATCCATGGCCGCTTGCCCCGTCAGCGCCTCGATGCGCCGCACACCGGCGCTGGAGGCTGCGTCACCCAGCGTGACAAATGCACCTATATCCCCGGTCTGGCGCACATGCGTGCCGCCGCAAAGCTCGAGCGAATAGGTGTCGCCGCCGGACCCTTTGCCCGAACCGGCATTGACACCCATCGACACCACGCGCACCTCATCACCGTATTTTTCACCAAAAAGCGCCTGCGCCCCGAGCGCGCGCGCGTCATCTGGCGTCATGATCCGCGTCTCAACCGCCGCATTCTGACGGATATACGCGTTCACCTCGGCCTCGACTGTGCCAAGCTCTTCGACACTCAGCGCCTTGCCGTGAGAGAAATCGAAGCGAAGTCGGTCCGGCGCATTGAGCGAGCCGCGCTGTGCCACGTGATCGCCGAGCGCCGCGCGCAGCGCTTCGTGCAGCAGGTGCGTGGCCGAGTGGTTGGCGCGTATCGCCGTCCTGCGTGCGTGATCAACCTCAAGAACGGCCGCGTCGCCATTGGCGAGGCTGCCATTGGTTACCTCGGCTATGTGGACAAACACATCCGCCATCTTGCGCGTGTCAGTCACGCGGGCCGCGCCGTTTTCGGTGCGGATCACGCCGGTATCACCAACTTGCCCGCCGCTTTCGGCGTAAAACGGTGTCTGGTTGAGCGCGATCATTACCTGCGCGCCCTCGGCCGCGCTGGCCGCTGTGGCTCCGTCAACGACCAGCGCCACAATCTGCCCTTCGGCCGCTTCGGTGTCGTAGCCCAAAAACTCAGTGGCGCCATGCGCTTCGGCCACGTCGAACCAGATCGCATGATCCGCTGCATCGCCCGACCCCGCCCACGCCGCCCGTGCGCGCGCCTTTTGTTCTGCCATCGCAGCATCAAACCCGTCCGTGTCCACGCCGCGCCCCTGTTCGCGCAATGCGTCCTGCGTCAGGTCCAGCGGGAACCCGTATGTATCATAAAGCTTGAACGCCGCCTCCCCCGACAAATCCGCCCCGTCAGGCAGGTCTGCCACCTCGTCGTCGAGCAACTTCAAACCGCGATCCAACGTTTGCTTGAACCGGGTTTCCTCCGCCTCAAGCGTTTCGGTGATCAGCGCCTGTGCCTGGCTTAGTTCGGGATAGGCCGCGCCCATCTGCTGCACCAACGCGGGCACCAGACGGTGCATAACCGGATCCTTGGCCCCCAACAGATGCGCGTGCCGCATCGCCCGGCGCATGATGCGGCGCAGCACGTAGCCGCGGCCATCATTGCTGGGCATCACCCCGTCCGCGATCAAGAATGAGGTGGAGCGCAGGTGATCTGCGATCACCCGGTGATGCACGTTCTGATCGCCATAGGGATCAACGCCCGTGGCATCTGCCGACGCCTCAATCAGCGACTTGAACAGATCGGTGTCATAGTTGTCGTGGCTGCCCTGCAGCAGCGCGCCGATCCGCTCTAGGCCCATGCCGGTGTCGATGCTCTGCATCTCCAGATCCACCATTGAGCCGTCTTCGAACTGCTCGTTTTGCATGAAGACGATGTTCCAGATCTCGATGAACCGGTCGCCATCTTCCTCGGGACTTCCAGGTGGGCCGCCCCAAATGTGATCGCCGTGGTCATAGAAAATCTCGGTGCACGGTCCGCAGGGACCCGTCGGACCCATCTGCCAAAAGTTATCGGACGTATCGATGCGGATGATCCGGCTTTCGGGCACACCGACCTTTTTCCAGATCTCGAATGCTTCGTCATCGGTGTGATAGACCGTGGTGTAAAGCCGATCCTTGGGGATCTCGAATTCGCGCGTGATCAGCTCCCAGGCAAACGGGATCGCCTCAGGCTTGAAGTAATCGCCAAAGCTGAAATTGCCGAGCATTTCGAAAAACGTGTGATGGCGCGCAGTGTAGCCGACATTGTCGAGGTCATTGTGCTTGCCGCCCGCCCGCACGCATTTCTGCGAGGTGGTGGCGCGGACATAGTCGCGCTTTTCCAGCCCCGTGAACAGGTTCTTAAACTGCACCATGCCGGAGTTCACAAACATCAGCGTGGGGTCGTTGCGCGGCACCAACGGGCTGGAAGGCACAGCCGCATGGCCCTGTCTTTCAAAGTAATTCAGAAAGGTTGAGCGGATGTCGTTCAGCGTGGGCATAGCGTTCGGTCCGGGCGGAAGTTTGCGACGTCTTGACATAGCCTCGGCACGCGAGACTGTCCACAAACGAAACTTGGGCGCGCAACGGAAACGGGGTGTTGCCGTCGCAACACCCCGTTCCGGATATTGTCCGCGCCACGTCTGGCGCGCCAGCGGCGTTCTGGGCCGAGCCGCCTGTGCCCGACCGGCTACGCCTCTAGGATATCGTCATCCTCGGTTTTTTCGCCTTCAGGCATGTCGAAATCCAACCCATGTGCGGCGCGTATCTTGTCTTCGATATCAATTGCGATGCGACTGTTTTCCTTCAGAAAGGTCTTGGCGTTCTCGCGCCCCTGCCCAATCCGCTCGTCGCCATAGCTGAACCATGCGCCGGATTTTTCGACCACGCCTGCTTTGACACCCAGATCGAGCAACTCGCCCATTTTCGAAATGCCCTCGCCATACATGATGTCAAATTCGACCTGCTTAAACGGCGGCGCGACTTTGTTTTTGACCACCTTCACTCGGGTGGCATTGCCCACAACCTCGTCGCGATCTTTCAGCGCGCCGATGCGGCGGATGTCCAGACGCACGGAGCTGTAGAATTTGAGCGCGTTGCCACCCGTTGTGGTTTCAGGGCTGCCAAACATCACACCGATCTTCATGCGGATTTGGTTGATAAAGATCACCATGCAGTTCGACCGGCTGATCGATCCGGTGAGCTTGCGCATGGCCTGGCTCATCAGGCGGGCCTGCACGCCGACGCTGGAATCGCCCATGTCGCCTTCAAGCTCGGATTTAGGCGTCAGGGCTGCAACCGAATCGACGATGACCATGTTGACCGCGCCTGACCGCACCAAGGTATCGGTGATCTCGAGGGCTTGCTCGCCGGTGTCGGGTTGCGAGATCAGCAACTCGTCCAAGTTCACGCCCAGCTTTTTGGCATATTGCGGGTCCAGCGCGTGTTCGGCATCGACAAAGGCGCAGACACCACCCTGCTTTTGCTGTTCGGCCACGCAATGCAATGTCAGCGTCGTTTTACCTGAAGATTCAGGGCCGTAGATCTCCACGATCCGCCCCATGGGCAGTCCGCCGATCCCCAGCGCGATGTCGAGACCCAGCGAACCGGTCGAGCTGGCCTTGATATCCTGGATCGCGTTGCCGTCGCCCAGCTTCATGATCGACCCCTTGCCAAACTGCCGTTCGATCTGGGCCAAAGCGCTGTCGAGCGCCTTTTGTTTGTTTGCTGATTTCTTGTCTGTCATGTTCAAAAGGTCTGCCGTCGCCATTTCTTTGGTCCTTTTTGTCATACCCGTTTAGGGGCGGCAATCGCTGCCGTGCTGCGTCGATGTTCTGCTCTTGTTCCTTATGAGATCAAAAAGAGAACATTTCAAATAAAATTTTCCCGGTCCACTTTTTCGCTTATGAGTTAATGGGACGTTTACACGTCATGCAGAAACACAAATAAAATAACGAGGCTGCGCAGATGATGGTGTTTTTCAAGGCCAGATTGGCGTTTTTGTCTGTGCCCAAAACCGGCACCACTGCTTATCAGCGCGCCTTGCGGGATCATGCTGATCTGGCGATCACCGCGCCACCGCTGCTCAAGCATCAGCCGGTCTACCGCTACAATCGGTTCATCCGACCGATGTTCCTGCGCGTGTGCGATACAGAGCTCGAGCCGATGGCCGTGATGCGCGAACCGATCAGCTGGCTGAGCAGTTGGTGGCGCTATCGCCAGCGGGACGAAGTTGCGGGCCACGCCAACAGCACGCACGGGATCAGTTTTGACGACTTTGTGCTTGCCTACATGAAAGGCCAGCGGCCCGGCTTTGCCGAAGTGGGCAGTCAGGCGCGGTTTCTTGAGGCGCAGCCCAATGGGACCGCGATCAAGCACCTGTTTCGCTATGAGGAGCCCGACACGCTCAACGCCTTTCTCGAAGCGCGTCTTGGCGTAAAACTCACCCTGGAGCGATGCAATGTCTCACCGTCAGTGCCGGCGCACCTGTCGGAGGACGTCGAACAGCGCTTCCGCCGCAAGTTCGCCGAAGAATTCGCGCTTTATGACAGTATCGGTGCGCCCTGACCTGAACGCGGGCTCTCAGTGCAATTGGCTGTGCACTGTCTCTGCCAGGTCATTGAGGGAAAATGGTTTGGGTAGGAACACCGAATTTGGGATGTGCTCCTGCTGGTCATGCAGTTTTTCCTCGGCATAGCCCGACACAAACACCACCCGCACCCCGGGACGTTCGCGCAGCGCCTCGCGCACCCAGCTTGGTCCATCCTTGCCAGGCATCACGACATCGGTGACAAACAGATCGACACTCAGGCTTTGATCTTCCAGCGTCTTCAAGGCCGCCTCGGCACTGTCCGCTTCAAGCACGGTGTACCCGCGCAAGCGCAGCGCGCGACTGGCAAAGGCCCGCACCGGGGCCTCGTCCTCGACCAAAAGGATCACACCGTCACCCTTTTGCGCGGCGCTGTCTTTCGGCGTCGCCTTCTGTTCCACCGGTTTTGGCAGGCTGCGCTCGAGCACCGGGAACATGATCGTAAAAACGGTACCCATACCGACCTTGCTGTCGACAAAGATGAATCCGCCGGTCTGTTTGACGATCCCGTATGCGGTTGAGAGGCCCAGTCCGGTCCCCTCGCCCGTGCGTTTGGTGCTGTAAAACGGCTCGAAGATCTTGCGCAGTTTGTCGCTGGGGATGCCAACGCCCTCATCCATCACGCGCAAACAGACATATTGGCCGCAGGGCACGCTGACGCGGTCGCGCTCCAACGGTTCGTTCAGCGTGATGCATTCGGTTTCGATCTTGATCTCGCCACCGCCGGGCATCGCGTCGCGCGCGTTCACCACGAGGTTCATCAACACCTGTTCGAGCTGGCGTTTGTCCGCCCGGATGGATTTGAGCACTGGATCATGGGTCAAGGTCAGACGCACCTTTTCACCAACCAAACGATTGAGCAGGTGCGTCAGATCGGCCATCGTGTCGCGCAAATCCAGCTCTTCGGGGCGCAAAGTCTGCTTGCGCGAAAACGCCAGCAACTGCCCTACCAGTGCTGCGGCGCGATTGGCATTTTGGTTGATCTGCATCAGATCGTTGTAATCCGCGTCGCCCTGATCATGGCGCAACAAGAGCAGATCACAATGGCCCGAAATGGCTGTGAGCAGATTGTTAAAATCATGCGCAACACCGCCCGCCAGTTGGCCGATGGCTTGCATTTTCTGGCTTTGGACAAACTGCGCCTCCAGCGATTTAAGCTCGGTGGCATCCGATAGCACAGCCAAGATCGACACCGTACCGCTGTCCTTCATGCAATTGAGCACCACTTGCACAAAGGTTTCCTTGTCCGACCGGCGCAGACGCAAAAACTCTGATTGCTGGACCGCGCGACCCGAGACGGTTTCCGCCAGCCAATCATTGAGCGGTCGGCCCAGCCCCTCCATCAGCGTGCCAACATGCACGCCTTGGGTCAAATCGGTGCCGACCAGCGCCGATGCCATGCGATTATAGGCCTCAACCTCTCCATCAGCGCTCAACCGCACTAGTGGCACCGGCAAATCCTCAAAGGCGCGCCAGGCATGCGGCTGCAACACGTCGGGCGGCGGCAAAAGATAAAGCGCCTCGCGCCCGGCACCCGCATCCGTCTTGCTGACCAAGACGTCAACGCTGCCGGTGTGCGTGGTGATCGTATTTACCGTTCCCGGCACCACGGGCAGGGTTTCAAACAAGCCGTCCAGCGATTTGATCCGCTGACCCACAAGCGTGCGTGCCGCGTCGTTCATGTAGAGCACCGCGCCAGTGCGCCCCAACATGATCATGGGCAGCGCTGGACCATCACTGCGCGCGCCTGATCCTTCCGCCATCGGCTCAAGCCGCCACAAAAACTGCGCCTCTTCAACCTGATGCACGGCCAGCCTTACGTGCCCTTTGCGTGTCACAATGTCCTCGCGCGCGGCCCCGTCGCCGGTTTCTGCCGCAGCGCGCAGCCGATGCAGGATGCCGCCTGGATTGGCAAATGTATTGCGCAAGACACCGGCCAACGTATCCCCCGGCTGCACCGAAAATTGCGACCGCGCGGCGGCGTTGGCTTGCAGAACTTCGCCATCGACCGTGCAGGCAAAGCTGGGTGCGCTGTCTTTTTCTATAAAGCGTGCAATGATTTGTGAGGCTTGGTCAAAGCCTGCCCGCGCGCGGCGTTTGCTGATCATGAGAAGAACACATAGCAGAAAGAGTGTGCCGGATGCCGCGAGCAGCCCCATCTGGATCACCCGCTCGGGCGCAAGCGCACCCATCACCCCCAAAACGACCGCCGCAAGCCCCAAGCTGATGAGCCGCCATGCACCGCTGCGGTCCGGCGTCACACCCGATCCCGAGCTATCCGCGTATGTCGTCACCAATAACCTCTGCCGTTGGGAATCGCCCCACGTTTGTCGTCGGCAAGAGTTAACTTGGCCTTAACCAGGTGCGGTGCATCACATCTTACGGCTCGAGCTATATCTTAAAGTTGTGTGAAATTCAAGAATTTCGCTTTAAGCGTGCAAAAAAGAACCCGTCGCCATCCACATCCACAGGCCATGACCACGTCTCGTCGATGCGCCAGTCCGTGTGCACGGCACAGAAATGGGTGACTACCGCAGTGTTTTCGGGCGCCAGAACTGAACACGTGGCATAGTATAGCGCGCCACCTTCCGCCACGTACGCCCGCGCATGGGCTAAGATGCTGGTTTGCAGCTCAACCAGTTCTGACAGTCGCGCTTGTGTGAGACGCCATTTGGCCTCGGGCGTCCGCCGCCAGGTCCCGCTGCCGGAACAGGGCGCATCGCACAGCACGGCATCGTACGTCCCCGTCGGTGCTTCGGTCACAGCAATCCGATGCCCTCCGCGCTTGGCTCGTGCGGGCAGGTCTTGCATGCGCGCAGGATCTGCGTCGCTCGCGGTCACTTGCCAGCCCCGTGCGGCCAGTGCCAGAGCCTTGCCGCCGCCACCCGCGCAGAAGTCCAGCGCACGGCCCGCGCCGGTGATCTGTGCCACTGCGGCCTGACTGGATGCGTCTTGCAGTTCGATCAAACCGTCGCGCAGTGCCGCGGACTGGCGCAGCCGACGTGCCCCCGCGGTCACGGTCAGCGCCGTGTCGGCGCGCGCGTTGTCCCGGACCTCAATGCCATCTGACGCCAGTGCAGCCCGCGCATCGGCGACGTTGCCCCGCGCAAGATTGACCCGCAAAGTCACCGGCGCCCGATCCTGCAACGCCTGCGCGGTTGTCATCCACGCGTCCCCCAGCGAGGCCTTGAATTCAGGCACCATCCAATCTGGCAGATCACACGCCTCACCACCGGGCGCAGGTTGGCGACCGGCGCGCTGTTCGATCTCGGTAAGGGGGGCTGGCGCGTGACCTTGGCCGTGAAACAGCGCGGCCGGATCAACACCTGTGGCCCGGCACCGGCCGATCAGCCGCGCACGCCCCGTCTCGGCGCCGCCGCGCGCCGCATCCGAACCCCAGTGCCGCAAGCTGTCAAACACGTGATCCCGCACCGCCGCACGATCGCCGGACCCGGCAAACCGGCTGGCCCGCGCCCACCGCGTCACCGCCTGTTCGGCCGGGATGCCTTCGGCAATCTGGTCGAGGATCTCAATCGCCGCGGCCACCCGCGCGCCCGGGGTCATCTACAGACCGCGATAGTTCGGCGCCTCGCGGGTGATCTGAACGTCATGTACGTGGCTCTCTTTGAGGCCCGCACCGGTGATTTTCACGAAATTGCAATTCTGGCGCATCTCATCGACGGTGGCGCAGCCGGTATAGCCCATGGCCGCGCGCAACCCGCCCACAAGCTGGTGGATCACCGCCCCGGCCGAGCCCTTATAGGGCACCTGCCCTTCGATCCCCTCGGGCACCAGCTTGTCACTGGCAGCGTCCTTTTGGAAATAGCGATCCGCCGATCCGCGCGCCATGGCTCCGAGCGATCCCATGCCCCGATAGCTCTTGAAGCTGCGGCCCTGGTACAGGATCACCTCGCCCGGGCTTTCGTCGGTGCCCGCGATCATGCTG
>JBCCLL010000050.1:0-20593 GCA_039026855.1 Pseudomonadota bacterium | reverse complement strand
CACAGGGCACATGGGCGTGACGGCAGAAAACGTTGCCGCCGAGCATCAGATCACGCGCGAAGATCAAGATGGATTTGCCCTGCAAAGTCAGGAGCGGGCTGCAGCAGCGCAAGCGGATGGCCGCTTTGCCAGTCAGATCACGCCGGTTGAGGTGCGGATCAAGCGAGACACGGTGCCGTTTGAAGCAGACGAACACCCCAAAGCCACAACGATGGAGGCGCTCGGCGGCTTGCGCCCGGTGTTTCAAAAAGGAGGCACGGTCACCGCCGGCAACGCATCGGGTATCAACGACGGCGCCGGGGCCTTGGTTCTGGCAGCGGCTGATGCAGCAGAAGCTGCAGGGTTGAAACCCAAAGCGCGCATTCTGGGCTATGCCCATGCCGGCGTGCGCCCCGAGGTGATGGGCATCGGCCCGGTGCCCGCCGTGCGAAAACTGCTCGAACGCACGGGGCTGAGCGCCGCGGATTTCGACGTGATCGAATCAAACGAAGCCTTTGCTGCGCAAGCGCTGGCAGTGTCGAAAGAGTTGGGACTGGACCCCGCGCGGGTAAATCCAAATGGCGGGGCCATTGCCCTGGGTCACCCTGTGGGCGCCACGGGTGCGATTATCACGATCAAGGCGCTTTATGAGCTGGAGCGCATTCAGGGCAAGCGCGCACTGGTGACTATGTGCATCGGCGGGGGACAGGGGATTGCGCTGGCATTCGAACGTCTTGCGTGATGCACATGTCGGACCGGGGGTTGCACACCCCCGGACCCCCGTGAGGTATTTTTGGCCAGAAGAAGGCTAGACCAACGCGTCAATGATCAGGATCAGCGCGCCGCCCATGGTCAGCCCGACACCCCCGGCCAGAAAGATCCAACGCCAGAAGCCGCGGCGTTTCGGGGAGACGGGATTGGCCTGCGCGATCAAAGCTTGTTCCACCAGACGGGGCAGGCGCGGACCAAAACGTGTCAAAACGCGGGCTGTTTTGTACAAATCGGAGACGATGGCCCTGGGTCCGATGCTTTGCTTGATGTAGTCACCCACGACAGGCGAGGCGACCTCCCAGATATTAATGTTGGGATTGAGTGAACGCGCCACGCCCTCAACAACCACCATTGTGCGTTGCAATAGGATGAGCTCGGTCCGCGTTTCCATGCCAAAGCGCTCGGTCACCTCAAACAGATACGCGAGCAAGCGACCCATGGAGATCTTTGACGCATCCATACCAAAAATGGGCTCTCCCACGGCACGCAACGCGCGGGCGAACTCATCCACATCCCGGTCGGCTGGAACATAACCCGCCTCAAAATGCACCTCGGCGACGCGTTTGAAATCGCGCTGGATAAAGCCGTAGAGTATCTCGGCATAGACCCGACGGGTGTATTCATCGATATGGCCCATGATGCCAAAGTCATAGGCGATGACATCGCCATTGGCGGCGACCTTCAGATTGCCCTGGTGCATATCAGCGTGAAAGTAGCCGTCGCGCAGGGCATGCAACAAGAATAGGCGTAAAACCCGTTCGCCCAGTTCCCGGCGATCAAAACCAGCGGCATCGAGCGCATCATTGTCGCCCAATGGAAGGCCGTCGGCCCATCCCAGCGTCATGACCCGGCGGCCGGAAAAATCCCACCGCACGGTCGGTAGTGTAAACCCGGCGTCACCCTTTGTGTTGGCAGCAAATTCGGCGGCAGACGCGGATTCAAGGCGCAGGTCCAACTCACCCTGCACCGTCGCGTCAAAATGCGCGATCACGTCCGTTGGACGAAGGCGTCGCGCGCCGGGGGCGAATACCTCAACAAAACGAGCCGCGAAATAGAACGCGTCGATGTCGCGGCGAAAGGCGCGTTCGACACCAGGCCGCAGCACCTTGACTGCCACCTGCTCTCCAGTCGATGCGAGAGTTGCGCGGTGCACTTGAGCGATAGAGGCAGCCGCGACCGGTTCGCTGAACTCCGAAAACACAGTTTCGACCGGCAGGCCCAATTCGCGGGTCACCTCGTCTTTGGCAACTTCGACGGCAAACGGTGGAAGGCGGTCTTGCAGAACGCGCAATTGCTGCGCCATCTCGAGCGTGACCATGTCTGGTCGGGTCGACAGGATCTGGCCAAATTTGATGTATGCGGGACCGAGTGCTGTCAGCGCGCGCGGCGTCGGCGGCAGGGCTGGATCACCCTTTTCCCCCAGCCACGCGAAAGGCCAGGCCAGAATGCGCGCAGCAATGCGAAGGGTGCGTGGGGCGTCCATTGCATCGAGAATATCGCCCATAGCACCAGTGCGTTCGAAGGTGGCACCGGTGCTGATCAAACGGATGATATTGTGCGGGCCGCGCATGGGCTTTAGATTTTCCACCCCGAATGGAGGCAGGCAATACCCATGCTGAGATTACGGTATTTGGCATTCTCGAACCCGGCGTCGCGCACCATGCCGAGGAACGTTTCCTGGTCCGGAAAGCGGCGGATCGATTCCACGAGATATTGATAGCTGTCGCGATCTCCGGCGATCATCTGCCCCATGCGCGGGATCACGTTAAAGCTGTAAAGGTCGTAAAGACTTTGCAGCGCGTCATTGGGTAGTTGGCTGAACTCCAGCACCATCAGACGACCGCCGGGACGCAGCACGCGAAAAGCCTCGGCCAAAGCATCCTGCGGCCGCGTCACGTTCCGGATCCCAAAACTGATGGTGTAGACGTCAAACCTGTTGTCCTCGAAGGGCAGGTTCATCGCGTCGCCCACAACCCAGTCCAGGCTGCTTTGCATCGCTTCGGCCTCGGCACGTTGACGGCCCTCGACCAACATCGGTTCGGTGAGATCCAGTACCGTGGCGTGACCGTGGCCCGCGCGGCTCAGAAATTTGAACGCGATATCGCCCGTGCCGCCCGCAACATCCAGCAGCGCTTGACCCGGACGCGGCGCCAGCCAATCCATCATCGCCGCTTTCCAAACGCGATGGATGCCGACGCTCATAACGTCGTTCATCACATCATATTTGCTTGCAACTGAGTTGAAGACACCCTGGACACGCTCTGCCTTTTCACCTTCAGGCACCTCGGAAAACCCAAAATGGGTTGTGTTTTCATGGGGTTCTGTCATCGCCCAAGCCTTTGCGCGTCATATTCAGGTCTCAATTGTGCTTATCGTTACGCGCGACAAGACACAAAGAAAGATTTGAGCGCAAAGGACGCAGGCGATGCTGATGACACTCATGGTGGCGGCCGCGGTGCTGATCCCGCTTTGGCTGGCGAAGGTTGCGGGCAAGGCGCTGTGGCAGCGGCTGTTTGGTGAACCCCTGATGGCCGGACAGGATATTCGCAGCAGCGATGGCGTTTTGACGCGCATGTCGAATGCGGCGATTGGAATAGCCTCGCCCGTGGGTAACCCAACAGACAATCTGTCGACGATCTTTGCCTTTGGTCGCAAGCAGCCAAAACAAGAGGGCCACACGACCGTATTTCGGGCGCCGGTGGGCTGGAAATACGGATTTTGCGCGGTGGTCGGGTTCTTGGTCTATTTCTGTTTCCACTTTGAGCGCACCGCAAATGCGCCGACGCCATGGGATATGTATGTGATCGGCGCTGCGATGCTGGGCTACATGGCCGCCTATATCTGGCGCTTTCGCGTCACCATTGATGGCACCCAGCTGACCGCGATGAACTTCTTTTTCGCAACGTTCCGCTACGACCTGACCCTGATGCTTGGTGCGCGACGGACAAAAGATGGCTACAAGCTTTATTTCTCGGATGGGCGTGTGGCGCGGCTGCCGCTGTTCATCGAGGGGCATGACGTCTTAATCCAGTTTCTCAGCGAAGAGTTGGAAGCAAACGGGTACTGATTGCACGCCGGCGGACCGCGTCCTATTTGAGGGCGGATCACACCGGAGGCTGCGATGCCCGAACTGCCCGAAGTCGAAACCGTGCGCCGCGGGCTGCTGCCTGCGATGGAAGGCGTGCGGATCGCGCAGGCGGATGTGAACCGGCCGGATTTACGCTGGCCCTTTCCTGAGCGCATGGCTGAACGGCTGACCGGCGCGCAGGTCAAGGTGTTGCGGCGGCGGTCAAAATATATCCTAGGCGATTTGGATACCGGCGAGACGCTGCTGATCCATTTGGGCATGTCCGGACGGATGACCGTGTCTGGTGACCCGCTCGGTGTCTATGCGCACGAACATCCAATTGCGCAGAAACATGACCATGTGGTCTTTCACATGGAAAACGGGGCACGCGTGACGTTCAATGATCCGCGCAGGTTTGGAGCGATGGACCTGTTGGAAACGACCAAGCAGGACGCGCACAAGTTGCTGGCGGTCCTTGGGCCTGAGCCGTTGGGTAATACATTCAATGAAGCATACCTGGTGGCCGCGTTTGCGGGCAAAAGCACGCCGGTGAAGGCCGCATTGCTGGATCAGAGAATCGTTGCGGGCTTGGGCAACATCTATGTCTGTGAGGCACTTTTTAGGGCGGGAATATCACCCCGTCGCAAAGCTGGCAGGATTGCGACCCACCGGGTTGCTGCCCTTGTGCCGATAATCCGAGAGGTGTTGGCCGAAGCAATCGAAGCAGGCGGATCATCGCTGCGGGATTTCCGACAAGCTGATGGAGAGCTTGGATATTTTCAGCACCGCTTCGATGTCTATGGCCGCGAGGGGGAGCCATGTACGACCTACGGTTGCAGTGGCAATGTTGCCCGAATTGTGCAATCGGGCCGGTCATCCTTCTTCTGCCGCGCCTGTCAAAGATAGGTTGATCGACCCGCATACCGTGATAAGCACATGATCTGACTATAACGGTGGAAAGACCGACACATGGCCTATGAGACGATCATCCTCGACGTCGAAGACCACATCGCCAAAATCACTCTAAATCGCCCCGATGCCCTGAATGCCCTAAACGATCAGCTTATGACCGAGTTAGCTGATGCGATGGGCGCATGCCAAGCCAATGACAAGGTGCGGTGCATCGTGCTGACCGGGTCGGAAAAGGCATTTGCCGCCGGCGCTGACATCGCGATGATGAAAGACAAGGGCTTTGTGGAGGTGTTCACCGAAGACCTCTTTGGCCCCGAAACGGATGCCATTGTGCGCGTGCGCAAACCGGTGATCGCTGCGGTATCAGGTTACGCGTTGGGCGGCGGATGCGAGTTGGCCATGATGTGCGATTTCATCATCGCCTCTGATACGGCCAAGTTTGGACAGCCCGAGATCAACCTCGGGGTCATGGCTGGTATCGGTGGCACCCAACGCCTCACCAAGGCGGTGGGGAAAGCCAAGGCGATGGACATGAATCTCACAGGGCGTTTCATGGATGCCGAAGAAGCCGAACGCTCGGGGCTTGTCAGCCGCATCGTACCGGCAAAAAAGCTGATCGAAGAGGCAATGAGCGCAGCAGAAAAAATAGCGGAAAAATCGATGATATCGGTGATGGCCGTCAAAGAAGCCGTAAATCGGTCCTTTGAGACGCCATTGCGCGAAGGGCTGCTGATAGAACGCAGAATGTTCCATGCGCTGTTCGCGACCGAAGACCAAAGCGAAGGCATGGCGGCATTTCTGGAAAAACGCACGGCGCAGTTCAGGGACCGTTAGGCCGACGATCGGGCGTTGACACAGTGCGCCAAACAGAACATACCGCCGATCTCAGAACTGCCGCACCAATCATTGGGACGAGATAATCATGGCAAATTCGCCTCAGGCCAAGAAGCGGGCCCGTCAAAACGAAAAACGCTTCGCCATCAACAAATCACGCCGTTCGCGTATTCGGACCTTCATCCGTAAAGTCGAAGAGGCCATCGCCTCGGGTGACAAAGATGCTGCCAGCGCCGCATTGAAGGCTGCACAGCCCGAGCTGATGCGCGGGGTCACGCGTGGCGTCTATCACAAGAACACCGCGAGTCGAAAAATGTCGCGGCTCTCGGCACGGGTGAAAGCGCTTAGCTGATTCCCGCTGAAATTGAGTAGGTCAAAGGCGTCGCATGAGAGCGGCGCCTTTTTTCTTTTACGTAAAAACAACAGTTGCGCCGATTCTCAGCGGAAAAAGCCGTAGTCAATCGCTAAGTTCAGTGGACGCCCCCATCACGAAATTGGTACCTCTTTTGGTGCGACGCGAGTCGCCTTGGGGGAACAGGCCAGCCGGTGCGGCAAGAACGCCAGACCTGGTCAGTACGGGAGCAAAAAGTGGTGCGCATCCTGTGTCTGCGTTGACGATTCGTCGTCAATAGGCCGTAAAAATTTGGTGTGCGGGAGACGCACGGTAGCGACCGGTATTGTTGCTGTTGTGCACTTTCTGACAATTCCGAATGGACTGGAACTGCGCCTGTCAGGCAGCGGGCTCGTTTCGGTCGTCCTGAGTTTGTTGTGTGGCCCGGCATGGGCCTGTTGGTGGAGCGCAAAGGGAAGGGACGGAAAAATAACATGACGCTTGAGAAGTGGGGACAGCTTAGAAAACGGCTACTGAAGACCGTTGGACACAATAACTACACGACGTGGATCGAACCGCTCAAATTCAGAAACCTCTCGGACGGCATCGCGACGTTTGACGTTCCGACGAATTTCATGGGCAACTATGTCAGCCAGAATTTCTCGGATCTAATCCTGCACGAATTGAAATCCGAAGATGAAACTGTCCGTAGATTGAGCTTTGCAGTGCCAGCTAACAGCCAAAACCGCCCGTCAGATCCATCCGCCGCTGACACAAAGTCGCAGACCAAAGAGGAGGCGCGTCCATCCCAGTCAGTGCTCGCTGATACGCGTCTCGACACGCGCTTTACCTTTGACACATTTGTCGTTGGCAAACCCAATGAGCTTGCCCATGCCGCAGCCAAACGTGTGGCCGAAGGCGGACCGGTTACGTTCAACCCGCTGTTTCTGTACGGTGGCGTAGGTCTGGGTAAAACGCACCTGATGCACGCAATCGCCTGGGACCTGCGGTCGCGCCGTCCCGATCTCAATGTGCTTTACCTGTCGGCCGAGCAGTTCATGTACCGGTTTGTCCAAGCCTTGCGAGATCGCAAGATGATGGATTTCAAATCCATTTTCCGTTCCGTAGATGTTTTGATGGTCGACGATGTGCAGTTCATTGCCGGCAAAGACAGCACGCAAGAAGAGTTTTTTCACACCTTCAACGCGCTGGTGGATCAGAACAAGCAAATCGTGATCAGCGCTGACCGCGCGCCAGGAGAGATCAAGGATTTGGAAGACCGCGTGAAATCGCGTCTGCAATGCGGCCTTGTGGTCGACCTGCACCCGACAGATTACGAACTGCGCCTTGGCATTTTGCAATCCAAAGTGGAACGCCAAAAAGAGACCTATCCCGACTTGGAGATGGACGACGGTGTTCTGGAGTTTCTTGCACACCGCATCTCGACAAATGTCCGTGTTCTTGAGGGAGCTTTGACCCGTCTTTTTGCATTTGCATCACTCGTCGGGCGACGGATTGACCTTGATCTAACCAATGATTGCCTTGCGGACGTGCTGCGTGCGTCCGAGCGGAAAATCACCGTGGAAGAGATCCAGCGCAAAGTGTCCGAACACTACAACATTCGGCTCAGCGACATGATCGGCCCCAAACGGCTGCGCAGCTATGCCCGCCCACGCCAAGTCGCAATGTATTTGTGCAAACAGCTTACAACGCGGTCACTGCCAGAAATTGGCCGCCGCTTTGGTGGACGCGATCACACCACGGTCATGCACGGAGTGCGGCGCATAGAAGAGTTGCGCCAGCAAGACGTGCAAATCGCAGAAGACCTTGAATTGCTTCGTCGGTCGTTGGAAGCCTGACGTCTGCAACGCCCCGATGGGTGGGAAGAAAGGGCGACCAGTTGGTCGCCCTTTCGCGCTTTTTAGTTGCGATTGCTTGACCTGCGGGCCTGTCCGCCCGACAAGCAACAAAACGCTTGTGAAGCCCAACCTTTGGGATAGGGTGCGTGTCCCGGCCCACTGGGTATGAGGCAGGCATAATTGCGGGAGAGGGACGATGAAGATCAGTGTGGAACGCGGTGTATTGCTGAAGGCCGTGAGCCAGGCGCAGTCGGTTGTGGAAAAGCGCAACACGATCCCAATTCTCGCCAATGTGCTGATCGAAGCGGCAGACAGTGACGTCACCTTTCGTGCAACCGATCTGGACATTGAGGTCGTGGACAAGGCACCGGCACAAGTAGAACGTGCGGGATCAACGACCGTTGCGGCCACGACACTGCACGAAATTGTCCGCAAGCTCCCCGATGGCGCATTGGTGACCCTGACAGCAGACGCGAGCGCGGGCCGCTTGACCGTGGATGCGGGACGGTCAAATTTTTCTCTGGCGACACTACCCAAAGAAGATTTTCCGGTGATGGCGTCTTCAGAATACGCGTCGAACTTTTCGGTGCCTGCGGTCCAGCTGCGTCGCTTGTTTGATAAATCCAAATTTGCCATCTCGACGGAGGAAACGCGCTATTACCTGAATGGGGTCTACATGCACGTGGCCGATGGCGAAGATGGCCGCACGCTGCGCTGCGTGGCCACAGACGGCCACCGGCTGGCCCGGATCGACGGTGCGCTGCCCGACGGCGCAACAGAGATGCCCGGCGTGATCGTGCCGCGCAAAACCGTGGGCGAATTGCGCAAGCTATTGGATGACGATGATATGCAAATCGCGGTCAGCGTCAGCGAGACAAAAGTACGCTTTGCAACGCCGGATATCACACTGACCTCCAAGGTGATCGACGGCACATTCCCGGATTACACCCGTGTGATACCCATGGGGAACACGCGCAAGCTCGAGGTCGACGCGAGCGATTTTGCCAAGGCGGTGGACCGTGTGGCCACCGTCAGTTCGGAACGCAGCCGGGCGGTCAAAATGCAGCTCGACGAAGACCGGCTGGTATTAAGCGTCAATGCACCTGACAGCGGTGCCGCAGAAGAAGAGCTTGCTGTGGCCTATGGTGATGAACGGCTGGAGATTGGGTTCAACGCCAAGTATCTTTTGGAGATTGCCAGTCAGGTGGATCGCGAGAACGCGGTGTTTATGTTCAACTCGTCCGGCGACCCGACCCTGATGCGTGAGGGCACAGATACCTCGGCCATCTACGTGGTCATGCCGATGCGGGTGTGATTTCTGCCAGGACTAGATTCTTGCCTCCGGCGGGGATTTTTATGAAACAGAGAAAAGGGGGATGATGACCCTCGCTCTGTCGTCCCTTACTCTTTCGCATTTTAGGTCGCACAAAATCGCGCGGCTCAACCTTGATGCGCGGCCTGTTGCGATATTCGGGCCGAATGGTGCGGGCAAAACAAACATCTTGGAAGCTGTATCTCTGTTTTCGCCCGGGCGCGGTGTGCGTCGTGCATCAGCCGAAGATATGACCCGCCGCCCCGAGGCGCTGGGTTGGAAGCTCAGCGGTGTGATACAGTCCCTCGGACAAGTCTATGAAGTTGAGACTTGGTCCGAAAATGGCGCCGCGCGACAGGTCCGGATTGACGGCAAAGCGGCTGCGCAAATCGCGCTCGGCCGCATGTGCCGGGTGCTGTGGCTGATCCCGGCGATGGACCGCCTTTGGATCGAAGGGGCTGAAGGACGGCGACGGTTTTTGGATCGTATGACGCTGAGTTTTTTGCCGGATCATGCGCAGCTGTCCTTGGAATACGAAAAGGCGATGCGCGAACGGAACCGATTGCTCAAGGACATGGTGCGTGACGGCCATTGGTATGCAGCGCTAGAAGCGCGGATGGCCGAAACCGGCACGGCAATTCATTCAAACCGCGTGCAAGCGTTAAACGCTTTGGCGGATGCGCAAGCCAGAGCGGAAACAGCGTTTCCGACAGCAGACCTCACCCTGCAACCGGGTGAATTGGGCATGCCGTCGACGGCAGAGGATTTCCGCACGGCACTGTCACAAGCGCGGGCACGCGATTTGTCAGCCGGGCGAACGTTGGTTGGGCCGCATCGGGCAGATTTGTTTGGCGTTTTTGCAGCCAAGGGCGTGCCAGCCAAAGACTGTTCGACCGGCGAACAAAAGGCGTTGCTGGTATCACTGATCCTGGCGAATGCGCGTGCTTTGGCTGCGGATTTTGGTGCCCCGCCATTGCTGCTTTTGGATGAGGTTGCGGCGCATCTGGATGCTGGACGGCGCGCAGCGCTTTACGATGAGATTTGCGCGCTCGGCGCGCAGGCATGGATGACCGGGACCGGGGCGGAACTGTATGACAGTCTCGGGGACCGCGCACAGTATATCGAGGTCACCGAAACCCAAGGCGTCAGCGAGACGCGCGGATCATGAGCCTATCGCCGTTTGATGTCGCACTTTATGCCGGGGCACTGACGGTGTTGTTCCTGACGCCGGGACCGGTGTGGGTGGGCCTGATTGCACGCAGCTTATCAGGCGGATTTCAAGCTGCTTGGCCATTGGCGCTGGGCGTGGTGATTGGCGATGTGCTGTGGTCGCTTCTGGCGATTTTTGGCATCACGTGGATCCTGTCACTCTATGGTGGTATTCTTGAGGTGTTAAAATGGGTGGCGGCGGCGGTTTTTATCCTGATGGGATTGGCCGTGATCCGCCACGCAGGCAAGAGCATCGGCACCGATAATCGCCTGACGCGGCCTGGGATGTGGGCCGGGTTTGTGGCTGGGCTAGCGGTCATCCTTGGCAACCCAAAGGCGATCCTATTCTATATGGGCATGCTGCCGGGGTTCTTTGACCTGAGCGCGCTGACGGCGTGGGATGTGGTTGTAATCGCCGGGCTGTCGGCGGTGGTGCCGCTGGTCGGCAACCTGATGATGGCGGTGTTCATCGATCGGGCGCGGCGGCTGGTGTCCTCGCCCAGCGCGCTGCGGCGGATGAACCTGACGGCGGGCGGTCTGCTGATCTGCGTGGGGCTGGTGGTGCCGTTTACTTGAACCACGCTTCCAGAAAGGGCAGCAGCCGCTCCTCGACCGTCGTCGAGGCATGCAGCGCGCAAAATTGCATCGAAATGGCGTGGATCAGAAAAGATCCTACACCCTCGGCCAAGAGTTCAGGCGGGATGTCGTCGCGCACTTGCAGATCGGGGTGCGTCACCCATTTCAGCGACACCTGGTAGTGCTGCATAAAGGTCTGCGCGATGGGTCCTATCTCCTCGATCGCGGTCGCACCGCTGTAGCGCAGGATCACATCGAACACATAGCGTTCCGACGTGGCGAACTGGATCAGCGGGCGCATCGCGCGCACCATGTCTGCGGCGTTGCGCGGCACCGGGCCGTCGGCCATTTCATCCAGAATGGCCGAGAGACGCCCACCAATCAGCTGATCCATCAAGGCGTCTTTGTCCTTGAAATGGGCAAAGAACGTCCCCTTGGCCACACCGGCGCGCAGCACCACCTCTTCGACCCGCAGCGCCTCGTATCCCGACTGCGCAACCAGCTCGGTTGCTGCGGCAATCAGCTTGGCGCGGGTTTTCAGTGTGCGGGCTTGAACAGCTTTTCCCATGGCAGCCTTCTGGCAAAAAAAATGACCGAGGTCAAATTTATTATTGACCGCGGTCAATTTTGGAGTTTAGAAAATGACCATGGTCAATTTAAGCAACGGAATCACATCATGCCTGCCAAGAAAATTACTCTGATCAACGGTCACCCCGGCCAGACATCCCTGTCCCGCCACCTGATTGAAACCTATGCCGAAGCGGCACGCGATGCGGGCCATGACATCCGGCTGATCCAATTGCCCGAACTCGACTTTGACATGGACTATGGCCAGGGCGGTTATACAGATCCCAAACCGCTCGAGCCGCAGATCGAGGCGGTGCTGAGCGATCTGGAATGGGCTGATCACGTGGTGCTGGCCGCACCGATGTGGTGGGGCGGCCTGCCCGCGAAACTGAAGGGCCTGCTGGACCGCATCCTGATGCCCGGGCGCACCTTTGACACCCGCAACCTAACTGCGCTGGGCATGCCGTCGCCGATGCTGCGGGGCAAAACGGGCCGCGTGATCCTGACTTCGGACAGCCCGCGCTGGTATCTGCGCCTTGTGCACGGTGACGCCATGTGGCGCCAGTTGCGCGGTCAAATCTTTGGCTTTGTCGGGATCAAACCCACGCGGCTCACGTATTTTTCCGGCACCACCCACCCCAAGGATGGCGCGGTGGACCGCTGGACCGACACGGTACGGCGAATCGGGGCGCAGGCCGCCTGAGAATCACGGCGCGGTGCCAGAGCTCACCTGTGGCGCCGCGCCCGAAAATTCGCCCCGATTGCGTGACATTGCCGCAGAAAAACCGTATGTTGCGCCCAAGAATACAAAGGGCCCATCAATGGCGGAAAACGAGCAAAACCCGGAAGACTACGGCGCGGATTCTATCAAGGTTCTCAAGGGCCTGGAAGCCGTGCGCAAGCGTCCGGGGATGTATATCGGTGACACCGACGACGGCAGTGGTTTGCACCACATGGTGTATGAGGTGGTCGACAACGGAATTGACGAAGCGCTGGCAGGCCATGCGGACGCCGTAACGGTGACAATTCACCCGGACTCGTCGGTCTCGGTTTCGGACAATGGGCGCGGCATTCCCGTTGGTATCCACGAAGAAGAAGGCGTTTCCGCCGCCGAAGTGATTATGACCCAGTTGCATGCGGGCGGTAAGTTCGACAGCAACTCTTACAAAGTGTCCGGCGGCCTGCACGGTGTGGGTGTGTCTGTGGTAAATGCGCTATCCGTGTGGCTCGAACTGCGTGTATGGCGCGATGGCAAAGAGCATGTCGCGCGTTTTGAACATGGCGAGACGACACAGCACCTTGAGATTGTCGGCAACGCTGGCGACCGGACTGGAACCGAAGTTCGGTTTCTCGCCTCGACAGGCACGTTTTCGAACCTCGACTACAGCTTTGACACGCTGGAAAAGCGTCTGCGCGAGCTTGCCTTTTTGAACTCTGGCGTGCGCATCATCCTCGTCGATGAGCGCCCGGTTGAGCACCTGAAAACCGAACTTTACTACGAAGGCGGCGTGAAGGAATTTGTCAAATATCTCGACCGGTCAAAATCCTCGGTCATGCCTGAGCCAATCTTTATCCAGGGCGAACGTGACGACATCGGCGTCGAAGTCGCCATGTGGTGGAATGACAGCTATCACGAGAACGTCCTGCCCTTTACCAACAACATTCCGCAGCGCGATGGCGGCACGCATATGGCAGGGTTTCGGGGCGCTTTGACGCGCACGATAAACAACTATGCGCAAACGTCAGGTATCGCGAAAAAGGAAAAGGTCAGCTTTACGGGCGACGACGCGCGCGAGGGGTTGACCTGCGTGCTGAGCGTTAAGGTGCCTGATCCAAAATTCTCATCCCAGACCAAGGACAAGCTTGTCAGTTCCGAAGTGCGCCCTGCGGTCGAAGGGCTGGTAAACGAAAAACTCGCCGAGTGGTTCGAAGAGAACCCAAATGAAGCCAAAGTGATCGTCGGCAAGATCATCGAGGCCGCGCTCGCCCGCGAAGCCGCGCGCAAGGCGCGCGAGTTAACCAGGCGCAAAACGGCGATGGACGTCAATTACCTCGCCGGCAAACTCAAGGATTGTTCCGAAAAGGACCCCAGCAAGACCGAAGTATTCCTGGTCGAAGGCGACAGCGCAGGTGGGTCCGCACAAACAGGTCGCGACCGGCGCACGCAGGCTGTGTTGCCGCTGCGCGGCAAAATCCTGAACGTAGAACGCGCCAGATTTGACCGAATGCTCAGTTCGCAAGAGATCGGCAATTTGGTGATGGCGCTAGGCACTGGTATTGGCCGTGATGAGTTCGACGTGTCCAAACTGCGCTACCACAAGATCGTCATCATGACCGATGCCGATGTCGATGGCGCACACATTCGAACACTCTTGCTGACGTTCTTTTACCGCCAAATGCCCGAACTGATTGAGGGCGGGTATTTGTACATTGCGCAGCCACCTTTGTACAAAGTGAGCCGCGGCAAATCCGAAGTGTACCTCAAGGACCAGACTGCGCTGGATGATTACCTGGTCGAGCAAGGGACCGATGGCGCAATGCTGCGGCAAGGCAACGGCGAGGAGATCGTCGGCGCCGACCTCATGCGCGTTGTCGAAGAGGCACGACAGCTAAAACGCGTGCTTGACGCGTTTCCCACACACTACCCGCGCCACATACTCGAACAGGCAGCGATTGCCGGCGCGTTTGTTCCCGGTTCGGTTGACAGCGACTTGCAAGGGGTCGCGGACAAAGTCGCCAAACGGCTCAACCTGATCGCCCTGGAATGGGAACGTGGCTGGACCGGTCGCATCACCCAAGATAAGGGCGTGCGGCTTGCTCGGATCCTGCGAGGCGTTGAGGAAGTGCGCACGCTCGACGGGCCAATGTTGCGCTCAGGTGAAGCACGGAAAACCGGCTCGTTCACGCAAGGACTGCAAGACGTCTACGGGCTGCCCGCGACACTGGTGCGCAAAGAACGCGTACAGTCGATACTTGGCCCCCTCGATTTGCTTGCCGCCATTCTCGAGGAGGGGGAACGTGGTCTGTCCCTGCAGCGCTACAAGGGGTTGGGTGAAATGAACCCTGATCAGTTGTGGGAAACGACACTCGATCCTGATGCACGCACGTTATTGCAGGTGAAGGTCGCTGATATGGCCGAAGCAGATGATCTGTTCACGAAACTGATGGGCGACATTGTCGAACCCCGACGCGAATTCATCCAACAAAACGCGCTGAGCGTGGAGAATTTGGATTTTTAGAAGCGTCCGAGCGCGAACTCGAAGGGGCAACGCTTCGCTTGAATGCGCCAACTAAGCACAGCAATTGGTAGTCATCCGCAAGCTGTCAGATGCGACTGCGCCAACTGGGAATGCATCATCGAATTTTCGTAGACAGGCAAAACGTTCGTTATTTTCAGCTAACAAATCTGGTGAGCACTGCGGACGAAGGTGACCCAGATTACGCGACGTTGAACCGGGATGCTGGGTCCAGTATGTGAAACCGAGCAAAGCATCGACGCAATCGCCTCAAACACTAGAGTGGAGACCTTTCATGGGACAACCTGTACATCAGCCACTCGAACGCCGCAGGGCCGTAAGCGACGAAGAGGCGCGGACACGCGCCGATGAGTTTTATGCCGAGATCAAGAGGCGGCGCACTGTGCGGGACTACGACACGCGCGCAGTGCCCAAAGAGGTTATAGAAGCCTGCATTGCCGCAGCGGGGACCGCGCCTTCTGGCGCCAACCAGCAACCCTGGCATTTCGTGGCTGTCCGAGATCCCGAAACCAAGGCAAAAATCCGCGAAGCCGCCGAAGCGGAAGAACGCAAGTTCTATGACGGTGGTGCCAGCGACGAATGGCTCGAAGCGCTCGCCCCTATTGGCACCGACGCGCATAAACCTCACCTCACCGACGCTGCATGGCTGATTGTGGTCTTTGCCCAACGCTTTGGCACCGGCGAAGATGGCAGCAAGGTCAAACACTACTACGTGCCTGAAAGCGTGGGCATCGCCACGGGCATGCTTCTGACGGCGTTGCACATGTCAGGGCTGGTCACGTTGACGCACACCCCCAATCCAATGGGCTTCTTGCGCACGCTCCTCGACCGTCCGGACAACGAAAAGGCGACGATGATCATCGCCGTAGGCCACCCTTCGGCGGACGCGACGACCCCGACAATAGCTAAAATCAAAAAGCCGCTGGAAGAAATCCTAACAATCCGCTGACTATCAGAGGTCTCTGAACACTCTATAACGAGAGTGGGCAGTCACCGAAGCACTTCCCCGCAACATCTCTTTCTTGAGAAGTGGCCCGCCACACACGGGGGCACCGCTAGGCTGGGGCTTTTCGTGACCCTTTCAACACAATCTAAGGAGAGTCTGGCCTTCCTCCAGAGAGGCAAAAGCCTCTCTTGGACGGCTAAGGCCGCCTCGATACCTGCGTTGAGCCTCCTGTCTCATATCTATCCCCAGATAATTGATCCGTGTGAGCATCGCCTCGCCGGGCAGATGTACCTGAAAATTTTTCCTTTCTTTCTAACGAGAGGCTGAATTAACCTTTTGGACAAGGCCAAGACTAGGGCCGGCTCAACAGAGGGAATGAACGATGGGCAAACGGGACGATCTGATAGCGCAATATGCAGACGATCTGAAAAACAAGTGCGGTATGACAGCGGACATGGACCTGCTGACCAAGGTAACGATCGGCTGTGGCCCGTCGATCTATGATGCAGATGCATCAACCGTGGCCGGCAGCCAAAAATCCGAACTCGAGACCGTCAAAACGAACTTTTTGATGAAAAAGCTGGGACTACCCGACAGCCCAGACCTGATGGATGCCATCGACAAGGTGATCGAGACCTACGGTAAATCCGAGCGGAACAAATACCGAGCCGTGGTCTACTACATGCTCACCAAACATTTCGGGAAAGAGTCGGTCTACGGCTAAATCCAGTAGCATTTTGACACGCGCCCGCTGAAACCAGCGGGCGTTTGCGTTTTAATAGAATGCAAGACATTCAACGTTTGCGCGAAACTGTCAGGTAAGGTACCACGAGTGCGACCGGCCAGAATGGTCAGTCCCGAAATTCAACCGATCGTGTGGTGGCCTATGGGAGTGCACGTAAGGGTGAGCAAGGGTTCTGGCTGTCTTGGGCCAGAACCCTTTTATTTTTCAGCAGGCTTTACAGTAGCGTCAGCACAATCCCGATCAGTGTGCAGCCGAACGTGGCAAAGCCGCCGTCTATGACCGCCAGTTTCACCGGTCGACCAGCAAAATTACTGTTTGTCAAAAGCCAAGGCACCACGAGAAAAAGCCCGATGCCAAAGCCCGATCCAGCACCTTCGGCAACGGTATCTATCCCGCTCAGGGTAAATACATGACGCATCATGACCGCCACAAGCAGCATGCCAATCGCGTTTGTCACATAAAGCATCGGATCTTTGCGGTTCGCGGGTTGCCCGGTTTCATCCACAGGCACACCTGAAACTGCCATCCACGGTTTCGCGAACGCCGAATACCAGATCGCACCAAACATCATCGCAGCAAAAGTTGCTGCGGCCACTGCCAAAATATCCATCATAGGCCTCCTTGGTTTTTGGCTACTAGGGTAGCTTGCCAAGGCAGAGCGGAATTTCAAAGTTTTTTAAGGATCAACGCCGGCCATTTGGCAAACGATACGCCATTGATCCTCGGTGACCGGTTGCACCGACAAGCGCGCGTTTCGGATCAGCGCCATGTCTTGCAATCGGTCATCCGCCTTCACCATCTCGAGCGTGACAGGCACCTGCACTGAACCCACGGCCTTTATGTCCACACACTCCCACCTGTGATCTTGCGTGGTGCTGTCGGGATGTGCCTCATTGATAACCTCCACGATGCCAACCACCGCTTTTTCTGTCTGCGAATGATAGAAAAAACCGCGGTCGCCGACACGCATCTCGCGCATAAAGTTGCGTGCTTGATAGTTTCGCACGCCGTCCCACTCCTCGCCCGCGTCACCCTTGGCCACTTGTTGGTCCCAGCTCCATGCTGAGGGTTCGGATTTGAATAACCAGTACTGCATCACTCTTCTCCCAGAGGGCGGGCCATCAGCCGCGACATCGCTTGGCTCACGTTTATGCGCTCTGCCACAAGATCTGCAACTGCAGCGCAGATGGGTAAGTCGAGTTTGGTTGCCGCCATCAAGGCGTGCGCGGTCGCCACTCCTTCGACCGTGAGCGTGGGATCAAAGCTCTCGCCTCTGCCCAAGGCCTGGCCCAGCCGGTAGTTACGCGACAGCTCTGAAGTGCAAGTCAGAACAAGATCGCCAAATCCTGACAAACCCATCATCGTTTCAGGCTGTGCACCCATCGATAGCCCGACGCGCAGTATTTCTGCAAAACCGCGGGTCATGAGCGCGGCACGCGCGCTATTGCCCAGCCCCGCACCAGCGACCGCACCACAACCGATGGCAATGACATTCTTTAGTGCGCCACCAATCTCGGCGCCGGGCACATCATTGGTGCGATACAACCGAAGCACTGGCGTCGACAATTTCTGTTGCAGATCCGCAGCCGCATCAACGTCGGCGCAGGCAAGCGTAAGAGCGGTTGGCAAACCCCGCGCGATGTCCGTGGCAAAACTTGGCCCGGTAAGCACGGCAACAGTGCCGGCATCGCAAAGCAGCGCGCTAGGCCCTTGCCCAGTTTCCAAATCCATACCCTTGCAACAGACAATGACGGTCTGACCGCTCAGATTGTGTGCTGCGGCAAAGCCCGACAGCGCCTGCATCGGCATCGTCAGCAAGAGTATGTCAGCCTCAAAAGCAGTCTCTAAATCTTCACAAACCCTGAGATTTTCGGGAAATCTGCAACCCGGCAGCCTCTGACTATTTTCGCGATCCCTGTCCATCCGCCCGCATTGCGCAGCGTCCCGCGCCCACAACCGTACCGGCCCATTTTCTGCGAGGGCAATTGCCAAAGCGGTACCAAAGGCCCCCGCGCCCAAAACAGCAATCGTCACGCTTTGGCGCCCTTCTTGCCCGATCCAATCATTGGCACGCTTGATGTGTCTAAAGGCATCCGTGGTCTTGCGGAAAGGTCCATGCCGTCCGGCGGGCGCGTCTCCATTTGTTCGATGGTTGCCACGGCGATCATTGCCGCGTTGTCGGTGCATAATGCTAGTGGCGGTGCGATGAACGCGGCACCCGCGTCGGCACAAACCGTCTCTAATTGGGCGCGAATGGTCATATTTGCTGCGACACCGCCAGCGACACACAAGGTTGGCTGCGCCGGGTTCAACTCCAAATACTGACCGAGTGCGCGCCGCGTCTTGCCTGCCAAGCTATCACTGACTGCCTGCTGGAAAGATGCGGCAAGATCCGCCTGCGCTTGCCGCGGCAACCCTCCGTGCACCGCCACAAGGTCATCGCGAGCGCGCAAGACAGCGGTCTTCAGTCCCGAAAAACTCAGGTTGCAATCGGCTGTTTTGGCCAGAGGCCGCGGAAAGGCATATGCGCGGGGATCGCCCTGCTTGGCCGCAATTTCAATCGCAGGCCCACCAGGCTGACCAAGCGCAAGCAGTCGCGCCACTTTGTCAAAGGCCTCTCCCGGGGCATCGTCAATGGTACCGCCCAGACGTTCAAAACGCTCTGGCCCGTGGGCAATCACAAACTGGCAATGCCCGCCGGATACCAGCAACAAAAGGTATGGAAACGCCACGCCGTCGGTCAGTCGCGGCGTTAACGCATGACCGGCAAGATGATTAATGCCAAAAAGCGGCAAACCAGTTGCTGCCGACAGCCCTTTGGCCGTCATCACACCAGACACCACACCGCCAATCAGTCCTGGCCCGCAGGTGACGCCAATCGCATCAACAGCCTTCAGCGCCACTTGCGCCTCATCCAATGCCTTTCGCACCGCGTGATCGAGCCGCTCGGCATGGGCGCGCGCCGCTATTTCTGGCACGACCCCGCCAAAATCTGCATGCAGCGTGGTCTGCCCCATCACGACAGAAGACAACACGCGCATGTCCCGTGGCCTGCCACGCACAATTGCGGCGGCGGTGTCATCGCAGCTGCTTTCTATGCCGAGAACGGTAACCATCATGTGCCAAATATTGCGTGTCTATCGGGGGACGGGTATCACTCTGCCCCGTGTCCTACAACGCGCCAATCCCGCTCCTGATGACCCGGCCAGCCGCAGCTGGTCAGAGTTTCGTCGAAGGCATGCCCACGAACATTCGTCGCTATATTGCGCCGATCCACAGCCCGTTGATTGACATCGTCGCCACGGGCGCGCCGATGGACATGGCGCAAGATGAGGGCGCAATATTTACCTCATCCAACGGCGTCCTATGCGCGGAGCCGGGCGCAGGGCTCCCAGCTTACTGCGTCGGCCACGCCACAACCCAACAGGCCACAGCACGTGGATGGAGTGCCACTCAGCGGGGCGACACAGCGGACATGTTGACGGAAAGCCTGATCAAAGACCCACCTGCCCACTCATTGGTGCATTTCTCCGGCGTTCATACCCGCGGCGACGTCGCGCCGAAATTGTGCGCAGCAGGCCTGCAAGTGAGACAGGTCGCCGTCTACGATCAAAAGCTGTTGCCTCTTTCACCAAAGGCCCAAACCGCACTGTCGGATGCCGGAGCCGTCATTGTGCCTCTGTTTTCACCGCGCACAGCGGAACAGTTTACAAAACAGGCAAACAGGTTGGACCGTGCTCATATCATTGCCTTTAGCCCAGCAATTGCTGAGTGCGTGACCTCAGATAGACCAGCATCGTTGACGACATGCGATGCGCCTAATGCTGCGAGCATGATCAAAGCGATCCAGGAGGTGATCAACACCCTCGTCCGGGTTGAGGGGCGGACAGCGGGAGAGTAGTGTCGACGGCGTGGCCAAAGCCATCAAAGAATCGGAGGGGTGACCTTGGCCAAAAAGAAAAACAAAACCGCACCTCCCGAGGCCGAGACAGAGCTTGTTGCAGCGGAACAAGAAATCACCAGCCCAGAGAAAGGCGAAGATGACGCGAATGCGGCTGATGAGCCATCTGTGGACATGCCGTCGACCGAGCATGCCGAAGCGATAACCCAGCCTGAGCCTGAGCCTGAGCCTGAGCCTGAGCCTGAGCCTGAGCCTGAGCCTGAGCCTGAGCCTGAGCCTGAGCCTGAGCCTGAGCCTGAGCCTGAGCCTGAGCCTGAGCCTGAGCCT
>JBCCLL010000049.1:0-21161 GCA_039026855.1 Pseudomonadota bacterium | reverse complement strand
GCCCCGGGTCTGGTCGCCGATATAGACCGCCGCCTCCTGCCCCCGGGCGCGTTTGACCGCGCGGGCGATGCCGCCCAGCGTGTCGAAATAGTGGTCGACCGTGGTCACGCCCAGTTCGACCGACTCGAGATTCTGGTAGGCAATCTCTACATCCGCCAATGCGCGCTGCAGCAGCTTGGGGTTCGCCGCAGATTTGCCATCGACGCCATAGGCAAAGCTCTTGCGCCCCTCATAGGCGTCGGCCAATTCGTCCTCGTCACCAAAAGCCGAGCTATCGACCAGCTGGTTGACGTTAGACCCATAAGCGCCTTCGGCGTTGGAAAAGACACGCAAGGCCGCCGTCGCCAAATCGCAACCCTGTGTTTCAGCATAGGCAAGCGCATGAGCGCGGATAAAGTTCTGGTCCAGCGGCTCGTCAGCTTCGGCGCATTTCAGCGCCGCCTCGGCCAGCATCCGGGTTTGCAAGGGCAGCAAATCGCGGAAAATGCCCGAAAGGGTCATAACCGTATCTATGCGCGGACGGCCCAACTCTTCGAGCGGGATCAGATCGGCACCGGACAAGCGGCCAAAACTGTCGAACCGTGGCACACACCCCATCAAAGCAAGTGCCTGCGCAATCGGGACACCGTCGGATTTGATATTGTCCGACCCCCACAACACCAATGCCACCGACCGGGGCAGTGTGTCATGGGTATCTAGCAGCAGTTGCGCCTGCGCCGCTCCGTCCCGGCATGCATAAGCCGTTGGCATGCGAAACGGATCAAAGGCATGTATGTTGCGCCCTGTCGGCAAGATCTCGGGTGAGCGAAGCAGGTCACCGCCCGGAACCGGTTTGATGAACCGCGCTTCAAGCGCGCGCATCAAAGCATCCAGCTCGCTGTCCTCGCGCAACAATGCGTCGACGCTGGCGCGGGCTTCAGCATCCGCGTGCTGCATCAGATCGAGATAGTCTTGCCGGGCCGCATCGCTGAGCGGCGCGCCAACAATGTGCAGACCTTCGGGGATCAGCGCATCTTCGGTTTCCAAGAGCTTCAGCCACAGATCCGCAGGCGCGATGTCGCCCATATCAACAGCTTCTGCCTGTTCCGCGATCAACACCTCGAGATCTCCACGGATGGGATCATCCGGCTGTGTCGCGCGCCAGCGGGTCAAGCTGTCTTTGAGCTCGCTCAGACCCTTGTAAAGACCGCTTTGCGACAAGGGCGGGGTTAAATGCGTAACAGTGACTGCGCCGGAACGGCGTTTGGCCAGCGATGCTTCCGAGGGGTTGTTGGCGGCGTATAGGTAGATGTTAGGCATCTCGCCGATCAGCCGATCGGGCCAGTCCTTACCGCTCAACCCGGTCTGCTTGCCGGGCATGAACTCCAACGCGCCATGCATGCCAAAGTGCAGCACGGCATCAGCGCAGAAGCTGTTACGCAACCACGCATAGAACGTGACAAAGGCGTGCGTTGGCGCAAACCCTTTTTCAAAAAGCAACCGCATCGGGTCGCCCTCATAGCCAAACGCCGGCTGCACGCCGACAAAGACGTTACCCAGATCAGCGCCCAGCACAAACACGCCCCGACCATCCGACTGCACCCGCCCCGGCGCGGGACCCCAAACTGCCTCAACCTCGTCCAGGTGCTTGCTGGTGCGCACAATTGTGTCGGCGTCGACATGGGCGGCGACATTGGCCTCTTGTCCAAACTGCTTGGCATTGCCTTCCAGGACGCGGGCGCGCAGGGCGTCGACCGTGTCTGGGACATCGACTTTATACCCCCGAGCTTTCATCGCGCGCAGGGTATTGTGCAGGCTTTCGAACACGCTGAGATACGCCGCAGTCCCCGCCGCGCCGGCATTTGGCGGGAAGCCAAATAGGACGATGGCCACCTTCTTCTGCGCGTTCTCTGTCTGGCGCAGGCGCATCTGGCGGATGGTCTTTTCGATCAGACTGTCGATGCGCTCGACACACGGCACCATAGCTTTGGCCTCAAAGCTGGCCTGCTGGTGGTCAGAGCTGTCGACACCGTCGGTGCCAAGCCGGCCGCCAAACACCGTCGGACATGTGGCACCGTCCAATTCGGGCAGCGCAACCAACATCGTGGTTTCGATGGGACCCAGGCCGCTGTCGCTCGCCTCCCATTGATCTAGCGTCTGAAACTCAAGCGCGTGCGCTGCGATGTAGGGCACATCCAGGTCCGACAGCACCTCAATCGCGGCAGCATTGTCGTTGTAGGCCGGACCACCCACCAGGCTAAACCCGGTTACCGAGACCAGCGCGTCGATCTGATCGCGGAAATATGCACCAATCGCGGGCCGCGCGTCCAACCCGCCGGAGAACGCAGGCAAAACGCGCACACCGCGCGCCTCAAACCCGCGGATCACCGCGTCATAATGTGCGGTATCACCCGCCAAAACATACGAGCGCAGCATCACCAGACCCACGGTCATCGCAGCGTCTTTGGGACTGGGCAAATCGGTGGCCTCGGTTGTGATGCGGTGAGGCAGGTCGGGGTGGTACAGACCGACATCCGGGTAATCGATTGGCGCTGCGGCCTCAGGCCGTTCAGACCAGTCGGCGCTGTCGGCATAACGGCTGAGCACAAACTGAATCATCGCGCGGACATTGTCGTCTGATCCACCGAGCCAATACTGCATGACAAGAAACCACGCGCGCAGGTCTTGCGCCTTGCCGGGAATGTATTTCAGGATCTTGGGCAGTCGGCGCAGCATCGCCATCTTTTTGGCGCCGTCCTCACTCGACGGCTTGGACGAGCCGCGCAACCGCTTCATCAGCTTGCCCAATGTCGACGGCTGCGCCTGCATGTCGAATGTGCCCATGCGGGTCAGCTTCACCACCTCGGCATCGGCCACGACCCCAATCATGGCATCGCAATGATCCCGGCGCGCCCGCAATGCCGGCAAAATGCGGGACACATGTTCTTCCAAAAACAACAGGTTTGCGATGACGATGTCGCCCTGTGCCACCGCAGCTTCTGCGGCCTCAAACGTGCCCGGTGTCTCGCCCCATTCGGCAGCCGCAAAGATCTGTATGTCGAGCCCCGGGTAGGCGTCTGCCAATCCCTCTTGCGCCTTGCGCGCCGGGCCTGCGGCATGGCTGTCCAGCGTGATGATCACCACGCGGTACCCGGGCAGACGCCCGCTTATGCCGGTGTCATCGCGCAAAGTGGGCCTTCGCTTCGTACAAGGTGTCTACGGAGATTTCGGCGACGCCACGTTCGGCAGCAAAACTTTCCGTGTTGCGCCGCGCCTTGCCACGGACAAAAAACGGGATCTTCTTCAGCTCTTTTTCTGCAGCTGCCATCCAGATGATGTCGGCGTTTTCTGCATTCTCTTGGCTGGAAATACCTCGGGGGGTCTGGGGGGCTGGCCCCCCAGCGTCTGTCGAAGGCGCATGGCCACCGTGGTGCGAGGGGCCGGCCGCATCGTGGAACTCAAAATCCTCGCGGAACATATGCAGGAGGTGCTCTTCGAGCCCCATAACCAACGGATGCACCCATGTGTCAAAAATTACATTGGCGCCTTCGATCCCCATTTGCGGCGAATAGCGCGCCGGGAAGTCTTGCACGTGGACAGGGGCAGAAATCACAGCGCATGGGATGCCCAAGCGCTTGCCGATGTGGCGCTCCATCTGAGTGCCGAGGATCATTTCGGGCTGCAGAGTCTCGATGGTGCGCTCGACTTCGAGGTAGTCATCGGTAATAAGCGCCTGCAGGCCCAATTCCCGCGCTTTGGCGCGCACGGGTCGGGCCATTTCGCGGTTATAGCAGCCAAGGCCGACAACCTCGAACCCCATCTCATCATTGGCGATGCGAGCGGCTGCAAGCACGTGGGTACCATCGCCAAAGAGGAACACGCGCTTGCCGGTCAAATAGGTGCTGTCGACCGAGGCCGAATACCATGGCAGGCGCAGACGGCTTTCGTCCAGCGCGGCCTCATTGCCGCTGATCGCGGCAACTTCGGCCACAAAATCACGCGTGGCGCCGACCCCAATAGGCACGGTTTTGGTGTAGGGTTGCCCAAACTCGCGCTCCAACCAGCGGGCGGCGCTTTCAGCGGTTTCCGGGTACATCAACACGTTGAAATGTGCCGCACCTATGCGCGCAATGTCCGATGGCGAAGCGGTCATGGGCGCCACAACGTTTACACGAATGCCCATGTCCATCAGCAACGCCGTCACTTCCTGAATGTCGTCGCGATGACGGAAACCGAGCGCTGTGGGGCCAAGCAAGTTGGCGCTGATTGCCTCGGCACGTTCCGTTGGTTTGGCCAGATGCTTGACGATCTGAAACAGCGTTTCATCTGCGCCAAAGTTTTCCTTGCGCTGATAGCTCGGCAGTTCCAGTGGGATCGCAGGCACCGGCAACCCCATTGTTTCCGACATACCGCCAGGATCGTCCTGGATCAGTTCGGCTGTGCACGACGCACCAACAATCATTGCTTCGGGCTTGAACCGGTCGTACGCGTCCTGCGCGGCCTGCTTGAACAGGTTTGCGGTATCTGCACCCAGATCGCGGGCCTGGAACGTAGTGTAGGTCACTGGCGGGCGGTGATTGCGCCGTTCAATCATTGTGAACAGCAGGTCCGCGTAGGTGTCCCCTTGCGGCGCGTGAAGAACGTAATGAAGCCCCTTCATGCCCGTGGCCACGCGCATCGCACCCACATGGGGCGGTCCCTCATATGTCCAGACCGTCAACTTCATAACTGTCTATGAGGGCGAGCAGCCCCCGGACCTTTGTGTGTCTTTTTCAAACAGAAACCGGTCATGTGTCGGCCTCCAGCTGCAGAAGGCCTGCGCGCCGCAACGGGCGGCTAAAAAGACCGGCAAGATCGCCCGCCTGTTCGTAGAAATGGACCGGCGTGAAAACCAGTTCGATTGCCCATTTGGTCGCCAGCCCCTCTGCCTCGAGAGGGTTGGCAAGGCCCAGCCCACAAACGGTCAGATCTGGGCGCGCAGTCCGCGCGCGGTCAAGTTGTAGGTCCACGTCCTGCCCTTCAGAAATCACTGGGCCAGCCGTGATCAGATCCAGATCCGGTCCAACGAGTCCCTTGTGAATGAACGGCGCGCCGATCTCGACCGCATCCATGCCGCATTCGCGGGTTAGAAACCGTGCCAGCGGAATTTCCAACTGGCTGTCGGGAAAGAAAAAGATCGATTTCCCGTTGAGAACCGCGGACGCTTGGGCGATCGCTTTGCGGGCGCGCGCGCGCGGCGCTTCGGTTACCTGAGCAAAAAGCTCAGGCGACACGCCAAACTCGGTGGCGATGGTGGCCAGCCACTGGGTTGTGCCTTCCTCGCCAAACGGGAAAGGCGCGGGCAAATGCCGCGCGCCACGGCGCATCAACGCATCGTGTGTGTCCCCAAGAAACGGTTGTGTCAAAGCGTAAACCGTACCTTTCCCCACACCCAGATCATGATCTGCACGGGGCGCGGGCAGCACCTTGATTGGGCCAATACCCATGGCCTCGAGCATGCCGATTGCTTGTTCCTCGACAACATCGGGCAACGCCCCAACCAAGAGCAGTTGGCGCGTATCATCCTGCGGAAGGACCGGCACCATCGCGGCGAGGCAGGCATCCTCCCCTTGCGTAAAGGTTGTTTCGATCCCCGAACCCGAGAAATTCAGCACGCGTACCGAAGGTGCGTGGCGCTGGGTCATGCGCTCGGCGGCTTTGGCCAGATCCAGCTTGATCACTTCGGATGGGCAAGACCCCACGAGGAACAGTTGCCGAATGTCTGGCCTGCGGGCGAGCAATTCATCGACAACTTTGTCGAGCTCATCTTGCGCATCCTTGAGACCGGCCAGATCAGTTTCTTCGAGGATCGCGGTGCCAAAGCGCGGTTCTGCAAAAATCATCACACCAGCCGCCGATTGCAAGAGGTGAGCGCAGGTGCGGCTGCCAACCACCAGGAAAAAGGCATCCTGCATCTTGCGGTGCAACCAGATGATGCCGGTGAGACCGCAGAACACTTCGCGCTGGCCGCGCTGTTTTAGAATCGGTGTCTCGCGGCATCCGCCGCTCTGGGGCAGCCGAGGCAGTTCGGTCATGCGGCAGCCTCCATCGCGTTGGATTGCAATCGGGCAGCGCGCAGCTTGAGCACGAATTGAGCTGCGTTAAAGACGTAGGCGGCATAGGCGGCCAGCGCGATCCACATCAGGACAAGCGGCGCCAGAGCCGCCGAAAACAGCGCCACCAGATAGGCCGTGTGCAGCGCAATCACGAGGAAAGAAAACACGTCTTCCCAAAAGAATGCAGGCGCCAGAAGATATTGACCGAAAACGACTTTTTCCCAGATCGCGCCGGTCACCATGATCAGGTAAAGCACGCCGGTTTTGATTACGATTGACCAGGTCGCAACCTCGTACCCTTCACCTGTCAGAAGGTAGCGCAGCACCAGCCCGAGCGACACGATGAACACCGCGAATTGCAACGGTGCGAGCGTCCCTTGAATAGGGGTCCAGATGGTCGCATCCCGGCGCGCGCGCTGTTCAGGCGTATACAGGCCCGATGGCACGCTGCCGAGGTTTCCCTGATGGGACATGGTTTTGCCTCGTGCTGGCTTTGTGCCCTCAAATGTATGGGCGGAACTGCAAAAGTGTCAATTATAAGTTACAGTTTTACAGTCGCGCAAAATGGTCACACGCAGCAGAAGTTGATAAATTTCAAAAGGAAGATCCGGCATTTCCTGCGTTTCAAGGCTAGAATGCCCGAATTTCGCAAATATTTCCTGCATACTTGTCAATCTTCATTGACATTACGCATATCAATCTGGACACTTGCGTAAGCCCGACTCTGACGCGCCAGAGTTGTCTGTTGTGTGTCTACCGTTCGAGGTCAGCCATGGCACAAGACGACCCTTTCGGCACGTCCCGTTCCAAAACCGGGATGGGAACAACGCTCGCGCCGCTGGCGGCGCAGGTGATGGCAGAGCTGTACGAGCGCCAATCCGCAGCACAGTCTGGAACACGGCCGGTGGTTGTAGATTACTTGCTGCGCGCGGTGACTTCGCGCGACGCATTTGATGCGGGGCTTGTTTTCGAAGAGCTGCGCGGCCACCGGCTAACCGTCGATGCAATCATCGACGTCTATATCCCAAGTGTTGCTGCACGCATGGGTGAGCAGTGGATCCTGTCCGAGATAGATTTTGCATCCGTCACCGTCGGCGCTTTGCGTCTTCAATCGCTTTTGGGAGAAGCGTCGTCCGAACTAGCCAGTATGGAACGCCGTGCTGGCGAACTCCCGGTTGCCCTTGTTGTCGTGCCGGAAGGAGAACAACACTTTCTGGGCGCCAGCGTTGTTGCCGCACAATTGCGACGGCTTGGATGCGAGGTCAGCTTGTCCATTTCGGAGCCGCAAAGACAGATTGTGAACCGGGTTTTGTACGACCACCCGGACATGGTTCTGTTGTCCTGCTCACGCGCTGCGGGCCTTGAATCGATTGGACAAACAGTTAAAAAGATCAAAACAGCGGTTCGCCCGGCACCCGTTCTCGCGTTGGGCGGCGCCATTTCAGGCGAGATCGAAACACTGAGAATGCAAACAGGCGTTGATCTAGTGACCAAAGCTGCGAAGGATGTGGTGAGCCTCTATACGAGGCGGCATAAGGCGCTTAAAAGCGAATGACAACGGACGGCAGCACTTTTTGGACCAGCGGTGCAGTACCGCTGATCGAGCCCGAGTTTTTAGGTAGCATTATTGGCGCTGCCTCGGACATAGCGTTGGTGATCTCATCAAGCGGTACCATTCTGTCGGTTGTGCTGAACGCGCATGACGACAGCTTTGGCAATTTGCGACACTGGGAGGGACGCCCGGTTGCAGAATTCCTCACCGACGATTGCATTGAAAAGTTCCGGCAAGCGCACGAAGCGTATTTGGCTGGCGGTCTGGCGCGCAAATCCATCGAACTGAACCACATCGACAACGCCGTCTGGCAATACCCGGTGCGCTATACATTCCACCGGTTTGGGCAAGAAGACGCTGTTTTGCTACTGGGCCGAGACCTGCGCCCGATTGCCGAAACCCAGCAGCAGTTGGTTCAGGCGCAGATTGCGCTGGAACAAGGCTATGAAGCCAAACGCGAATATGACGCACGCTATCGCATCGTCATGGGTAACATCGACGACGCAGTTGTGTTTGTGTCTGTCCAGACCGGCCGGGTCGAAGATGCCAATGACCGCGCGGCCGCGTTGCTCGGCCTCAAGGTCGATGCACTTGTCGGTTCTGGGTTTGCTTCGCTGTTTTCTGATCGCTCGAGCAGTGAGATGATCGAAACTTTGATGAATGCGACGCTGTCCGAAGACAATCCACCAGTATCTGCACGCGCTGTACGCACCAAGCAGCGCGTCTTGGTGCACCCGGTCATTTTCCGCGCAGCAGGGCAACGTGTGTTAATGTGCCGGTTGGCCGACGAAGCAGCGCCATCGCAAAGCCCTGACGCGGTTTCAGCACAGGCGCTGGCATTCTTTCGCAATGCGCCGGACGCGATGGTATTCGTCGATACAAAAGGCACGATCCAATCGGTCAATGATGCGTTCCAAGACCTTATCGGTTCGGCCCATCTCAGCGATCTGGTTGGCGCGTCGTTGTCAGATTTCCTGACCCGCGGACAGATTGATCTGAACGTGATGCTGGAAAATGTGGTACGAACCGGTCAAATCCGCATTTACGCCACCAAGCTGGTGAATGACCTCGGCGGTCGCGTTCCGGTCGAAATTTCCGCGGCGCGGTTGGAAGCCGGCGATACCGCCACGATAGCGCTGGCGATCCGCGATGTCAGTCGCCTCGAAGGGGTGCGCAAGCCCGAAGGATCGGGCACCCTGCCAGAACCCGGTCGCAATGTGATCGAACTTGTTGGCTCTGCCTCGCTCAAGGATATTGTCGCAGAGACCACCGACGTGGTCGAAAAAATGTGCATTGAGACTGCTGTCTCTCTGACCCGTAACAATCGCGTCGCAGCCGCAGAGATGTTGGGGCTGTCGCGGCAGTCGCTTTACGTCAAACTGCGCAAATACGGATTGCTAAGCAAGGACGGGTAGTCGCAGGCGGCTGTAAATCCAGCCTATACACTTGCACCGACTCAGTATGTCAATCATAGTTGACACATGGATGTCAGCCCCTCTCTCGTCCCGCGGCGTTATCCCGAACCGGCCGCAGCGCTTCGCCTGATCAAGCCCATCACCTGGTTTCCGCCGATGTGGGCCTATCTGTGCGGCGCAGTGTCATCGGGCGTGTCACCTGTGGGACAGTGGTGGTTGGTGATTTTGGGTATCCTGCTGGCAGGCCCAGTCGTCTGCGGTATGAGCCAGGCGGCCAATGATTGGTGCGACCGCCACGTCGATGCAATAAACGAACCCGACCGTCCGATCCCTTCGGGTCGCATCCCGGGCCGCTGGGGTCTGTGGATCGCGCTGACAATGTCAGCGCTATCGCTTTTTATTGGCTATCAACTGGGTCCCTGGGGCTTTGCAGCCACGGTACTGGCCGTGCTTGCGGCCTGGGCATACTCTGCCGAACCCATACGCCTGAAACGATCCGGCTGGTGGGGGCCGGGACTGGTTGGCCTCAGCTATGAGAGCCTGCCCTGGATCACCGGCGCCGCCGTGCTGAGCGCCACCTCGCTGCGCCCTGAGATTTTCCTGATCGCGGTGCTCTACGGACTGGGCGCGCATGGAATAATGACGTTGAACGACTTTAAGGCGCTGGAAGGCGACCGCGAGATGGGTGTGAACTCACTCCCCGTCACACTTGGTCCCCAGCGCGCAGCGCAGGTTGCCTGCGCCGTCATGAGCGCGCCGCAGATCATCATCATAGCGCTGCTCCTGCAGTGGGGACGGCCGCTGCATGCAGCAGCCATCGCTGCGCTGCTTGCATTGCAATTCCTGGCCATGACGGTGATGCTTCGCGACCCAGGCGCCAAGGCACCTTGGTACAATGGTACGGGCGTGTTGCTCTATGTCTCGGGCATGATGGTCACGGCCTTTGCCCTGCGAGGGATGGTCTGATGGCTGGCTGGGGGCTTTTGGTACGCGTGTGCTTGGTCAACGCAGCCATTGGCGGTCTCGCCGCTTTGCCGGTGAACCTTTTCAACCGATTGATCACGGTCGAACTGGCGCTGCCCGCCCTGCTGCCAGGGCTGCTGGTTGCACTGCACTATGCCGTGCAGCTCACGCGCCCGGTGTGGGGTCACAGGTCCGACACCAAAGGCGGGCGCACGCCGTTTATCATCGGTGGTATGGCAATTGTCGGCCTAGGGGTGATCGGTGCGGCCTGGGGTATCAAGATCGCCGACGGCGCGCTGCCTCTCGCGATGGTCATATGGACGACGTCCTATGTTTTGATCGGCTTGGGTATCGGCGCCGCTGGCACATCTTTCCTTGCCCTGCTGGCAAGCATGACCGGCCCGCGCAAGGGTGGATCGGCCACTCTGGCATGGCTGATGCTCATCGCGGGCGCAATTTTCGCGTCGGTCGGCACCGGTATTGCTCTGGAACCCTACAGCCCTGCGCGACTGATCTCGGTTGTCAGCACGGTGGTTGCCATCGCGCTCGTGATCACTGTCGCTGCTGTTTGGAAAGTCGAAGAGGGCCCGCAGCGGTCCGATGAGACCCGCACCGACGTGCCCCTTTCCGCAGCGTTGCGCCAGACATGGGCTGATCCGATGGCGCGGCGGTTCACCGGTTTTGTCTTTTTGTCGATCCTTGCCTTCTACTTGTCCGAACTGATCCTGGAACCATTCATGGGCCACATCCACGGTCTGGGTCCCGAGGACAGCACAAAGCTGTCTGGCGGCAAAGACGGGGCGGCGCTGTTGGGCATGATCAGTGCGGGCGTGCTGTCACAACTGCGCATCGGGTCATTACGGTTCTGGGCTATTGCTGGGTGCACGATCTCTGCCATGGGTCTTCTAGCGCTGGGTGCGCAATTGCCGCTGATCCCATCCACCGTCACCCTCGGCTTTGGCAACGGACTGTTTGTCGTGGGCGCCGTAGGATCGATGATGCAGCTTGCCGCCGCGCATGCGCGTGCCACGGGCACACGGATGGGCGTGTTCGGTGCCGCGCAGGCCATTGCTGCCGGTCTGGCCGGCCTGGTGGCCACAGCCACGCTTGATCTGGCGCGGTTGAGCTTTAGCGATAGCGCGGCCTACGCGCTCGTCTTTACCGTTGAGGCAGCGCTGTTTTTTGCAGCCGCGCTCATGGCCGCGCGGATTATGCGCGGCACTGATTATTCCCAAGCACAAATGGTTCCGGGAGAATGAGATATGTTTGACGTCGTTGTCGTGGGCGGAGGCCCCGCCGGTGCCACCGCAGCCGAAGACCTTGTGCGTTCAGGCCACAATGTTGCGCTGCTGGACCGCGAAGGCCGGATCAAGCCCTGCGGCGGCGCAATCCCGCCTCGTTTGATGCAGGATTTCAACATCGGCGAAGACCAATTGCTGACCAAAGTCACCACGGCCCGGATGATCTCGCCCACTGGGCGGACGGTCGATATCCCGATTGAAAATGGCTTTGTCGGCATGGTGGATCGCAAGGATTTTGATCCATTCCTGCGCCAACGGGCTGTCGAGTTGGGCGCCGAGTATTTCACAGGCACCTTCGTGTCGATCAACCGCGATCAAGACCACCCTGTGGTCATATACCGCGACAAGGCAAGCCAAGAGACACGCGAGCTACCTTGCAAACTGGTGATCGGTGCTGACGGCGCCAAGAGCCGCGTTGGCATCGCCGAGGTTCCCGGCGCAGATAAGGTGCCACTAGTTTTTGCCTATCACGAGATCATCCGCGCGCCCGCAGCGACGGAGACGTACCACCCCGAACGATGCGACGTGATCTATGACGGGGCCATTTCGCCTGATTTTTATGGTTGGGTCTTTCCGCATGGCAACACCACCAGCGTCGGCATGGGCTCGGAACGCTCCGAGGTGAACCTGAAACAGGCGACAGCAGCGTTGCGTGTCGCCTCGGGTCTGGATGAGTGTGAGACATTGCGCAAAGAAGGCGCGCCAATCCCGCTGAAACCGATGGACCGCTGGGACAACGGCCGGGACGTGGTGCTGGCCGGGGATGCGGCGGGGGTCGTCGCTCCGTCATCTGGCGAAGGCATTTACTACGCCATGGTTGGTGGCCGTGTCGCAGCCACGGCCGCTGCGGCGACGCTGACTTCGGACCGGCCGCGGGATTTGCAACTGGCGCGCAAACTGTTCATGCGCGAACACAAGACAGTCTTTCGTGTGCTGGCGTCGATGCAAAACGCCTACTATCGCAGTGACGATAGGCGCGAGCGATTTGTGTCACTTTGTCACGACATCGATGTGCAGCGATTGACCTTTGAGGCGTATATGAACAAGAAGCTGGTGAAGGCACGGCCTCTTGCCCACCTGAAAATCGGCGTCAAGAATTTGGCCCACCTGACGGGCCTCGTGAAGGCTGAGCACATATGAGCATCATGATCCCCGCATGGGTCGACGGTACGCTGACCCCGGTTGAAAAACTGCAAGCGCATCAGCGCGGTCTCAAGCACAAGGCCGTGTCTATCTTTGTTCTGCGCGGCACCGAAGTGTTGCTGCAGCAGCGGGCCATGGGCAAATACCACACACCGGGTTTGTGGGCGAACACGTGCTGCACGCACCCCAATTGGGATGAACCACCATCGGTCTGCGCCCGCCGCAGATTGAATGAGGAGTTGGGCATCACAGGCCTCGCGCTCGAACACCGGCACCATCTGGAATATCGCGCCGATGTCGGTAATGGCTTGATCGAGCACGAAGTGGTCGACGTCTATCTTGGGCACGCGCTCCGCAACCTGGAAATCGCGCCCAACCCGGAAGAAGTCATGGCGACCGAGTGGATGGATTACCACGACCTGATGGCCATTGTCCGGCGCAAACCAGAACGATTTACGCCGTGGCTGCGCATTTATCTGTCCGCGCATGCTGACACCATTTTTGGCGCTGATATCGCACAAGCGGCGCGCGCCTGACCCATTGACCCTGCGCCATACGCAGTGAATTGTGCCCGGTAACCAACACGGAAGGTTGCCGCATGACCCACATTCTTGCCATCGATCAGGGCACGACGTCCTCGCGCGCGATCATCTTTGACAGCGCAATGAAACGCGTCGCCAGCGCGCAAGAGGAATTCGACCAGCATTTCCCGGCAAGCGGTTGGGTCGAACACGAGCCCGAAGATCTTTGGACCACAGTGCAGCGCACCAGCGCCGCCGCGCTGGACCAAGCAGGTCTGTCGGCGCGCGATATTGCGGCAATCGGCATTACGAACCAACGCGAAACCACGCTGGTCTGGAACGCCGAAACTGGCGCCCCTCTGCATCGCGCCATCGTTTGGCAAGATCGCCGCACCGCTGAAATCTGTGAGGCTCTACGCGCCAAAGGGTTAGAGGCGCGCGTAACCGAGATCACCGGCCTGCTGCTTGACCCGTATTTCTCATCGACAAAGGTGAAATGGATCCTCGATCAAAACCCTGGGTCCCGCGACCAAGCCCGCGCAGGCAAGTTGCTTTTCGGCACGGTGGATTGCTACTTGATCTGGCGCATGACCGGCGGTGCGTCACACGTGACCGACGCCACCAATGCGGCGCGCACCATGCTCTATGACATTCACACCGGCACTTGGTCCGCGGAAATGTGTGAAATGCTCGACATTCCAATGGAAATGCTGCCAGAAGTCCACGACTGCGCGGCTGAGTTTGGCACCACCGATTTGCTGGGCGGCCAGACACCGATCCTTGGCGTTGCGGGGGATCAACAGGCCGCAACCATCGGGCAGGCTTGTTTCGAACCAGGCATGTTGAAATCAACCTACGGCACCGGATGTTTTGCCCTGCTGAACACCGGTGACGCACCCGTCACATCGGAAAATCGTTTGCTGACAACGGTCGCCTACCAGCTCGACGGAAAGCCGACCTACGCGCTCGAAGGGTCAATCTTTATTGCCGGTGCTGTGGTGCAGTGGCTGCGCGACGGCTTGGGGATCATCAATACCGCGGGCGAGACCGAGGATTTGGTCGCAGATGCGCAGGACGGCGCGATCATCGTGCCTGCCTTCACAGGTCTTGGCGCGCCGTACTGGAACCCGGATTGCCGTGGCGCTGTTTACGGCGTGACCCGTGACACCGGCCCCGCTGAAATGGCGCGCGCCGCACTTGAAAGCATTGGCTACCAAACCCGCGACCTATGGGAAGCGATGAAGGCCGACTGGCCTGGCGCCAGCGATGCGGTATTGCGTGTCGACGGCGGGCTCAGCGCAAACGACTGGGCGATGCAGTTTTTGTCCGACATGCTGGGCGCACCTGTCGACCGCCCGGCGGGCGTCGAAACCACCGCACTGGGCGCTGCATGGCTCGCCGGTATGCGTGCAGATGTGTATCCGGACCGCGACGGCTTTGCGGCAAATTGGGCACGCGACACACAGTTTACGCCGTTGATGGACGCGGACACGCGGGACACGCGTTACGCGCGCTGGTCCCGCGCGGTGCAGGCAACCATGTCGGTGTAAACGCGCTTAGGCAATTGCGACTTCGAGCGTGCCGATGCCGTCGATACCGCCGGTTATCACATCGCCCGGTACGACGGCGCCGACCCCGGCAGGCGTGCCCGTCATCACAAGGTCGCCCGGCGCCAGAGTAACCGCGCGCGACAAAGCAGCCAGCAGATCGGCGACAGACCAGACCATATCGGCAATGTCCGCATCCTGTCGCACCGTACCATTGACCGACAGCCAAATGCGCGATTGCGATAGGCTTGGCACCTGTGAAACCGGCATGACCGGGGATATCGGAGCCGAATGATCGAACCCTTTTGACATATCCCATGGGCGGCCGGTCTTTTTGGCATCTGCCTGCAAATCCCGGCGCGTGAGGTCGATACCAACCGCCGCGCCCCAGATGTGCTGCAGGGCAGATTCCGGATCAAGGTCGGCACCGCCGGTGCCAATCGCCAGGACAAGTTCAATCTCGTGGTGCAGGTTCGATGTCAGAGTCGGATAGGGCAGCGTGCACGGCGTATCGACCACCGCATCCCCGGGCTTGGTAAAGAAAAACGGCGCCTCACGATCCGGATCGTTGCCCATCTCGCGCACGTGCTCGGCGTAGTTGCGCCCCACGCAAAACACACGGCGGATTGCAAACCGGTCGCCAGACCCCGCCACCGCGGCGCTGGGCGGCGGCGGCGGGTCAAGCACATAGTCCATCAGTCGGTTGGTCCGAGCGCGGTCAACCCCTTGAGAATGTCTATGGCATAAGCGAGCTGATAGTCTTCTTCACGCAACGCTGCAGCGTCTTCGGCCTTTTTGCGATCTTCCTCGATCTGCCGGATCTGATCATCGCTGAGCGAGTCATTGCCCAAAGCACCGCGCAGATCCGACTCTGAGCGTTGACCAACGGCGCTGCGCGGCTCTTCTTCGTCCTCGGTTTCCGGCTGTCGGCGGGGCTGTTCAACGACGATGTCAGGGCTAACGCCCAGCGCCTGGATCGACCGGCCCGATGGCGTGTAATAGCGCGCTGTCGTTAGGCGCATCGCAGAAGAGCCGCGTAGGGGCATGACAGTTTGTACCGACCCCTTACCAAAGCTTTTGGTGCCCACCACAATCGCCCGCCGGTGATCCTGCAAGGCGCCAGCCACAATTTCAGATGCCGAAGCCGACCCGCCATTGATCAGCACGACAATCGGCTTGCCCTCGGCCAGATCGCCGGGCGATGCGTTGAACCGATCACCATCCGCTGGATTGCGACCCCGGGTCGAAACAATCTCACCTTCTTCTAGAAACGTGTCCGACACGCGGATCGCTTGGGTCAGCAATCCGCCCGGGTTGTTGCGCAGGTCGAGGACAAAGCCGTTGACCTTGTCCATGCCGCCCAGCGCCTCGACCTCTTGCTCCAGCGCTTCGGTCAACTTGCGGGTGGTGTTGTCGTTAAAGGTCGAGACACGCAGAACCACAGTGTCATCTTGCGCGCGGCTGCGCACCACCTGCAATTCAATGGTGTCGCGAATGATGCTCACGTCAAAGGGTTCATTTTCGCCCTCGCGCACAACGGTTATGATGATCTCAGAGCCGACCGGCCCACGCATCCGCTCAACCGCCTCGTCCAGGGTCAGTCCCAACACACTTTCGGCATCGACATGGGTGATGAAATCGCCGGCTTCGATCCCTGCCTCATCAGCGGGCGTGCCATCGATGGGCGAGACAACCTTGATAAACCCTTCTTCCTGGGTGACTTCGATGCCCAAACCGCCAAACTCGCCGCGCGTCTGCACCTGCATCTGCGCCGCGTCATCAGGCGACAGGTAGCTTGAATGCGGATCGAGCGAGGTCAGCATCCCGTCAATCGCGGCTTCGATCAGTTCAGAGGCTTCGACCTCTTCGACATACTGATTGCGGATACGCTCAAAAATATCACCGAACAGATCCAACTGCTCGTAAACGCTGCCACTGGCGTTGTTTTCCTGCGCCAGAAGCGGCCCTGCGATCTGCGTGGTCGCCAGCACCCCGGCCAATGTGCCGCCCAATGCTGCGATGAAAAAACGTTTCATTCTTGCCTATCCATTCTTGTCGATGTCGAACCAGCCCAAAGGGTCTTGCGTCGCATTGTCCTGTCTTACTTCCATATAGAGCGTTTCCGTCAGTCCAGCGCCAGCCCCTTCACCAGCTGTTGACTGGATTGTGGCTTCGGTAGCACCCATCAAACCCAGCGGTGTGCCTTGGGCGATGATGTCGCCCGCCGATCCATATGTGGCGCCAAGACCAGCAAAGACAAACAACGTGCCCGGGCGCGGTTCCAAGATGATCACGGTGCCAAAATCGAGAAGCGGTCCGACATAGCGAATGGTCGCCTCGGTCGGACTGGTGACCAGTGCACCGGGGCGCGTCGCAAGTAGGATGCCAGGACGCACAATGCCTGCGGCGTCCGCCTCTCCCGCGCGCCGCAACAGAAGCCCGCGGACTGGGGCCGGTAGGCTGCCGATACGCGCATCCAGATCAGGTGGCGCCCAAGCGGCTTCTTCGCCCGTGATCTCAGTGAGCCCGCTGGAAAATGCTGCCAAAGTCTCAGCCGAGGCGATCAGCAGTGCGGTGCGCACCGGGTCTTCTGCAAACCGCTTGGGCAAATCCGTGCGTTCGGCCATGGCCTGGCTGAGCGCGGTGCGTGCAGTTTGTACTTCGTCCAGCCCCTGCTGCAGCCTTGCGGCCGCGTCTTGTTGCAGCAAACGCAGTGTCTCGACATCTTCAAGGTCCTGTCGCAACCGCGCGGCACGCTGACCAAGACGCGGAATAAGTTCAGCCAGCAGCATTCCGGCGCGCGCGGTCCCTTCGGGACCGTCGGGGTGCAGGAATGCAGTGGGCGCACTCTCTGGCGAAACGCTTTGCAGCACGGCCAGCAACTGGCCGATTTCGGTGTCTCGTGACTGCAGCTGTCGGCGCAACTGATCTTCGCGGATCGCTGCCTGCTGCATGCCACTGCGCATCGCGGCCAAACCATCTTCGTAGGCCTGTACTGTTGAGGTTAGCGCGCGCACCCTGTCCCGCGCCCTGTCAGCGGCGGAGAGCTGTGCTGATGCAAGATTGAGCGCGTCCGCCGCGCTTTCTGCAAGGGTGCGCGGGTCGTCTTGCTGCGCCATTGCCGGCGCCGCACATAGCAGCATGCAGGTGAGAACGATAAACCTCACGACAGCAAACTGCGCCCTGTCATCTCGGGCGGTTGCTCCAACCCCATCAGATGCAACAGTGTGGGCGCCAGATCAGCCAGCTTGCCATCGCGCAGTTTGCCCTCTTGCCCGATCAAAGCGACTGGCACCAAATTGGTGGTATGCGCCGTGTGTGGCGCGCCGGTGTTGGGATCAATCATCGTTTCGCAGTTGCCGTGATCCGCCGTCAGGACCATCGCGCCACCTGATGCCGCAAGTGCGGGCAGTACACGCGACAGCCCCGCATCCACCGCTTCGCATGCTGCGATCGCGGCGTTCAGATCGCCCGTGTGTCCCACCATGTCAGGGTTTGCATAATTTATGACAATCAAGTCGTACCCATCCCCGATGGCGGCCACCAATTTATCCGTCACCGCGTCAGCCGACATCTCGGGCTGCATGTCGTATGTTGCCACCTTGGGCGACGCGGGCATTGCGCGGTCTTCGCCCGGCTCCGGTAACTCCTGCCCACCGTTGAGAAAAAAGGTGACGTGCGGATATTTTTCGGTTTCGGCCAAACGGAATTGGCGGAGCCGCTGCTTGGCCACCCATGCACCCAGCGTGTTGATAATTTCCGGTTTGGGATAGGCGGTGGCCATGTAGGCTTTGTGCGCTTCGGAATAGTCCGCCATGCCCAACAGCCCGGACCATTGCGGCCTGCCTGCTATGTCAAAGACATCAAAGCTCGGATCGCCCAGAGCAGCCATAATTTCACGCGCGCGGTCGGCACGAAAGTTAAGGCAAAAAAGGCCATCTCCGTCGCGCGCGCCGTCATAGCCGCCCAGCACCGTCGCCGGGACAAACTCATCGGTCTGGCCTGCGTCATAGGCCTGCGCAAGCGCCGCAGCCGCGTCCGGTGCTGTGCCCCCCTGCGCCATAATCATCGCGTCGTACGCCTGCTGAACACGATCCCAGCGCTGATCTCGATCAAGCGTAAAGTATCGCCCTGTCAGCGTTACGATACGTGCATTTGCCGGCAAGGCTTGACCGAGTTGCGAAAGGTATTGGGCCGCCGATTTTGGCGCCACATCGCGGCCGTCGGTGACGGCGTGGATCAAAACCTCAAGCCCTGCGTCGGCACATGCGCGCGCCGCCGCAATCATGTGCTCTATATGCGCGTGGACGCCACCATCGGACATAACGCCCATGAGATGTGCCCGACCGCCGGCGTTTTTGACCGCGGCGATCCAGTCCATGAGTGCAGCGTTGGTGAAAAAGCTGCCGTTTTCGATGGCCAAATCAATCTGGCCCAAATCCATCGCAACCACGCGACCTGCACCGATATTGGTGTGCCCAACTTCGGAATTACCCATTTGCCCTGAAGGCAGGCCTACGTCCGGACCATGGGTGATCAACGCCGCGTTGGGGCAGGTCGCCATGATGCGGTCAAAGGTTGGCGTTTGTGCGAGGACCGGTGCATTTCCCTCGCGCGACGCGCGTAGACCCCAGCCATCAAGGATGCATAGGACAACGGGTCGTGGGATGCTCATGCGGTGCCTCGTGTTTTTATGCGAGGGGTCTAACGGATTAACGCATTCGGGTGAAGCGGGCATCGGAAACCGGGTCGGTTTCCGCGCGGTTTCCGATCCGGAAACCGCCCTAGCGGATCCGCTCGGGCAATCCGCGACCGTTGTTCCACCAGCGGTGTGGGTTGGCGCTGTTAGGATCATAGGCTGCACGGCTGACCCAATCTTCGCGCAGGAAGATCACCGGTTCTTCGTAGTGGTGCACCTCAAGTACGGCGTCCATCACACATTCCAACACAGCTGTGTCCCGCTCGATTGAAATCTTGAGCTCGACCATCGGGTAAGTCTCGGTCGCGCCCGCTTCGAACCCATTTACATGCGTTGTGGTGGTCGACCCGGGTTCGGGCTGCGCCGTCTCGCGACCTACGGCCGATATGCTGGCATTGCGTTGGTAGCGGCCATAGCCCAGCGGGTGAACTTGCATGACCGCGTCGAGGATGCGGTCGGTGTCCTCGGGCAGGGTCTGGATCTCGAGCGTCCAGACCGGGACGAAGTGGCCTGATCGGGCCTCGTAGGTTTCAAGCGCTGTCATGTCATCCTCCGATCAATCCGGGTTGGCCCGCGTGTAGCTGATTTTCGACAAATCCGGCGCTTTTGCAGTGACTGGGGCCAGCCGGGCGCCGGGCGTCAGCACGTGCCGCAACAGCCCCACCGGATGGGCGCGCAAGGTCAGACGGGTGGAGACATAATCTTCGACCACCTGCTCGCCCAGCGACATCTCGGGCAATAGGGCTGCAGGCTCATCCACCACCTCGCCATCAATGTCGCGCGCAAACAGCGGCAGCGCCTCACCCGGGGCCAGCGCCTTGGCCGCCCACAGCGCATCGCGCCGGGCCAGCCCCAGGGACGAAAACACATCCGCCTCGGCCAACCGCACAAGCACCTGCGGGCCCAAACCTGCGCGCCGCCACACATCCTCGACCGCGGTATAGCCATTGCCGCGCGCCCCGGTGAGCCAGCTGGCGTCTTCCTCGCTCAGCCCCTTGATCTGGCGCAGACCCAGCCGCAACACCAAGCCGCCCTTGCCATCAGGTTCCATCACGTTGTCCCAGAAGCTGGCGTTGATGCAGATGGGTCGCACCTCGACCCCGTGTTCGCGCGCATCGCGCACGATCTGCGCGGGCGCGTAAAACCCCATAGGCTGCGCATTCAGCAGCGCGCAGGCAAAGATGCCGGGGTGGTGCCGCTTGATCCATGCAGAGGCGTAGACCAACAGCGCAAAGCTGGCCGCGTGGCTTTCGGGAAAGCCGTAAGAACCAAACCCCTCGATCTGGGAAAAGCAGCGTTCGGCGAAATCATCGTCATAGCCGTTCTTGCGCATGCCGCGCAGGAACAGGGCGCGAAACTCGCTTACGCTGCCATGTTTCTTGAATGTGGCCAGCGACCTCCGCAGGCGGTCTGCCTGATCGGGTGTAAACCCCGCGCCGACGATGGCGATCTGCATCGCCTGTTCCTGAAACAGCGGCACGCCCAGCGTCTTGCCCAGCACCTCACCCAGCGCATCTGACGGGAAGCTGACCTGCTCTTCGCCGTTGCGGCGGCGGATATAGGGGTGGACCATGTCGCCCTGGATGGGCCCGGGGCGGATGATCGCCACTTCGATCACAAGATCGTAAAAATTACGCGGCCGCATCCGCGGCAGAAAGTTCATCTGCGCCCGGCTTTCCACCTGAAAGACGCCGACGCTGTCGGCCTCGCACAGCATATCGTAGACGCGTGGGTCTTCGGGCGGCAGGGTGGCGAGGGTAAAGTCCTGCTGGTGGTGCATCTTGATCAGGTCGAACGCCTTGCGGATGCAGGTGAGCATGCCAAGGGACCGCACCGTCATCTGCTGGGACAAGGACGATATCGAAAGCCTCGGTATCCTCAAGGTAGACGTGCTGTCCCTTGGCATGCTCACCTGCATCCGCAAGGCGTTCGACCTGATCAAGATG
>JBCCLL010000048.1:0-22031 GCA_039026855.1 Pseudomonadota bacterium | reverse complement strand
GGATAGAGACAATGCGCATCGATTAACTTTCTTTTCGACGAGTTCAGCTGGATATAGTGTGAAATACGACTGAACTAACCAGTTCAGATTAATATTTTTCGCAACTTTCCGCAATGCGGCGTGAATGCTGCGCTGCGCGCAGGCATGTGGGCCGAAATGCACACACTGTGAGATTGGTGTAGGGGCCTGTCATAACGGACTAAAACAGACGTAATTACAATGAGTAATACTGCGCTCTTAACCCAATACAAGCATCTCGCACATGGACAGATGACGCGCCGCTTGTGCATGTGCGTGCCGCGCCATGCGCGCGTTGCCCGACAGATCGCCCGCCCGCAAGAGCGACCAATGCAGACCCAAAGCGCCGCGGCGCGCGCGGCCAATCTCGCGCCGGTGCGCGTCGCTGATGTCCACGGGCAGCACCGCCGCGACCAATTCGCCAAAGACCGCGGCGCGCGCCCGGGCAAAGGACGGGTCGCGCCCCATCACGCTGTCATAGTCCTCCTGCGCGGCGTAACGGCCTTGGCAGGTGACAAAGTTCTCCACGAGATCGGACCCGGCATGGACCCGCGGCGCCACCGACCCCGCGATGAGGACCGCAAGCACCAGGTATTTTGCGCACATGCTCAGAGTGTTGCGCGCAAAATCCTACCGGTCAATGAAATTGTATACCGTGGTACGCCGTCTGGTTCAGCCGATGCTCACGCTCGCGGCACTCTCGGGCAGTTCTTCGTCAAAGAGCCGCTGGTAGAATTCCGCCACCGTCTGCCGCTCCAGCTCGTCGCATTTGTTGAGGAAGGACAGCCGGAACGCATAGCCCACATTGCGGAAAATCTCGGCGTTTTGCGCCCAGGCGATCACCGTCCGCGGGCTCATCACCGTGCTCAGATCGCCGTTCATAAACGCAGTGCGGGTCAGGTCGGCGACTGTGACCATCTGCTTGATGATCTTGCGCCCGCTCTCGGTGTTGTAATGGGGGTTCTTGGCCAGCACGATCGCGGTTTCTGCGTCGATGCTCAGGTAATTCAGTGTCGCCACGAGGCTCCAACGGTCCATCTGGCCCTGGTTGATCTGCTGCGTCCCGTGGTAGAGGCCGGTTGTGTCGCCCAGACCCACCGTGTTCGCGGTGGCAAACAGGCGGAAATAGGGGTGCGGCTCGATCACCTGGTTCTGGTCCAAGAGCGTGAGCTTGCCGTCCACCTCCAGCACCCGCTGGATTACAAACATCACGTCCGCGCGGCCCGCATCATATTCGTCAAACACGATTGCCGTGGGGTTGCGCAGCGCCCAGGGCAGGATGCCCTCCTGAAAATCGGTGACCTGCTTGCCGTCCTTGAGCTTGATCGCGTCCTTGCCGATCAGATCGATCCGGCTGATGTGACTGTCGAGGTTCACCCGCACGCAGGGCCAGTTTAGGCGCGCTGCCACCTGTTCGATATGGGTCGACTTACCGGTGCCGTGATAGCCCTGGATCATCACCCGGCGGTTGTGGCTGAACCCGGCAAGGATCGCCAGCGTGGTGTCGGCGTCAAACTTGTAGGTGCTGTCTACCTCAGGCACCCGGTCGGTCCGCTCGGCAAAGCCTTTGACGTGCATGTCGCTGTCGATGCCAAACACCTCACGCACCGAAATCTCTTCGCTCGGTTTTGCGTTGATGTCTATGCTGCCGTCCGCCATATCGCGTTCCTCATGTCTGATCTTGGCGCCCCGCCGCGCGCCACCGCACGCCCGGAGCGCGTGCCCCGGCGGTGGTGCAACATAACGCGGACAAGGGCAAGGGGAAGGGGCGGGAATTTCGGCGCCTGGCGCACTACACGGCCGTAAAAGTACCAGGGTGCATCATGGCCACCGACGTGCATGGCCCCAGCCGGATGATCACCAACAGCGGCGGCGAAAACGTCGAGCGGACCACGTAAATGCCCTTCGGTAAGCCCGACATCTACCAGTTATGCCTCCAAACTTCGATGGTGGAAGAAGGCAAACAGTTCCTTGAAGAACGCTATGAACGCAACGCCGAACTCAGCTATCTTAACGCACGCTATCATGACCTAAAGCTAGGTATGTTTGTTTAGCCGAACTGGTTGTAGATGACGATGCTGGGGATCGGGGCACATAGGTGCAGCTACAGCTTCAACGATCCGGTGAAACTGTTTGATCCGGGGGGGGACGCAAAATATACTCAAACATCAAACCAAGAATATTCAGGCCGAGCCAATGAAAGGGATGCTGATAAAGCGGCCGACCGAGCTTAACGAATTCGCGAAAGAGGTTCGTTCTTGGATCGCTTGTGTGATAATATCGGTCTAGACGACTGTTAGCATGTTCGAGTGAGACACCTACGAGGTCGCATCGATAAAAGCTGAGGTTTACGTGCCCTCGGTGCCGCAATACGCGCGATGTAATTCGGGTCGATTCCACCGAAGAAATCGATATACAAAGCGCAAAAACGGTTGTTCAGGAATTATCAAAAAAGAGTACCAACGAAAAACTAAGTGGTGCTTTCGGACCTTTCACAAATGGCACTGGAGGAAGCACTGGAATAGCGCAGAAAGGTTAACGGCTCTCAAAGAAAAGAAATAATCCCGTTTAGGAGCATAATACAAGATATAATGAAGCGGACGATAATGCGCACATTCCTTACATCACTTCGCCCCGAAGGTATATGATCGTTCTGAACCCGCGAACAGCATATGTGATAAAGCGAGGCGGGCGGACGCAAAAGCGCTACGAAAGCTTACCTGTAAGACCTCACAGAACAATTCACCATGAATCTTAGCACACAAGCACTCAAGGCAAGTCAAAACAAATCTTCTTTGGCAAAATGCCTTAAGGAAAATGGCTTTTGTCGACACGGAGATACTTGGAACAGGACAAGAGGGGAGGTTGTCGATGTCGTCAACTTCCAAGGCAAAAGCTATCAAGATACCGGGGCTTGGGACTTTACTGTCAACTTGGGGATTGGTTTTTATCCAGTTTTGCGTTTGGTTTGGCAGAACGCTCTAGCTTTTGTAATTGACGAAACAGACTGTTTTCCACGTGCTGGGATTGTGAATTTTTCTAAAGGTTTCGATGAGCGTGTCTTGGATAAATGGTGGACTGCTGACTCAAAAAGCACTTTGGAAGCTGCCGCGGGCGAGATTGAAGCCCTGCTTGTTCAAGGTTGTTTTCCAATCATGAATTCGGTCGTTGACTTGCAAAGTTATGACGCGCTGTGCTCGTTGTTGACACCATTAAATGCAGCTGAAGAAATCTCGAAATGCACCGCGAGTGCGTTGATCAATGGAACCGAGCCTTTGAAAGCGATCAGAGGAAACTTCGAGAAAAGCCCTGGGTGGTCAAAGCGGGTCGATGAAATTATCGACGAATTACGCGGTTGCTAAGCCTGGCGCGGCGAAGATGACCATCTCTGCTGCCACTTGTTCCTGACTCCCGCACCAACATCATCCTAAACATATCTCGCACAAAATACTCCTGCACACCTCAAATCCACGAGCCACGTCAGCGCCGATTTCGGACGGCTTGTATGCAATGAAGACAGCACCATTCGCCTGATCAGTACCGCCTGATACGCAATCTCCGCGCTCACCCTGCCCGGAATCTCACCCACCAGGTCACACGGCATAGCTCCCGCAACAACGACCGCAGCGCGCAGACATTGCTCATTCAGCATTGTGACGTTCGCACGCTGTGACCCGCCGGGCGGGTGCCGAAGAAGCGGATCGGACGCGTATACCCACCGCGTCCGTCTGATCATTTAAAACTGCGGCTGTCCTTCAGCTGATCCCAGGCCCAGACCACCTCCTGCAGCTGTTCTTCCTGGCTGCGGTCGCCGCCATTCATGTCCGGATGCAGCACCTTGATCAGCGCCTTATAAGCCTTGCGGATCTCTTGTTTGGTGGCGTCCGCCTTGACCTCCAGGATCTCGATCGCCCGCTTTTCGGTGGGCGGCAACCGCCGCGCCGCAGCTGACCCGCCGCGCCCGGGGTTTTGCGTCGCGTTTTTGCCCAGCACCTGATGCGGGTCCTCGATGCCCAGCCGCGCCCAGGCCCGCGCCTCCGGATCACCCAGCGGTTTGGTCTGCCGCTCCCACACCTTGTCCTTGGACATCTGCGCGTTCAGCTCAGCCTCGGTGGTGCCGTCAAAGAAGTTCCACTTCGTGTTGTATTCGCGCGCGTGATGCTGACAGAACCAAAAGAAATCATCCAGCACATCGGGCGCTTTGGGCGCGCGAAACTTGCCCGGCTCGTTGCAGCCCTCATGGTCGCAAATCCGCGTCGACGTCTCGGATGCCCCCGACATGCCGCGCCGCCCGCGCGGGTTCTTTTTCTTGGCCGAGGACACGGACATGTCGAACCCAAACGGGTCAGGCTTGCGGGTCATGATCGTCTCCTTGCTCGGCTCAGCGCGCCTGTGGCACGGATGTGCGGCACGGGGGTCTTTTCGACTCAGGACGGCAAGTTTAGACCTGCAGACGAAAGAGGGAAGGGGGCTTGGTCAAAAAATGCCGATACGCGACGAGATTGAGCAAGCCCTGCGCGCCGCCTTCACCATCCGCGAGGTCGAGGTGATCGACGACAGCGCCTCCCACGCCGGCCACGCCGGTGCGCCCGCAGGCGGTCAAAGCCACTTTTTGGTGAAACTCCGCAGCCCAGACCTCTCGGACATGTCCCGCGTCGCCCGCCACCGCGCCGTGCACAAAGCCCTAGCCGACATCGTCCCCCGCATCCACGCGCTGGGGCTGGATCTGGGAGAGTAGAGCGGGGTTATTTGGCGAGGGCAGAGAGGATGAGCTCACGCAACTTATCAGCTTTATCGTGATTAAACGGCATGTGCTGGGGATCAAAAACCTCCAGCGCCCCATCCACAGCCTCCAACGCCGCCCGCAAATCTGCCGCCCGCGCAACCCCCTCCAAATGCGCCGCCCGTTCCACGAGCACTATCGCAATGTTCTCCTGTGTCCTAGCCCAATCCACCGGCATCTGATCCCGCGTGCGAACCTCAAGCGCTGCGCAATAGCCCTCAACCGCTTTTCCCAGCAACCGTTGCGCTTCAGCCCCTTCCGCTCGGATACCTTGCTCTTGCAAAGCCGTGCCAAGATTGTTCTGCGTGGTAGCCCACTGCACCGACATCTGATCCCGCGTGCGGACCTCCAGCGCGGCGCGATAGGCCGCAATCGCTTCCCCCAGCAAGCGCTGCGCTTCAGCCCCTTCCGCTCGCTCAACTTGCTCTTGCAAAGCCGTGCCAAGATTGTTCTGCGTGGTAGCCCATTGCACTGACATCTGATCCCGCGTGCGGACCTCCAGCGCGGCGCGATAAGCCGCAATCGCTTCCCCCAGCAAGCGCTGCGCTTCCGGTCCGTCCATTCGCTCACCTTGCCCTTGCAAAGTGACGCCAAGGTTGTTCTGCGTGGTAGCCCACTGCACCGGCATCTGATCCCGCGTGCGGACCTCTAGCGCGGCGCGATAGGCCTCAACCGCTTCCCCCATCAAGCGCTGCGAGTCAGCTCCTTTCGCGCGGATGCTTTGCTGGTGCAAAGCATTGCCGAGGTTGTTTTGGGTTGTTGCCCAGTGCTCCGAAGTCGGATTCAAGTGCGGTAGCAAACGGCGAAGCGTCGCTGCAGCGGTCTCCAGCTTGGCGCGCCCATCTTCCCCATCCAATCGGCTCGCATGTGCGTCTTGAACCAAAGCTAAGTTGCCGAAGACCGGTAGATGCGCTGCCTCGTCTGCATTATCAGGCAACCGGCGCGCCGCCTCTTCCAGCATATCCTCGGCCAATGCCAAACCATCGCCGCTGTATCGCAACCCGTGCTCATAGAGCATCTTAAATAGCTGCCCCCGCAGCCGCACCGGAGCCGCCGCATCCACTGACCCAAAACTATCCGCCACGGCACTCAAAATCTCAAAGGCCTGCCGCGTCCGGTTGCGGGTCAGCGCGTTCTGGGCGCGGGCGATCTTGGTGTCGGCGCTGATCTTCGTCTCCGCCACATCCGCCGCCCCCAGCAGCTGATCCACCTGCTCCAGATCGCCCGTGTCTGCTGCCGCCTCCGCGGCCACTTTCAACTCCGCGATCTGCGCGTGCCGGTCATCCAGTGCCGCGATCTGGCGTTTCAGGGCGCGCCAGTCCTCTGCCTTGTCGGTCAGCAGGTCGCGCAGTTCTTGATCGCCGCGGTCATAGGGGTTCTCGATCCCGAACCGCGCGGCCATATCCTCCATCTGTTGCCGAGACATCGCGGGGATATGGTCCAACTGCCCCGCAATCGACCGCCCCTGCCGGATCGGCTGCATCTCTGCCTCTGAAATCGCAAGCGCCGTGCACATCCGCTGGATCGTCGCCTCTTGCGGCGTCACCTTGCCGTTCTCGATGCGCGAGATGTCCGCCTTGCGCCCCGGATCGCCAAACACGTCGCCTGCCAGCGTCTCTTGCGTGAGCCGCGCCTCACCGCGTTTGCGCTTTACCAGTGCGCCAAAGGCCAAAGGGTCCAACAACTTTCCACAACTCCCCGCACCAACCCACAACACGCCCGCCACACCTTTTGCATAACGAAATCAGCGGGTCGCGGGCGCATCTTTCCCTTGCGCAAACCGTAACCAAGTCTGGCCAGACGCTCAACTGAGAAGGGAAGAAGATGTTTGAGCGTATCAAGACAACAGCCGTGAAATGGCGCGACCGCGCCCTCAGCCACCACGCTCTCTACGGTGGCGTATCCGCCACCTACGGCTGGGCCGGGTGGGCGACGGGCAAGCCCGAGGTCTACGCCCCCCTCGCGGTCCTCTACGCCATCATGGCGTGGCGGGGGTAGAGCGCAGGTAGGCGGGAAACCCAATCGGTGTTCCGCCCTGAGCGCCGCCGCGGCACGCGCCTGCCGCCCAGTCACCCGACCCATGCAGACAGCATGCCGCCAGCCATAGCAGACACCCGGCACCCCGGCCGACCGCGCACACAGATTGCGAAACGCGCGCATCGACCTACCTGACCGTCGAACAAAATTCACACGAGCGACACCGCACACATGGGAACAGCCGTGCCAGACCAGGACTCCGATCCAACCCGCCCGCCGATCAGCGCCGACCTCAGCGCAGACGCTTTCGAACGCTGGTATTGGCCGGTCGACCAGCTCAAGGCGCTGTGCGAGATGCTTGGCCTGTCCGCCGCGGGCAGCAAGGCGGAGCTGCGCGCCCGCCTCGCCTTCGCGCTGCGCCACCCGACCGCGACGCCGCCGCGCCCAACGCGCAAGAAACGCGGCCGGTTCAACTGGGCCAAGGAATCGCTGACGCGCGACACGGTGATCACCGAAACTGTGTCCTTTGGGCCAAATGTGCGGCGCTTCTTTCAGGCAGAGATTGGCGCGTCCTTTGTCTGTCACGGTGACTTCATGGACTGGATGCGCAATGCCGCGGGCGCCACGCTCGGCGACGCAATTGTCGCCTGGCACATGCTCGAAGACCGCAAGGCCGATCCCGCCTTCCGACGCGAGATCGCGGCGTGCAACAACTACCTGCAATACCTGCGCGACGCCCGCGACCGTCACCCCGACCTCAGCCAAGACGCCGCCAAACGGTGCTGGGACTACAAGAAAATTCGCCCCGCATCGGACGGGATTGTGATCTTCGAAGACAGTGACATCGCGCGCGCTGGCACCCACGACGCGATGCCCAATTGAGCACGCGCCCGCCCGTGATACGGACACCCAGAGGCGCGCCAGAGCCTCGCATACCGGCCCGTCGCCGACACGCGATCACAGGGCGAAGTGAATAAACGATTAATCGGCGCCGCAAATCCTTAACGGGCCAAAACGATTAACAGGCAAGAAACCCAAGCGCAGCCCGCGTTTTGTACAAAACACCAGCCGTTTTCATCAAAACCGCGAAGAGCGCCCGAAACGGGCGGCGATGAGCGTGCCCGTTTTGTACAAAACCCCCGCCATTTTCAACAAAAGCCGCCAGATCAGCGCCCGAACGGCGCGTTAAGACATCTGCCCCAGCTTGCGCGCCACGATCTCATTCACCGCTTTGGGGTTCGCTTTGCCGCCCGTCGCTTTCATCACCTGACCGACAAACCAACCCGCCAGCTTGGGGTTTTCTTTGGCTTTCTCGACCTGCGCGGGATTGGCCGCAATGACCTCGTCCACAGCCACCTCGATGGCGCCCGTATCCGTGACCTGCTTCATCCCCTTTTGCTCAACGATATCAGCAGGATCGCCGCCCTCGGTATAAACAATTTCGAACAGATCCTTGGCGATCTTACCGGAGATATCGCCCTTGCCGATCAAATCGATGATGCCGCCAAGTTGCGCGGGCGACACCGGGCTGTCCTCAATGCTCTTGTCATCATCGCGCTTGAGGCGGCCAAACAGCTCATTGATCACCCAGTTCGCCGCCGTCTTGCCGTCGCGATTTTGCGCCACGTCTTCGAAATACGCCGCCGCTGCGACCTCGGCTGTCAGCACTGACGCGTCATAGTCTGTCAGGCCAAAGCCATTGATAAAGCGTGCCTTTTTTGCATCCGGCAATTCGGGCAAGGACGCCGCGATATCGTCCACCCAGGCTTGCTCGATCTCCAGCGGCAGCAGGTCGGGGTCCGGGAAATAGCGGTAATCATGCGCTTCCTCTTTGGACCGCATGGACCGCGTTTCCTGCTTGTCCGGATCATAGAGCCGCGTCTCTTGTTCCACTTCGCCGCCAGCCTCAACAATGGCAATCTGCCGCCGCGCCTCAACGTCAATCGCCTGCTGGATAAACCGCATGGAGTTCATGTTCTTGATCTCGCACCGCGTGCCTAAGTGGCTGAAATCTTGGGTTTCCTGGTACTTTTCATAGGCCCCTGGCAAACAGATCGACACGTTCACATCCGCCCGCAAATTGCCGTTCTGCATATTGCCGTCGCAGGTGCCCAGATACAGCATAATTTGCCGCAGCTTCGCCAGATACGCTGCCGCTTCCTCTGGGCCGCGAATGTCAGGGCGGCTCACGATCTCCATTAGGCAAACGCCCGTGCGGTTGAGGTCCACAAACGACATCGCCGGGTCCATGTCGTGGATGCTTTTTCCTGCGTCCTGCTCCATGTGGATCCGCTCGATCCGCACCAGCCGCGCGACGCCTTCGCCCATCTCCACCAGCACTTCGCCTTCGCCCACAATGGGATGATATAATTGGGAAATCTGGTAGCCCTGCGGCAGATCGGGATAGAAGTAATTTTTGCGATCAAAGGCCGAGCGCAGGTTGATCTCGGCCTTCAGGCCCAGCCCCGTGCGCACCGCCTGTTCGACGCAGTATTCGTTGATCACCGGCAGCATGCCGGGCATCGCCGCATCCACAAAGGCGACGTTGGAATTGGGCTCGGCGCCAAATTGGGTCGACGCCCCGGAAAACAGCTTGGCCTTGCTCGAAACCTGCGCATGCACCTCCATCCCGATCACCAGTTCCCAGTCGTGCTTGGCACCGGCAATGGTTTTCACTTTGGGGGTCTCATAGGTCAGGTCCAGCATCGGCCGCGTCCTTTGTCATAAGCTCTCGCGCCGTGTAAATCAGGCCTCGCGCGCGGGCAAGAGGGCGCGACCATTCAGCGTCTTTCGCACCGCTCGCCAACGCGCAACGATGCAGTCATGAACATCGATGAAACCCCGGTGCCGCCCGGCACATTCCTGGCCGATTTCGCCGCGCGCGAGGGGCACTATGCCGACTGCTTCACCGTGGTAGATAAATCAGCCACGCTGCCGCAACTGATCACCGCCTTTTACACCCAACCGCTGTTTCGCGCCGAAAGGCTCGTCTTGCGCGTCGCGGCAGGCGCACGCAGCTCCGATGCGCAGGTGCGCGCGTTGGCGTCAGGAGAGATTAACGACCTTGCGGTATGGACAGTGCACAGCAGGTCAGAGACGGAAATCCTGCTCGAAGACGTCCAATCCAACCGCACACTATCCTGGCTCAGCACCGCTGGTGGCCTGCACTTCGGCTCCGTCGTCAAACCCGTGCGCAACAAACGCGGCAAGCTTGTCCTCGGCCCGGTCTTTGACGCGCTGCTCACCGCGCACAAGCTCTATTCTCGCGCGCTGCTCGCAGGTGCGGCCCGCCGGATCTAAGGCGCGACCGGTTCCTTCTCTGTTTAAAAAAATCCTCCCCGAAGGGTCGATCCGCCATCCACAGCCGCAGGCCCGATCATCCTAGCCCGGTCGCATCTGCGTCCCGGTTTCGGTAAAGACCACCCGCTGCCCCGCCGCCAATTCGCGATGGAAGACCTCGCCCAGATAGCGCAGCGCATCGGCATAGCCTGCGGCGGCAAACCGGTCGCGGCTGCGCACGCCGACGCGCTGGTCCTGGCCGCGCGCGGCTTGCGCCCAGGTGATCGGGTGCAGTTCACGCATGTGATCGCGCACGATCCACGTCGCAGCTTCGGCGATGCGCGCACGCGCGTAATCGGCCGCGTCATCACCCATAGGCGCATCACCCATCGTGGTGGCGCAGTAGGCGGCAAGCATGTTGACCACATGCTGGTCTTTCAGGTGTTTGAGGATGTCGCGCATCCCTGCCACAAACAGATCGAGATCGACGCGCGCGCAGGCTTGGCTGTCGATGGCAATGGCGTCCATCATGGTCCAGGTGTAGCCACCGGCACCCCAGGCGCCGCGCGTGAGCTGCGCCACCCGTTGCGCCTCTTGCTCTAGGCGTTCGTAGCTGCCGCTATAGCGCGGCAACAGGTGCGTGCCCATCGCCCGCATCGCACGCGGGTTGCGCACGTCCAGCGTGACCCAATGCTGATAGTCGGCGACAATGGTTTCCACATCCGCTTGCATCATACCGTGCACAGCGCATTGCACCGATGCGATCAGCGGCGAACTCAGCGCGATTGGATCAATGTCCCGGACAATGTCGGCGGCACGGTCGAGATGGGCGGCACAGGCCTCGCGATTGGTTTTCGGCACCTCGATGGCCCAACCGGTGCCCCGCCAGGCCGACGCAATATCCACATGCGCCGCGGCCACAACTGCGGCGATCATCGGGTCGTTGTCGGTCTCCGCCAGCACACATTCCAGCGCCTCGATCCCCTCAACCAGCGGGGCATCGCTTTCTGGCGCACCCGAGATCAGCGCGTGCTCTGCCGCCGCAACCACGTCGGCACGCGCGCCAAAGGCCATCAAGTCGACCACCGGCATGCTGCTTCCGGTTTTTTCACGGGTGCTGTCATAGGTCCGTAATTGCGCGGCAAGGCAGGTCCAGTCTTCTTGCCGGGCCAGACGCAGGGCTGCGTTCTGGATTTGATCGCGGGCGCGATCCTCTGCGGTGGGGTCGGGGCAGGGAATGATCACCGCATGTTCGAGCGGCAGCGGCACCGCGCGCTGCGTTGTGCCCATCACCGTCTCAAGCGGTGCCACTGCGTCTGGAAGGCGCGCCACGGCATGCCCGCGCCGGGCAGAGCGCAGGCGATGCAAAGGGGACAGGGCCTTGTCGAATAGCGGCATTTCACTGTGCTCTACCGGTGCAGATATGCGTGGGATATCGACAAGAATTACGGCCCAAAAGGGGCGCGCACCGGTCAAAGTCGGACAATTGCGGGGTTCATTTTGCGAAGCCTGCAACTGTCGATAGCGGCCATTCGCGTCTGGCGAGAGCATCTTTGGCGCACGCGCCACGCGGCCCACCGCTAGGGTCGATGAGCGGCGCTCACCTAGCCAAAGGCTTTGCGTAGAGTGAGCGGGGTCTTGTGGAAATCCCTGCGCTGCCGACATCACACCGACGGTGCCTGCGCGGGCGGCGACAGAAAAGTGCAGGTGATTATGCTGCGTATCAGATGATTTTACTTGTGGCCGCAAATTGACGGTTGCCTGCGAGCGATGGATTTCGCTGTGCAGCGAGTCAAATGGAATGGCTAAACTGAACAAAGGCACTGGTCTACGGCGTAACTGCGGGTGGCGGTCTTTGTGCCGTGCTGAGTATCAGACCAGTGAAACAAAGCCTTTTGCCGAGACAAAGACCCTTGAAACGCCGCCCGCCAGGCGGTCCACAGGTCAGCGAGCGTGACCGTCGCTCAATCGCCCAGCTGTGTGCCGATCACGTCCCAGACTTCTGGATAGGTCAGCATCAGCAGATGCCCGTGCCCATCGATCAGATTGACCTTGGCCGAGGGCAGCCTGCGGGCAAAGCGCTGCACAACGCGCGGGGGAAAGACCGGGTCGACCGCCCCGTGATAGAGCGTGAGATTCACCTCATCGAGCATGCCCGGATCGGGGTTTGTCCAGCGTCGCAGATCGCGCGTGTGCCGCCGCGCCAGCCCGTCTTTGGGCAGCTCTATCCGCGCGGTATTTGCCGCCACCAGATCGTCGGCCGCAGCCGCCACCTCGGGTTCGCGGCGCACCTCGCTGCCATAGGCCAGCGTGCGGTAGTATTCGAGCCAGATGTCCTTGGGTTTGGCCGACCCGGCACGGGTCGCGGCAGCCAAAGTGCCAAAGGCCCCGCGAATACCCGCAAGCACCGGTTGCGGCGCAGGCATCGCCATGGAAATGGCCGCAACTGTCACTTCGGTCTGCGGTGCGCGGCGCTTGATTTCCTTGGCCGCTTCGACAGCGATCACGCCGCCGGTCGAGTGGCCGATGAGGTCTACGCGTTTCAGATCGGCGCGCAGCACTTGGGTGGCGATGTGATCGGCGGCAAAGGCGAGGTTAACAAAATCTTCGGGCGGGCGGCCGTCATAGCCGGGCAGGCGGTAAAACGCGACAGCGCGGCCGGGTGCTGCAAAGCGCAGCGCTGGCACCATCGCCCGGATCGATGTGAGCGCGCCGGGGATGGCGATGACAGCGCGGTCCGCGGCGTTCCATTTGGCCTGTTGGTAGATCAGCGGCGCTGAGTTGGGCCGTGGCACCGGGGCGCAGCCGGCCAGCAGCAGCGCCAATAGGAGGACTGCCAGCCTCATCCCAGCAACGAAAAGTGGTGCCGCTGCACGGTGATCCCGCGCGCGCTGAGCGCGGCCTCGAAAGTGTCGGCCGGCGGTATGGCTTCGAGCGGCAGGCGCAGTTTGCGCCCATTGGTCAACACCGCGCTTGCCCGCACTGAAAAATCCAGCCTTGTGTCCAAACGCACGTGATCTAGCGCGTGCAAGGCCACCTCGCCTTTGCGGCTGCCCGAAAACCACGACAGCACCTCTGGTGCGATCTCGACCCCGGAGCGCCGACCAGAGGCCAGATCAAACAGCGCGGGCAGAGTGGCAAAGCCAGCGAGACTGACAAGGATCAGCGACGCCTCCAGCATCTGCCACGCCAAGCCCATGGCCGCCCAGACAGCAATCACAGTGATCAGCGTGGCGCGGTTGCGCCCGGTGTTCTGGTGGCGAAAGGTGCCGGGATGTGCCGCTGCTTCGGTCATCGTCCGCCTGAAATATCGAGCGTGCTGCCGGTGACATAGCTTGCCTGGTCCGAGGCCAGCCACAAGATCCCCTGTGCCACCTCTTCGGCGGTTCCCTCCCGTTGCATCGGCACTTGGTAGGCGAGCTTTTGTGCGCGGCCCGGTTCGCCGCCTTTGGCGTGGATTTCGGTGTCGATCAGGCCGGGGCGCACCGACATCACGCGAATACCGGCTGGCGCTACCTCGTCCGAAAGGCCCTTGGTAAAGGTGTCGATGGCGGCTTTGGACGCGGCGTAGTCCACGTATTGATTGCCAGACCCCAGCCGGGAGGACATGGAGGAGATGTTGATGATCACGCCGCCTGCGCCACGGGCCTCCATCCTGGCCACCGCCTCTTTGGTGACCATGATGGCGCCGATCACATTGACGTTCATCATCTGCGTGATGCGGGCGTGGTCGATATCGGTGAGCCGCCCTTTGGGCCCGACGATGCCCGCGTTGATGATCAAAACGTCGATGCGACCGAACGCTGCGTCGAGGGCAGCGAAGATGGCGGTGATCCCCTCGGCTGTGCCAACATCGCCCTGCACGATGTGCGCGGTTGCCCCTGCCGCAGTGACCGCTGCCTGTGTCGCCTCGGCGCCCGCGTGGTCTGAGTTGTAGGCCAGCAGAAAGTCATAGGTGTCTGCCCCTAACCGCGCGCAGGCTGCGCCGATCCCAGCCGATGCACCGGTGATGAGGCAGACAGGGCGCTGTGTCATGATGGTGTCCTGATGCATAACCTACGCATGCCGGCACGCTAACAGCTTGGCCGCGCAGGGTGAATGGCGCGATTGCAGCCGGCAGCGCTGCGCGCATCCGGATCTTCGCCCTGTCGATCAGGCGTCGCGGATGCGGCTGATCATCTCGGTTGTGTCGCGGCTCAGCTTCGGGGTGCTGGCGATGCGGTCAAGCTCTTTGGCGATCAGGTTTTGTCGGATCGCGTCGTAGCGGCGCCAGGTCTGGAACGCGGCGCACATGCGGGCGGTGGTCTGCGGGTTCACCGGATCCAGCTTGATCAGCCAATCGGTGAGCAGCGCATAGCCCGAGCCATCTTTGGCGTGAAAACCTGCGTGATGTCCGACAACGGCGCCAATGGTGGCGCGGAAGCGATTGGGGTTTTTCCAGTTGAAATCGGGGTGCTTGGTCAGCGCGTTCGCCGTGTCGACGGTGTCATCGGGTTTTGTTTGCGACACTTGCAGGGCAAACCACTTGTCCATCACCAGCCGGTCGTCTTTCCACTTGGCCTCAAACTGCGCGAGCGGTGCATCCCCGCGACCGTAGTAGACAAGCAGCCCAAGTGCGGCGAGTGATTGGGTCATGTTGGTGGCGGTATCGAATTGCTGTTGCGCGGGGTCGGTGTTGCCGAGCCGCGCCATCAGGCCTAGCACATGGATGCCAAACGCGCGCTTCTCGACCTGCTCGGGCGTGGGCGCATAGGCCTCGTGCACCTGGTGGGCGGCGAAGAGATCCTGCAGATGCGGCTCCAAGGCGTGGGCCATCGCGTCGTAATGCGCCTGCACCGCGTCCCAGATCGCATCCGGATCAACGGGGAAGTCCCGCCGGTGTAGCTCCGCCGCCATTTCGGACTGGCTGAGCACGGTGTTGATCGTTGATCGAAACACCGGGTTGAGGCTGTCGTCGCGCATGATGCGCGTGACGGTGTCGATGTAGTCTGCATCAGGCGGCGCGCCCTCGGTGATGCTGCGGATCAGCGATGTGCGCGACAGCACGCGGGCGGCGTCCCATCGGTTGAAGGGATCGGTGTCGTGGGCCAGCAGGAACGCGTGGTCGGTTTCAAAGTCGAGTACGACGGGCGCCGAAAACTCGCGCAGGATCGACGCCACGGGTTTCTCGGCCAGACCGGTGAAGCTGAAGCTCTGCGTGGCTTCGGTCATCTCGAGCACTTGGGTTGGGACCGCCTCCGATCCGTCCGGGTTCAAGAGGCCCACGGCGATCGGCAACAGTTGTGGCTGCGGATCGGGCGAGGGGGTAGAGGGCTTTGTTTCCTGCGTAAAGCTCAGGGTGTAGGTGCCGTCCGCAAAGGTTTCTTCGGCCTTCAGGTGCGGGGTGCCAGCTTGTGTGTACCAACGCTTGAACTGCGTCAGATCGCGGCCGGTGCTGTCCTCGAACACCTTGAGCCAATCTTCGATGGTGCAGGCCTGCCCGTCATGGCGGTCGAAATAAAGGTCGAGCGCGCGTTTGTACGCGTCATCGCCCACCAGCCGCTTGAGCATGCCGATCACCTCGGCACCTTTTTCGTAGACCGTCAGCGTGTAGAAGTTGTTGATCTCCTGATAGCTGTCCGGGCGCACCGGGTGGGCAAGCGGGCCTTGGTCCTCGGTGAATTGCGCGGTGCGCATGAAATTGGCGTCGCCGATACGCTTGAGCTCCGCGCCGCGCATATCGGCGGTGAACTGCGCGTCGCGAAAGACTGTCAGCCCCTCTTTCAGGCACAGCTGAAACCAGTCGCGACACGTGATGCGGTTGCCGGTCCAGTTGTGGAAATACTCATGCGCGATGATCGCCTCGATCCGCTCAAAATTGCCGTCGGTCGAGGTTTCGGGCGACGCAAGCACGGCCGAGGCGTTAAAGATGTTGAGCCCCTTGTTCTCCATCGCGCCCATGTTGAAGTCATCGACCGCCACAATGTTGAACACATCAAGGTCGTAGGCCCGGCCATAGACGTCCTCATCCCACTTCATGCTGTCCTTGAGCGCTTGCATGCCAAAGGCGCATTTGCCCTCATCCCCGGGCCGGACATAGAGGGCGAGATCGACATGTCGCCCCTCCATCGTTGTGAACGTGTCGCGATGTGCTACCAACTCGCCCGCGACCAGTGCAAAGAGGTACGCGGGTTTGGGCCAAGGATCGTGCCATTCGGCCCAGCCGTCGCCCGACGCCACCGGGTTGCCGTTGGACAAGAGCACCGGGTGCGGGCCGTTGATGCGCACAGTGAAGGTGCTCATCACATCTGGGCGGTCGGGATAGTAGGTGATCTTGCGGAACCCTTCGGCCTCGCATTGCGTGCAGTACATGCCGTTCGACAGATACAGCCCTTCGAGCGCGGTGTTGGCGGCGGGGTCAATCTGTACCTCCGCCTCCCAGGTGAAGGGGACGTTGGGCACCGCGCATGTCAGCCCCCCGTCAGTGACCGTGGGCGATACCGGTTCGCCGTCGATCTTGGCCGAGATCAGCGACAGGTTTTCCCCGTGCAGAAAGAATGTCGGATCGGCTGACCCTGCCACAGGGGCAAAGCGGATGCGTGCCGTCACCCGTGTGGCAGACGGCGCCAAATCAAAGGTCAGGTGCACGTCTTCGACGTCAAAGCCAAAGGGCGTGTAATCCTTGAGGTAGATGGTTTGTGGGGCGGCGTCGCGCATGGGTGTCCTCGGATCAGATGTGCGGCAATAGCGTGGAGGTATGCGCAGCGGCAGGCAAGTCCAGCCTTGCGGTACCGGTCATCTGCGTGCGGGTGGACCTGCGCGCATGATAAAATTCACATATCCCTGCGGCGTTTATGGTACAGACCAACTTAGCGAGAGGAAATCATGTGATGGCACGGTTGTTTTGGGTGATTATGGCGCTTGTTTTTTCGGGTGCTGCACAGGCCGCGACTGTGGTGCCAGAGTATTACGTCATGGAAAATGGGTCCAACAGTAGGACGGTGTCCTACGTGGACGACACCTATGCCGTGAATGGTGTGGTTGATCCCAACGCAAGTATTCCAGGCTCGCGCCTGCTTTTTGGCTCGGGCGCGTTGACCGATGGGCATATCGCAACAAAAAATGTTCACTTCGATCGAGTCGCGGACGGGCTGGACTCGTACGTTGGGTGGTATCAGAGAACCCCGGACATCACGTTTGTCTTTGACCAGGCCTACGATTTCACATCGGTTACCTTTTATTTCGACGCTGGCACTACCTTTGTCCCCGGCAGCGGGGCGCCGGAGGCCGTTGCAGTGCGGGGTGTCGGGGAATACGAGGTCAATTTCGATCCCCGCACCCAAAGGGGTCCTTTTGCCTTTACCATCGACCTGACCGGGATTTCGGAAAGCGCGCTAAACTTTGACATCACCACATCCCGAGACTGGGTCTTTCTCAGCGAAGTGACGTTTGAAGCTGATGTGCCTGCCGTGCCTTTGCCTGCGGGCGGCTTGCTGGTCCTTTCGGGCCTAGGCGCGTTGATGCTTTACCGCCGACGCCGCTGAGGCGCGCGAACCGGGCGATGCGCCGCACTTGTCGATGGCACGCATGTCTATAGCTTAGCGGCATGAGTATCATTGTCTGGTTCAAAAGAGATTTGCGCACGGCTGACCATGCCGCGCTGGCGCGTGCGGTCGAATTTGGCCCGGTGATCCCGCTTTTTGTCTTCGAGCCTGCGCTTTGGACGCAGCCGGACATGTCTGGGCGGCAGTTCGATTTTGTGTGCGAAAGCGTCGACAGCCTGCGGACAGAGCTGGCGCAGAACGGCGCGACGCTGGTGGTGCGTGTGGGCGAGGCGGTCGACGTGCTGTCGGATGTGCGCGCGCAGACGGGCTTTGACCGCATCGTCAGTCATCAGGAAACGGGCAACGCCTGGACCTATGATCGGGATCGGGCCGTTGCTGGGTGGTGTAGGGCCGAGGGCGTGGTCTGGGAAGAGCTGGCGCCCGCGGGCGTGGTGCGACGGCTCAATGGCCGCGATGGCTGGGCCAAGCTGCGCAACGCATATCTGCGCCAGCCCCAGATTGACGCGCCGGGGCATGTTCCGGGGCCGGTTTTGCCATCGGACACTGTCCCGCGCCTTGTGGCCGACGATCCCTGCCCAGACCGCCAACGCGGTGGGCGCGAGATGGCGCTAAGCCTGCTCGGTTCGTTTCTGACCGAACGCGGCCAGACCTATCGCAAGGACATGTCGTCGCCGGTGACCGGCGAAACCGCCTGTTCGCGCCTGTCTCCCTACTATGCACACGGATGCCTGTCGGGCCGCGAGGCGTCGCAAGCCACCGCCGCCCGACAGCGCGAGGTTAAAGGCACCCGCGAAGGATGGGGCGGGTCGCTCAAATCCTATCAGGCGCGGCTCGCGTGGCGCGATCACTTCATGCAAAAGCTCGAAGACGAACCCGCGCTTGAGCATCGTTGCCTGCACTCGGCTTATCAGGGCATGCGCACCGACGATGCAGCGCGCCGCGTCACCTGGGAAAAGGGTGAAACCGGCTTGCCATTTGTCGATGCGTGCATGCGGTATCTGGCAGCGACAGGCTGGATGAACTTTCGCATGCGTTCGATGCTGATGGCGGTGGCGTCTTATCACCTTTGGCTTGACTGGCGGCAGACCGGCTTGCATCTCGCACGACAATTCACCGATTTTGAAGCAGGCATTCACTGGCCGCAGGTGCAGATGCAGTCGGGCACCACGGGTATGAACACGGTGCGCATCTACAACCCGGTCAAGCAAGGCATAGATCAGGACCCGACCGGTGCGTTTACCCGGCGCTGGTGCCCCGAACTTGCAGCGGTGCCGGACAAGCATCTGCAAGAGCCGTGGACGTGGGACGGGGCGGGGCAAATCCTCGACCGTACCTATCCCGCGCCCATCGTTGATGTGAAGGACGCAGCCAAAGCTGCCCGTGAAAAGGTGTGGGCGGTGCGCAGGGGACAGACCTTTCGCAAGGAAGCAGCGGCGGTGGTGGAAAAACACGCGAGCCGCAAAGACAGCGCGGGTCACTTTGTCAACGACCGTGCGCCGCGGCGGCGCAAGACGTCCAAAACGTCAGACACGCGCCAGATGGGGTTTGAATTCTGATGGCCAAAATGCGCAAGAAATCCAACCTGCCGGAAAAGATGTGCCCCGTGTGCGCGCGCCCGTTCACCTGGCGCAAGAAATGGGAAAAGGTCTGGGACGAGGTCAAATACTGCTCGGACCGCTGCAAGCGTGCGGCGAAAAGCAAAGCGCGCGCCTGACAGGCATTTCACCCGGCGTTCGCTTTGGGTAAACAGCGCGGAACTTACACGACTTTCGGAGCGACCCAATGACCATTTCCCTACGCCGCGCACGCACCATCATCCGCAAAACGCTGGAAAAGGGACACGAGATGGGCCTGAAACCGCTGTCGGTTGTCGTGCTCGACGCCGGTGGTCACGTGCAGGCATTCGAGCGCGAGGACGGTGCAGCGCCGGGGCGTTTTCCGATTGCGCATGGCAAGGCGTACGGCGCGGTGATGCTCGGCATGCCCGGTTCGGCCCAGATGGCCCGCGCCGAGGCGCAGGCCTATTTCATGACCGCGGTGAACGGCACCTTTGGCGGGCAAGTGGTGCCGGTGCCCGGCGGCGTGCTGGTGCGTGACCGGAAAGGCAATGTGGTGGCCGCTGTTGGCGTGACCGGCGACACGTCGGACAATGACGCAGCCGCAGCACAAGCGGGCATCGAGGCGGTTGGCCTGACGGCAGAGATCTGACCGGTCAGCGCGACAGCGCGCCCTGATCCGCAACATGCGCATGGCGGCAACGCACGTGACTGCGCCCGCACCAAAGCTCACGATGCTGAAAGACCCAAAGCGGCCGATGGCGGAAAATTAAGCACTCTGGTTTTATGCACATGAGGCTGCGCGTTTGCGGGGCTGTTTTTGTCCTGGCTGCGCGATATATAAATCCCGTTAGCCGCCATTTGAGGTTTGTATGCCCCGTCCGGTCATCGGAATTATCTCCAACCACCACGTGATCCATGACAGTTATGAGGTTCAGGCCGCTGGCATGATCAACATATCGGCTGTGGCCGAGGCGGCGGACGGCCTGCCGCTGCTGGTTCCGGCCGACCACACCTATGTGGATTTAGCGGATCTGATGGCGGCGTGCGCGGGGTTTGTCTTTACCGGCGGGCGCGCGAACGTGCACCCAGAGGAATATGACGAACCGGAAACCGACGCGCACGGTGATTTTGATCGCAAGCGCGACGGCCTGACCCTGCCTTTGATCCGCGCCTGCGTCGAAAGCGGCCAGCCGATCCTTGGCATCTGCCGCGGGTTTCAAGAAGTGAACGTGGCCATGGGCGGATCGCTATATCCCGAAATCCGGGATCTGCCGGGGCGGGACAATCACCGCATGCCGCCCGATGGCACGCTGGAAGAGAAATTCGCCCTGCGCCATGACGTCACCTTTGTCGAAGGCGGTGTGTTTCATCGGCTGATGGGCGCGCAGGTGGTGCCGACCAACACCCTGCACGGTCAGGGGATCAAGGAACCGGGCGAGCGGATTGTGATTGACGGGCACGCTCCCGATGGCACGCCGGAGGCGATCTATGTAGACGGTGCGCCTGGCTTTACCTTGTCGGTGCAGTGGCATCCCGAGTGGAACGCCGCTGCCGATCCCGTGTCGCGCCCGCTGTTTCAGGCGTTTGGGGACGCGTGTCGCGCCTGGGCTGCGGGTGAGCGGCCGCAACCGATCCTGCGCAGCGCCTGACCGGGCCGCGATGCGGCTGACCCCGGATATTCCGCCGGTGTGGCTGGCCCTTGCCATCGCCGTTGCCTGGGCCCAAGGCCGGTTCTTACCCGTCGGTCCAAGCATCTCCCATCCGATCATCAATGGCCTGGCCAGCGCGCTGATCTGGGTTGGCATCGCGCTGATCGCACTGGCCGCCTTTGCCTTTTGGCGCGCGCGAACGACGATCATTCCGCACAATACACCAAGCGCTTTGGTCACTGGCGGTATCTTTGCCGTCACGCGCAATCCGATTTACCTCGCCGATGCGCTGATCCTGACGGGCTTTGTTCTCAGTTTTGACGCGCTGTTGTCGCTGGCCCTCGTTCCGCTCTTTATCTGGTTTATCACCGTGCGCTTTATTCGGGCTGAAGAGGCCCGGATCAGCGCCGCTTTCGGTGAAGAATTCAGCGCATATTCCGCGCGTGTGCGACGCTGGCTGTAAAAACCGGGTCTGCAACGCCCCGTCATTTAACGCCGACTTGCACTGTGTCGCGCGTATCGCTAGTGGACAGCCGGACTGTGCGCACCATCATGCACTGACACCAAAGACCGCGATTACCGACCGGGGGACAGACCATATGAAGATCGGCACGCCGAAAGAGTTATTCGAGGGAGAGCGCCGCGTCGCAATGACGCCTGACAGTGCGCTGCAGCTGCAAAAGCTGGGCCATGAATGCGTGATCGAAACAGGTGCAGGCCATGCCGCAGGCTTTGACGACGCGTCGTACAAAGACGCGGGCGTCGAAGTGGTGAAAACCGCCGCCGCCTTGTTCAAGGCCGCCGATGTGGTCGCCAAAGTGCGCCCGCCCGAAGACAGCGAGGTCAAGCGCCTGCGCGACGGGCAAACGTTGATCTCGTTCTTTTACCCTGGTCAGAACGAGGCACTGATGGAGGCGGCGGCCAAACGTGGCAGCACTGTTGTCGCGATGGACATGGTGCCGCGGATTTCGCGGGCGCAAAAGATGGACGCGCTGTCGTCGATGGCCAACATCGCCGGCTACCGCGCCGTGATCGAGGCCGGCAACAACTTTGGCCGCTTTTTCACCGGTCAGGTGACCGCGGCAGGCAAGGTGCCCCCGGCCAAAGTGCTGGTGATCGGTGCCGGCGTGGCGGGTCTTGCCGCCATCGGCACATCCACATCGCTTGGCGCCATCACCTACGCCTTTGACGTGCGGCCCGAGGTGAGCGAACAGATTGAATC
>JBCCLL010000047.1:0-23938 GCA_039026855.1 Pseudomonadota bacterium | reverse complement strand
TGCGCTCGCGGCGAGCGCATAGGCCCACCAGACCGGGAATTGCAGGAACAACGTCGTCTCGCCATTGCCGAGATAGCGTTGCATCCCCTCGTAAAGGCGCAGGGCGATGAACAGGATCACGCCGGTTAGAACAACCTCCCAAAAGGCGCGTAGCCAGCCTAGCACCCGCGGACGCAAGCCCGAGGTGAATACGTCGACGGTCGCGTGCTGACCGTAGAACTGACAGACCGGCAAAAAGGCAAAGATGGCAAAGGCGACGCCCGCTTCGGTCAGCTCATAAGTGCCGCGGATCTCATCCACCCCGAGGGCGACAATGGCGGCACCCATCCCGTTTTCCATCGCGTGGCCCAGCTTGGACAGCTCGCGGCCCAGGATGGACAGCGTTGTGAGCATGATGAGACCCAGCAAAACCATGCCGCCAATCAGCGCTGAGCCATGCGCGAGCCATTTGACCAGATGGTGCATGTGAAATGCATCCCGAAAGACGAAACGTGGCCACAGCGGGATGCGGCCACGTTTGGTGTATTAGGCCGATGATCAGCTACCGAAATCGGACATCAGCGATCGGGCCTCGTCGATCAAAGCCTGACCGTCGATGCCTTTGCTGTCCATATCGGCCACCCACTCGGCGTAGATCGGCTGCGCCGCTGCCTGCCATGCGGCGAGGTTGTCGCCTGTGACGGTGACGATGTTGTTGCCTTTGTCCACAGCGAACTGACGGGCGGGGCCGTCCGCTTCGGCCATGGTACCGCCGGCGAAGATGCTGAATTCGAGGCCCGACTGGCTATCGATCACCGCTTTGAGATCATCCGGAAGACCATCGTAGCGCGCCTTGTTCATCGCCAGCACGAAAGTCAGAGTGTAAAGCGCGTTGCCCTCAAATTCGGTGTGGTTGCCGACCAGTTCCGGCACTTTCAATGCGCCAGTGACTTCCCACGGGATGGTGGTGCCGTCGATCACACTTTTGCTCAAAGCTTCGGGGATCGCGGGAACCGGCATGCCGACGGGGGTAGAGCCCATTTTTTCCAGCAGAGAGTTCACCAGGCGCGAGCCGCCGCGGATCTTCAAACCCTGCATGTCGTCGGGTGCGTTGACCGGCGTGCTGGTGTGCAACATGCCTGGACCGTGCACCCAGGTGCCAAGAATTTTTAGATCCTTGAACTCGGTATCGGCCATGTGCGTTTGGAACATCTGCCAATAGGCGCTGGAAGCTGCGCGGGCGTCGCTGACCATAAAGGGCAGCTCGAACACCTCGGTCGAGGGGAAGCGCCCGGGCGTGTACCCCACAACGGTCCAAACGATGTCAGCGACACCATCAATGGCCTGGTCCATCAGTTCGGGCGGGCGACCGCCAAGCTGCATCGAAGGGAAGTGATCAACCGCAATGCGCCCGCCGCTGGCCTCTTGGACATCAGCGATCCACTTGTCGAGGATCAGCCGCGGCACGTTTGCTTGCCTTGGCAAGAATTGGTGCAGGCTAAGCGTCACCTCTTGGGCCTGCGCGGCCCCGCCTGCGCCCAGCGCCATCGCAGCAGCACCGGCGAGCCCAAGGAATGATTTACGTGTCAGGTTCATTGTATGCTCCCTTGTCGGTCAAGCGAAACGAGCGCCCGACTCGGTGTGATTGCGAAAGTGTTAGGCAAAGGGGCGGGGAGTGTCACCCGTCTTTCTTGCACATAAATGCCGTCAGGGCGTGCCGGTATAGGGCGCAGTGCAGACTGTTGCAGTCACCAATTCGCCCAACAGGTCGATCTGGGCCTCTGCGCCAATAGCAGCATGTTCTGGTGCCACAAATGCCAGCGCAAGATTGTGCCCGGTACGATGGCCCATTGCGCCTGACGTGACGGTGCCCACAACTGCCCCGGCGTGCATGACTGAGGCACCGGGTTGGGCCGTGGCACGAGTGGTATCAAGGCTCATCAGCACCAGTTGGCGCTGTGCACCGGGCTGCATGCGCATCTCTAGTGCCGCTTTTCCAATGAAATCCTTGTCCATTTTCACAAAGCGGTGCAGCCCGGTTTCGAACGGATCAAACTCGGTGATCAAGTCAGCTTTCCAATGCAGATATCCCATTTCCATCCGCATCGATTCCACCGCGCGCGCTCCGAACAGGCGCAAGTCGTGCGCCTCACCCGCCGCACGCAGGGCGAGGTAGGCGGCGTAGGCTTGCGCAATCGGCACATGGATTTCATAGGCCAGTTCGCCTGAATAGCTGACGCGCATGACAACCGCGGGCGCGATGCCGACAAAGGCGCGGCGCACGGAAAGCCACGGAAAGCCTGCATCGGACCAGTCGCCGCGGCAGGCTGCTTGCAGCACATCGCGCGCCTTTGGACCCGCGAGCAAGAGGATGGTGTGGCCTTCGGTCAGCGGGGTCAGGGCTATGTCATAGCCGTCAGCATGCGCGCGCAGCCAGTCGAGGTCGTGCCATTCGGAGGCCGCTGCAGACCCGTACCAGACCGGGCCATCGGGCAAGTTTGCAATGGTTGCCTCCAGCTTGACGCAGCCCTGGTGATTGAGCCCGTAACACAACCCCAAGCGGCCCGGGCGCGCAGGCACGCGGCCGCACGTGATATAGTCAAGAAAGCGGTGCGTGTCGGTCCCGGTGATTTCGATCCGATTAAATCCATTCACCTCGGCCAATCCGACGCCGTCGTGGATTGCTTGTACTTCGGCGGCGACAATCGGTTCTGCCTCGTCGATCTGAAAGCTGTGGGTGACGTGAAAGTCCGACTGCGGCTTGTAAAACTCGGCACGCTCCCAGCCGTTGACCGTGGTGAACTCCGCGCCTTCGCTGGCAAGGATGGGCGTCAGCGGCGTGGTCTTCATAGGCCGACCGGCGGGGCGGTGTTCGTTCGGAAAGTGGAAGCGGAACTCGTTCTGGTAGTCTTCGATGGCCTTGAGCGCGGTCAGTTCCGCATTGCCCTGCGAGGTGAAGCGGCGCGGATCGAGCACCCAGGTGTCGTAACACGCCTCGCCATGCACGATCATCTGCGCCAGCAACCAGCCGTGTCCGCCCCCTTCGCCCAGACCGGCGCGCAGGCCGATGATGCAAAACGCGTTGCGCTTGCCCGGGATGGGACCGACCAGCGGCGCGCCGTCGATGGTATAGGTGATCGGGCCGTTGACCACCGTGTGCACCCCAACCTCGGCCAGCACCGGCATGCGGGCAATGGCGCCTTCGAGCACATCTGTCACGCGGTCGAGGTCATCAGGGCACAGCGCATTGGTGAAATCGGGCGAAATGCCATCCATGCCCCAGGTTTTACAGTCCTGTTCGTAGAACCCCAAAAGCAGGCCGTTTTTCTCTTGCCGGCAGTAATAGTCGCTGATCGGGCAGCGCAAGAGCGGCATCCGATGGCCAGCATCGCGGATGGCAGGGATCTCTTCGGTCAGGAAATACTGGTGCTCCATCGACGCCACGGGGTGGTGCACGCCCATCATGGCGCCGACCTCGTTCACGCGGTAGCCGCACGCGTTGATCACCACCTCGCAGTCGATGTCGCCTTTGACGGTGTGCACGGTCCAGCTGTGATCGCGGTGCTGGGTGAGGCCGGTAACAGGGGTGTGGCGGTAAACCTCGGCCCCAGCTTTGCGCGCGCGGCGCGCCAGCGCCTGACACAATTGGGCGGGATCAATGTCGCCGTCCATCGGGTCCCAAAGCCCACCGATCAAGTTGTCGGTAGAGATCAGCGGGTGGCGGCGCGCGCATTCGGCGGCATCGAGCACCTCGAAATGCACGTCCATCCCGCGCGCCATCGAGGCAAAGTGGCGGTAGCCGTCCATCTGCTGCGCCGTATTGGCCAGCCGGATGCCGCCATCGCCGTGGTGGTAGTTGATCGGGTAATCGGGGTCGTTGGCCAGCTCTTGATACAGCTGGATCGAGTGCGTCTTGAGACCGACCATCGTCTGGTTGGTGCCGAAATTCGTAACCTGCGCCGCAGAATGCCACGTGGTGCCGCTGGTCAGCTCGTCCCGTTCAACAAGCACCACATCCGTCCACCCCTCCTGCGTCAGGTGATACAACGTGGAGCACCCGGCGATGCCGCCGCCAATCACCACGGCTCTGGTCTGCGATTTCATCGTCGCCCTCTCTGCGCTTTGCGCCAGAATGGCGGCGCGGAGAGCGCGGTCAATTGTTACCGCGTCGCTTTAGTGTTCTGAAAACTTGGATTTGCGGATGGTGAATTTATGTCTATGCCTGTGCGTTAAGACGTGCCTTGACGTAACTTACACCCGCAAGATGACGACCCGGCGTAACTGCATCCACAGGCAAGGCAATCCGAGCCCACTACGCGCGGCGTGTTTGCCAAGAAAGCTGCCAGGTTTTGATGCTGCACGGCACCGAGTATTAAAATAGAAATTTGTTCTCCAAATGGCCGGTGTTGATCGGTCCATGGACCGGTAACTGTTCTCTCAAATGTGGAGAATGGGCTTCGATGACCCCCGAAGCTGAACACCGCGGTGACGTGAAAGATTGCCCTTCCTCGCACCAAGTTGGAGCTTGAAACACAGCCATCAAAACTTGTCGGAACAGTCCTACTTGCACGTTAGCGCGCAGCGCCAACTCCAGTGCGACGGTCGCAAGCCGGTCGGCACTTTGGTCCAGCGCGGCAGGATCAAATAACGGATAGCAGCAGAATAATGGTGGCGTGGGGGAGACTTGAACTCCCGACCTCTCGATTATGAGTCGAGCGCTCTAACCAGCTGAGCTACCGCGCCATGGAGGCGTGACCTATGCCAGCACCTGCACGGCGTCAAGCGCAATTGCAGGCATTATCCAGCGCGCACAGTTTCGATCATGACCGTTACGTTTTCAGGGTCTGCGTCAGGTGTGATCCCGTGCCCCAGATTGAAGATATGCGGGCCGCCTGCAAATGCGCTGACAACGGCGCGGGTGTCGTCGATTAGGGCCTGGCCACCGGTCACCATGTGAGACGATGCCAAGTTGCCCTGCACACAGCCATCCTTTTGCACGTTGGCTGCCGCCCAGTCCGGCGCCACCGAATTGTCGAGAGCGACGCAGTCGACACCGGTCTTGGCATGAAACCCAATGTAGCCGTCGCCGGCCTCACGCGGAAAACCAATGACTGGAATGTGCGGATAGCGCGCCTTGAGTGCGGCAGTAATCCTGGCACATGGCGCAACGGCGTATTTCTCAAACGCGTCCGCTTTGAGCGAGCCGGCCCAACTGTCAAAGATCTTTACGACCTCGGCGCCGGCCGCAATCTGTGCTGCGAGATAGTCAATCGTGGCCTCGGTGATCCGATCCAGCAGCGCTTCAAACAGGGTCGTGTTGCCCGTCATAAGCGCGTGCGCCGGACCCTGATCGGGCGTGCCGCGCCCCGCGATCATGTAGGTTGCCACGGTCCAAGGCGCCCCGGCAAAACCGATCAGCGTCGTCTCTGGCGGCAGCTCACGGCGCAGAATACGCACGGTTTCGTAAATCGGGTTAAGCGTTTCGTGGATCGCATCCGCTGGCTTCAGCGCGTCAAAATCCGCCTGCGCCGAAATCGTCGATAACCGCGGACCCTCACCTGTGACAAACCACAAATCCGCGCCGAGCGCTTGGGGCACCAACAAGATATCGGCAAAAAGGATCGCTGCATCAAATCCATAGCGTCGGATCGGTTGCAACGTGACCTCGGCGGCCAATTCGGAATTGTAGCATAACGAGAGGAAATCTCCGGCTTGCGCGCGGGTGGCGCGGTACTCCGGCAAGTAACGACCCGCCTGCCGCATCATCCAGATCGGTGGCGTTGGCAACGCTTCGCCCGCAAGCGCTCGCAATATCGTTTTGGTCATCACACCGTCTTTCATCTGGCCACCTATGCGCTTTGGTAGTTGTCAGGTTAAGTTGACAGTCCTAAAAGGTAAAGTCATGACTGCGCGCCTACCAAGCCCCGACACCCCCCTCAAAATCGGCACCCGTGGATCGCCCCTGGCCTTGGCACAGGCGCATGAGACACGCGCACGACTGATGGCCGCCTTTGACCTGCCGGAAGCGGCGTTTGAGATTTGCGTGATCAAGGTGTCTGGCGATGACAGGTTCATGGTGGCCAGCGACACGCCGCTCAAACAGATCGGCAATAAGGGTCTGTTCACTCGCGAGATTGAAGACGCATTGTTGGCTGGCGGTATCGACATCGCGGTGCATTCGATGAAGGACATGCCCACGGTTCAGCCCGATGGCCTCATGCTCGACACGTACCTGCCGCGCGAGGACGTACGCGATGCGTTTGTCTCGCCCAGCTATGGCGGCATCGCCGATTTGCCGAATGGGGCAACGGTCGGCACGTCGTCCTTGCGCCGTCGTGCGCAATTGCAACATGCGCGCCCAGACCTCAACGTTGTGGAGTTCCGTGGCAATGTTCAAACCCGGTTGAAAAAGCTCGCAGATGGCGTGGCCGATTGCACTTTTTTGGCGTGCGCGGGGCTGAACCGACTGCACCTGCACGACGTGCCCGCAACCCCTGTGTCGCCCGACGATATGCTGCCGGCTATCGCCCAAGGCGCGATCGGCATCGAGAGACGCAATGACGACGCAAACACCGCCGAAATGCTTGCCGCGATCCACGATGCAGCAACGGGTCAAAGGCTACAAGCCGAGCGTAGATTTCTGCTAACGCTTGACGGATCCTGCGAAACGCCAATTGCCGGGCTTGCTACGCTCGACCGCGGATCGCTGAACCTGCGCGGCGAGGTGTTGCGCCCCGACGGCTCGGACGCACTGTCAGACGACATTTCGGGGCCCGCAGAGGACGGCGCGCGCATGGGCGAAGCTTTGGCGCGCGCACTGCTGGACCGGGCGGGCCCCGCGTTCTTCGATTGGCACTGACACGGGCGAATGCCGCCCCTTGACCGGGATGCGCCCGCGCGCGCAGGATTGTGGCATGTCATACCCGCAAATCCACCTGCCAACGCACAGCGTCGAAAATCAACCCGCAGCAGCCGGTGATCGTGACTTGTGGCGCAGTGATCCTGTGTTGCGATCTTGTATCGGGCAGGCGCCAGATGTGGCGCAATATGGGGCCACACTGGGCACCGACGACAGCCGCGCGGCTGGGCGCGATGCGAACCGGTTTCCGCCCGAGCTGCACCTCTTTGACACTGGCGGTCGACGGTTGGACGAGGTGCGCTTTCACCCGGCCTATCACCAGATGATGACGTTGAGCCAAACGGCGGGCTATGCCGCCACGGCGTGGACGGGTGGATCGCATCTGGAACATGCCGCGATGGTCTACTTCGCCAATCAGGTGGAACCGGGCCATTGCTGCCCGATGACCATGACATATGCTGCTGTGCCCGCGTTGGCGGCAGATGACACACTGGCGGCGGAGTGGGTGCCCAAACTGACCGCGCGCACCTATGACCCGCGCCCCGTTCCACTGGCGCAAAAGGCCTCGGCAACGTTGGGCATGGCGATGACCGAAAAACAGGGCGGGTCAGACGTGCGCGCCAATTCCACCACCGCAATGCAAGACGGAGCACATTGGCGTTTGCGCGGGCACAAGTGGTTTTGTTCGGCACCGATGTGCGACGGATTTCTGACGCTGGCGCAGGCGCCCGGTGGGCTGACCTGTTTCCTGGTGCCGCGCTGGCTGGACGGAGAGCGCAATGCGATCCACCTCATGCGCCTCAAGGACAAGCTGGGCAACAAATCCAACGCCTCGTCTGAGATCGAATATCACGACGCACTGTCCTTTCAACTGGGCGAGCAAGGGCGCGGCGTCCGCACGATTATCGAAATGGTGCACCATACCCGTTTGGACACGGCAATCGGGCCTGCGGGCCTGATGCGCGGCGCGCTCACCGAAGCGATGCACTGGGTCCGACACCGTCGGGCGTTTCAAAAAACGCTCATCGACCAGCCTTTAATGCGCAGCGTGCTTGCAGATCTCATCCTGGATTGGGAGGCAGCGACCCGTCTTGTCCTGCATGTGGCCCGGTCCTTTGACAGTGATACCCCTGAGGATCGTGCCTTTGCCCGCATCGGCGTGGCCTTGGCGAAATTCATGAATACCAAGCTCTGCCTTCGGGTCATCCACGAAGCGATGGAAGCCTTGGGCGGCATGGGCTACATCGAAGATACGCCAATGCCGTTTTACTACCGTGAGGCCCCGCTGAACGGCATTTGGGAAGGGTCCGGCAATGTGATTTGCCTCGATATCATGCGAACACTGGCACGAGAACCGATGGCAGGAGAAATGCTGCGCGCTGAGTTGCACGCGGCAGTCGGGTCAGATCGACGCTATGACGCCGCTTTGGCGGCGCATACAGACCGTTGGCCCACGCTCCCAGCCGAGGCCGAGGCGCGCGCCTATGCGGAATGGACCGCTTTGCTGCTTGCTGCGTCCGTGCTGATCCGAACGGCTGCACCGGCTGTTGCAGATGGTTTTGTGGCAACGCGTTTGGAACAGACACGCGGACAGGTGGCCGGCGCAGTCACAGGGCTCGACACCCTCGCGATCTTGTCCGGTTTCGACAATCAAGCATAGCCAAGGGTCAGACCCACTTGGCCAGCGGCGGCAAGCTCATCAGCACGGCGTTTGCGTCATGACCTGTCTCAAGCCCAAACTTGGTGCCGCGGTCATAGACCAGATTGTATTCAGCGTAGAGCCCGCGGTGCACAAGCTGTGCGTCCTTGTCCGCGTCGGTCCAATCCTGCACCCGGCGTTTTTGCACCAGCGGCACATAAGCGGGCAGGAATGCCCGACCGATGTCCTGGGTCAGCGCAAAATCCACCTCCCAATCGCCGGTGCAGTGGTCATCCATAAAAATTCCGCCGACGCCCCGCGCACGATTGCGGTGGGGGATGTAAAAATACTCGTCCGCCCATTCCTTGAGCCGAGGGTAAAGCGCGGCACCGTGAGGATCGAGATGCGCCTGCTGCGTGGCGTGAAAATGCGCCGTGTCGATCTCGTATTCGATACAGGGGTTGAGGTCGGAACCACCGCCAAACCACCATGCATGCGGCGTCCAGAACATGCGGGTGTTCATGTGCACAGCGGGGCAGTGCGGGTTTTGCATATGCGCCACGAGGCTGATGCCTGACGCCCAAAAGCGCGGGTCCGCTTTCATCCCAGGCAGCCCCTTGCGCGCCATCATGGCCGCCTGCGCCCGTTCGCCCAGAGTGCCATAGACGGTCGAGACGTTGACGCCGACTTTCTCAAAAACCCGACCGCCGCGCATCACGCTCATCAGGCCGCCGCCGGCATCGCTGCCATCTTCAGAGGAACGCTCGGTCTCGGTCACTTCGAACCGGCCGGGGGCATTGTCCGCAAAAGGACCGGTGTCGTGGCTGTCTTCGAGTTGCTCGAAGGCGGCGACGATCTCATCGCGCAATTGGCGAAACCAACCCGATGCGCGGGCCTTGTGAGTGTCGAAGTGTTCTGTCATGCGCGCTGTCCTTTCAGGTTGACACTTTTTAACCCAAAGCGCGCGATGTTTCTAGTGCGCGGGTGCCGCAACCGGATCAAGCAAGCTGCGTCCGCCGTCGACCTTCAGCACCTCGCCAGTGACAAAACCAGAACCGTCCGAAGCCAGAAATTGCACAGCGTCGACAATTTCATTGGGGCCTGCAATGCGCGCGAGCGGTGTCTGATTTTCAATCTCATCGCGCCATTCCGGATGCTCACCCAACGACATTTGCAACGACGCCGACATCACCGATCCAAAAGCCACCGCATTTACACGAATCCGCTCGGACGCCAGTGCCAGCGCCATGGACCGTGTCATCTGTTCCATCCCTGCCGCAGCGATCGAGTATCCCAACAGCTCAGGCCGGGTCTGGTGCGCCGCGATGGACGACAGATTGATGATTGACCCGACACAGTTGGCATCGGGGGTATCTTTGGCCTGTTTGATCATGCGCCGGGCGACCTGCTGGCTGAGGCGCATCGCCGTCATCAGGTTCTGTTCCAGCATCACTTCGACGCTGGTATCCTCGGGGTCCAGGGGGTCGGTCATCATCACTTGGCGCGATGCATTGACCAGCACGTCGACCTGATCAAAGTTGTCAATTGTCGCAGAGATCAGGTTGGCGATTGTCAGGCGTTGACGCAGATCGCCAGCGAAGTATCGAATGGCACCCTCTTCGGCGACATCACCCAATTCATTGGCCAGCTTCTTTTCGTCCATATCCGCGCACATGACATTGGCACCGCGATCCGCGAAAAGGCGCGCAATAGCGAGGCCGATACCATTGGCGGCGCCCGTGATAATAGCGGTTTTGCCTTGGATGGAAAAAGACATCTATCTCCGCCTCGCTTTGGTTCTGGGGCGTTCTGCGCGCACAAGTTTGAACCGTGTATCCCCGCCCAGATCAACCCGTTTCGCAAAGTGTTGGTCCAGCGCGTCCTCGTATGGCAAGTGCCTGTTGGCCACCATCCAAAGCGCTCCGTGCGGCGCAAGGATGCGCGCTGCCGAAGCGATAAATGCCCGGCCAAGAGCGGGATCGGCGGTGCGCCCTGTGTGAAAGGGCGGGTTCATGATCACGGCATCCACGGGTTTGGGTGGTGTCCATGTCGTTGCGTCCGCCCAGTGAAATTGGGCCCGCGGGTCTGTCACGTTGTGGCGCGCACATTGCAGTGCCATGTCGTGCGCCTCAACCAGATGCACCGCTGCGACATCGCGGGTCAACACATGCGCCGACAGATATCCCCAACCCGCGCCCAGATCCGCAACGGATCCTACCATCGCTTCGGGCAAGGCCTCCACCAAGAGCCGCGACGCAGGATCTACACTATCTGCGGAAAATACACCCGGCGCAGTCCAAAAGCCGCCATCGTGCAAGGTCGGTCCCGCCTGCCAATCGGACAAGTCTGCACCGGGCGACATCCAAAAGATCTTGCCATGTGCCTTTGAAATCGGACCGCCGAGGTCGCAGCGCGTGCGCAGCGCCTTCAGCATTGCGTCGACACCGTCCGTTTTCTGACCGTCGATTATGATCTGGGCGTCGGCCTGTGTCATGGCGCTTGCGATCAATGCTTGCGCTTCGGTTCTGGCACGGGGGAGGCACACGACAATTGTGTCAAATTGCTGGTCTGGTAGGGCCGCATGCACCTCATGACCGTGCGCGGCGAAATGGTCACACACCGTGATCATCGGCGACACAATTACTGGGTCGGAAAGTGCCGACAGATCCGTATCTGTCTGCGGATGTAGCACACATGAGTGACCCGCCCTGGCGGCTGACGCCTCCAGTGCCAAAAGCAATCGAGCGCCGATCACCTTACTCTTCTTTCTCCATGGTGCATTGCAGAGGGTGCTGGTGCCGGCGGGCAAAATCCATGACCTGTGCCACTTTTGTCTCAGCAATCTCGTGGCTGAACACCCCGACGACAGCGAGACCCTTCTTGTGCACGGTCAACATGATCTCAAACGCCTGCGCATGATTGAGACCAAAAAACCGTTCAAGCACGTGAACCACAAACTCCATCGGTGTGTAGTCGTCGTTCAACAGCAGCACCTTGTAGAGCGGTGGGCGCTTTGTTTTTGGCTTAACTTCGGTGATGACGGTGATGTCACCATCCTCGTCCTGCTTATCCGCCATCATGTGCAAAAAAGGGGCCATATCGCCGTTCCGGAAATCCGCTGGTCTGCCTTGTCGCGTGTATATAACGTGAGAAGGAGGTTAGAAAAGAGTTACTGAATAAGATGCTGCCTGCCAATCATCTCGATTTGAGTCAATTGGCGTGCATTGCCTTCGATGCTGACGACACATTGTGGCACAATGAGCGGTATTTTCGCCTGTCGCAGGAACGGTTTGCCGAAGCGCTCGCGCCGTTTGCGCCGGATACCGATCTCGATGCGCGCCTGCTCGCGGCCGAGCGGCGCAACATCGGGCACTATGGTTATGGGATCAAAGGCTTTGTGTTGTCGATGATCGAAACCGCTCTCGAGGTGACGGAAAACCGGGTCAGCGGTGCGGTCATCGCCGACCTGATTGCCACCGGTCAGGATATGCTGCTGCACCCTATAGATTTACTACCGCACGCTGCCGAAGCGGTTAATGCCGCACGCGCATGCGGGCCAGTTTTGTTGATCACCAAAGGCGATCTGCTGGATCAGGAGCGCAAGCTGGCGCAATCCGGGCTAGGCGATCTATTTGACCGGGTCGAAATCGTGTCGGACAAAAATCCTGCTGTTTACACCCGCATCTTTGACAGCTTTGGTGGGGCAACACGTGGCATGATGGTCGGCAATTCAATGAAATCCGACGTGCGCCCCATGATCGATGCCGGAGGCATTGGCGTCTATGTGCCACATGATTTGCAATGGGACCTCGAAGCAGCCGATCCACCCGAAGGACACGCAAGGTATCACGCTCTGCCTGATCTTGGTGCGTTGCCGGATCTGCTGACCTGAGGTCGCCACATTGCTGCCACAATTGCGCATCTTGTAGGCCTGCTGGTGTTAACTACAACATCTTGCGCTTTATGAACTCCAAAAAGTGAATTTTCACGCAGCATCAACACTTTATCGAAAATCGTTACTGTGCTATCCGTTTGGAATAACAAAAAGGTCAGCCAAAAATATGGCGACCAGAGGCAGACATAGCAGGTTTCTAGATGGTTCGGCGGCAACGGCCGGCTCGTATCGGGCTCATTATTTTTGCGGTTTTCTGGATGCTGGTGATAGTCCCCGCATCCGTTATGGCGGCGCCATATGCCGCGATGGTTATGGACGCGCGCACCGGAGAGGTGCTGCACGCGCGCAACGCAGACACGCGGTTGCACCCCGCGTCTTTGACCAAAATGATGACACTTTACATCGCGTTTCAGGCGGTGGAGCGCGGCGAGATATCGCTTGATACGAAAGTAAAAGTGTCGCGCTTTGCCGCGTCGGAGCCTCCTTCGAAGCTGGGGTTAAAACCCGGCCAACGCATCGCACTGCGGTATCTCATACGCGCGGCCGCGGTGAAATCTGCCAATGACGCAGCAACGGCGATTGGCGAGGCGATCTCGGGTTCAGAAGCCGCTTTCGCCCGGCGTATGAACCGCACCGCCAAAGCGCTGGGGATGACGCGTACCACATTCAAAAATGCGCATGGCCTGACGGAAAGCGGACACTTATCCACGGCCCGTGACATGACCATCCTCGGGCGGCATGTGCTCTATGACTATCCGCAATATTACAACCTTTTTTCACGCCGCTCTACCCACGCCGGTGTGCGCGAGGTGGCCAATACAAACAGACGTCTTTTGGCGAATTACCGCGGCGCCGATGGGATCAAAACGGGGTATACCCGTGCCGCCGGCTTCAATCTTGTCGCATCCGCCGAGCGCGGACGCGAACGCGTCATTGCCACAGTGTTCGGCGGCAAATCCACCGCGTCGCGCAACGCCAAAGTGGCCGAGTTGCTTGATCTAGGCTTTCGCCGCTCCCCGAGCCACGCGAAAGTGCGCAAACCGCAAAAGCCCGCTTACCTGCCAGGCAGTGAACAATTGGTCGTAGCAGGGAACGGCAGTACTTCAACGGCTGCGGGCAAAACGATCCGCTTGAGCGGTGCGGTCAAACGATCGCTGCGACCAGTGTTGCGCCCTGCCTCAGCACCGGTATTGCTGGCAGATGCAGCAGAATCCTCGGATACAGCCAGCGTAGATGCCAGCGACATCCTGAGCGCGCTGCAAGTCGCGCAGGCGAAAACGCCCGCACCCGAACCGGTTGCTATACCCACTGTTACCCCAATGAAACGGCCTGCAGCCCGGCCAAAAGACATCGTTCTGGCACGTGCCGCGCCAGAAGTCGTGACACGACTGTCGACTTCCGGGGGGCGGCACTGGGGCGTAAATGTCGGACGCTATACCAGCCGCTACAAGGCGGAAAAGGTGCTGTTACAGACCGCGTTGATGGAGATGAGTACGCTCGACGGCTCCCTGCGCAAAGTGGTGAGAAGCCCGCGCGGGTTTGATGCCAACTTTATGGGACTGTCTCAGGAGCGGGCTGATCTGGCGTGCCGCCGTTTGGCCGCACGCAACGTGACCTGTTTCACCATCGGTCCGAAGTCGTAGAGTTTTCCGTGTCGGAAAACGGTCGGAAATCGGTCCGATTTCCGAGCGCTTAGCGGCTTGCGCGCGCGGCCCGTTGAATCCAGCGTAGAAAGTCACGCAGGGCCGGGCGATGAACACCCGGCCGCGTGACCAGGTGATAACCGGCCCCAGGGCGGCTTTCTTCTTCAATCACGATGAGCCGGCCGGCCTTCAGATCTGCTTCAACGAACAGGCGCACCGTCACGGCTACGCCCTGCCCGTCTCGTGCGCCGTCTAGCAGCAGGTTGCCGGGCACTTGTGTCAGCGGCCCCTGCACCCCTGCAGCACTCCCGCGCCGGCTGAGCCATGTTGTCCCCTCGGTTGTGCCTACTTCCTCGAGCCAGGGGAGTTTGCTCAGATCTTCGGTGCTCGCGACCGGTTGGCCAGCGATCAATTCCGGCGCCGCCACCACCACCATCGATGTCGCTATCAGCAACTGGCTTTCAAATCCAGGCCATGGTCCTTGGCCGTAACGAATTGATAAATCCAGCCCGCCTGCAATCGGGTTCACCTGTTCGGCGGTCGGGTTCAAAATTATATCTGTGCCAGCATAAGCTGCGCGAAACTCGGGCAAGCGTGGCATCAGCCAAGCGGCGGCGAAACTGGGCGTAGGCGAGATCTGCAAAGGGCGCGTCGCCTCAGTCCCCGTTACCAGATCGATGGCGCGCCCGATGGCGCCGAACCCATCGCGGCACCCCTGAGCCAAAATTTCACCATCCGCAGTGAGCTGCATCGTCCGCGCCGAACGGTCAAATAGCGCCACACCCAGATGTGCCTCTAGCAGTTTGAGCTGTTGACTGACCGCCGCGTGGCTGACGCCCAGTGCTGCCCCCGCCTCCGCCACATGACCGGCGTCCGCATAAGCTGCAAAGGCGCGAAGGGCGGCAAGTGGAGGAAGGCCGCGCAGTTTCATATGTAAGCTGAGATTACATTCATGAAATCCATTTGAGTCGCCAATTGCCTCGCAATGCAAGTAAATTTACGCATCATCGCCTCTCAGGAGTACTCAAAATGTTTGACGTTTACGCCCGAACTTTCATGACAGCCTCTCGGATGGACTATGTTGAAGCGCCTTGCATCAAGGTCAAACCAGAACGCCGCAGAGGTTGGTTCCAACAGCAGCGCCGCTGCATCAACCTGGACAAGCTGTGATGCAGATTGTGCAGCGCGTCCCACTGATTGACGCCATCAAATGGGTGGCGTCGATTGCGCAAATTATGGGCTACGGCGCCACTGCATTGGGTGCCACGCCGCTGAACCTCTACTGCTTTCTAGGCGGTATTGTCGGTTGGTTCATTGTCGGACCGCACTGGCAGGACCGCGCGATTGTGCTGATCCACGTAGTCGCCTTGGCAACAATGATCGGCGGAATGGCGGCCTAGTGGGCGGCCTGCAACAGCAGGCGGGTGTACTCTGTCTGCGGCCGCTCAAAAAGGTCTGCTGCAGTGCCCTGTTCGACCACGTCACCCTGCTTCATCACAAGTACCGTGTGCGACATGGCCCGTACCACCTTCAGGTCATGGCTGATGAACAAGAACGCCAGCCCGTATTTCTCCTGCAGCCCACGCAACAGATCGACAATCTGCACTTGCACAGTCATGTCGAGGGCAGAAGTCGGTTCATCCAGCACAACCAACTTGGGCCGCAGGACCATTGCGCGCGCAATGGCGATGCGTTGCCGTTGACCGCCTGAGAACTCGTGCGGGTAGCGGTCCATTGTTGCGGGGTCGAGCCCGACCTCAGCCATAACTTCGGCAACCACTTCACGTACCGGGCGACCATCATCTACACCGTGCACCCCAAGCCCCTCAGCGATGATCTGCATCGCAGTCATGCGCGGCGACAGCGAACCAAACGGGTCCTGAAACACGATCTGCATGTCTTTGCGCAAGTTGCGCAGCTGGCGCACCGACCAGTTGCGGATATCCTGCCCCATGTAGACAACGCGACCTTCGGATTTGATCAGCCGCATGATAGCAAGCGCGAGCGTCGTCTTGCCGGACCCGCTTTCGCCGACTATGCCCACTGTCTCGCCCGCGCGCACTTCAAGACTGGCGTTATTTACCGCTTTCACATGGCCGACGGTGCGGCGCAGCAGACCTGCTTGGATCGGGAACCAGATTTTCAAGTTCTCGGTGTGCGCCACGATGGGCGCATCGCTAGCCACCGGCACCGGCGTCCCGCTGGGCTCTGCGCTCAGCAGCTTTTGGGTATAGGAGTGTTGCGGCGCGTCAAAAATGTCTGCTGTCTTACCGCTTTCGACAATTTTGCCGTTCTGCATAACGCAGACCCGGTCCGCGATGCGCCGAACTATGCCAAGGTCATGCGTAATGAACAGCAGGCCCATCCCCTCACTCGCCTTGAGCTCGGCCAAAAGATCAAGGATCTGCGCCTGGATTGTCACATCAAGCGCCGTGGTCGGCTCGTCCGCGATGAGAATGTCCGGTTTGTTGGCCAACGCCATGGCGATCATCACGCGCTGACGCTGCCCACCGGACAACTGGTGCGGATATGAGCTCAGCCGGGTTTCAGCATCTCTGATACCCACTTTGTTCAACAGCTCTAGCACCCGACCCCGCGCATCCTCACCCAGTATCCCCTGGTGCAAGGCGAGGCTTTCTCCCAACTGCTTTTCAATGGTGTGCAGCGGGTTGAGCGACGTCATCGGCTCTTGAAAGATGAACGAGATGTCATTGCCGCGCACACGGCGCAGGGTGCGGTCATCAGCGCCGATCATCTCGGTCCCGTCATAGGTCACGGACCCACTGACCGTGGCGCTGTCACCCAAGAGAGAAACGGTGGAGAGCGCTGACACCGACTTACCCGAGCCGCTTTCCCCAACCAAAGCGACCGTTTCGCCCCGATCAACGGAAAATGACACGCCGCGCACGGCTTCGGTCACGTGTCCATCCTGGGAAAAGGCGACGCGCAAGTCTTGAACATTCAGGAGCGCCGTCATGGCCGCCTCCATGCGGCGCGCGCAAATAGGGAGCTATTGCGTTGTGTCCTGCACCGGATCGAGACCGATGTCCGGTGCGCAAAGCAGCGCGGTTGCGCTTTATAATAGATCACGAAAATGTCTTTCGCGGATCGAAAGCATCGCGAATGCCCTCGAAGATAAAAATCAACAGGCTGAGCATCACCGCGAAGACGGTGAAAGCAGTGAAGGCCAGCCATGGCGCTTGCAGGTTTTGTTTCGCCTGAAGGGTCAGTTCACCAAGGCTGGGTGCCGAGGACGGCAGACCAAAGCCCAGGAAATCCAGCGATGCCAAAGCGGCAATTGTGCCCGTGATGATAAACGGCAACATCGTCAGTGTCGCCACCATCGCATTGGGTAGCATGTGGCGGAACATGATGGTGATGTTGCTCACCCCAAGTGCGCGGGCGGCGCGCACATATTCAAGATTGCGCGCGCGCAAGAACTCCGCTCGCACAACGCCGACCAGACCTGTCCAGCCAAAGAGGACCATCAGAAACACAAGCAGCCAGAAACTGCGCCCAAGAATCGCGAACAAGATGATGATGACATAAAGGTAAGGCGTGGCGGACCAGATCTCGATCACGCGTTGGAAAATCAGATCGGTGCGGCCGCCGAAATAACCCTGCACAGCGCCTGCGATGATGCCGATCACGGCCGATGCGCCCGTGACGATAAGCGTGAACAGGACAGACAAGCGGAAGCCGTGGATGACGCGCGCCAGCACATCACGTTTGGTCCCGTCGGTGCCTAGAAGATTCTCAGAATTTGGCGGCAAAGGTGCGGCACCGGGCCGATCAACAGCCGTGTCAAAGCTGTAGGGTATCAGCGGCCAGATCGCCCACCCGCGGTTTATCTCTTCTCCATCAACAATTCCGTCGCGGCTGTCCTCGATGATCGCATCGGGGTCGTCGAAACACGCTTCGAGCCCACCGCTCGCGATCAGGCATCGCACCTCAGGGTCGCGATACGCGGCTTCGGTCTGGAAATCCCCGCCAAACGCGGTCTCGGGGTAAAAGTTCCAGATAGGCGTGTAAAACTGACCTTCGTAGCGCACGAGGATTGGCTTGTCATAGGCGAGAAACTCGGCGAACAGACTCAACCCAAACAGAATGCCAAAGATCCAAAGGCTCCAATACGCGCGCCTGTTCTTTTTGAAATTTGACCACCGCCGCCGGTTGAGGGGTGACAGGGAAAACCTGCCGCGCTTTTTTTCGGGCGCGGTGATTGGCGTGTCGACCGGGCGTTCATCTGGGGCTTCGGTTACGGCCATTAGCCTTCCCTCCGCTCGAAATCGATCCGAGGATCAACGAGGACATAGCATATGTCCGTCAAAATCCCGACCAGCAAGCCCATCAAGCCGAATATATAAAGCGTGCCAAACACAATCGGGTAGTCCCGTGCCACAGCAGCTTCGAACCCGAGACGACCAAGACCATCAAGACTGAAAATCGTCTCAATGATCAGTGACCCGCCAAAGAACACCGAGATAAACACTGCTGGAAAGCCTGAGATGACAATCAGCATCGCGTTGCGAAACACGTGACCATAGAGCACGCGCCGCTCACTCAAGCCCTTGGCCCGAGCCGTCATCACGTAGAGTTTTTTGATCTCATCGAGAAAACTGTTTTTGGTCAGCAGCGTCAGCGTGGCAAAAGCACCAATAGTGCCCGCAAGCACTGGCAGCGTGATGTGCCAGAAATAGTCTGCAACCTTGCCCCAGGCAGTCAGTTCATCCCAGTTATCGGACGTCAGACCCCGCAGCGGGAAGATTTGGAAATAGCTGCCGCCCGCAAAAAGCACAAGCAAGAGGATCGCAAACAGGAACCCCGGGATCGCATAGGCAGCGATAATTGCGCCAGACGTCCATGTATCAAAGGGTGTCCCGTCCCGCACAGCCTTGCGGATGCCCAGCGGTATTGAAACCACGTATGCGATGAGCGTTGACCACAGCCCCAGGGTGATCGACACAGGCAGCTTTTCGATGACCAGATCAATCACACCGATAGATCGGAAGTAGCTCTCGCCAAAATCAAACCGCGCATAGTTCCAAACCATCAAGAGAAAGCGCTGCACCGGCGGCTTGTCGAACCCGAACTCCGCTTCAAGCTCGGCGATGAACTCGGGCGGCAAACCCCGCGCGCCTGCATATGCGCTGTCGCCCCCCGAACTGCTCTCTTCAGACAGCAATTCATCGCCACCGCCGGCAAATCCTCCAAAGACATCGCCGCCCCCTTGGGCGCGAGCAATGGCCTGCTCGACCGGGCCACCTGGCACAAACTGCACCAGCGCAAAATTGATCAGCAAAATGCCCAACAGTGTCGGGATGACAAGCAAAAGGCGTTTGAGGATGTAGGCGCCCATAGTCTTTTACCTCAAAGCGCCCGCATCCCGCAGTGCTTGCGCCTTGTCTTCGTCCCACCACCAAATAGACGCTGTTCCCAACGACAGGGGCGGTGGCGTGTCAGTGTAAGGACGGCCAAACACATCCCGATAGGCAATGTTGTGCGAGCCCTTATACCATTGAGGCACCCAAATGTGCAGCGACCGCAATACCCGGTCCAACGCTTTGACAGCCACGTCCAGTTCGGCGCGGCTTTCCGCGTCAGCGATCGTGCGGATCAGCTTGTCTACAGCTTCGTTCTTAAGGCCTGAGACATTGACTGACCCCAACTGATCCGCGGAAGCGGAGCCGAAGATTTGACGTAGCTCATCACCCGGCGTCTGGCTCATCGAGAACCGCTGCGTGACCATATCATATTCGAAATTCTTTTCACGTTCCTGCGCTTCGGCCGGGTCAACCCGGTTCATACTTGCGTCAACGCCCAAACGCACAAGATTGTCCACATAAGGCGAAATCACGCGGTCAAAGCTTGGGCTGTCATTCAAGATTTCCAAGGTCAGCTTTTCGCCATCTTTGTAGCGAAACCCGTCCTCGGCGACGGTCCAACCCGCTTCGTCCAACATCCGCGACGCGCGTCGCAGGGCACGACGGTCGGCCAGGCTGTCGGAGGCAGAAGCATTGGGCGAAAAGGCCTCGGCCTCAAAAACGGCGGCTGGCAATATATCGCGCAACGGCTCCAGTAAGGCCAGTTCAGCCGCGCTCGGCAGACCGGACGCCTGCAAGGTTGGCGAGTTCTCCCAAAAACTGTCGGTCCGGGAATAAAGGTCGTAAAATAGCGACTCGTTCGACCATTCGAAGTTGAAAGCCATCCCCAGCGCCTCGCGCACACGAGGGTTAGAAAACTTGTCGCGACGCAAATTAAACCAAAACCCTTGCGTGCCCGCAGGACGCCCATCGGGCAGGGTTTCGACCTTTACATGCCCATCATCGATGGCCGAAAAATTGTACCCGGTCGCCCACTCCTTGGAAGAAAACTCTTCCCTATACAGGTATGCGCCACCCTTGAACGCCTCGAAGGCCGCCGTGTAATCTCCAAAATATTCAAAAGTCAGACGGTCGAAATTGCTGCTTCCGACATTTACTGGCAAATCCTTGGCCCAGTAGTCGTCGCGGCGCAGATATGTGATTGCCCGACCCGGATCGACAAGGCTTGGTTCGGTAGTGAAGGGTCCGGAACCCATGGGTACATCCAGGCTGCTTTCGGCAAAATCGCGATTTGCATAATACTTTTTCGAGAAAACCGGAATGCTGCCCGCCGTGAGGATCAACTCGCGCAGCGCCCCTTCGGGTTTAAAGGTAAATTTGACAGTCAGATCGTCCAGCGCCTCGACATCCGCGATATCGCTGTAAACCGTTTTGTAGACCGGGCGTCCTTTTTCTAGCAAGATATTATAAGAAAAAACAACGTCATAAGCAGTAACTTGCGTGCCATCGCGAAAAGTCGCCTCGGGGCGCATGTGGAAAATCACCCATTCGCGGCTTTCGGGGTACTCAATCTTGTGCGCCAAAAGACCATACGCTGCGTCAGGCTCTTCAAGGTTTGAAGTTAAAAGTGTGTCATAAAAGGCCCCAGCCCCGCTCGCCGCGTTCCCTTTGAGAATGTAGGGTGTCAGGCTGTCAAAAGTTCCAAAGGCCCAGGTGCTGTATTCACCGCCCTTGGGCGCATCCGGGTTAACATATTCCCAATGGGGAAAATTGGCGTCGTATTTCAGATCGCCAAAGGTGGAAAATCCATGGCTTTCTATGATCGTTTCATGCCCGTCAGCGCGCAGCGACGTACCAAGCGCTATGAGACCCGTGACCAGCAGCGTCAGCGCCCCAATCTCCCATCGGCGCCGTAAAACGCGCGCTTGGGTGGCGGTTCGGGCGGGGCTGCGGCGCTGATGCATCGGGCTCTCCTTTTTCAAAGCCAAGCTGGTTAACTCGGAAAGTAAGGTAAAATTGCGCGGCGCCAATACGCAATCGGACTTTGACACGTCGTTTCGGTGCCAAACTTACGCAAACGTGTTTAGTGTTGCGTGAACCGCGACTGCTGCGAACGCAGAATGCACGCTGTTACGCGGTCGCCCTCGGGAAACGCGTGCTCGGTTACTCGCCGTTGGTTTGCAGATAAGCGATCAAGTTGGCGCGATCTTCGACCGCTTTGATCCCGCGGTACGCCATCGATGTTCCGGGCGCGTAGTCGCCTGGATTTTCAAGAAAGCCGTTCAGGTTTTCCGGTGTCCAAACATCCACCACCTCTGACAGCGCGCCAGAATAACCGCTGTAACCTTCGGCCGCACCGACGTCGCGACCTACAACATTGTGCAAGTAGGGACCCGTCCCGTTGGCACCAGGTTCGAGCTTGTGACATGCGCTGCATTGGCGCCAGATTTTCGCGCCAGCCCCGGCATCAGCGACGGCAAACACGTCCGCGAACGCCACCTCAACCACATCTTCGACAACTTCTTCTTCACCGGTGTCAATGACATAAGACTGATCCCCATGAGCCTCGACATGATACAGCGTCTCGGCTGCCCAACCGCCAAATAGAAACAGCAACATAGCGATGCACAGCGACGCCGATGCTTTGGTGAGTGTCATGGTGTCGAGCATGTGGCTTTGATTCCGTGGCTACAAGTTATTACCCGTGCGCACGTCTAGCGCTTCCCCTGCCCACGGGCAAGGTGTAGGAACCGCGACCAAACGCCCGTTGACCGGGTCACAAAATCAAAAAAGGGGACAGATATGCCGGCGAGGATCGCTTTTCAGGGGGACCTGGGGGCTTATGGCCACGAGGCGGTGCTCAAGGCCAGGCCAGACGCCACACCAGTACCGTGTCATGCATTTGAAGACGTGATTTCAGCGGTCAGATCTGGACAGGCAGACATGGGCATGTTGCCGGTCGAAAACACCACCTATGGGCGCGTGGCAGACATTCATCGCCTGTTGCCTGAAAGCGGGCTGCACATTGTGGACGAAGCCTTTGTCCGGGTGCGCATCGCGCTGATGGCGATGCCGGGGCAGTCCCTTGAAGCGATCCGGCACGTGCGTGCGCACATGGTTTTGATCCCGCAGGCGCGGACATTCCTCGACGCGCATGGCATAACCGCCTCTGCAGCGGCAGACAGTGCCGGTGCAGCGCGTGACATCGCCGAAAACGCCGAAATGGCGGTGGGCGCACTAGCGTCAGCCGTGGCAGCCGATATCCATGGCCTCGACATCCTCGCGCGTGATATCGAGGACCAGGGGCACAACACTACACGCTTTTTGCTGATGTCGCCGACGCCCGATACCGCCGTGCGGGGCGACACGATGATCACAACCTTTGTCTTTGAGGTGCGCAACATCCCTGCGGCGCTCTACAAGGCAATGGGTGGCTTTGCCACCAATGGCGTGAACATGACCAAGCTGGAAAGCTACATGGTCGGTGGCGCCTTTACCGCGACGCAGTTTTACGCCGATATCGAGGGACATCCCAGCGACCCAGCGGTAGCACGCGCGCTTGAGGAACTGGCGTATTTCACCAACCGGCTCGACATTTTGGGGGTATATCCCGCGGCTGCAGGCCGCAATTAGTCGATAAAATCAAGCGTGCCCAAGCCTATTTTCGATCTGTTTGGCATATTCCGCCACACGGATCTTGAAACGCTTGGTCAGGTTGGATTTCGCCAATTTCAGCGACTGGATCAGCAACCGCGCGGCTAAATTTAGCGGCGTCATCTCAAGCGCCACCGCCATGCGCGTCCGGTTGCGTGACAGCGCCACCAGTTCAACGGTAAACACCGCGTCCATCCCCTGCGACTTGGCCAAAAATAGCATCTCATGCGGCGCGTCGAACCGATCTAGTCTCAAATCGAGATTACGACGCCGCCCACGCATGGAAAACGCCACTTTCCAAGTTGCACCCACGCAAAGGCCCGCTCCGGGATCCACCCGTTGCACGTCTGCCCCGCGCCGCATCGCCTGTCGCTCAAAGCTCTCAAAGTCACTTAAAGCGTCAAATAGTTCTCCATCGCCACGGCGTAGTGCATCTCTTTGATCTTACGCCAAAGCGAACCCGTGCGGCAGTCGGCCTCGTAGGCGGCCTCGCTTTCCCAGGTGTCCTTGTCGAAGGGCACGCCCATGCAGATCAGCTTCGCCACCTGCTGCGTGATCGTCGAGCCACCGTGGCCGGACAGCGGCCCGCGCCCCTCCCGCAGGTTGATCCGCACCGCGCTGGCGATGCCGCGCGGGGACACGCCCAGGTGCCGGTAAAAGCGCTTGTCCTCGGTGGCCACGACGGCGTTCTTCAGAACGGGGGCGACCGTGTCAGCGCTGACCGCGCCGCCAAACTGGTTTCCGCGCCAGGCGAAGACCTCGCCCTCGCGGTCCAACAGCGTCACCGAGCCGCGTGTGCGCGCATCAAGCAGGCTGTCAAGCGACGGCAGCGTGGAAGTGAAGTAGAGGATCCCAACGCCAGAGATCAGCGCGACGACAACCGCGCCGCGGAAGAGCAGCCGCAAGATCAGGCGGACCACCCAGCCGATCAGGAACGCAACGAAG
>JBCCLL010000046.1:0-24592 GCA_039026855.1 Pseudomonadota bacterium | reverse complement strand
TTTGGCTATCACGCGCTCTATTTTACGGCGCTGCGCCTGGCCCCCGCGGCAGAGGCGAGCCTGATTGCCTATCTCTGGCCACTGCTGATCGTGCTGTTTTCGGGCCTGCTGCCGGGGGAAAAGCTGCGCGCGGGCCACGTCGCTGGCGCCGTCATCGGATTTGCCGGAGCAGCACTGATCATCTCGGGCGGCGGCACCGGGTTTGATGCCGATGCCCTGCCCGGCTATCTGGTGGCCGGCCTGTGCGCGCTGACCTGGTCCGGCTATTCCGTGCTCAGCCGCGCCTTTGGCACCGCGCCAACCGCGTCGGTGGCGGTGTTTTGTCTGGCCTCGGCGGTACTGTCCTACCCGCTGCACCTGGCGGTGGAACAGCCGATCTGGCCGCAAGACTTGTCGACCTGGATCAGCGCAATCGCGCTAGGTGTCGGCCCGGTGGGGCTGGCGTTTTATGTCTGGGACATCGGTGTCAAACGGGGTGACATCCAACTGCTCGGCACCGCGTCTTACGCCGCGCCGCTGATCTCTACCGGTGTGTTGGTCTTGGCCGGGGTGGCCGCCGCCACTTGGGTGATCGGCGCTGCCGCGGCACTGATAACCGCCGGCGCCATGCTGGCCGCCCGGACCAGCATCAAGGCCAGCGGCACAAAAAGGGTCAGCCCGAAAGTCGGGTGATCTCTTCCTTCAACCGCAATTTCTGCTTTTTCATGACCGCTATCTGAGTGTGATCGACAGCAGGGGAGCGTTGGGCAATTTCAACCTCGTCGCTCAGGGCTTGGTGTTTCTTTTTCAACTCTTCGAGATGGGCGGTGACGCTCATTCAGGTCCTCCTTGGGATAAAAGTTGCCCGGCCAGCGTTGCACAGGACGGACCGCCTTGTCACGCCGCTTACGCAACGCAGGCGCAAGTAAAGCGCCACAACTTTAACGATTGGTTAATAAGCCGGGGACACGGTTAAGGCCGCGCCGTCCCGCAAAACAGCTTGTATCTCAGGGGCATAGTCTTCGCCGTCACGTTCGTGTCGCTCTCCCGCGTGCAGGATCACCGGCGCGTGCAGGCAAAACGGCGCGCGCCCGTCCTTGCGCGCGCGCAAGATCACCAGCGTCGCAGGCTTGCCCCTGCGCGGGCAGATGGGAATCAGTTCCAGCGATCCCAAGCGCCTGTCCACCGCCTGCATCAGATCGGGCAGCCGGTGCGCTTTGTAGATCAGGTGCAGGTACCCTTTGGGCCGCAGCCGGCGGGTCGCCACATCGATCCAGACGCGCAGCGGGGTCTCCTCGCCCAGCGCCGCTTCGCGCGCCGCATCGCGTGCCGCATGGCCCGCCTCCCGATCGTAGTAGGGCGGGTTGGCCAGCACATGGTCAAACGCGCGCGCCGTCACATCCGCCGGCAAGACCTGCAAATCCGCCTCAACCACATCGAGGCCATTGCGCGCGGCAAGTGCTGCGTACCCCGGCACCCGCTCAACCCCCAGCAGCGACAGCCCCGGCACCCGCGCGCCCAGGCACAGCGCTGCGGCCCCGACACCACAGCCCAGATCGAGCACCGCCTGACCGGCCCGCGCTGGCACCGATGCGGCCAACAGCACCGGATCCACCCCGGCGCGATACCCGGTGCGCGGCTGCCACAACTGCACCCGCCCGCCCAAAAACGCATCATGGGTCAGATCTGGCGCCAGATCAGAACCCAAGGTCGATCTCATTGTCGCGCATCACCCGCACCGCTGCGTCATAGTCGTCCGAACGCACCATCAGCCGCCGTTAAAAAAATGCCGATCCCGCCCTCGAGGATGCTCATATTTACGTCCATCTCAAAGCAGTCTATCTTTTCGCCGCCCAGCAGCGCGGTTGCAAAGGCGATAATCGTTGGATCCGTGCTGCGCAAAAGTTCTTTCATGCCGTGGATGTAAGAGGGCCGAGGCCTAGTTGTCGAGGACAAAGGGAACGTGCAAAAGGAAGCTCATGAACGCGCCCACCCAACACAAACCCCATGAACAACTGGCGGCATTTCTGGCCTCAGATATGGATGCGGTAAACGGCCTCATTCGCGACCGTATGGCGTCCGAACACGCGCCGCGCATCCCCGAAGTGACCCGCCACCTGGTCGAAGCCGGCGGCAAGCGGCTGCGCCCGATGCTGACGCTGGCAACCGCGCGCATGTGCGGCTATCCAGGGCCCTATCACGTGCACCTGGCAGCCACGGTCGAGTTTATCCACACCGCCACATTGCTGCATGATGATGTCGTGGACGAAAGCGCGCAACGACGCGGGCGGCCCACGGCCAACCTGCTGTGGGACAATAAATCCTCGGTTCTGGTGGGGGACTACCTGTTTTCCCGCAGCTTCCAGCTGATGACGGAAACCGGCAACATGGACGTGCTGCGCATCCTGTCCGATGCCTCCGCCACCATCGCCGAAGGCGAAGTGCTGCAGCTCACCGCCGCTCAAAACCTGGCCACGGACGAGACGATTTACATGCAGGTGATCCGCGGCAAAACCGCGGCGCTGTTCTCGGCCGCGACCGAAGTGGGCGGCGTCATCGCCGGCGCGCCACCCAGCACGGTTAAGGCGCTTTTTGACTACGGTGACGCGCTTGGCATCGCCTTCCAGATCGTGGACGATCTGCTCGACTACCAAGGTCAATCGCAGGCAACCGGCAAGAATGTCGGCGATGATTTTCGCGAACGCAAGCTGACCCTGCCGGTGATCCGCGCGGTGGCGCTGGCCGATGCTGAGGAACGCGCGTTTTGGGCGCGCACCATCGAACAGGGCAAACAGACCGATGGCGATCTCGACCACGCGCTGGGTTTGCTGCACAAACACGCCGCGCTGACCTACACCAAAGAGACAGCGATCAAACACGCGGCGCGGGCCAAAGCAGCGCTTGCACCGCTGCCCGATCACGCGCTGAAAAAGATGCTGGTGGATCTGTCGGACTACGTGGTCGAACGCATCCGCTAGGCTGCCGCGAAGAGGGCCGCATAGGCCCGATGAGCGTGCCGCAAATTACTCTTCGGCCACCTGCAGAGGTGCGGCACCCTCTTCGGCCAAAACCGCGTCCAGCCCCATTTCCAACTTGCGCCGCATCCGGTCAGGCTGCGCGTCACCGGGCTGTTCTTCGTCGACAAAACTCAGCGCCCGCATCCACTGAAACTCCGCTTCGCGCACCCGTCCCACAGACCAGTAAACGTCCCCCAAATGGTCATTGACCACCGGGTCCACCGGCATCAGTTCAACCGCACGCTCCATGTGCCCCACCGCTTCATCATAGCGCCCCAGCCGGTAAAGCACCCAGCCCAGACTGTCGACGATATAGCCGGTGTCGGGGCTTGCCGCGACCGCCTCTTCGATCATCTCGAGCGCTTCATCGAGCTTGATCTGCATCTCCACCAGCGAATAGCCGAGGTAGTTTAGCACCTGCGGCTGCCCCGGGTTCAGTTCAAGCGCGCGGCGAAAATCAGCCTCGGCCTGCGGCCAGTTTTTGTTGCGCTCGTGACAAATGGCGCGGGCATAGTGCAAAAACCAGGCGCCGCGGGACCCTTCGGGCGTCAGCTCGATAGCCCGATTATACGCGGGCACCGCGTCCTCGAACCGGTCCTGCTGGCGCAACACGTCACCCAATGTCGAATGCACCACCGGCAGATCGGGATAGCGCTTGGCCAGTTGCTCCAGCACCTCGATGGCGGCATCCGGTTTATCCGCCTGTCGCAGCGCCGCCGCCCGGCCCAGCTCGGCGGCATGATAGGCCGGATGATCGGTGGGGACCAGCTTGTAGGCGGCGGTCGCCAGATCATACTGCTCCAGCGCTTCCAAAAGCTCGGCATTCAGCAGCAACGCGTCCACATGTTCGGGCCGCAGATGCAGAGCGATGCGCGCGTAAAGCAGTGTGTAATCCGCGCCCGCTTCATTGCGCAGCGCGCTGGCGACCGAGAAAAACACCTCACCCGCGCCCTCCACCGGGCTGGTGACGTGGGAAAAGGGCACGGTCTCGTCCGCCTCCAGGCGGTCCACCAGGATCTGCAACCCGGGGTCGCGCGCTGCGCCAAACGCGTCGCTGATCTCCGCCAACGCATCCGCGTTGCGGCCCAGCTGCGACAGCGCTTCGGCCCGCGCCATCACCCCGCGCCGTGTGGCCAGCAGCGGGCCGTTGTCACCAGCGGCAAAAATTGCCTCAGCCGCGGCAAAGTCGCCCACCGATGCCAACGCCAGCGCCTTGTGATACATCGCAAAGCCGCGCAGGCCCTGCTTTTCGGACAGATCGTCAAAGGTGGCCATGGCTGCCGCAGTGTTGCCCGCGCCGATCAACGCCCACCCCTCCAGCAGGCCATCCACCAGCGGCCCGATGCCCTGTGTATCCCGGTCCCGCTGCAAAAAGCCGGAATAATCCTCGCGCGCCAGCAGATCGCCAGTGATCACGATATGGGCAATCTGGCTGCGAAAGCCGCGCTCTTCCATCAGTTGCGCAATCGGCAGGGCGCGGTCCAGCCGCCCCAGCGCCAACTGCGCGGCCACCACGTCGCCCATCAGTTCGGCATTGCCCGGATCGCGCGCCAGCGCAGCGCTCAGGTATCGCGCCGCCGCGGCAAAATCGCTGTCCATCGCCGCCTGCCGCCCGGCCAGATAGTCGCCCGCCCCGGCCTGCACCGGGGCAGGATCAAAGGACACCGCCAAAGCGGCAAAAGCAGCAGAACACAGCAGGGATCGGATCATGGGCGCGCACCTCACGAGGTTGGGTTTGAACGGGTACGCTAACAGCTTCGCCCGCATCTGCAACGCGTCGATCCCGACATTTGCGTGAATGTGCACGAGATGCCGCAGTCAACGGCGCGCGCGTGATCACATATTGGGATAATTTGGCCCGTCGCCGCCCTGCGGCGTGGTCCAGGTGATGTTTTGGCCCGGATCCTTGATGTCACAGGTCTTGCAATGCACGCAGTTCTGAAAGTTGATGACAAAGCGCGGCGCTTTGTCCTCTTCTTTCACAAACTCGTACACCCCCGCCGGGCAATAGCGCGACGACGGCGCGCTATAGGAATGGTAGTCGACCGTCAGCGGCGCGACACTGTCCTTGAGACGCAGATGCGCGGGCTGGCTTTCTTCGTGATTGGTAAAGCTGAACGACACATTGGTCAGCCGGTCAAAGCTCAACTTGCCGTCAGGCTTGGGATAGTCAATCGGCGTGTGCTTTGCGGAAATTTCGGTTGCCTCGGCATCGTTCTTGCCGTGCTTCAATGTGCCGAACAGCGAAAAGCCAAAGGTGTTGGTCCACATGTCCATGCCACCGCCGACCAAAGAGACCAAGAGCCCGTATTTGGACCACAGCGGCTTGACGTTGCGCACCTTCTTGAGGTCGCGGCCAATGGCGCCTGTGCGCACCTCGGTCTCGTATTCGGCCAATTCATCGCTCGCCCTGCACGCCGTGATTGCGGCATGCGCGGCCTCTGCGGCAGCTTTGCCCGACAGCATGGCGTTGTGGTTGCCCTTGATGCGCGGCACGTTGACCATGCCGACCGAGCAGCCCAGCAGCGCCACACCCGGCGCCACCATCTTGGGCATCGACTGGTATCCGCCCTCGGAAATCGCCCGCGCGCCGTAAGCCACGCGTTTGCCACCCTCAAGCAAGGCAGCCACCTTCGGGTGATGCTTGAAGCGTTGAAATTCCATGTACGGAAACAGGTGCGGGTTCTGGTAGTTCAGGTGCACCACAAAGCCCACATAGACCTGATTGTTTTCCAGGTGGTAGATGAACGACCCGCCGCCCGCATTGCTGCCCAGCGGCCAGCCCATGGTGTGGGTCACCTCGCCCTCGTTGTGCTTGGCGGGGTCGATCTCCCAGATCTCTTTCATGCCGAGCCCGTATTTCTGCGGCTCCTTGCCAGCGCTCAGGTCGTATTTCTCGATCACTTCTTTGGCCAGGCTGCCGCGCACACCCTCGCTGAGGAACACGTATTTGCCGTGCAACTCCATGCCCGGCTCGGTGCCTTCGCCAATTGACCCGTCAGCCTCAAGGCCAAAGACCCCGGCCACCACGCCCTTGACCGCGCCCGCGTCGTCATAGACCAGCTCGGAACAGGCCATGCCCGGAAAGATCTCAACGCCCAGCTCTTCGGCCTGCTCGGCCATCCAGCGACAGACATTGCCCATCGACACGATGTAATTACCGTGGTTGTTCATCAGCGGCGGCATCGGCCAGTTGGGGATGCGGATCTGCCCCGCCTCACCCAGCATGTAGAAATTGTCTTCTTTGACAGCGGTGTTGAGCGGCGCGCCCTTGTCTTTCCAATCGGGGATCAACGCGTCGAGGCCACAGGGATCCAGCACCGCACCCGACAGGATATGCGCGCCGACTTCCGAGCCTTTTTCCAGCACCACGACCTCCATATCGGGGTCGAGCTGTTTCAGCCGGATTGCCGCCGACAGGCCAGCCGGGCCCGCGCCCACGATGACCACGTCATACTCCATCGTCTCGCGTATCACTTCGGTCATGGTGCGTTGCTCTCCCTATGGCCGCGCATGCCGCGCGGTGGCTGCGGTATCCATACCCCGATCGGGCTACCTTATAGGTGGCCCTTGGCCGTGAAAAAATCCAGCAGAAATTCACGAAAGAACGGGACGTTACTTTGCCGCAGGGGCATCGCCCAGCAAATATCGCGGCCCGGTGCCGCGTGCGGCCGCAGCATCGGCTGGATTGTAGAGCGCGCAGGCCTCCAGGCTCAGGCATCCGCACCCGATACAGCCGTCCAACCGGTCGCGTAAATCGGTCAGCGCCGCGATGCGCGCCTCCAGACGCGCGCGAAAGGCGACGCTGATCCGAGACCAGTCCGCCTTGCTGGGCGCGCGGTGGCGCGGCAGGTCGGCCATCTCGGCCCGGATCTCGGCGATGGAAAAGCCCAGCTTCTGCGCGATCATCACAAAACTCAGCCGCCGCAGGTCCGCCCGCTGAAACCGTCGCTGACCACCCGCATTGCGCCACGGCCGCACCAGCCCCTCGTCCTCATAGTAGCGGATCGCCGACACCGCGAGGCCGGTGCGCGCCGCCATCTCACCGATGCTCAGCCCTTCGGACGCTGCCACGAAAAAATCCCTTGACCTCAAGTGCACTTGAGGTCCGACGATGCCCGCATCAACACCAAAAGGACAGCGAAAAATGCCAGCACAGCTCGAACACACCAATTTCACCGTCACCGATCCCGCCGCGACCGCGGCCTGGATGTGTGATCTTTTTGGCTGGCACATCCGCTGGCAGGGGGACTCGCGTGCCATCGGCACGTCGATCCACGTGGGCACCGACACGCAATACCTGGCGCTCTATGCCCCCAAGGACGGCACGGTGGCCGCGCGCGGGGATCACTACGACACCCGCGGCGGGCTGAACCACATCGCCGTAGTGGTCGATGACATCGGCGCAGCCGAGGAACGCGTGGCAGCGGCAGGCTTTACCCCGCACAGTCACGGTGACTACGAACCAGGCTTGCGGTTCTACTTCCGCGATCACGACGACATCGAATACGAGGTTGTGCAGTACACCTGACGCCTGCGGGTTACTGCCGAACCAGCAGATCCGACAGCGTCTCCAACCGCACCAAGTATGCCGCTTCGATGCAGGTTGCATCGGTGCGGCAGCCATCGCGCGCGCGGCGCCACGCGCCCTGCGCGTCGCGCAACTTGGCCGATGTGGCCTCATCCATGCCGAAAATCAGCGTATCGTAGTTGGCATTCAGGTCCCGATCCAACCGCGCCAGCTCTTCCCATTGGCAAATGGTGATCTCGGTCACGGTGGTCGCGTTGGCACAGTTGAAGCCCGGTGATGTGGTCCTGGGGGTGAACTGCCCCGCCTTGGCCTGCGGGGCCGGTTCGGCAAAGTGCAGGTAGATCGGGAAAAACGCGGACACTAGGGCCGCAACCGACCCGACAATGGCAAGTTTCTGGTTCATGGCAGGCACATCAAAACATCAAACAATGCGCCGAGCCTCGCACATTCCCGCCCACGTTGCACCATTTTCCCGCTCAACGGTTGGTGTCCCAAAACCACGACAGGCGGCACGCGCGCATCCCAAGCGGCTTTTTCTGGCCCAAAATACCTCGGGGTGAGCGCCAAGGGCGCGACGGGCCCGCTCGCGCCGCTCAGCTGCGCTGACGGGTTCGCGGCAGAGCCGCTGACAGCGCCCCTTTCCCCCCTTGCATTCCGCCGCACCATTGGGTCAGGTATATGCGGACACGAAAACGGCGGCCCCTCGGGGCTGCCTCGCTCTTTTTGGACTGTGCCGATGGACAAGATTCCAATGACCCACGCCGGCTATGCCGCGCTCGAAACCGAATTAAAGCAGCTCAAATCCGAAGAGCGCCCCGCCATCATCAAGGCCATCGCCGAAGCGCGCGAGCACGGCGATCTGTCCGAAAACGCCGAATACCACTCGGCCAAGGAAAAGCAGAGCTTTATCGAAGGCCGCATCAAAGAGCTCGAAGGCGTCATCTCGCTCGCCGAGGTGATCGATCCCGGCAAGCTGTCCGGCTCGATCAAATTTGGTGCCACCGTCACCCTGGTTGACGAGGACACCGACGAAGAGAAAACCTGGCAAATTGTCGGCGAATACGAGGCCAACATCGAAAAAGGGCTGTTGAACATCAAATCCCCCATCGCCCGCGCACTCATTGGCAAGGACGAGGGCGACAGCGTCGAGGTCCGGACCCCCGGCGGGGAAAAGTCCTATGAAGTGCTGAAAATCAGCTATAGCTGAGGCCATGGCCGACAAACCCGCTCCACCCGCCGCGCGGCCCACGCCGCTGGGCATCTACGACAAACCCCGCAACGACCGCGTAACGGGGATCGAGATCACGGCCGTGATCCTGTCGGCGCTGTGGCTGATCGGCGCGGCGGCATTCTTTCTGACCGGCTCGGCGCAAACCAATGATGCCGACGGCATCCGCTTTCTGATCACGATGCTGGCGATCTTTATGCCGGTGGCGATGATTTGGGTGGCAGCCACTGCCGCACGGTCAAGCCGCGTGATGCGCGAAGAAAGCCAACGCCTGCAAACCGCCATCGACGCCATCCGGCAGGCCTACATTGCGCAAAGCCAGGGCCGCGATGTCACCTCTGAGCCGTCCGTGGCACGCAAACTCGATGAGATTGCCGCCGCAGCGCGCAAGACCGAAAGCACACTGGCGACCTTTCAGACCCGGCGCGATGCATCGCCGGTGCAGCGCCTCGCGGCGCCCGCTGCAGCACCGGCGGACGACGACCAACCGGCTCTTGCGTTGGGCACCAGCGCCGAGGACATCGCGCTGCCTATCGATCCGCAGGATTTCATCCGCGCGCTGAATTTCCCGGAAACCGCCGAGGATGAGGACGGCTTTGCCGCCCTGCGCCGGGCCATGAAAGACCGCGAAACAGCGCAGTTGATCCAGGCCGCGCAAGACATCCTGACCCTGCTCAGCCAGGATGGCATCTACATGGACGATCTGCGCCCCGACCGCGCCCGCCCCGAGGTCTGGCGCAGCTTTGCCGCGGGCGCCCGCGGCCGCGCGGTCGCCCCGCTTGGCGGCATCCGAGACCGCTCGTCACTGGCGCTCAGCGCCGGCCGGATGAAGCAGGACCCGATCTTTCGCGATGCGGCGCATCACTTTTTGCGCAAATTCGACAAGACCGTGTCGACCTTTGCTGACCGGGCCAGCGATACCGAACTGACCGCGCTTGGCGATACCCGCACGGCGCGCGCATTCATGCTGCTGGGCCGCGTGGCCGGCACGTTTAACTGACCGCTCTTCAGCCCCTGCGGGCCCTCATCGCGACAGCATTGTGAGCTTTGCCCGCTAAAGCTCGTCCTTGCGGACATCGGCGTCCTGTTTCAGGCGGGTGATAAAGGCTTTGGAGATGTGCGCGCGCAGTGCATCGCTGGCGGTTGCGGAATCCTTGGCGGCAATGGCGCTAACCACTTGGCGATGTTCCTCTTGCGCCACCTCGCCGCGCCCTTCGGCCGCCAGCGACGTGGTCGCCATCAGCGCCATGGTCCGGTAGACAAGGTCCAATTGCTGCACCAGATACCGGTTGTGCGAGGCCAGGTGCACCTGTTTGTGAAACCGCCGGTTGGCGCGGCTTAGCGCGGCTGGATCATCCACCAGCCGGTCATCTTCGACCACCATCTCATTGAGAATGCGCACTTCTTCGGGGGTGGCATGTTGCGCGGCAAGGCCTGCGGCCAGCGCCTCAAGCTCGCTGCGGACCACGTAAAGCTCGGACATCTGGTTGTGATCGAGTGAGGCCACAATCAGGCTGCGCCCGTCGCGCGACAGCAGCGACTGCGTCTCAAGCCGCTGCAACGCCTCGCGCACAGGCGTGCGTGACACGCCAAACCGGTCCGCCAGTTCGCTTTCCACCAGCCGGTCACCAGGCCGGTAGGTGCCGATGTCAATCGCCTCCAGGATCATTGCGTAGGCATCGAGGTTCTGAGGCCGGACTGGACGCATGGCGCGGGTCTTTCGTCGTTACATTCCAACACCCTAGGCCCCTGCCCCCCGACCGCGCAAGCCCAATGCTTGCGCGCGCGACGTGGATGCGCCAAAGACAGCCGCATGACCGCCGCAAATTTTGACCATGTGACCGCGTGGGTCTTTGACCTCGATAACACGCTATATCCGCCGCACATGGCGCTTTTTGACCAGATCGAAGCGCGCATGACCGCCTATGTGATGGAGACGCTTGGCGTGGCCCGGGCCGAGGCCGACCATTTGCGCGCGCACTACTGGCGCGCGCACGGCACAACGCTTGCCGGGTTGATGCAGGAACACGGGCTCGACCCCGATCCGTATTTGGTGGCGGTACACGACATTTCGCTGGATCACATGACGCCAGACCCTGTGCTTGCGCGCCACATCGCAGCCTTGCCGGGGCGGCGCATCGTCTACACCAACGGCAGCGCGCCCTATGCGCGGCGGGTGCTTGCCGCGCGCGGTCTGGCGGGGCTGTTTGACGCGGTCTACGGGGTCGAGGATGCGGGCTATGTCCCGAAACCGCAGCGGCGCGCCTTTGACGCGATCTTTGCCCGCGACGGGATCGACCCGACGGTTGCGGCGATGTTCGAGGATGAACCGCGCAATCTGCAGGCCCCGCATGCCATGGGCATGCGCACCGTGCTGGTGGCCGAGAGCGCGCATGATGGCGACCACATCCACCATCACACCGATGATCTGACCCAATTTCTGGGGCGGCTGAGGTAGGACAGGATGCCGCTTTGGCCCGCGCGCGCTGCAGGTTAAATAGGCAAGCATGACGGACACGTGTGACATTCTGATTTCTGGTGGCGGCATCGCCGGGCTGGCGGCGGCCGCTCTCTTTGGCAATCACGGCTACCGGGTGATCCTCGTCGACCCGGCCCCGCCGGTGACCGATGGCGACGCCGAGGGCGCCGACCTGCGCACAACGGCACTGCTGCAACCGGCGCGCACGCTTTTGGACAGGGCCGGCGTTTGGGACAGCATCGCGCCCTATGGCGCGGCGCTCGAGATCATGCAGATCGTGGATGCCGGGGACAGCGCGGGCGCCCGCCGCGCCGCCCGCGCGTTCAAATCCTCGGACGTGTCGGACCTGCCTTTTGGCTGGAATGTGCCAAATTGGCGCCTGCGCCAGGTGCTGACAGATCGGCTCGCGGCCTTTGACAGCGTCGACTTCCGCCCCGGGCTTCGCGCGACGCAGCTCTTCACCCGGATGAACGAGGCGCGCGTGACCCTGTCGGACGGCACGCGGGTCAAGGCGCGGTTGGTGATCGCCGCAGATGGCCGCCATTCGGTGATGCGGGCGGCGGCGGGCATCGGCGTGACCACCCGCCGCTACGGGCAAAAGGCGCTTGCCTTTGCCGTCACCCACCCCGAGCCGCACGACAATGTCTCGACCGAGATCCATCAGACCGGCGGTCCGTTCACCTTTGTGCCCCTGCCCGATCACGACGGGCAACCCTGTTCGGCGGTGGTGTGGATGGATGACGGCGCCAAATCGCTGGCTCGCTTGAATGCATCGGTCAGCGATTTCGAAGCGCAGGCGAGCGAACGCTCATCAGGCCTGCTCGGCCCTCTTCGCCTTGTCACGCGGCGCAGCCTGTGGCCGATCATCAGCCAAAAGGCCGCGCGGTTTTCAGCGCAGCGCCTGGCTTTGGTTGCCGAAGCCGCCCATGTGGTGCCGCCCATCGGCGCGCAGGGGTTAAACATGAGCTTGACAGACATCCGGGCGCTGTTTGAACTGGTTGAGAAATCCCCGGACAGCGTGGGCGATGCTGCTATGCTCGACGCCTATCATCGCGCCCGCTTTGCGGATGTCAGCCTGCGGGTTGCGGGCATCGACATGCTGAACCGCACCAGTCAGGCCGCGTCCCCTGCGTTGCGCACCGCGCGCGCCTGGGGGGTGAACGCGCTGCACGAGATCGCGCCGGTGCGCAAGACGCTGATGCAGTTGGGGCTTGGCACGACGTGATTTGCCGGCTGCGCGGGCGGCGGAACGGCCCTCCGGGGGCGGTTTTTGGGGCGAAATGAAGCGGGGGATCGGCGGATGCTGCTCGGTCTTGCGGTGGCTGCTGTGGCGATGCCGATGTCGCGCGTGGGGTACGGGTAGGAATCCGGCCGTCCGGGTGATGTCTTTCTGCTAACGGGAAAAGGCGCGTTAGGCGCGGGTAAAGGTCAGGTAGTGCGGCGTGCGGCCTTCGCGCAGGGCCTTTTGTTCGTAGCGGGTGGAGAGCCAATCGGGCCAAGGCGTACGCCAATCAGCGGGGGCTTCAGCGGTCCAGGTGAACCCGGCTTTGGGCACCTCTTCCAGCGTTTGACGGACATAGTCGGGGATGTCTGTGGCCACGCGAAACTCTGCGCCTGGGGCCAGCGCGCGGGCCAGTGGGGCAAGGTGTTCTTGGGTGACAAACCGGCGCCTGTGGTGGCGCGCCTTGGGCCACGGATCGGGGTAGAGCAGGAACGCCTTGTCGATGGACCTCGCAGGCAGCACATCCATCAGATCGCGCGCATCGCCGGGAAACACCCGCAAGTTGTCGACGCCCGCGCGCCGGATCTTGCCCAAGAGCATTGCGACACCGTTGACATAGGGCTCGGCCCCGATGATGCCCACATGCCTGTTGGCCTGCGCCTGGTGCACCAGATGCTCGCCGCCGCCAAAGCCCACCTCGAGCCACACCGGCCGCCCGCCAAACATCGCACCCAGATCCAGCGGCGTGCGCGCGGGGTTGTCGTCCCACGTCACAGGGCCCGGTGACAGCGCGGCGAGGTCTTCGTCCAGGTACCGTTTCTGGCTGTGCTTGAGCGTCTTGCCCTTGATCCGGCCATAGAAATTGCGGTGCGGTCGTTTCGTCATGGCGGGCGGGGTACGCCATGCTCCGACCCGTGACAACCCACCCCTTGTGAGCGCCCCGCGCCGTTGCTAACCAAGAGTTAAAGGGAGCCGCCACAATGCCCGTGATCACCAATATCGACGACCTCAAGCGCATATACGCATCCCGCGTGCCCCGCATGTTCTACGACTACTGCGAATCCGGCAGTTGGACGGAACAGACCTTTCGCGACAACTCGTCGGATTTCGAAGACATACGGCTGCGCCAGCGGGTGGCGGTGGACATGTCGGGCCGCACAACTGCGAGCCAGATGATCGGGCAGGACGTGACCATGCCGGTGGCTCTGGCACCTGTCGGTCTGACGGGGATGCAGCACGCCGATGGCGAGATCAAGGCCGCCACCGCAGCGCGCGATTTTGGGGTGCCCTTTACGCTGTCGACCATGTCGATCAACTCGATCGAGGATGTGGCCGAGGCGACCGGCGCGCCGTTCTGGTTCCAGCTTTACGTGATGCGTGACGAGGATTACGTGCGCCGCCTGATCGAACGGGCCAAGGCGGCAGGCTGTTCCGCGCTGGTCATCACGCTCGATCTGCAAATACTGGGCCAGCGGCACAAAGATCTGAAAAACGGGCTGTCTGCCCCGCCGAAACTGACGCCCAAAACGCTGGCCAACCTCGCCACCAAATGGCGCTGGGGGATCGAGATGCTGTCCGCCAAACGGCGCGAGTTTGGCAATATCGTGGGCCACGTGGACGGTATCTCGGATGCCTCGTCGCTGGGCGCGTGGACCGCCGAACAGTTCGATCCGACGCTCGACTGGGGCAAGGTCGCCAAGCTGATGGAGATGTGGGGCGGCAAGGTGATCCTCAAGGGCATCCTCGACGCTGAGGACGCGCGCCAGGCCGCCAAGCTGGGGGCAGACGCCATCGTGGTGTCGAACCACGGCGGGCGGCAGCTCGATGGTGCGCTCAGCTCGATCCGCATGCTGCCGCAAGTGCTTGATGCGGTAGGCGACAGCGTTGAGGTGCACCTCGACAGCGGCATCCGCTCGGGTCAGGACGTGCTCAAGGCGCTCAGCCTCGGCGCCAAGGGCACCTATATCGGGCGCGCCTTTGTCTACGGGCTGGGGGCGATGGGGCAACGCGGCGTGACACACGCGCTCGACGTGATCCACCGCGAATTGGACACCACTATGGCGCTGTGCGGCGAACGGCAGGTCACAGATTTGGGGCGGCACAACGTGCTTGTGCCCGAAGGGTTCGAAGGGCGCTGGCAGGCGAATTAGACTGCCGGCCTGTCACACAGGTTATTAATTGATCGAGACATCTTCCGAGCGCTCCGCGCAGCCGGGCTATTCATGGCGCGAGGTGTCGACGGGACGCTTTACCCCCGCAGCATGCGTGACCACGCAGGGATCAACAGCGCGGCGACTGCAAACATGATCGCGCCGATCACATAAAACGACACGCGCAAGCCAAACCCTTCGGCGACGAGGCCCATGAGCACAGGGCCGAGGAAAAACGCGGCATAGCCCAGCCCCGCCGCCTGCGCGATCGCCGCCAGCCGCAACCGCCGCGGCACGGCCTGACCCACCAGCCCAAGCGCCAACGGCCCGACGACCGACACGCCCAACCCGCCCAGCACAAATCCCACATAGGCCACCGGGACCGACGGCGCAAAACCGGCGGTGATCAGCCCAACACCTGCAAGACACGAGGCAAGGATCATCACCCGCACAGGCGGCCAGCCCGCGCCAAAAAGGTGCCCGCCAAGCCGACCAACCGCCATACCTGCCGCCAGGAGTGCGGGTCCCAACGCGCCCTCGCCAGGACCGCCGCCCAACGTGCGCTCTACATGCAGCGCGGACCAGCCCTCGGACGCGGCCTCTCCGAGAAAGGCCGCGAGCACCACCAAGCCGCCAACCAAGACAAGCGCGCGTGGCAGGCCGCGTGCCTCCTGCTCGGCCTCGGTATCGACGCGCTGCGGCAAGATCAGAAACGGCGTCAGCACACCGACAACTGCCGCGAGACCGATAAAGACCATGAGCGGCCCCAACCCTGCTTCGCGCGCCACCGCAACGCAGCCCGCCGCAACCGCATAGGCCACCGAAAACAATCCGTGGTTCAGGTTCATCAGTGATCGGCCCGTGTCGGCCTCAGCCTCGCTGACCTCAGCATTAGCAAAAACGTCGGCGATCCCCGACCCGGCTGCCGCTGCGAATAAACCCAAGCCCACCAGCACCGGGTCCCAGGCGGCCCCTGTGACACAGAACCCCACCACCATGACCACAAAGCCAAAGATCATCGACCATCGCCCCAGCAGCCCATGCGCCAATGGCGCCAGCCACATCGCCATGATCGCACCCACCGCGGCGATCAGCACCAGGGTCCCCCACGCGGCGTCGCCAAGGCCCGTGGCACCCTTGATCACAGGCACCTGCGCCGAAAACGCAGCCCACCCAAAGCCAACGACAACAAAGCCAAAGAGCGCCCGCCGAGAGGCGATCAAATCATCCCAAATTCTCATGGCCACAGCGCTGACATGCACACGCCGCGGCGTCCAGCGAAATCAAAAGCGCGCCGATATGGCCGCCCCGCGTCCCTTTCACTTTGCCAAGAAAACTCCCCCCGGAGGGCCCGATGGCCACCCGACCCTCCGGGGGGAGTTTTTCGGGCAAGATGAAGGACACGAAGCGCACGCGCAGCAGCCCCCACATTTCCTCTTCCCAATTCGCCCGATCCCGGCTAAAGCGCAGCCTTGACATGGGGTGACAGCCTTGGAGGCACCCCGCAACATTTGGAGAAATATCATGGCTGGTGAGATCCCCGATCTCGAAGCCCTGGAACGGACGGGGACAGGCAAGGGCGCCGCTCGTCAGGCCCGCCGCGCGGGCATGGTTCCAGGGATTGTATTTGGTGGCGACGCAGATCCTCTGCCCATCAACATCCCCTTTAACAAGCTCTTCAAGATGCTAAAGGCAGGGCGGTTCAAATCGACGCTCTTTAACATGAAAGTGGACGGCCACGACGACGTCCGCGTCATCTGCCGCGATGTGCAGCGCGACGTGGTAAAGGACCTGCCGACCCACGTGGATTTCATGCGCCTGCGCCGCACCACCAAGATCAACCTCTTCATCGGCGTTGAGGTGACCGGCGAAGACGTAGCACCGGGCCTGAAGAAGGGCGGCGTGCTGTCTCTGGTGCGTCCTGAGGTCGAGTTGATCGTGACCGCAGGCGACATTCCTGAAAGCATCACCATCGACGTCAGCGAAGCGGCAATCGGCGACAGCATTACCATTTCATCGGTGAGCTTGCCTGCAGGCGCCAAGCCGACCATCGACCGCGACTTTGTCATCGCCACAATCAGCGCGCCGTCGGGTCTGCGCTCGTCTGAAAACGAAGAAGGCGGTGACGAAGAGGCCAGCACCGAAGACGCGCCCACATCCGAAGAATAAGGCAGCCCCGCTGCCAAAGAAAAAGGCCGCCCCCGGGGCGGCCTTTTTTGTGAGCGGCGAAGAGCGCCACAGGCGTGATGAGCCTGCGACAGTCAGATCCGCACTTGCACCTGCGTCACTCCGGCAAAATGCAACAGCATCATTTCCTGTTTTGTCGCCAAATTGGCCCGCAGCGCACAACCAAGCCGGTCACGAGCCAGAGTGGCAACTGGCTCGCGTTGACGCAAAGCGTCGGTCGCTGGACTTTTCGAGTTGTGGATCAGCGACGCCAGGCTCCCAGTGCTACCGATCTCATGCACGGCAACACCGCGCAGACGAATTAAGTCTGACGCCGTGTCCTCGACGAACCGAGTTCCGAGAAGCGCATGCCGTTTCGAATGGGTACTAAAGAAGGTGTCGAGATATGCGGCATTTTTACCGGACAGGACCGCGCAAAGGTTAATCAAATCTTGCGCCTCGGCGTATAAAGTTAATCAAAGAGGTTTATTATCAGCAGGTTAACGCGCGAAGCGCGGCCGGTTTGTACAAAACAGACGCCATTTTCGTCAAAACCTTGGTTGGGGATAAATATCGGGGTTTTTGAAGATCAAAGATTGTACAAATTGCATCTAAATTTGAACGTTATCCCCAAAATCACCCAACGTACGCACGGTTAACGCCCGCGCTGGACCCCCCCAAGCCCACGCTTTATGCTGCGTCTGAGCAGTCTGGAGACGCCCGTGAAACTGATCGTCGGCCTTGGCAATCCCGGCCCGAAATACGCCATGAACCGGCACAATATTGGCTTTATGGCGCTCGACCGTATCGCCTCTGATCACGGTTTTGGCGCGTGGAAATCCAAGTTCCAAGGCGCGGTGTCCGAGGGCCGCTTTGGTTCTGCCCGCGCGGTGCTGTTGAAACCCGAAACCTTCATGAACAAATCCGGCGACAGCGTCAGCGCAGCGATGCGCTTTTACAAGCTGGATGCGGCTGATGTCATTGTTTTTCATGATGAAATCGATCTGGCTCCAGGCAAGGTTCGGTGGAAATCGAGTGGTGGGCATGCCGGTCACAATGGCTTGCGGTCGGTGCACGCGCATATCGGCGCAGACTATGGCAGGGTGCGCATGGGCGTGGGCCACCCAGGGCACAAAGACGCGGTGCCCGCCTACGTGCTGCGCGACTTTCCCAAGGCGGATCAAGGCTGGCTCGACGATGTGATCCGCGGTTGCGCCGACGGTGCACCCGCACTGGTCGCAGATGACCCGCCAAAATTCATGAATGCGGTGGCTTTGAGGGTCAATCCACCGCGGTCCAGCACCTCTAAAAAATCAGCAAAACCAACGGCTTCTACACCAGCAGACAAAATCGCACCCGAACCTCGATCTGCTTTGCAAAAGCTGATGGACCGGTTTTCGTGAGCCTGATCCCAGCGTTTCGCGACCAAGCGGTGGCATGCACCAACCTGGGCTCACCCTTCACCAGCCGCGTTCTGACAATCCTCGCAGAAACGTGGGATCCCACTACCGCGCTGGCGAAGAGTTTTGAGCAATATCAAGGGGATGTCGGCCCCGCAGGCCACTCTCTGCCGCTACGCCTGACAGGCGCCCTGCACGCACTGGTGCTCCTCAAGCGGGTCCCCGCTCTTGTCGCGGCATACCCGCCAGCGCATTGCAGCGATGAGGCTTTGCAAGCAGCCGTTGAGGCTGCGTTAAAAGCCGAAGAGCGGTTTATCATTAATTGGACCCGCACCGCGCCGCAGACCAATGAGGTGCGCCGTTCCGCCGCCCTCATCGCCATGGCGCATGTCGCCCTGCAGCACCATGCGCTGCCCATCATGCTGTCGGAACTCGGTGCGAGCGGGGGGCTCAACCTGATGTGGGATCGCTTTGCGGTGCAGGTTGGGCGAACCACGCTTGGCCCCGCACAGCCGGCCCTCACGCTGGCCCCGGACTGGACCGGCCCGCCCCCGCCGCCCGCAAACCCACAGGTGATCAACCGTGCCGGCGTCGATCTCAACCCGTTGAATCCAAACGATCCCGATGACCTTCTGCGGCTCAGCGCCTTTCTCTGGCCGGACCAGCCGGAGCGTCTCGAGCGCACCCGCGCTGCGGCGGCGGTCTTTGAGGCCGACATGCACACAGGTGACGCTGTGAATTGGCTCGCCACCCGCCTGAACGCGCAGAAAGAGGGGCAGTTGCACCTGATCCAAAACACCGTCGCTTGGCAGTATTTCCCACCCGAAGCGCAAGCGCGCGGTGCAGCATTGATCGCCGAACACGGAGGCCGCGCAACCCCGCAAACGCCGCTCGGCTGGATGCAGATGGAAACCGACGGCGATAGTGCGGGCCAAGACGGCGCCGCTCTGACCCTGCGCCTCTGGCCGGGTGATCTGACTTTGCACCTCGGGCGCGCGGACTTTCACGGTCGCTGGATCCGCTGGCACGGCGAACCCGCACCCGCTTAACCAACCGGATCGCAAAGCGCGTTGCCACATACGCATGGTCAATCCACCGACCGCCGCTATATCCCATCGCAAGCTATGCAGGAGGCGACATGGACCCCGACGACAGCATCAACGTGCTTGGCGGCACACTCGCAATCTGCGGCGCTGACCCGGTAACCGGCTTTTTCCGCGACGGGCATTGCAACACCTGCGCGTCCGATCAGGGCAGCCACACGGTCTGCGCCGTGATGACCGAGGAATTTCTGGCCTTTTCCAAATATGTCGGCAACGACCTCAGCACCCCGCGCCCGGAATATCGCTTTGCCGGTCTAAAGCCGGGCGACCGCTGGTGCCTGTGCGCTTCGCGTTTCTTGCAAGCCGCCGACGAAGGCTGCGCGCCCAAGGTCTCGCTTGAGGCGACGCATCAGCGCGCGCTCGACGTTGTGCCACTTAATGTCTTGGAAAAGAACGCAGAGTAGCCTTATTCGACGTTGCGCCCCTCGGGGCCACTCATGTCAAAGCCAAGGTGGCGCGCGACGGTAAAGATGTCCTTGTCACCGCGCCCACACATGTTCATGCAGATGATATGATCGGCCGGCAGATCAGGCGCGATCTTCATCACATGCGCCAGCGCGTGGCTGGGTTCAAGCGCGGGAATGATTCCCTCGGTCGTGCAGCATAGCTGGAACGCCTCCAGCGCCTCGGTATCGGTGATCGACACGTATTGCGCCCGCCCGATATCGTGCAACCAAGCGTGTTCCGGACCAATACCGGGATAGTCGAGACCGGCAGAAATGCTAAACCCTTCAAGGATTTGGCCATCATCATCTTGCAACAGATAGGTCCGATTGCCGTGCAGCACGCCCGGCCGCCCACCGGTCAAAGAGGCGCAGTGTTCCATTTTGGCATTCACGCCCTTTCCGCCCGCTTCGACGCCGATGATGGCGACCTCTTTGTCATCAAGGAATGGGTAAAACAGCCCCATCGCGTTTGACCCGCCGCCAATCGCGGCGATCACCGTGTCGGGAAACCGCCCTTCGGCGGCGGTCATCTGCTCGCGCACTTCCTTGCCGATGATGCTCTGGAAATCGCGCACCATCGCCGGGTAGGGGTGCGGCCCGGCAACCGTGCCGATGCAGTAGAATGTGTCGCGCACATTGGTGACCCAGTCGCGCAGGGCATCGTTCATCGCGTCCTTTAGCGTGCCACGGCCCGAGGTCACCGGGATCACCTCGGCGCCCAACAGCTTCATCCGGAACACGTTGGGCGCCTGCCGTTCGACGTCATGCGCGCCCATGTAGACCACACATTTCAAACCGAATTTCGCGCACACCGTGGCGGTGGCCACGCCGTGCTGACCGGCGCCGGTTTCGGCGATAATCCGATGCTTGCCCATGCGGCGGGCCAGGATGATCTGGCCCAGCACATTGTTGATCTTGTGCGCGCCGGTGTGGTTCAGTTCATCGCGCTTCATATAGATTTTGGCGCCACCCAGATGCTGGGTCAGCCGCTCGGCAAAATAGAGCGGGCTCGGACGGCCGACATAGTGCGTCCACAGATCGTGCATCTCGGCCCAGAAACTGTCGTCGGTCTTGGCATTTTCGTATTCCTCTTCCAGGCTCAGGATCAGCGGCATCAGCGTTTCGGACACAAACCGCCCGCCAAACTTGCCGAAACGGCCCGCCTCGTCCGGGCCGGTCATAAAGGAATTGAAAAGATCGTTTGCCATGGCGCACCTCGTTCTCAGAGTGACAGAGGTAGCCGGGTTGCGCAGCCGGGTAAAGCAGTGCGGGCGGGTAAAATTGCCGCTCTTTCAGGCGCGGCGTCACCCGTTTGGGTGATGGTGTCAGCACAGCCCGCCGCCTAGCGTGAACGGACGATTACCCCCTCTCTTTTCTCGATCACTGGATTTTTTCGATGACATATAACAGCTCCCACGCGCTCTATGTTGAGCAGGCCCTGTGGAAAATGAAGCCGGGCGACTTTTTCCTCATCAGCAACGGACCTGATTGGCACAACCACACCGTCAGTCACCTTGAAAACGCGGCCATCCGCGTGGTCTCCGGAACACCGTTTGGGCATGGCGGTCTGTATCTCGGCGACGGCAAGGTGTTGGAAATGCCGATCGCGGCGTGGCGGGTGCGTGACCTTTTTGCCAAGGATCGCACCAACGGCGCCGCGTTTGTTCATTGCAAGAACCTCAATGACAAACAGCGCGGCCGCATTCTGGCCTTTGCCCGCGACTATTTCAAAGAGAACAAGACCAACAAGGGCGGCTTGTCCTATGACGTGGTCAGCCTGTCTATCGGCTCGGTCGGGGAACTCGGCACCGCGGTGGCCAAGCAGGTGGCCGAAGGTGTGACCGGACACGCCGAGCTGGGCAAGATTGTCTCACCGCTGACCCAGGCGCCAGCGACCTACCTGTCGATCTATTCTGCCAAAGTGAATGAATGGGCCGGCAATTATCCCGCGCTGTCCTGCGTGTCGCTGATCACCTACGCGCACGCCGTGGCCGGGCACATCATCGACGATGGCTGGTTCAGCTATCCGACACACACCACGCCGGGTGTTCTGTGGGACATCGTGCAAGCGGATAAAAAGAAATACAGCGTCGAAGTTGTGGATTTCTCGCGCGATCGAAAAGATAGGGTGATTGGCCAAACTGCCGGTGGCCGCAATCCCGAATGGGGCCCGGACGCCCCTACCCCCTAACGATCACGCAGCGCGCACCGCTGCCATGAAATCGGCGATCAGATCGGCGTCCTTGACCCCCGGCGCGCTTTCCACGGCAGAGCTCAGGTCGATCTGGCGTGCACCAGTGGCCGCGATGGCGGTGGCGACATTGTCGCGGGTCAGGCCACCGGCCAGCATCCAAGGCACCGACCAGCGGCGGCCTGCGATCAAGGACCAGTCGAACGCCGCACCGTTGCCGCCGGGGCGGTCGGCGCCTTTGGGTGGTTTGGTATCGACCAGCAACTGATCCGCCACACCGGCATAGGCGTCCAGCGCTTCCAGATCGTCCGCGCCGCCGATGCCCACGGCTTTCATCACCGGCAGGCCGTAGCGCATTTTGACCTCGGCCACGCGCGCGGGCGTCTCGCGGCCGTGAAGCTGCAGCATGTCGATGGGCACCTGCGCGGTCAGCGCATCCAGAAAGGCATCATCGGCGTCGACCACCAGCGCCACCTTGATCACGCCTGCGGGCACGGTCAAAGCCAGCGCGCGAGCGTCCTCCAGCGTCACGTTGCGCGGGGATTTTTCAAAGAATACAAAGCCGACATAGCCCGCCCCGGCAGCGGCAGCCGCAGCGACATGGTCGGGCGCGCGCAGCCCGCAGATCTTGACCGAAACGTCGGACATGTGGCTTAGCTGGCCTCATCCAGCAGGGCGAGCACCTCGTCCTTGCCCTCGTGCTTTTCCGCCTTCAAGCGCTTGTTCTCACGCTCAAGCTTGCGCACCTCGCGATGGCTGCGCGCCGCGTCCGCGCGGATCGCATGTTCGCGAAACCATTCCCAGACAAAGCCGACCAGCAAACCCGCGATGATGCCCAGGAAAATCACGACAAACAGCGGCAATTCGATGGACGGGGTGACAGCAAAAAGGCCCGCAATCTCATCAGGCAGCAGGCGCACCGTGACCGTGTCGCGATTGGCCAGCGCCACGGCCGCCAACGCAACGGCAAAGACGGCGATGCAAGCATAGCGGATGTAACGCATGGGGGTCGGGTCCTGTCAGCCTTTGCCGTTCAGCCGATCGCGCAGCAGCTTCCCGGTCTTGAAAAATGGCACGTGCTTTTCCTCAACTTGAACGGTTTCCCCGGTGCGCGGGTTGCGTCCGACGCGCGCGTCACGCTTTTTCACCGAAAATGCACCAAAACCACGCAGTTCGACCCGGTCACCGCGCGACATGGCGGCGGTCACTTCGTCAAAGATGGTGTTCACAATCCGCTCCACGTCACGCTGATAGAGATGCGGGTTTTCGTCAGCGATCTTTTGGATCAGCTCTGAGCGGATCATGGTGCACTCCCCCCGAAGGATATGTATTCAAATTGTTTTTCTGACTTCACTATAGGAAGAAACGAAGATTTGGGGAATAGAAAGCGCCGCGCCCACCGCGTTTTTCGCAGCAAAATTTACGTCATTCACGATGCGTTGCCACAAATCGCGCAGCATTTGGGCGCGGCAAACCGGCGCTGCATAACCCTACGATAGCGTTTGGGACCCGGCGCGGAACGATTCGCGCACTATCCTGCACAATGACAAACGGGGGCCCGAAGGCCCCCGCGTCTCACCCGACATGGGCGTGGGTTTATTCGTCGCCCTTGAGCGCCGCACCAAGAATGTCGCCCAGCGATGCACCGCTGTCCGAGCTGCCGTACTGTTCCACGGCTTCCTTCTCTTCGGCGATCTCGCGCGCTTTGATCGACACGCCCAAGCGGCGCGTTTTGTTGTCGATGTTGGTGACGCGCACGTCGACCTTGTCCCCGACCGAGAACCGCTCGGGGCGCTGCTCGGCACGGTCACGCGACAAATCGGAGCGACGGATAAAGGACTTCATGCCCTCGTATTCCACTTCGATGCCGCCATCCTCGATCGAGGTGACCGCGACCGTAACGATTGAGCCGCGCTTAACGCCGCCCACCGCTTCGGCGAACTTGTCGCCGCCAACGGCCTTGATCGAAAGCGAGATACGCTCTTTTTCAACGTCGACCTCGGACACCACGGCTTCAACCATGTCGCCCTTGCGATAGTTCTGGATCGCCTCTTCGCCACGCTCGTCCCACGACAGATCGCTGAGGTGCACCATGCCATCGATGTCGCCGGGCAGACCGACAAACAGACCGAACTCGGTGATGTTCTTGACCTCGCCTTCGACCTGCGCGCCCTCGGGGTGGGTTTCTGCAAACAGCTCCCACGGGTTGCGCATGGTCTGCTTGAGACCCAGTGACACGCGACGCTTGGCACCGTCGATCTCCAGGACCATGACTTCCACTTCCTGCGAAGTGGAGACAATCTTGCCGGGGTGCACGTTCTTTTTGGTCCAGGACATCTCTGAGACGTGGACCAGACCTTCGACACCGGGCTCCAGCTCAACAAAGGCGCCGTAGTCGGTGATGTTGGTCACGCGGCCCTGATGCACCGATTCCAGCGGGTACTTGGCGCCCACCAGATCCCACGGATCTTCCTGCAGCTGTTTCATGCCCAGGCTGATGCGGTGGGTTTCCTTGTTGATCTTGATGACCTGCACCTTGATCGTCTCACCGATGGTGAGGATCTCGGACGGGTGGTTGACCCGGCGCCACGCCATGTCGGTGACGTGCAGCAAGCCGTCAACGCCGCCCAGATCGACAAACGCACCGTATTCGGTGATGTTCTTGACCACGCCGTCGACG
>JBCCLL010000045.1:0-24774 GCA_039026855.1 Pseudomonadota bacterium | reverse complement strand
GCTATGGAGTGATCCCGGGGCTTGAAAAACACCTTGCCGAGGCCGAAGCGTCCGAAGGCGACGTGATGGTCGAGGAGGCTGTGCGCCCCGAGCAGATTGCCGCGGTGGTCGAGCGTTGGACCGGTATCCCAACCTCAAAGATGCTGGAAGGCGAGCGTGAAAAGCTGTTGCGCATGGAAGATCAGTTGCATGCGCGGGTCATTGGTCAAAACAGTGCTGTTCGGGCTGTGGCCAACGCGGTGCGCCGCGCGCGCGCGGGGCTGAATGACGAAAATCGCCCGTTGGGATCGTTCCTGTTCCTCGGCCCAACCGGCGTTGGCAAGACGGAATTAACCAAGGCGGTGGCCGAGTTCCTGTTTGATGACGACAGCGCCATGGTGCGCATCGACATGTCCGAGTTTATGGAAAAGCACGCGGTTGCCCGTCTCATCGGGGCGCCTCCGGGCTATGTTGGGTATGATGAGGGCGGCGTGCTGACCGAGGCTGTGCGGCGCCGGCCCTATCAGGTTGTATTGTTCGACGAGGTCGAAAAAGCGCATCCTGACGTGTTCAACGTGCTGTTGCAGGTTCTGGACGACGGCGTGCTGACCGATGGTCAGGGGCGCACGGTCGATTTCAAACAAACGCTGATTATCCTGACCTCGAACCTCGGGGCGCAGGCACTGAGCCAGTTGCCCGACGGCGCGGATTCGTCCCAGGCACGGCGCGATGTGATGGACGCAGTTCGGGCGCATTTCCGGCCGGAGTTCCTGAACCGTTTGGACGAGACGATCATTTTTGACCGTCTCAACCGCGGTGACATGGACGGGATCGTCAATATCCAGATGGCAAAGCTGCTCAAACGGCTGGCCGGGCGGAAGATCGCGTTGCAATTGGACGAGAGCGCCAAGAAGTGGCTCGCTGACGAAGGTTATGACCCCGTCTTTGGCGCGCGTCCGCTCAAGCGTGTGATCCAGACGGCGCTGCAAAACCCGCTGGCCGAAATGTTGCTGGCTGGTGACATCGGCGATGGTCAGAGTGTCGATGTCACAACAGGCGCTGAGGGGTTGATTATCGGGGACCGCGTTGCCGGTTCAAACCGACCCCGACCCGACGACGCGGTCATTCACTGACGATACAGGCGGCCTTTCGGGGCCGTCTTTTTCATTCGCCGAGTTTCTTGTGCACCTCGTCCAGGTCAATCTCACCAATGGGCATTTTGTTCGACGGGTCTTCAAAATCGTATTTGAACACTTCGAAATCGCGTTTGTAGATTTCGTAAACCAGGTGCATCGACAGATCGTCAAAGTAGTCTTCGACCGGGTGGGCACGTTTCGGTCCGTGCCCTTCGCTTTCGTTGAAGCGGGGGACATCTGCCAAATCAATGGCTTGCGGCGTCTCAACGGACTGCATCACGTCGGCCATGCCGTCGTTGAATTTTTCCGTCCAGATGATTTTGTCATATCGGCCGCCGTTTACGATGAATGTGCTCACATGCCCTGACATGGCAGACCAGTGGATGTCCGGTTCCATCGGTCGGCGCCAGCGGATGGTGTCGCGCGCAAACAGCAGGAAGCGGCGGAAGGATTTGATCTGGTCAAACTCCTGTTTGCCATCATCTCCGCCGACCTCGATCCCGTATTTCTGGATGAGTAGCGGCACCAGGTTGCCGCGATACCTGCGCCCATTGCGCTGGATCCCACAGATCTTGTCAAAAAATGAACTTAGGATGCGGGTGTAAGGGTTGCGAACGCAGGTAAACGCATAAGACCCATGGGTCCGCACATTTTCGGTGATCACCGGCTGGCTGTCTTCGATGGCCCATTTGTGCATGCCACCGGTGGCATCGTGAATGTCCCCGTCAAAGAACTTGCCATGATCGGAATAAAACATGATCTGTCCGATGGTCGAACAGGCGCATTTCGGTACCACGCGATAGACCACGCTCTGGCTTTCGGTCATCCAGGTTCCGGGAAATCCCATACTGCCCTCGTTTTTTTGCCGTTTGTCTGCCGGCGTAGCTTGGGCGCAAAAAAGCAAAGAATTTGTGTTTATTCAATCTTTGCTTCGCTTTATCTACGTGAACAATCACATACGACGAGGCAGTATCGTTTCAGGTATGGCAAAAATCGCCTACATCCTTCTGTGTCACAAGGATCCAGATGCAATCATCAAGCAGGCGGAGCGTCTGACCGCCGTGGGTGATTTCATGTCGATCCACTTTGATGCACGCGCGGATGGTGAGGCGTTTGCCAAAATTCGAACAGCGTTGAAGGACAATCCAAACGTCACGTTTGCCCAAAAGCGGATCAAATGTGGTTGGGGCGAGTGGAGCCTGGTGGAAGCTACACTTTATGCCGTGCAATCGGCCATCGAAGCGTTCCCGCGGGCGACGCATTTTTACATGCTTTCGGGTGACTGCATGGCCATCAAGTCGGCCGAATACACGCACCAATTCCTGGACGAGAATGACGTCGATTTTATCGAGAGCTTTGACTTCTTTGAAAGCGACTGGATCAAAACCGGCATGAAGGAAGAGCGGTTGATCTACCGCCACTACCTCAACGAGCGCAAGAACAAGTGGTGGTTCTATCAGATGTACCACTGGCAGGAGCGATTGGGCCTGCGGCGTGAGATCCCGCATGATATTCAGGTGATGATTGGCAGTCAGTGGTGGTGCCTGCGCCGGCGCACCATCGAGTGGGTTCTCGATTTCACCCGCAAGCGCAAGGACGTGATGCGGTTTTTCCGCACCACCTGGATCCCGGACGAGACATTTTTTCAAACCATCGTGCGCCACGTGGTGCCCGAAAACGAAATCCAAAATCGCACGCTGACGTTTTTGATGTTCACCGATTACGGGATGCCGGTGACGTTTTATGACGATCACTATGATCTTTTGCTGGCGCAGGATTTTCTGTTCGCGCGCAAGATCAGCCCAGAGGCGCGCGATCTCAAGCGGCGCTTAGGTCTGCTTTATGCCGCCGAAAATGTGCCTTTCCAAATCTCGAATGAGGGCCGCAACCTGTTCAAGTTTCTCACGGGGCAAGGCCGCAACGGACGCCGTTTTGCGACCAGATTTTGGGAGACAGAGAGCACGCTGGGTCGCAATCGCGAGTTGATGATCATCATTTGCAAGAAGTGGCACGTGGCCAAGCGCCTGCTCGAACGGATCAGGATCATGACCAATGTGCCGACAATCGAGTACTTGTTTAACGAAGAGCACACGCCGCTGCCCGATCTTGGCGGTATTCAGAAAACGCTGGGCAAGCGCACGCGGCACCGGAGGGCGCTGATGCGCATGCTGTTTGATTACTATGACACCGATCAGTTGATCGTGTGCATGGACCCTGGCGAATTGGACCTGCTGCAGGACTTTGCCGAAGACCGTTCCGTCACCCGCATGTTGGAAATCCAGTGTGATTTTTCCGATGATTACCTGATTGGCCATGCGATGCGCGTGGGTCTTGCGGGGGAACAGACGTCGGTGGAAACGTTGGAACGGCTGCTGCCGACGATCCGCAACGACATGATCCATGAAAGTGACCGGATACGGGATGCCGGCTTTGAATCGCTCGAAGGCATGCGGCAATCAAGCGATCTGCAGGAAAACGCCTCTGCGCTGTCGCGCTTTTTGAACCTGCCGGCTGAAAAGGCGCGCGAGATTGCAGCGGTCGATTATCTTTTTGCCGACTGAGGCCGCTGTCACTTGCGCGGCGATCATGGTGTAACGCGCCATGGCGGAGGCGCATGATATCTTTGCAATTACGCTGCCCGGCCTCGAAGCTGTGCTGGCAGATGAGGCGCGCGAGATCGGCCTCGATGTTGGCGCTGTGACCCCCGGCGGCGTCGAGATTGCTGGCGGTTGGCCACAGGTCATGCGCGCCAATCTGGAGCTGCGCTGCGCCACGCGGGTGTTGTGGCGGATGGGGTCGTTTATGGCGTTTCATCTGGCGCAACTCGACAAACGCGCCAAACGCTTTGACTGGGCGGGCGTGCTGGATCCGGCCATACCAGTGCGAGTAGAGGTGGCGACATCGCGGCGGTCCAAGATCTACCACGCCGGTGCGGCCTCGACCCGTATCGCGGGCGGATTAGAGGCGTCGGGGTTCAGCGTCACAAATGACGCGCCCGTCACTCTGAAAATCCGCGTAGATGACAACCGTGTCACTGTAAGTGCCGACACTTCGGGTGAACCGCTGCATAAGCGCGGCACGAAACAAGCGGTCGGCAAGGCACCCTTGCGCGAAACCCTAGCGGCGTCTTTCCTGCGCTTGTGCGGCTACGATGGGACCGAACCGGTGTTCGACCCGATGTGCGGATCGGGCACATTTGTTCTGGAAGCGGCAGATATGGCTGCGGGGCTGCAGGCGGGGCGGGCGCGCAGCTTTGCCTTTGAACACTTTGCCGGGTTCGATCCTGCGCAGCTTTTGGAATTGCGCGAAAACTCGCGACGGCACAAGCCTAACGTTCAACATGTGGGAGCAGACCGGGACCAGGGCGTTATCGCCATGGCGCGCAACAATGCAGAGCGCGCTGGGGTTGCCGATATGGTCAGCTTTGACCAGCAACAGATGGCAGATGCTGTTCCGCCGTCGGGGCCGCCCGGTATCGTGATGGTGAACCCGCCATACGGAGCCCGGATCGGCAACAAAAAAGCGCTTTATCCTGTCTATACCCGGTTGGGCGCGGTGCTGCGACAGCGGTTTGCGGGATGGCGTGTGGGGATTGTGACTTCGGAGCCGTCACTAGCCAAGGCAACGGACTTGCCCTTTACAGCGGAAACGGCGCCCATTGCCCATGGTGGTCTGCGGATAAAGCTCTACCAAACAGGTACGTTGGGGGAAGGTGCGCAGTGAATGCGCACCCTACGCCATCACCCGCGCCAACTGTCGATCCAGCGGCGCAAGCGGCCGCGTTTTTGCGCGATGGCGTCGCTGGTGGCCTCGATACTGTCCTGCCATTCCTCAAGCGTTGGATCGATGCGCCGGCGTCTAAACCGGCGCCAACGCACCCAAATGCCGTAGAACACTGCCGCTAAAACGGTGAGGATTAGGATGTTGATCCAGGGCAGCCCTTTTGATGCGTCCGGCCCGTCGATGGGGCGGATACTGATCGCATTTGGGAACACCGTTAGAAATTCATTGCGCCAGCCATAGTGCGATATCAGCACCCATTCGGGATCGCCTTTGGTCGAAACGCGATCCGCCGCCTCGGTGTAGAGGTTCGAGGTGTCGAATTTGAAATAGGGCGGCCAGCTCCATCCGGTGTCCTCGTTGCGGTAGACCATGGGCCGGCCATTGGCACGCACCGTTTGGATGAACTGCACATCACGATTGATCAGCGTGTCTGATTGTGTGTCGGGCCGGGACCAGAACACGCGCGTCCAGTCACCCAATTCTTGCCGTTCCTCATAGGTGTTGACGATCCGCACAATGTCGCGCTGCGGTAGGGTGTAGTGCAGGAACGCCCCTACGCCGACCCAAAACGTGAGCAACAAAATCCAGCCGATATAACGCATGTCAGCCGTCCTTTCAGGCGAAGTTTGTCAAATAGATGATCAGCGCAACCAGCGCCATTGGCACCACGTAGACACCCAGTATCAGCTTGCGCCGCAGGCTGCCATCATAGGCCTTGAGGCCTGCGTTCACATACGCCTCTTGCGGCAGGTCTTGCGGGCCGTCACTCCATTCCTCTTCCAATCGCGCGCGGGCACGGGAACGGGAGTAGAGGCTGAGGCAGATATAGACGATGCTCAGCGCGATGAAGACGATGAAAAATACCCGGAACATCCTTACCTCCTGACCGCGCCCCAAGGACCAACCCGCGCCACAAGGTCAGGTTTTGGGGCGTTTTCCTGCATCGGCGCGTCAAAACCGAACAAAGCTTCGCGCATGCCCAGCTTGTCTGCCTTGTACTCTGCTGCGAGGTACTCTGCGACGTATTCCTGTTTTGCGGGTGACCAGGTGGCATAGGCTGCATAGAATGCGTGTTTGTGACAGATGAAAAGCTGGCGCACATCCCGCGGACTTAGCTCGGCGAGCAGCATGTTGACCAGGTCGACATCTGACGTGTTGGTCGCACGCAACGTGTAGAAATAGGCCGGGTGTTCGGATGAAATACGCGGCCAGCGCCCATCCTGTTCGGCCCATCGCACCAGATCGCCGAGCCCGTGAAATTCCTCTGGCAGCAAGTCTTGGTGACGCCGCGCCAGCATGCGCATGTCGCGCCGCGTGGTGCCCTGCAAATCAATGCCTGCCTGGGTCACGACCGAGATCAGGATGAAATCCATCTTTTGGCGCAGGATCGCGGCCCCATCGATGCCACGCGCTTTGATGATCGGCTCAACCAGATTGTTCAGTTCCAAGAATTTGGCGATGCGGTTTCGGTCACCCAGATCAAAGTTGTATTTGATCGGTATGCCTTCCGGCACGCTTTGGCTGGCAATCGCCGCCGGGTGGTCGACATCCTGAAACACGTAAAGACCGCCAAAATGCGAGGTCCAGAAATTGCCTTGCTCTACGGTTAACGGTTTGAGCGTACGCGGTGTGCGGGTCACGTCGCCGGTTTGGCTGGCAAGCGTGATCATTTCGCCGATTAAAACGTCGTCGAACCATGCATTGTCTTCGCTCAAGAACCTGTCAATTTTTTCTGCCAGCGTGCCTGCGCTTGCCACCGTGCCCGCTGGCGTGTCCGCCTCGACTGTGATTGCGCGGATATCGAATAAGCGCTTCGGGTGCGAGACGTCGAAAACGGAGTTCACCAGTTCCCCGGCCACCGCCTCCCGCGCGGTTAACGCAAAAAGCGCGGCCTCATTCTCGCGAATGTACCGCTGCAGGATCGGCTTACAGGTGGAAAATTGCGCATCGAGCAGCGGACAGTTCCGTTGTTCGGTGCTCAGCAATATGAACTGCCGGTTCACGCCTGCATGGTTCAGGTACAGCGGATCATCCAGCTCTTGCCCAACCTCAGGTGAGAAGCCGGAAACATCGACGTAGAAGTCGGTCAGCGTCGTTTCACGCCCAGTCAGGTGTTTCAGCGCGCGATTGTAACGCGCCACAAGCGCGGGCGAGCCCACGTGAAACAGGTTACCATACATCAACCCGCGTTTGACCAGCTCAATCACGCTTCACCTCGGCTCAGTCGATAGATCAAAGGTGAGGCGAGTGCCAACAGTGGCAGCGCAAAAGCGCGAAAGGTGATTTGCAGATTGAAGCCTGCATAGGCGACCCATGAGTTGTTAAAGAGCAACAAGGATTCCTCAAGCGACGTGCCCTCGAAGCCGCGGGCGGTGTTTATCCCCGCCATCGACAGAAACAGCACGGCCGCCACAGCGAGAAAGCCGATGACGCCAGTCCGAAGCGGAAGAAAGAGGCCGGTGAGCAGCCCAGCGAGAGTGACACCAGCGAGGATCATGGTTGGTCTTCCTTTGCCATGTCGTGCCCGCGCCACGCCTCGACCCTTTGCGCCATGCTCAGCCAATTGAGCAGCAGCACCGGCGCCCATGCAAAGGCAAACAGCAGTGAGCCGCGCACAGCGATTTCAATAGCTAAAAACAGTCCGCCCATATCCGCAGCACGTGCAAATTTTGCGGGTTCAACGGCGGCAAAAAGCGCAGCAGACGCAAAGATCAGCACAATCACTGACGCAGCGACGGCAATTGTCACCTTTGTGTGCGACCGGGTTTCAGACGGCGCGATATAGCGCGGCATCATCCACGCCAACGCACCCGCCAGGATCAGCGGTAGCCCCGTGTTCCAGAACGTGATCGTGGCTGCGCTCATCCCGCTTTGCTCTCCAGATACCGCTTTTTGGCCTCTTCGGTCCGGCCATAGTCGCGTACCATGGCCTCAATCGCGACCTCATCCGATTTGTCAGCATAGCGGAACTCGCTGTCGGCGTAGCGGTTGATCTCTTGGATCACCATCTCGACAGTGATGGGCACGCGCAGCTCGGTGATCATGTCCTTCTTGCTGTCGTAATCCTTGAACAGGAACAGTTCGGGGTTTTCCATCCACTCGTCGGGCAGTTCGAAATCCATCGCCCGCACCTTGACCGCGTCGGTGATGTTCTTGATTGCCCGTCCCGTGAACCGCTCGTCCGCCTCCTGAATGGCTTTGAGATACGAGCCCAGCTTGGCAATTGTGTCCAGTGCGCCGATCTGCGCATGCACCTGGTCAAACACGTTCAAAAGCCCCATCTCGTGCGGGCGATTGTGGCTTTCGAACGATGCGGTCACTGCCTTTTCAATCGCTTGCGCGGCCATCAGGTCATGGTCACCCACGGGGATGTCGTGGTTCTTGCCCATCAGCAGGGCAAGGATGTCGATGTAATCCTCGCGCGTTTGGGGCCCGTCCACCAGAAACCGAGCCCCGGCCCGCTGACGCAAGGCGTCATCCACGTTCTCGGGATAGTTCGAGAACATGCCAAACGTGCAATTGCCCCGCACCACCGTGTTGGCCCCGGCAAAGCTTTCCATCAGCACCGCTGTGATCTCGAGCTGGCCTGCGGATGACTGCCTGTCGCCCCGCTTGCCCGCCAATTGGTCGATGTCGTCAATGGTGCCAAAACCGATGGCGCCCGGGTCGACCACGTTGTTGATGAACGCCTTGGCATTCTGGCCTGACTTGCCCTGATAGCTGTCGATGTTGTCGGTGCTCAGGTTCTGATAACGAAACGGATAGCCCGCGACCTGGCAGTAGTCATTGATCAGCCCCGCCATCATCTGGATCAGCGTGGTCTTGCCTGTGCCAGGCTTGCCGTCGCCCATAAAGGTAAAGATGAACCCGCCAAGCTCGGCAAACGGGTTCAGCCGCCGGTCAAAGTCATAGGCCATTAGCATCTTGGACAGCCGCAGCGCCTGGTATTTGGCGATGTGGTTGCCGACAACCTCGTGCGGTTTCTTGAACGTCATGGTCAGCGTGGTCGACGCCGCCTTGGTCGCAGGCGTGAACCCCTGCACGGTGAAATCGTCCGCCTCCACGTGCCAGGATGCCGCCGTGAACGCCGCAAGCCGCGGAGCGGTTTGCGCGCGCAAGCTCACCTTTTCCATCAGCGCCTCAGCAAAGGCGGTGATGGTCGCCACCAAATGCGCGTCATCGGGTTCAAGGGCCGCGATGTCCTGATCCAGTTCCCACAGCGCGCCGTGCAGTGCGGTCTGCCCGTTGTCGGTCAGCACCTCCTCGACCTCGCCCACCTCGACCGTGGTCTCGCTTTGATGCGCGGCCAGCAAATGCGCAGCGGCGTTGCCGAACGTATACAGCGTGATCAACGCCTCTGCCGTCAGCAATTCGGTAAATTCTGTCTTGCGCGCTGCGGGCAGGGCGCTTTCCAGGTTGGCGCGTTTCAGATCAGCCAGCCCGGACAGGCCTGCGTAATTCTCTGCCACCGCTTGCGCGATGGACAGCGCCCGGCGCAGCGCGTTGAGAACTGTGGCCTGCGTTGCCGACATCAGCGCGTCATCGTCGTCGGCCCCTTCGATGGTGGCCATCAACTGAACTGCACCAGTGGGCGTGGTGCGCCGTGTCACCAGTCCGGGCGTTGTCGACCGAAACCGCCGCCGCGTCCCGACGCCGCTGGACCGTTCCCGTGCAGGCTCGGCCTTGGCCGTGCCGATCCGCGGCGCATGATCAAAGCCTTGTAACATCGCCAGCGCCTGAGGGTAGTGCGATCTGATCTCATCCTCACGCAGCTCCATTTGATCAGATGTCTGGCTCACAACACACGCCCCTTCTCTGTTTCAAAAAATCCTCCCCGAAGGGCCGATTTGCCCCAGGCACCCCTCGCCAAAACATGCTCATGCCCGCAACACCCGCCCACGCGGGCTGACCACGTATTTTGTGACCGATCCGAAACCCGGCGGGTCCATCTCTTCGAGCGCCTGATAGGCGCGCTGCGGCAGCACGATACTGCGGTTCATGCGAGTCGCGCCGGTTTGCGCGCCGTGCCCAGCGAAGGGATCCAGCGCAAAAACCTCGCGCTCGACGGAGGAAAACCAACCCTGCCGCTCCTCGATCACGCGTTCGGATTGCAGGTCTTCCTCGGTCCAGACCAGTGCCCAATCCTGCCCGGCAGGTGCCCGCGCGGCGGCGAGGATGTCGCTGATCGGGCCAGGCTGTTTGGTGAAAGCGGATGAATACATCGGGCCCAAGTGGAACCGGCGCAACCGTTTTGGGTGTAGGTCGTCGAAGTCCTCGTCAAAGCCCTTGGCAATTGTGACCAGCTTCAGCGCACCGAGGCTTTGCGCCATCAGGTGCGCCTGCACCGCGGGCCAGCGGCGCGGGTCCTTGGGCAGCGCGGTGCGACCGCTGTCTTCGACCTCCATCAGGTAGATCACGGGCAAGTTCAGCCCACTATCATACACCGCCCAATGGATGCGAAAGCTGCGGCGGCGGTCGTCGATATTGCCCGTCCACACGACCGAGGGGTCATTGCGCGGCCAGAACAGCTCGCCCATTTTCAGCTCTTCAAAGTAGAGCCGTTGCGACAGCGCAAATTGCAGCTTGGTGGGCGGCTCAAGGTCGCCGACGATCACCTCGACCATCTGCTTTTTTAGCTCGTCCGCGGTGGGCGCGCCTGCGAGATGCCGATCCGCCTGTGCGGCGTCACCCGCCATGGTGATCAACTCTTCGGCCGCCGGAAACCCGCTGTCGCGCGCATCAATGGCCAGACTGCCGAAAAACCGCCCCGTATCCCGCCCGACTAACAGGTATTTGTAGCTGAGCGCGCGGAACGTATAGGTCAGCTCGGTGATATACCGGGTTAGGATCTTGACCTCGTCCCGGCTCAGATCGTCATCGGCCTCCATCACCGCCGCGACCCGGCCCAGATGCGAAGTAATGGTGTCGAATTTGGCAAAGTAACGCCGAGAGGCGAAGCGATCGGTCAGGCCGTGGTGGTGCTGGGACACGTTAGCCATCGCCGCCGTCGCAATGATTGTCGGCCTCAAAAAAGGTATCGTCTAATCGAGTCTCTGTATTGTCGGAAGGAATACCCCATGCTGGCGCCACCGTTCCGATCAAGCCGAGTAACCCGACGCCACCGGCGCACCACAGCGCCCAGGCGCTCGCCTCGTGTGCCCTCATCAGGTACACGGCAATTACGCCACCGGCAAAGGTTGCCGGTGCCAGTAACGGCAAGGCGTAGTATTGGAACCAAAGCCGAAACAGCGTTTCACGCCCCATACGCATTCGCGTCGTGCTTTTCGACAATCTCGGCGAACCGGCGGGCAAAGCGTTCATCGGCTTTCGCCTTTTGCTCCAGCACCTCGCGGGCAAAGACCATCTGGTCTTCGTGCGCCTCAAGCATATCCGCCATCCGCTGGTTGGTGGCCGCACCGATGCCGGCCATGGCGGTTTGCGCTTCTTGGTCCGTTTTCACGCCGATCTCGTTGATGCGGTGGGCGACGTCCTGTTGTTGCGCGGTTTTTAACGACTTTGTCAGCGCATCATAGAGCACCACGCGCTGTTTGGTGTCTGTCTGCAGCTTGTTGATCAACACCATCTGCGTTGCAGCCTGGTTCTGCAGCGAATCCACCCAAGTCTTGCCCTTTTCAATGTAGCGTTCGAGCGTCTGGGACTTGGCGACCTTGACCTGTTCGTCTTGCACCATCTCGTTGTACTGCTTGTTCAGATCGGCCAGTTCGGTTTCCAGCGCCGTGCGTTTGGCGGCGTCCGTTTCCGACGCGATCTTGTTTTCCAGCGTGATGATCGCGGGGTCCATCGCCTTGATCTCGTCCTGCAGGCTCGACAGTTCCTTCACTGTGAACTCGCGCTCATCCAGCGTCTCGGTCAGGTTGCCTTCGACCTTGGTCTTTTGCTCTTCGAGCACGTTCAACTGGCCCTGCAGCAGGTTCACGATCACGTCGGATTTGCTGATCAGGTCCTGCAGCTTGTCGTCAATCGACGCGGTGCGGATGCGTTCCTGGCGCATGCTTTCGGATTTGCCTTTGGCAAAAATGCCGACAAAGCTTTCCCAGCCGGTTTTGGACCGGATTTCGTCAAAATCTTTGGAAAACGCGGTTGTCACATCGTCGAGGCCCATGATCAACTCGGCAATGTTGGCGTTCATCAGCTCGGTATGCGCGTGCACGTCGTCCAGACTGGCGTTTTCGATGTCGAGAGAGACATCGGTACCGTCTTTCATTTTCTGGCGCGCCGTGTCGATCCGGCTGGTCAGTTCAGCGATCCTTGATTGCGCTTCAGCCACCTGTGCCTGAGATTCTGCGACCTGCGATGCGAAATCTGCCATCAAACTCTCCCTCTTATTACAATGCGTTGCTGCCTATATAGGTAATGTAACGAGGGTTTACATCGGCACCCCCGCATCTTTCGCACGAATAGTTGCAAATGCGCGGCGGCGAGAAAAGCGCCCATTGGCGTTTTGGCATGCATTTCCGCGCTGTTCTTCTTTCCTGCTTGAAAAACCTCTGCTAGCTACGCGCCCGGGCTATGGCGATGGCGTCGCCAGACCGCGCGGTCGCCCAACCATCCGATCCTGCACGCCGGGACGCATCATCGGGAGATGGGCGGCCCTCTCCCCACCTCACGGAGGCGCGTATGTCAGATTGGTCACCGGATAAAACCCAAGTCAAAAGCTGGAATGAATGGGACAGGCTGCGCCACGTGATCGTGGGCCGTGCGAATGATTGCCATATCCCGCCCCAGGAACCGGCACTGGACGCCAAGGTGCCCGAAGACAGTGACATGCGCGGCCAGTGGGGGCGGCGCCCGCAGGAGACCATCGACCGCGCCAATGAATTGCTCGATGGCTTTGCCGATCAACTGCGCGCTCGCGGCATTCGCGTCGACCGGCCCGACAGCATCGACCACGCGCAACCCGTCACCACGCCGGATTTCCACACCGACAGCCAGTTTGGCTGTATGCCGCCACGCGACGTGCTGCTGACGGTCGGGCACGAGATCCTTGAGGCGACAATGTCCTATCGCTGCCGCTGGTTCGAATACCTGAATTATCGCCCGCTGATGCAGCGCTTTTGGGACGAAGACCCAAACTTCCGGCACGAGGCCGCGCCCAAGCCACGCCTCACGGATGCCGATTACCATCCCGATTATCTGAGCGACAAAATTGGCGTGGAAAAACGGCTGGATTGGGCCGCTAAAAAGTTCTTTGTCACCACCGAAGAAGAGCCGCTGTTTGATGCCGCCGATGTGCTGCGTTTTGGCAAAGATCTGGTTGTGCAGCACGGGTTCACCAGCAACCTCAAAGGGGTCGAGTGGTTGCGCCGCCACTTCCCCGATCACCGCGTGCATGCAGTGAACTTCCCGGGTGACCCGTACCCGATCCACATCGACGCTACGTTTACGCCGCTGCGCCCCGGTCTGATCCTGAACAACCCGCAGCGCCGCCTGCCCGACGATCAACGCGACATGTTCGAAAAGAACGGCTGGGACATCGTGGACGCCGCACAACCCGCGCACAACGCGCCGCCGCCGCTGTGCTATTCGTCTGTGTGGCTGTCGATGAACGTCTTGGTGCTTGACCCCAAGACAGTCTGCGTCGAGAAATCCGAGGTCTATCAGGCCGAACAGATGGACAAGCTCGGGATGGAAGTGGTCGAGGTCGAGTTACGCGACGCCTACGCCTTTGGCGGTGGATTGCATTGCTGCACGGCAGATGTGTACCGCGACGGAGCGTGCGAGGATTACTTCCCCGCGCAGTAACCTAGCCGACCTGACAGTTGGGACAGTGATAGAGCGTGCGGCCGCTGAGCTTGGATTTTTCAATCGCGCCGTTGCAGGTTGGACAGGTCTCACGCGCGAAGATGTTGGTGCGTTCGGTGATCTCTTGGCCCGCGACGTCATAATCGCCGGTGGTGATGATCGAATTGGTCTCGACCCCGATCTGAAGCAGGGCGCGCATGTCGTCCCAGAGGGCACGGAGTTCCGCGTCGGCGATGTCCACGCCACGGGTCATCGGGTTCAGCTTGCGCAACCACAAGATTTCGGCGCGGTAGATATTGCCAATACCCGAGATCACCTTTTGGTCCATCAAGAGCCGCGCAATGGGCGCGCGGCTTTTGCGGATGGTGGCGATGGCGCGGTCCGGGTCCGGGGTATCCGACAGCAGGTCAGGACCGTAGCGCAAGGTAAATGCATCCATGTCCGAGGATGGGATTAACTCGCACGTGTTTGGGCCGATGATGTCGATGGCGTGCGTCGCGCTTTCCATTCTGATCCGGACAACATCCCGCGGCGGGTCGGCGGGCTGCGGCTGACATACGAAGTATCCGCCGAGCCCCAGATGGATGTGCAATGTCTGGCCGTTGGAGAAGTGATACAGCAGGTGTTTGCCCACGGCACCTGTGCTGTCACAGATTGCGCCGTCGATCTGTGCCGCGCCATCGGCAAACCGACCTTGCGGCGATATCGCGGACACTGTTTGCCCGCCGATAAAACCTGCATGATCGCGCGCGGCGCGGTGGATTGTGTGGCCTTCGGGCATATTTCCCCCGTCCCATTATTGCGCGGTGAACCGCACCCCTCTGATCTCCCCAAATAGGCTGTTCAATTCGGCTGCCAATCGGCAATGCGCAGGTCGGGTCACGGGCACAGGACCAACCCCCATAGACCTTTTGTGTCCCACCCATTAGCGTCCGCAGCGACATCGCAACGAGGAGAGCCCCATGCCCATCGAAGAACGCCTGGCCGAGTTTGGTGTGACCTTGCCCGACGCCCCGGCGCCGGCGGCAAACTATGTGCCTTACGTGCAGATCGGCGATCTTGTTTACGTTTCTGGGCAGATTTCGAACGGGCCGGACGGATTGATCCTGGGAAAACTGGGCGCCGATATGGATGTCGAAGCTGGCGCAGACGCGGCGCGCAGCTGCGCGATCAGCCTTTTGGCGCAGGTCAAGGCGGCCTGCCAGGGTGATCTTGATCGGTTAAAGCGCGTGGTCAAGCTGACTGGGTTTGTAAACTCGACCGCTGATTTCACGGACCAGCCCAAGGTCATCAATGGGGCCTCTGACTTTATCGTAGACGCGCTGGGCGATGACATTGGGCCGCACAGCCGATCGGCGGTATCGGCCGCGTCTTTGCCACTGGGCGTGGCGGTGGAGATCGAGGGGATCTTCCAAATCGTATGAGCTTGCCTGCGGCGTTCCTGGGTGCGCCATTGGCGCATCGCGGCCTGCATGATGTGGCAGACGCGCGCCCGGAAAACTCGCGCGCGGCGATCCGGGCCGCCATGGCGCATGGCTACGGGATCGAGATCGATGTGCAGCGCAGTGCGGACGACGCGGCGATGGTGTTTCATGACTACGGCCTGAAGCGTCTGACCGGGGCCGCAGGCACTGTTGCGCAGCGCAGCGCGGCGGAGATGGCGGAGATCACGCTGACCGGTGGTGAAGACGGCGCGCCTACATTGCCCCAGGTGCTGGAGATCGTGGCGGGGCAGGTGCCCTTGCTGATTGAGATCAAGGACCAAGACGGCGCCATGGGGCCAAATGTGGGTCCGCTCGAACAGGCGGTGGCAGATGCGCTGCGCGGCTATGACGGCCCGGTTGCGGTGATGTCGTTCAATCCGCACGCCGTTGCCGCAATGGCCGAGCTTGCGCCCGCCATCCCGCGCGGATTGACCACATCTGCGTTTGATCCGGGTAAATGGCCGCTTTCGCCCGACAGGTGTGACACGCTGCGCGATATCCCGGATTTTGACCGGGTAGGCGCCTGTTTCATCAGTCACGAGGCGTCCGATCTGGACCGCGCCCGGGTGGCAGCGCTCAAAGCCGCCGGGGTGCCGATACTGTGCTGGACCATCACCTCGGCTAAGGCCGAATGCGATGCGCGCCGCGTTGCCGACAATGTGACCTTTGAGCAGTACCTGCCGCCGCTTGCCGGTTGATCCGCGCGCCGCGCGCCACACATTGCGGTGTGTCCCCCGCCGGAGCAAATCGTGTCCGCCCAAGAAGTTGAAATTCGCGTGCTGCCGTCCCTGTCCGACATCGGGCAAGAGGCGTGGGATGCCTGCGCGTGTCCAGAGGCGGCGGATGGGGGACGGCCGCTGGATCCCTTTACCACCTACCGCTTTCTTAAGGCGCTGGAAGACAGCCGGTCGGTCGGTGCCGGCACCGGCTGGCAGCCGCAATACCTGCAGGCAAAGATCGAAGGGCAGACCATTGCTGTGGCGCCGATGTACGCCAAAAGCCACAGCCAGGGCGAATACATCTTTGATCACAACTGGGCCCATGCCTACGAGCGCGCGGGCGGGCGGTATTACCCGAAATTGCAGATCGCGGTGCCGCACACGCCCGCCACGGGTCGCCGGTTTCTGACCCATCCCGACTTTGCCGAAGCGGGGATGTCAGCGCTGGTCCAAGGCGCCGTGCAGATGGGGGCGGAGAACAAGATCAGCTCGCTGCACATCACCTTCTGCACCGAAGCCGAGCGGGCCGCCGGCACCGCCATGGGGCTGATGCCGCGCACCACGCAGCAATTTCACTGGCTAAACGATGATTATGCGACGTTCGATGATTTTCTGGCCAATCTGGCCAGTCGCAAACGCAAAAACATCCGCAAGGAACGCGCGCAGGCCCAGGGGTTTGGCGGCGAGATAGAGACATTTTCGGGCGACGATCTGCGGCCGGAACACTGGGATGCGTTTTGGCGGTTTTACCAGGACACGGGTGCGCGCAAATGGGGCACGCCCTACCTCACGCGCGCCTTTTTCGACATCGCGCAGGACACATTGCGTGATGACATGGCGTTGGTGCTGGCGATGCGCGACGGACAGCCGGTGGCGGGGGCGCTCAACTTTGCGGGGCGCGAGACGCTCTTTGGTCGCTATTGGGGCTGCATTGAGCATTACCCCTGTCTGCATTTTGAGCTGTGCTACTACCAGGCCATAGACATCGCGATTGCCCGCGGTTTGAAGCGGGTCGAGGCGGGCGCGCAAGGGGAACACAAGCTGGCGCGCGGATATCTTCCGACGCAGACCCACAGTTTGCATTGGGTCGGTGATCCCGGCTTTGCCGATGCGATTGACCGTTATCTGGGGGCAGAGCGCGAGGCGATCGAACAGGACATCGAGGTGCTCACCGACTATGGGCCGTTTCGAAAAGTACAAGTGGAGGAACAGCAATGACCGAAAAACTGAGCGTTGAGACCCGCGGCCCGCTGCTTGACCCGCTATTTGCCAATGGTTGGGCCATGGTTGATGGGCGCGACGCGATGCAAAAGAGCTTTGTCTTTGATGATTTTGTCGCAGCGTTTGGCTGGATGGCACAGGTCGCGATCTGGGCCGAGAAATGGGACCATCACCCGGAATGGTCCAATGTTTACAAGACTGTCGAGGTGACGCTGACCACGCACGATGTGGGCGGGATCAGCGCCCTGGACGCCAAACTGGCGCGCAAGATGGACAGTCTGGTTTGAGGTGCGGTGCGCAGTAAATGCGCACCCTACATCGCGTCGAGCAGCGCCTCACCGCCGGAAACTTCGCACACGCCTGGGTTTTCTTCGGCCTGAAACAGCACCACTTTGTTGTCGTCCACCAGCATTGCGTAGCGCTGCGACCGGGCCATCAGCCCAACGGGCGGCGCGCTGAAATCCATGCCAATCGCCTTGGTGAACGCGCTTTCCGCGTCGCCGAGCATCGTAATGCCAGCCTCTGCAGCGCCGGTTGCTTCGCCCCAGGCCTGCATCACAAACGGGTCGTTGACAGCGATGCAAATGATCTCATCGACACCTTTGTCGGCAAAGGCGTCTTTGGTGCGCACAAAGCTGGGCACATGGGCGGAATGGCAGGTCGGTGTGTATGCGCCGGGCACGGCAAAGATGACAACTTTGCGCCCTGCGGTCAGGTCCTTGACCTGCACCGTTTCGGGCCCCTCGGCCCCCATTTTCACAAGCGTGGCATCGGGCAGCGTGTCGCCGGGGGTCAAAGCCATGAGGAGCGCCTTTCTTTGGCAATTGCGTGTCAGTCGCCCCACGATATAGGGTCGCGCCCGAGCAGTGGCGAGAGGAAATGCAATGGCGCATGTGGTGGTGATCGGCGCGGGCCAAGCGGGCGCGTCCTGCGTGGCAAAACTGCGCGCTGGTGGGTTTGATGGCGCGATTACCTTGATCGGCGAAGAACCGGTGCCGCCATACCAACGCCCGCCGCTGTCCAAGGCATATTTGCTGGGCGACATGCCCATCGAGCGGATGTTCTTACGCCCTGAAATCTACTATGCCGAGCAGAACATTCGATTGATCACCAACTGCCGGGTCAATGCGATTGATACCGCAGCGCAGACCGTGCTGGCGGGTGAAGAGACCATCGAATACACTGATCTGGTCCTGGCAACAGGCTCTGCGCCAAACAGGTTGCCCGCAGCCATTGGTGGAGACCTAAGCGGCGTCTACACCGTTCGGGATCTTTCGGACGTGGACGCAATGGCGCCACTCTTTGAACACGGCAAGCGGGTGTTGATCGTGGGCGGCGGTTACATCGGTCTGGAGGCTGCGGCTGTAGCTGCCAAGCGCGGGCTGGAGGTGACCCTCGTCGAGATGGCGGACCGCATTTTGCAGCGTGTCGCTGCGCCCGAGACCAGCGACTATTTCCGCGCCTTGCATGTGGCACACGGGGTTGACCTGCGCGAGGGTGTCGGCCTTAGCCGGTTGCTTGGTGACGACGCGGTGTGCGGTGCGGCGCTCTCTGATGAGACCACATTGGATATCGATTTCTGCATCGTCGGCGTGGGCATTCAACCAGCAACCAGCTTGGCCGAGGCCGCTGATATCGCAGTGGAAAACGGCATCCGCACCGATGCCCAAGGGCGCACGTCCGCCCCGCACGTGTGGGCGGCTGGCGACTGTGCCTCGTTCCCCTACCGCGACAGTCGCATCCGGCTGGAAAGCGTGCCCAACGCAATTGATCAGGCGGAATGCGTCGCGGAAAACATCATGGGGGCGGGGCGGGATTACGTGGCAAAGCCGTGGTTCTGGTCAGACCAGTACGATGTGAAATTGCAGATCGCCGGGCTCAATACCGGCTATGACACCGTGGTCACTCGCGACAGTGGTGCGGCCAAGTCGTTTTGGTACTACGCCGGGCCTGATCTGCTGGCCGTGGACGCCGCCAATGACCCGCGCGCCTACATGATCGGCAAGCGCCTGATCGAAGCGGGCAAGACGGCAGACCCCGCGACAGTGGCGGATCCCACAAACGATCTCAAGGCACTCTTGCGGTGAGGATTATCGCGGGCCGCTGGCGCGGCAGGCGGCTGACCGCGCTGGGCAAAGGCGACGCTGGCGCGCATTTGCGGCCGACGCCTGATCGGGTGCGCGAGAGCCTGTTTTCCATGCTCACCCACCGCGATGTGATCGCCGGTGCGCGGGTGCTGGACCTGTTTGCAGGCACCGGTGCGTTGGCGTTTGAGGCGTTGTCTCGTGGGGCGCAGAGCGCTGTTTTGATCGAAAACGGCCGCGTCGGTCAGCGACTGATCGCTGAAAACATCAGGCTGCTGGGCGCCACCGAGGCGCACCTAAAACGCATGGATGCCACTCGGTTGGGACCGCTTGAGGGGGCGCCGTTTACGCTGGTTTTTCTCGACCCGCCCTATGGGCAAGGTTTGGGTCAAAAGACGCTCGACGCTGCCCACCAATATATCGCGCCCGGCGGCACAATTGTCTGGGAAGAAAAGGAAATTCAAGTACCGCCAGCAGGATACGCGCCTTTGGACCAGAGGCAGATGGGCGGAAGCTGCATCACTCTGCTGACGCGCATCTGAGGTGGGGGCGAGAGGCCGCATCGCAGCCCCTCGCGGATATCTTTAGCTGGCCGCGTCGGGCAGGATCACGCTGTCGATCACGTGGATCACGCCGTTCGACGTTTCGATGTCGGCTGTGGTCACGCTGGCGTTGTCGATCATGACGCCGTTGTCGAGGTCGATGGTGATGCTTTCACCCTGAACGGTGGCGGCTTCCATGTCGTCCTGCAGATCGGTCGACATCACTTTTCCTGGCACCACGTGATAGGTCAGGATCGCGACCAACTGGTCCTTGTTCTCGGGCTTGAGCAGCGTCTCCACCGTGCCCTCGGGCAGTGCAGCAAAGGCCTCGTCGGTGGGTGCAAACACGGTGAACGGACCGTCACCTTTCAATGTGTCAACCAGGCCTGCGGCTTGGACTGCAGCCACAAGCGTGCCAAACGAACCTGCGTTCACGGCGGTGTCCACGATGTCTTTCTTGGCGCCTGCAAATGCAGAAGTGGCGAGGCCGGCAACAACGGCAGAGGTGAGTGCTAGTGTACGGATCATTGTGATCTCCCTTCAGTTGAGGATGCGCACTTTCGCATCTGGCTCGGTATATGGGGCCGATCACGTTTCGGATGAGTGGGAAAATTTTCCATTTCTAGCTTGACGTGCAGGCGGCAAAAACTAAGCCAAGCCACTTTGCGGCGTCCACTCACGAGATTGTCAGGCGCGGCGGATTTTTGCCGGCAATTTTCAAAGGTTAACGGGGCGTTCGCCGGACAAAACAAGCGGTTTTGATCAAAATCACCGGCGTTTTGTACAAAACACCTGCCGCTCAAAGTGGCTCTTTTCCCATCAAATCGGCGTTTTGATCAAAATTGCCCCCGTTTTGTACAAAACCATCGACGCATAGCGATCAACCTTCTCTTAACAAAGCGCCACCATTAACGTTTTGCGTCAGACGTTAATCCATTCTTCATTTCGCCAGATAAACCGCCCCCGGAGGGCCAATACGCCACCCGCAGCCCACCACATGCATTACAAGCGCTGACAAGCCCGTGAGCCCCCTAGCGCTGGAGGGTCGCGTTGGCGCACTTATATGCAAGCCAGGAATTCGACAGGAGACGCAGCAGATGGCCTTTCGCTGGAGCAACGATCTGACCGGAGCAGATGTGACGCCCTACAGCAGCTACATGAACCGCCGGCAATTGATCGGGGGCGCGCTTGGGTTGGGATTGATCGGTGCGGCCGGGATGGGCCGGGCCGAGGACGCGGTGGATGCCGCGGACGAGGCATTGGTACCCAACCCCTGGGAAGACATCACGCAGTACAACAATTTCTACGAATTTGGCACGCGCAAGACCGACCCCGCGCAGAACGCGCACACGCTCACAACCGCGCCCTGGAGCGTGACCATCGACGGCTTGGTCGACAACCCTGGCGACTACTCCATGGCGCAGATCCTTGAGGCGATGACCATCGAAGAGCGCATCTACCGCTTCCGCTGTGTCGAGGCGTGGTCGATGGTGATCCCCTGGAACGGGTTCGAGCTGGCCGATCTGCTGAACCTGGCGGGGGTGCAGGAGGGGGCAAAATACGTGGCCTTTGAAACCGCGCTGCGCCCCGATGAGATGCCCGGGGTGCGCTTTCCGGTGCTCGACTGGCCCTATGTCGAAGGGCTGCGTCTGGATGAGGCGATGCACCCGCTGACCATCATGGCCACCGGCATCTACGGCAAAACCATCCCGAACCAGAACGGCGCGCCGATCCGCCTTGTTGTGCCGTGGAAATACGGCTTCAAATCGATCAAGTCGATTGTGCGCATCACCCTGACCGAGGACGAGCCACCCACCAGTTGGAACAAGTCGAACGGTCGCGAATACGGCTTTTACAGCAACGTGAACCCGCAAGTGGATCATCCGCGCTGGTCGCAGGCCACGGAACGCGTGGTGGGCGGCGGTCTGTTTGCCCGGCGCAAGCCCACGCTGATGTTCAACGGCTATGAGACCGAGGTCGCCAGCCTGTATGAGGGCATGGACCTCAGAGAATTTTACTGAGCCTAAAAGCCCATGCGTTTGAACAGCTCATCTTCGGGCAGGTCCTGGCCCTCGTCGAGGTTGCGTTCGATGATCGCGTCCATGTCGGCCAGAAATGTTTCCCGCTGGCTGATGAATTTGGGGATGTAGAGGTGATCCTGGTCCGAGAATGTCAGCACCAGCACGGGGCGCTTTTCATGCACCTCGATGTCAACCAGCCCGGCCAGATCGCGGGTCTGGGGCCGCATGCTGGTGCCTTCGCAGTGGATGGTGTCGCCGTCATAGGCGACGCGCTGAAAAAAGTTCAGGCTGACCGTTGTCCACAGCACCATCCAGCCCAACAGCACCATCGCCCAGTAGGCCGAGTTCGGGCCAAAGCCGATCAGCGGCACCCAACCAAAGAGCAGGTTTGGGTCCATGGCAAAGAAAAACAGCGCCGCCAGCGCCGGCATGCCCAGCCGCATGCCCCAGGTGGGCCGCAATTCGGTGCTGCCATCGTCCAGCGTGGTGCCGCCCGCGCCACCCATCAGGGAAATGGCGGACATGCCCACCGATTCCAGCGAGGTGTCGGTGGCAAAAGCGGATGCGCGCCCCTTGGTGTCGCGCCAAAGTCTTACGAGATAGTCGATCATGTGCCTCTCCTGTCTCGACTGCCTGCGGTGTCATACCTGGCTGATGTGACCAGAGTGGGGCACCTCCAAGGCGCGGAGCGGGCGCATGGTTAATGCGCTCAATACCTATGCGCGGCGCGTGCCCACCTGGGCTGTGTACCTGCTGGCACTGACGCCGGTGCCCGTCCTGCTCTATCTCGGGATGACCGGTGGCCTGGGCCGCGAACCGGTCGAACGGCTGGAGCATGAACTGGGCGAGATTGCCATTCAGCTTTTGATTTTGGGGTTGTGCGTCTCACCGCTGCGCCGGTTTGCCGGTGTGAACCTGCTGAAATTCAGGCGCGCGCTGGGTGTGCTTGCGTTTACATATGTCTGCCTGCATCTGCTGGTCTGGGCCGTGCTCGATGTGCAAAGCGTCGAACGGGTGTGGGCCGACATTGTCAAACGCCCCTACATCACCATTGGCATGGCAGCTTTTGTGATGATGCTGCCGCTGGCGCTGACCTCAAACAACTGGTCAGTGCGCAAGCTGGGCGTCTTGTGGCGCAAGCTGCATCTGCTGACATACCCGATCGTCTTGTTGTCCGCGCTGCATTTCATCTGGGTGCGCAAGGGCGTGCAGCTTGAGCCGTTGATCTATGCGGCGGTGATTGTTTTCCTTTTGGCGGCAAGACTGGTGCCGAAACGACGGATTGTTTCCCAGGCGTCGCGCACCTAGCACCATACGGTTTCGTGTATAGACCGGCTTTGGCATTTCTGTTAACGATTTCGATGGGCTTAGCCCGGGTAGAATAATTTCTGGATGGTGAATTATGAGAAAAGTCCTATTGGCCGCCGCGAGTGCGGTTGCTTTGACAAGTGGGGGAGCGAGCGCGCTGACGCTCGACTTTACAGACGGTGTGTTTGGCACCTCAAATCCAGCGGCGTTTGGCGTAGCAGGGTTTCAAACAATCTCTGAAACGGCCGGCGGCGTGACGTTTTCGTTGACGGCGACAAACAATCTGGTGGGTACGACGCGCTGGCTGAACAGCGCCGGTTCGCTGTCGAATGGTTTGCAGCTTGGTGGCGGCGGCGGCTCTGTGGTCGCGTTTGATCTTGTGGTCGATACCGATGTCACCTTGGACAGCTATGCGTTGACGGATGTATTTGGGTTTCTCGGCACGCCAGATTTCGACATTCTCGATGGTGCGACGCTGCTGTCGGAAGACAATGCGCTGTCACCGCGCGGCGCGTCTGGCCTGAGTTTCGACAATGGCCCCATCGCATTGACCGCTGGGACGACATATTCGTTCGACATCAATAACACCGGCTCTGCGGTACAGACCTTTCTGGCCAGTATCGATTTCTCGTTGACCGAGCCGCCCAGGCCGACCCCGGGTGCCGTTCCGCTGCCGGCGGGTTTGCCGCTGTTGTTGGCGGGTCTGGGCGCGTTTGCCTGGATGCGGCGGCGCCAAGCGGGCTGACACTATATACATAGTACAGATCGAAGAACGCGCGGGCCCTCGGGTCCGCGCTTTGTCTTTGAGGGCCGGGAAGCGCGCGGGCGGCATAGCGGTGTTTCTCGCGGCCTGCTCAGGCCAGAGCAATGTAAACAGTAACACTGAGTTTCGCGGCACGCGCGCCGGTGGCGTTTTCGGCGTTCGAGCAACCGGTCACGCGCCCAGCTGGCGCAGGGAGCGGATGCATCGCGAAACATCCGGGTTCTTGTGCTATAGTATATAGAGGCGGGAGGTCTGCCCGCTGGACCAATGCGCGACAGTTCACATCATCATCGGGTTGGTGGGATGATGGTTGCAGCGGCGATGCCTTGGCCAAGAAGAGCGGCGCCATGGGCGATCACCGGGCCAAAAAGCGCTGCGAGCGACTCGGAATGGGGTGAATCACGGGCGATTCACTTGGTTTGGCGGGGTGCGGGGCACGAGTCTTGGGGAAAGGTCTGTGGATAACCCAAGATATAGCGTTTGGCGGACGCAGACGGCGCTTTGCAGTGGGTAATATTCTGCCGATTTGACGCTGGGTTGGCGAAACAAGATTGCCTAAACTCATGTTTTTTATTGAGAAATGAGGTTTCTGCCAAAAAAATGCGTTTTCTTGAAAAAAGCACTTGCGGGTCTGGGGCACTAACCGTAGAACGCCTCCACCGACGCGGAAGCAATGACACGGCGGGGCGCCAGACGGGCCGAAGCGAACACGCAGACGCAACGAGACGCAGATAATATCAGAGGTAATCGAGGCGGGGCGCGCCAGAAAGTAACGGGCGCATCCAGTCTTGTTTGTCTCTACGCTCTTTGAAAACTGAATAGAACTAAAGAGATATGTGGGCGGTTTGGTCTATTTCGATGGATCAACGTCTGTATATCGCGCTCTTAGGCCTTCGGGTCGATTATAGAGTGTCAGCTTCACTGTTTGAACGGCTTTCGGTTTCTTATGAAACCAGAAGCACATCAAACAG
>JBCCLL010000044.1:0-25908 GCA_039026855.1 Pseudomonadota bacterium | reverse complement strand
GCCTGCGGTGCCCACCCACGCGCCGCACAGGAAAAACACCCGCAGGATCGACCCACGCGACAGACCCATGGTGCGCAGGATGCCGATGTCGCGCCCCTTGTTTTTGACCAGCATGATCAGGCCCGACACGATGTTGAGCGTGGCAATCAGCACCAGGATCGCCAGCACGATAAAGATCGCGTTATCCTGCAATTCGAGCGCACGCAGCATGCCGCCAAAGCGGTCCTCCCAGGTCCAGGCATAGGCGCGCGGGCCTGCGGCCTGCGTCAACGCGTTGATCACCGGGGGCAGAGTTTCTGGCGTGGCAAGCCGCAAGTCGATCTGATCGACCGCGCCGTCGCGGTTGAAAAAGCTCTGCGCCTCAGCCAGCGGCAGGTAGATGCGCGAGGCATCCATAAAGGGCTGACCGGTGGAAAACACGTAGACGACCTCATAGGCCGAGATGCGCGGCGTGATGCCCAGCGGGGTGCGTGCCCCGTCGGGCGAGATCAGCTTGACCCGGTCGCCAATCCCGACGCCAAGCTGGTTGGCCAGTTGCGAACCCAGTGCGATGCCGCGGTCAAACGCGTCCAGCGACCCACGCCTGTTCGGGCTGTTTGCCACCAGCGGGTATTCCAGCAGGTCGGCTTGGCTGATCCCGTAGATATCGGCCGGCGCATTGCTGCCGCGAAAGCTGGCCATGACCTGCGCCCGCACCAGTGGTGCTGCGTCTATCACACCGGCGATCTCATCAATCCTTGGCAGGATCTCTTCGTAATCTCGGATCAGCCGGTCGGGGGGACGGCCGTCTTCTTGGACAGGGATGTAGCGCAGTTCGATATGCGCGTTCCCGCCCAGCATTGCATCGACAAAATCCGCCCGCAGCCCGGCCCGCACGGCCAGCGTCGCCACCAGCGCAAAGACCGCCAGCGTGATGCCAATCAGGCTGATCCACGTCATCGCGCTGACCCCGCCTGTGGCGCGCTTGGCGCGCAGATAGCGCCAGGCGATCAGCCATTCAAAGGCGGCAAAGGGAGGCGGCGCTTTGGCCATTGGCGGCTCCTGCTCGGGACGTGCCTAAGCTGTGAGCGTATCGTCGCAGAAGGTCAAGCCAGGCGACGGCATCGGTTGGCATCCGGCCAGAGCATGCTACGCTGGGTGGAATTGCGGCGCGGTGCGCGCGCTGCCCCGGCGGCAATGCCACCGGTCTTTTCCCCGCATGAAGGGATGTTCGATGACCCGTACCAATTCCATCCACCCCGCCGCCCGCGCCTATGCGCAAGAGGTGGCCGACGGCACGCTGAGCCGCCGCGAGTTTCTGACCCGCGCCACATCGCTGGGCGTCACTGCGACAGCCGCCTACGGGCTTTTGGGCCTGTCCCAACCCGCGCGCGCCGACGGTCACGCGCAAACCGGCGGCACGCTGCGCATTGAAAGCACGGTCAAAGCGCTGAAGGATCCGCGGACCTATGACTGGCCGCAGATGTCCAACTTTACCCGCGGCTATTTGGAATATCTGGTCGAATACCAGATCGACGGCAGCTTTAACCCGTCGCTGTTGTCGGCCTGGGAGGTCAACGCAGACGCCACCGAATACACCCTGACCGTGCGCGACAGCGTGACCTGGTCCAATGGCGACACCTTTACTGCCGCCGACGTGGCATTCAACATCGCGCGCTGGTGCGAAAAGGATGTGGAGGGCAATTCCATGGCCTCGCGCATGGACAGCCTGGTCGACGCCGACACCGGTGCCGCGCGCGAAGGTGCGATCACTGTGGTCGATGACAGCACGGTGAAACTGGTCCTGAACCAGCCCGACATCACCCTCATCGCGGGCTTTTCCGACTACCCAGCGGCCATCGTGCACCCCAGCTTTAACGGCGATCCGCTCGATGCGCCCATCGGCACCGGCCCCTACATGCCCGAGGAGTTTGAGGTTGGCATCAAAGCCGTGCTGGTGCGGCGCCCCGATCACCAGTGGTGGGGCGAGGGCGCCGCGCTCGACCGGATCGAATATATCGACTACGGCACCGACCAGGCGTCGATCTTTGCCGCGGTGGAGGCGGACGAGGTCGACATGGTCTACGAATCCATCGGCGAGTTCATCGAGATCTTTGACAGCATCGGCTGGACCAAATCCGAGGCCGTGACCGCCAACACGGTGGTGATCCGACCCAATCAGCAGGCCGAGGTGGACGGGATGAAACCCTATGCCGATGCCCGCGTGCGCCGCGCGCTTGCCATGGCGGTCGACAATGCGGTGCTGCTGGAACTTGGGTTCAGCAACAATGGACGGGTGGCCGAAAACCACCACGTGGCGCCTTTGCACCCCGAATACGCCGAATTGCCCGCCCCGATGCATGACCCAGCGGCGGCCAAGGCGCTGATGGAAGAGGCCGGGATGGCCGATTTCGAACACGACCTGATCTCCATCGATGACACCTGGCGCAAAGACACCTCAGACGCGGTTGCTGCACAATTGCGCGATGCTGGTATTCCGGTGCGCCGCACGATCCTGCCGGGCTCGACGTTTTGGAACGACTGGGCGCAGTACCCGTTTTCCACCACTGACTGGGCGCAACGGCCCTTGGGCGTGCAGGTGCTGGCGCTGGCCTATCGGTCGGGCGAAGCCTGGAACGAAAGCGCCTTTGCCAATGCCGAGTTTGACAGCCTGCTCAGCGACGCGCTGGCCATCGCAGATGCCGATCAGCGGCGCACCGTTATGGCCAAGCTGCAGCAGATCATGCAGGACGAAGGCGTGGTCACCCAACCCTACTGGCGCTCGATCTACCGGCACTACCGCGAAGGTGTGCTGGGAGCCGAGATGCACCCAACGTTTGAGATTCACGTCTCCAAACTGGCCCTCGCGGCCTGAACTGGCCTCCGGCGCGCTAACGGGCGCGCCGGACCCGCCGCCACGGCCACACGACCACCCGAAGAGCCGCAGCAGCGGCGATGAGGCCCACGACAAAACCCGCCCCGGCAAATGCCGCGCCAGCAAAATTCAACGGCAACGCCGGTCGAAACGCCCGCAGCGCAGCCTGCGCCACATCGCGGTCGGTCATGCGCATGGCCATCGTGGCCCTGGTAAACGGCCCGGCCCCTTGCAGCGCCTCTAAATCCGCCGCCAGCCGGTCATACCGATCAAAGCTGCGCACCATATCCGCACGCCGCCGTTCCACAAATGCGCCGCCCGTCATCTGCGCCAGCGCCGCCTTACGGCTCAGCCCCTCTGCCGCGGCTGAGGTATCAAAATCCGCCACAACCTCGCCCAGCGCATCCACTGCACCGCCCAACCGCTGCACATATTGCTGGGAAAACTCCGGAAATTGCGCGCCAAGCCCGCCGCAGACCAGCCCGACACACAATGTGCAAACGCGCGCGATCATGGCGCCGTGGCAAGTATAGCGGCCAGAACCCGCAAGCTGATCACAACCAGGTGTGAAAAGTCTCGCGCGCCATCGGTTCCCAGTGCTCTGAGGTATGCGCCTTGTGCGGGGCATAGATGTCGATGACCCGCGCGACTGCGTCTTTGGGCGACAGCTCTTCGCTTTGGCCTGTGCGGCGGCAGGTCAACTCGACCTTACCCGCCTTCAACCCGCGCGGCCCCACGGTGATCCGCCACGGCAGGCCGATCAGGTCCATGGTGGCAAACTTGCCGCCGGCGCGTTCGTCGCGGTCGTCATAGAGCGGCTCCAGCCCCGCGGCCTCAAGCGACTTGTAGAGCTTGTCGCAGGCCGCATCCGCCTCCGCATCGCCCTGTTTGAGGTTCACGATCCCGCAATGATAGGGCGTCACACCTTCGGGCCAAATGATCCCATTGTCGTCGTGGCTGGCCTCGATGATCGCGCCCACCAGACGGCTGACCCCGATCCCATGGCTGCCCATGTGCACCGGCACCGCTTTGCCATCCGGACCTTGCACCGTAGCGCCCAGCGCCTCGGAATATTTGGTGCCAAAGTAAAAGATCTGCCCCACTTCGATCCCCCGCGCCACGCGGCGCCGCGCCTCTGGGATCTGATCAAACAGTGCGGCGTCATGCGTCTCATCCGTGCGCGCGTATTTCGAGGTGAACTCCTCCAGGATCGCCTGACACTGCGCGACGTCATCATAGTCGATGTCCCGGTCGCCAAAGGTCAGATCAGTGACCGCGCTGTCGTAAAACACCTCGCTTTCGCCGGTGTCGGCCAGCACGAGAAACTCGTGCGTGTCGTCGCCGCCAATGGGACCACTGTCCGCGCGCATTGGAATGGCCTGCAGGCCCATCCGTTCGTAGGTGCGCAGGTAACTGACCAGATGCCGATTATAAGCGTGCAACGCATCTTCCTTGGTCAGGTCAAAATTGTAGCCGTCTTTCATGTAGAACTCGCGCCCGCGCATCACGCCAAAGCGCGGGCGGATCTCGTCGCGGAACTTCCACTGGATCTGGTACATGGTCAGCGGCAGGTCCTTGTAGCTCGACACATGCGCGCGAAAGATATCGGTGATCAACTCTTCGGCCGTGGGCGTGAACAGCATGTCGCGATCATGCCGGTCTTTGATGCGCAGCATCTCCGCCCCATAGGCATCATAGCGGCCGCTTTCGCGCCACAGGTCCGCCGACTGAATCGTGGGCATCAGCATCGCCATATGCCCGGCGCGCGCCTGCTCTTCATGCACGATGTCCTCGATCTTGCGCAGCACCTTAAAGCCTAGCGGCAGCCACGAATAAATCCCCGCCGCCGACTGCTTCATCAGGCCTGCGCGCAACATCAACCGATGCGACACGATCTGCGCCTCGCTCGGTGTTTCCTTCAGAACAGGCAGGAAGTAGCGGCTCAGGCGCATGGTCTTTCTCCTCGGGTCAGTCGTTTTGTGTTAGTCCAAACCCCCCGCCCCCGCAACGCCGCATGACGCGCCACACCGATCCCCAGACAAAGACACGCCGGCCAGCACAAAACTGCGCTGTTTCTCGCTGAAAACGCCTCCCGCAGTTCACCAGCCAGCACGCCTCACCCACAACCAAACCAGGCGCACTCAGCTCATCAAAACTGTGCTTCTTCTGGCCAAAAATACCTTGGAGAGCTCGAGGGGCAGCGCCCCTCGTTCACAAAAAAATCGCGCGCGCGCCAGCGCACAATTTAACACAATCGACCGTTAAGCTGGTACATATGGAATTTTTTCCCACAAAAAATGAACCACCCAAGCCTATGCCCCGTACACAACAGTACAGACCGGACAAAACGCCCCGGCGCTGCCCATAAACGACATAGGAAAACACCATGACCAACCTGTTCAAATCCGCTGCCACCGCCGTGGCCTTGACCCTCGGCGCCACCGCCGCATCTGCCAACACCATCGTCGACATCGCCGCCGGCGATGAGCGGTTTTCGACCCTTGTCGCCGCCGTCACCGCGGCTGGCCTTGTCGAAACTTTGCAAGGCGACGGCCCGTTCACCGTCTACGCTCCTGTCAATGACGCCTTTGCTGCCCTGCCCGAAGGCACCGTGGAAACCCTACTGCAGCCGGAAAACCGCGACCAACTGGTCAGCGTGCTGACCTACCACGTCGATGACCGCAAGCTCACCGCCAGCGACTTTGCCGCAGGGTCCAACTACTACAAGCCCGTCAACACCGCCGAGCGGTTGTGCATCACCGCCAGCGGCGCGGGCGTGACCATCGGTGACAGCACAGGCGACACCGCCAATGTCATCATCGCCAACATCGAAGCGGACAACGGCGTGATCCACGTGATCGACAAGGTGCTGCTGCCCGGCGCGCGTCCGGCCTGTCACTAAGCACACGGCCAGGCCCCCGGCCCAAGCGCTGGGGGCTTGCACCAGCGCGCAAAAGCGCGCATCTCATCTCGGAGGAATAAAGGAGCAGACATGGCCCTGCCCGTCCGGGATCAGCTGAAATACTGGGGCATCGCCGCAGCGGTGTTCCTGCTTGTGATGTATGCGCTTGGCAACGTGCTCTTGCCGTTTTTTCTGGGCGCCGCGGTCGCCTATTTCCTCGATCCTGTGGCTGACTGGCTCGAGGCCAAGGGGCTGAGCCGCGGCATGGCAACCGGCGTGATCACGTTTTGTGCCATTATCCTCTTTGTCATTGCCGCCCTGCTGATCATTCCGTCATTGGTGCAACAGGCGGTGCAGCTGTTTAACGTGGCGCCCGAGGTGGCGCGCAACATCGCCACTTTCCTCACCGATCGCTTCCCCAGCCTCGCTGACGAACAATCCACCATCAACCAAAGCCTGCGTCAATTGGGCCAGACCGTGTCGGAACGTGGCGGGCAGTTGCTGAACGCCACGTTGACCTCGGCAGCAAGTCTCTTGAACATCGTCGTGCTCTTTGTGGTGGTGCCGGTGGTAGCGGTTTACCTGCTGCTCGACTGGGACCGCATGACTGCGCGTTTGGACGCGCTTTTGCCGCGCGATCACGCGCCAACAATTCGCACCCTGGCCGCTGAGGTCGACGCTACACTCTCCGCCTTCATCCGCGGCATGGGCACGGTGTGCTTGATCCTCGGCACCTACTACGCGGTGGCCTTGATGCTGATCGGGTTGCAATTTGGGCTGGTTGTGGGCTTTGTAGCGGGTCTGTTGACCTTTATCCCCTATGTGGGCGCGTTGGTCGGCGGGGCGCTGGCGATTGGGCTGGCGCTGTTCCAATTCTGGGGCGACTGGCTGTGGATTGTCCTGGTGGCCGTGATCTTTCAGATCGGCCAACTGATCGAAGGAAACGTGCTGACCCCGAAGCTGGTTGGCAGCAGCGTCGGGTTGCATCCTGTCTGGCTGATCCTTGCGCTGTCGGTTTTTGGCGCGCTGTTTGGCTTTGTTGGCATGCTGGTGGCTGTGCCCATGGCGGCGGCCTTTGGCGTCTTGGTGCGCTTTGCCATCGGGCAGTACAAAAGCAGCCTGCTCTACCGCGGTCTGGAATCTCGCCCCGAAAGCCACGAGGCCAAGGATTGAGTTATGGCGGAACAGCTGGGGTTTGACCTTCCGGCACGCACCGCACTGGGCCGCGACGATTTTCTGGTGGCTGCGCCAAACGCGGTTGCGCTGGCCCTGCTCGATGGTTGGCGCGATTGGCCACTGGGCAAGCTTGTGCTGTCGGGCCCGCCAGGGGCGGGCAAAACGCATCTGGCGCATGTCTGGGCGCAACAGGCAAATGCCAAGATCATCGTAGCAACCGCTCTGGCCGGGGCGGCACCCGACACGCTGGCCGCGACGCCATTGGCCATCGAAGATGTGGATCAGATCGCAAGCAACAGGGACGCGCAAAACGCGCTCTTTCACGTGCACAACCTGATGCATGCGGCGCAGTTGCCACTTTTGATGACCGGAACCGCATCACCGCGACACTGGCAGATGACCCTGCCGGATTTACAAAGCCGCATCGACGCGTCCGGGCACGCGCGGATCGACGCGCCCGATGACCAGTTGCTGATGGCCGTGCTGGCCAAGCTGTTCGCCGATCGGCAATTGGCGCCAAAATCCGACGTGATCCCCTATCTTCTTGCCCGTATGGACCGCAGTTTTGACGGCGCACGTGCACTGGTGCACGCCCTGGATACGGCCAGCCTTGCCCAAAAACGCGCCATCACGCGGGCATTTGCACGCGATGTACTGGACAAGCTCGGGCATCCGGGCGCATAACAGCGCTTGAACACCACTCCAAAACCCTCACCACCGGCACGATTTTTCGTCGAAAAATCGTTGCCCTTCGCCGTTGCAACATTTTCGATGACTGCTGACTTTCTCACTGCAAAATTCGCTCCGGCGCACGGATTGCCCGATCTCGACATCAGCGGGCCAGGCCGCTTTTTCAACCGCGAACTCAGTTGGCTCGGCTTCAACTGGCGGGTGTTGGAAGAGGCGGAAAATCCGCGTGTCCCGCTGCTCGAGCGGCTGCGTTTCCTGTCGATCTCGGCAACCAACCTCGATGAATTTTACACCGTGCGCGTTGCCGGCCTGCGCGAGCTGGCGCTGGCCAACAACATCACCCCCGCCGCCGACGGGCTCAGCCCCGCCGAGCAACTGGTTCTGATCGACGAAGATGCCCGCCGTCTGATGGCCAGACAGCAGCTTGTGCTGACCGATCTCAAAACCGAAATGGAAGCGCGCGGCATTTCCATTCTTACACGTGACGCGCTCACCGAAGAGGACCGCGCGCATCTGGCGGACGTGTTCCTGACGCGCGTCTTTGCCGTGCTCTCACCGCTAGCCATTGACCCGGCGCACCCGTTCCCGTTTATCCCCAACACCGGCTATGCTCTCGCGCTCGAGTTGGAGCGCAGCGCGGACAAGCGTCACCTGCAAGCCCTATTGCCGATCCCCGCGCAGATCGACCGCTTCATCGACTTGCCCGGCGACGGGCACCGCTTTCTCCCGCTCGAGGATTTGCTGGTCCTGCACGTCCCGAGCCTCTTTCCCGGCTACAAGCTCAATGGGCATTTCGGTTTCCGTGTGCTGCGCGACAGCGATCTGGAGGTCGAGGAAGAGGCCGAAGATCTGGTGCGCGAGTTCGAAGTGGCGCTCAAGCGGCGCCGCCGGGGCGAGGTGGTGCGCATGACCCATTCCGCCGGTGCACCCGAGGCGCTAAAGCAGGTGATCATGCGTGAATTGGGCGTGCGCGGCGACGAGGTGATTGAGCTTTCGGGGATGATCGGCATGTCGGATCTCTCCGAACTGATGCTCGACAGCCGCCCCGACCTGCTCTGGCCCAATTTCACCCCGCGCGTGCCGGAACGGGTAACCGATTTCGAGGGCGACATGTTCGCGGCCATCCGACAAAAGGACATGTTGCTGCACCACCCCTATGAGACGTTCGACATGGTGGTGCGCTTTCTGCAACAGGCCGCGCGCGACCCGAACGTGGTGGCGATCAAGCAAACGCTCTACCGCACCTCGAAAAACTCACCCATCGTCGAGGCGCTGTGCGAAGCCGCCGAGGACGGCAAATCGGTCACCGCGCTGGTGGAGTTGAAAGCCCGGTTTGATGAGGCCGCCAACATTCGACAGTCGCGGCGTTTGGAGCGGTCGGGGGCGCATGTAGTCTATGGGTTTCTTGATCTAAAAACCCACGCCAAGATCAGCACGGTTGTTCGCCGCGAAGGGGACCGGCTGGTCACCTACACGCATTACGGCACGGGCAACTACCATCCGATCACGGCGCGCATTTACACCGATCTGTCGCTTTTTACTTGCGACGCGCAATTGGGCCGCGATGCCACCAAGGTGTTCAACTATCTGTCTGGTTACGCGCCACCAGACGGGCTGGAAAATCTGGCCATTTCTCCCAAGACGCTGAAACCCAAGCTGCTGGACATGATCGCCGCCGAAATGGCCCATGCGCGCGCCGGCAAGCCGGCTGAGATCTGGGCCAAGATGAACTCGTTGATCGACAGCGAGGTGATCGATGCGCTCTATGCCGCCAGTGCGGCTGGCGTGAAAATCAGCTTGGTCATCCGCGGCATCTGCGGGCTGCGGCCGGGGATCAAAGGGCTGAGCGAGAACATCCGCGTGAAATCGGTGATCGGCCGCTTCCTCGAACACTCGCGCATTGTCTGTTTCGGCAACGGGCACGGTCTGCCGTCGAAAAAGGCGCGGGTGTTCATGTCATCTGCCGATTGGATGGGGCGCAATCTGAACCGCCGCGTTGAAACACTGATTGAGATCAGAAACCCCACGGTCAAAGCCCAGATCGTCAGCCAGGTGATGGCTGCAAACCTCGCGGATGTGGCGCAAAGCTGGGTCATGCGGCCCGACGGCAGCTTTGTCCGGCATGAGGTCGAGGACGGCGCGTTTGCCTTTAATTGTCACCGCTTTTTCATGGAAAATCCGTCACTGTCGGGACGGGGATCCGCTGGTGCCTCGGACGTCCCGAAACTGACGCATGCGGAGGACTAGACCCGCCGACAGCCAAGATTTTTCGTCGAAAAATCTTGGCCCGCGCCGGTTTAAGAATGCTCTTCCGCCGCGGTCGCCGCCAAGGCGCGATTATACGCTTTCAACGCGTCCACATGAAACAGCGCGCCTTTCAACTCTGGTGCCGCGTTCTGTCCTGTGAGCGTCACCACGGGGATAAACGGCATCATCGTGCGATCAAACATCGGCAGCGCCTCTTCCAGGGTCGCTGCTGCATCCAAATAAACGCCTTCGCCGATCAACTCCCATGCGCGTGTTTCATCTGCGCTGCGTGGGGCGTTCATGGCGCGCATCACCGCAGACACGCGGAACATCGCGGGCAGATAGGCCTGCGGCCCGGCCGCCAAATGCACGCCCTTGCGCTCCAGTTGAGTCAAAAAGAACGAGTGATCGACAAGCCGTGACGATATCGCCGTTGACATCGACACGGCGACAAGAACGGCTAGCCCGGTCTGCCAATCCCCGGTCAATTCGAAGACGATCAGAGCCGTCGAAATCGGTGCGCCCAACACCGCCGCCGACACCGCCCCCATACCCGCAAGCGCATAGAGCGTCTCGGACCCCGAGACATCGGGGAAAATGCTGGTGGCCACCAGGCCAAATCCCAGCCCTGTGAGCGCCCCGATCATCAGTGAGGGTGAAAATACCCCGCCGCCCATGCGGCCTGCCATGGTGATGGCCACCGCCGCGGTTTTCATCACCACAAAAATCACCGCCTCGTGCATCAAAAGCTGGCCGGTCAGCGCCAGCGACGTCGTCTCGTAGCCGACACCGATAATGTGCGGATAAAATATCGCCAACGTCCCGAGAAACAGGCCCGCCACCGCCGGGCGCAGCCAGCGTGGCATACCGCTGCGTGCCTGGAAGTCGCTGGCGATGTCATCGGTCCAAAAGATCGCCCGCATCAGCACCACCGCCACCAGCCCGCACACAAGGCCCAGGATCAGGAATGCCGGAAGCTCTTGATAAAACACAAATGTTGTCATGTCGCCCAGGCTGAATTCGGTCACATTGCCGTATTCCAGCCGGTTGATCACGGTGCCCGCCACCGCAGCGATGGCAATCGGGGCAAAGGCGTGCACCGCAAAATGCCGCAACACCACTTCGAGCGCAAAGATCGCCCCCGCAAGCGGCGCGTTAAAGCTTGCCGAGACCGCCGCGGCGACCGCGCAGCCCAAAAGATCGCGCCCGGTGATGCCGTCCGCCTTGATCCAACGGCTGACCTTGGTCGACAGCACCGCAGCGATGTGCACAACAGGGCCTTCCCGCCCGGTGGAGCCGCCCGATGAGAGGGTGATAAAGCTGGCAAAGGCGGACGCAACACCGGCCCGGGTGCTGACATGCCCGTTGCGCAGCGCGGCGCCTTCGATCACGTCTGCCACGCCGCGGGCGGTACCATCCGAGGTAAACAGGTGCAGGATCAACCCGGTGGCGAGACCGCCCAGCACAGGGATGATCAGGATCCAGTACCATGCTAAAGAGGCGGCAAAGCTGTGGATGTACTGCACATCCTCGGTGCCATAGAGAAACGCCTGCAGCGCTTCGATACCCTTACGGAAAAACAGCGCGGCAAACCCGGCCGCGATGCCGATGGCCAAGGCGATGAACCAGAACTGGATCTGGCTGGGTCCTCTGCGGCGCAACACCGTCCAACCCTCCTGACACGCGGTAAGCGCCGAGGAAAATGGGGTCGGATGTGTCGGGCTAGCCATGAAGCGGGCTGCAATTTTTTGTTGCGCTGCACTTTCTTAGGGTGAGTCGCGTAAAAGAAGGAAGAACGCGCAGCGATAATTCACGCAATGCGTGTGCCACTCCCGCAGGTTTGAACGAAGTGCAGCGTTTTCGGCATTTTCCGACCACGTAAGTGCAGAATTCGAATGCGCGCGGCAGGCGTCCGCTATGTCTGCTACCCGCCCAGCAAGGCGCGCGCCGCGGCCCGCGCCTCGTCCGTGACGGTGTCGCCTGAAATCATGCGCCCGATCTCGTCCACGCGGTCGGGTGCGGCCAGCGGCACAACGGTCGAGGTGGTCACGCCGGCCGCTACGTGCTTTTCCACCCGCCAGTGATGCGCGCCTAGGGCGGCGACCTGCGGCGAGTGGGTGACAACCAGGATCTGACCGCCCCCGGCCAGTGCTGCCAGCCTGCGGCCAACCGCGTCGGCAGTGGCCCCACCCACGCCGCGGTCAATCTCATCAAAAATGATGGTCTTGGCCCCCCTGGCGTCGTGTAGGCAGACCTTTAGTGCCAACAAAAACCGGCTCAACTCACCGCCCGAGGCGATCTTGGCCAGCGGACCGGCGGGCGCACCGGGGTTTGTCGCAACGGTAAAAGCAACTGCATCGCGCCCGTCAGGACCGGCGGCCTCGTTTTCGATCACCGTGGAGAAAACCGCCCGCTCCATCTTGAGCGGGGCCAGCTCTGCCATCACGGCAGCGTCCAGTTTTGCCGCCGCCGCGGTGCGGGCCTGCGTCAGCGCGCTGGCCGCTGCATCAAACTGGTCCTCTGCCTCTTGCAACGCGGCGCGCAACTGCGCCAATCCGGCGTCACCGGCATCAAGCGCATCCAGCTTTGCGCGCAACTCCACGGCGAGGGCGGCCAGATCATCGGGTGCCACGCCGTGCTTGCGCGCCAGACCGCGCATGGCAAACAGCCGCTCTTCGGTATCCTCCAGATCCGACGGGTTGAAATTCAGCCGATCCAGTGCCGCGACAACGCCGTCGCTCGCCTCATCCAGTTCCGCCATGGCCCGCGACAGCGCGGCCAGCGGCGCGTCAAGCACGCCTTCGGCTTTGTCCGCCACCCCTTCGAGCCACCGCATTGCGTCCCCGATGGCCCCTTCGGCCCCTTCGTAACCCAGCGCCTGATGCGCGCGTGCAACGTCTTCGCGCACCCGTTCGGCGCCCTGCATCAGGCGGCGCTGGGTGTCGAGCGTCTCCTCCTCGCCCGGCTCGGGCGCCAGCGCCTCAAGCTCGGACACCGCGTGGCGCAGGAACTCTTCTTCTTCGCGGATGGCGGCCATTGCGGCCTCTGCCTCGGTCAGCGCCTTTTGGGCCTGGCCCATCGCCCGCCACGCGCGGCGCGCAGGGCCGAGGTCGAGCCCGGCATAAGCGTCCAGAATGGCCCGGTGCCCGCGCGGGTTCAGCAGACCGCGATCGTCATGTTGCCCGTGCAACTCGATCAATGTCTCGGACAGCGCGCGCAGCACCTCGCCCGAAGCACGGCGGTCATTGACCCACGCCGTCTTGCGGCCTTCGGCGGTGTTCACGCGGCGCAGGATCAGCTCTTCGCCGGTGGGCAGGCCCGCCTCTTGTAACACCGCATGCGCGGGATGATCGGGCGGCAGATCAAACCACGCGGTCACCTCACCCTGTGCGGCCCCTTGCCGGACAAGCTCGGCGCGGCCGCGCCAGCCCAGCACAAAGCCAAGCGCATCAAGCAGGATCGACTTGCCCGCCCCCGTCTCACCGGTGAGCACGTTCAACCCGGGCTGAAAGCCAAGCTCCAGCCGGTCGATGATCAGCATGTCGGAAATATCCAGACCGCGCAGCATGTCCCTGTCGTCACCCCGTCAGGCAGGCCCAGCCTACCCCGTTTCACGCCATCGCGTCAGAGCCACTGCCCACGCACGGTTTGCCGATAGACCTGCGCCAGCCAACTGTTGCCCACCGCCCGCGGGCGCAGGCCCTGACCGGTCAGCAGGTTAAAGCTGGCCTCGTACCAGTCACTCGACTGATAGTTAAAGCCCAAGATGGCCGCAGCGGACTGCGCCTCATTGACCAGGCCAAGCGACAGATAGGCTTCGACCAGGCGGTGCAGCGCCTCGGGCGTGTGCGACGTGGTCTGGAAATCCTCGACCACCACGCGGAACCGGTTGATGGCCGCGCTGAAATGATCACGCTTGAGATAGTAGCGCCCCACTTCCATTTCCTTGCTGGCAAGGTGGTCAAAGGCCAGGTCGAATTTGAGCACCGAGGTGCGCGCATAATCACTCTCAGGATAGCGCTCAATCACTTCGCGCAGCGACTGCAGCGCCTGAAAGGTCAGGCCCTGGTCGCGGCCCACTTCGTCGATCTGGTCATAGTAGCTGAGTGCCAGAAGATATTGCGCATAGGCCGCATCGTCATCGTCAGGATAAAAGTCGATGAACCGTTGCGACGAAGCACGCGACGACACGTAGTCTTTGTCCTGATGATAGGAAAACGCCTGCATGATCAGCGCGCGCCGCGCCCAGTCTGAATAGGGGTAAAGCCGCTCAACCTCGCCAAAGTAAAACGCCGCGTCCGTGGGATCGCCGTCTTCCAGCTCAAACTCGCCGCGCTCAAAGATCTGCTTTGGCGTGAACTCTTCCAGCGGAACTTCCTGCCGGTTAAAGATGCCACCGGTGAACGGCCGCCCCTCGCGCCCGGCACAGGCGGACAGCGCCGTCGTGGCTGCAACCAGCAGCGCCAGAGCCGTTTTCGACCTGTTCAGGTTCATGTTGGGATGCCCCACCCTTGACCACAAATCCGACCCTGCGCAGGGCCCGTCAGACGGTGTGTAACACAAAGATTTCTGCGGGGAAAATGCCGATTTTGTAATGAGAGCAAGACGCTGCGCACGCGGGCTCAGGCCACCGCGGGAATTTCGTCCCAGTGCAAACCGTAGCCCGGCAGCCGCGCCGCCTGCGCCGCATCACACGTGATCATGCGCACCGCGCCGGGCGTGGCAAAAAGCTGCCGCAACAACTGGTTGGTCAGGCTGTGGCCTGCGCGCGTGCCCACATAGTGGCCGAGGATCGGCGCACCGGCCAGCGCCAGATCACCCAACGCGTCCAGCATCTTGTGGCGGACCGGCTCATCAGCATGGCGCAGACCACCGGGGCTGGTGACCCGGTCGCCATCAAAGATCACCGCGTTCACCCCAGGCGTCCCCCCCAGAGCCAACCCATTGGCGCGCATCGCATCGACGTCATCCTGACGACAGAAGGTGCGGCTGTCGCTCAACTCGCGGGCAAAGCTGCCATTGGCCATGTTCAGCGACTTGAACTGACGCCCAATGGCCGGATCGGCAAAGTCGATCTCGAAATCGATCTGCATCACGTCCGCAGGCCGCAACTCGGCGCTGGCATCGCCCGCCTCGACCCGGACGGGCGCGAGGATCTCGTAGGCCCGCACCGGCGCCATCAGCACGCGAATGCCGCGCTGCATGATGCCGCGCACAAACGGCACGGCAGACCCGTCGAGGATCGGAACCTCGGGGCCATTCACCTCGATCAACGCATTGTGGATGCCGCAACCGGCAAGGGCTGCCATCACGTGTTCAACAGTGCGCACAGTGGTGTCGTTGTCACCCACCAAAGTGGTGCAGAGCGGTGATTGCAGCACCGCGTCCCAGCGCGCCGGGATCAGTGGCGCACCGTCCAGATCAACGCGTTGAAACCAAATGCCGTGCTCAGCCATCGCCGGGCGGATCGTAATCCGCGTGGCCGCACCGGAATGCAAGCCACAGCCTGCGAAGGTGATCGCTGATTTCAGTGTTGTTTGCACGCACCCACCCGGTACTTTGCCCACGGTTGGCGATGGGATATGCGGTTGCAGCATTGAGCTCAACTCAATCTTTGCAACGGTCTGAAACATCATTGTAACAGTTCCGCCAACGTTGGGCCGATCTCTCACAAATCATTGATTAAAAATGAAAAAGGGCGCCGCTGGGGCGCCCTTTTCCGTAAAAAATGTGAGCGGTATCAGTTCGCCTGACGTCGCAGGAAGGCAGGAATTTCAATGCGCTCCTGATCCGGGTCGGTCGCATCGCTGGGTTGCGGCGCGGGTCCGGGTGTCGGCGTTGCCGCGCGCGCGGCCTGCACCGGCGGCTGTTGGCGTGCGGTCCGATCCTCGGCTGGGCCCGGCTCGGCCGAACCGGTCATCCGGTTGATCAACGAGTTGATGCCAAAGCGCGGTTTGCCCTCGGGTGCCGCATCCGCCGACGCGGCTGCCGGTGCGACGCCAGCCCGCTCGGTCGCAGCGCGCAAACGCGCCAGCGCCTCGGGCGATGGTGTGCCGGGTGCCGGTGCCTTTGGCGCCACAAACTCTTCTGGGTCAGCGGTTGCTGCTGGCGGCTCGAACGCGGCCACTTCGGGCTGATAGGCGGGCGGCGGCAGATCGTCATCGGCAGCGGGCGCTGCCTCTTCGGCAAAGATGTCCTCGGCCATGTCTTCGGCTGCAGCGCGTTGCACGTCGAGACCCTCGAACAGTTCAGGCTCTTCGGCGGCGATGGCCACCGCGGCAGGCGCAGGCTCGGGCAACGGCGTGTCGGCGGGGACTTCGGCGCTGACCGTCTGTGTCAGCGGCGCAGCCATCGACCGACGCGGCACCGGAATGTCGGTCTGCACATCGGACGCATCAATGCCAGTGGCGACAACGCTCACCCGCATGTTGCCCTCCATCGCAGTGTCGAGGGTCGACCCCACAATGATATTGGCATCCGGGTCTACTTCCTCACGAATGCGATTGGCGGCTTCGTCCAGTTCAAACAGGGTGAGGTCATGGCTGCCGGTGATGTTGATCAACACGCCCTTGGCGCCGCGCAGGCTGATCTCATCGAGCAGCGGGTTGGCAATCGCCTTTTCAGCCGCCTGAATGGCGCGATCTTCGCCGTCCGCCTCGCCGGTGCCCATCATCGCCTTGCCCATCTCGTCCATCACGGCGCGCACATCGGCAAAGTCGAGGTTGATCAGACCGGGCCGCACCATCAGGTCGGTGACGCCCTTCACGCCCTGATAGAGGACGTCATCAGCCATGCTGAACGCTTCGGTAAAGGTGGTCTTTTCATTGGCCAGCCGGAACAGGTTCTGGTTCGGGATGATGATCAGCGTGTCGACCATCTTTTGCAGCGCTTCGACGCCGTCTTCGGCCTGGCGCATCCGCTTGGCGCCTTCGAACTGAAACGGCTTGGTGACAACACCCACGGTGAGGACACCCAACTCGCGCGCGGCCTGCGCGATGATGGGTGCGGCGCCGGTGCCCGTGCCACCACCCATGCCCGCGGTGATAAAGCACATATGCGCGCCGGCCAGGTGGTCAACGATCTGCTCGATTGATTCCTCAGCCGCAGCAGCACCGACACTGGCGCGGGCGCCCGCGCCCAGCCCCTCGGTCACTTTGATGCCCAATTGCACCCGACTGTTGGCCGTCGACTGTTGCAGGGCCTGCGCGTCGGTGTTGGCGACCACAAAATCCACGCCATCCAGTTGTTTATCAATCATATTGTTGACGGCGTTCCCGCCGGCACCGCCGACACCAAACACGGTGATGCGCGGTTTCAAATCGTCATGCCCGGGCATGGTCAGGTTCAAGGTCATCGTCAAATCCGCCTGTCTAGGGTTGCCGCATTCGCGGGTGTTGTTCTGCCAAAACTGCGCTGACCATACGCAGTTGTCGCCAAAACGTCATCCAAAAAACGCAAAAACACCGCAAAATATGGCGTTTTATGGGGGCAAATACGCGAAGTTTCGCCATTTTGCATAGATTTAGCGGAAACACTTAAAGCAACCACAAGGCACGCGAACAGCCGCGCCGGAAATCGCGGCGCGCATCGGGTCTGTTTCGGTGCAGGACTGCTCGGTCCGCCTATGTCATCGGCGCCCTGACGTGCAGGCCGCTCTTTTATCGATGCGCCACACCAACTGAGACGCCAGGCCTCTCACGGGCCTTGGCGGTAAGTGTATCAATTCAAATGAAAAGCGCCAGCATTTTCGACGCGCAAAAGGGGGCCGCCGCCCCCTTTCACCTCGTCTTGCATGTCGCTAATGCGCTCAGCTCTTGCGCCGACGCAGAGCCGCAAAGGCCACAAGCCCACCGATCAACAGCGCACCGCCTGCAGGCAGCGGCACCGGCGCGGGCGGCGGCGGTGGTGGAGGCGCGGCTTCGTCAAAGGCATACGTGATCCCGATCGACACAGACCCGCGGAACGTCAGGCTGGCACTGCCGAAACAGGTCTCGATGTCGCTAAACCCGATAACTTGACCAAATGCGGTAATCGGATTGCCCGTGCAGGTGGTCGACAGGTCATTGAACCAGAACGACGCCATGTTGACATCGAAAGTCCCCGTGCCGGTAAACGCGGCCAAATCAGCAGCACCGCGGCGGGCCTGAACATCAAAGAATGCAGCGCCATTTGCGATGTTGCTGGAATTTCCGTCGCTCAAGTTCTTGGCGTAATCAATGCTCAGCACGGTGTCGTTCACCGAATTCACCGATGGCGCAAGCACTGGCACCACCGGCGTCAGATTGCTGAAATCCAACCCGTAATCCAGACGCCCGGCCACCGATGAGCTGTCACTGCACCGGTTTTGCCGCACTGGAAAGCGCTGCGTGATACAACCGTCACTGACCGTGATATTCGCCGACAGGTTCGAAAACTGCATCCGGATCTGCACGCCAGTCAGCGTGCCCAGCGTCGGGTCAAACAGATCAAACGTTGCAGACGTGTCCCCGTAGTAATCCGAAATCGATGACGTCACGGTGGTCGTGCGCGGCTGGCTAAAGCCATACCGCTCTTCGACGCTGTGTGTCGCTGTATGTGTAAAGCTCCCCAGATCCCCTGACTGGTTCAGGGTCGCCGCGTGCGCCGTACCTGCGGCAGATGCGGCGAGCAGAGCGACAGAAAGGGCAAAACGGTCCCGTATAGACATAACAAACCTCCCTTTTGAAAAGACTTAATAAACACGTTCTCCAGCGGTGACGGATGCGTGACTGTCTGTCAAGCCTCTGATATCAGTGATAACAGACTATATCGTATGTTTTGCAAAGCCCGACAGAATGCGTCGGTTTTCGCAGGTTTGGCCACATCCAATCGACCGCATCCAGCAAAACACCGCGTCGACCCACACGGCACGTATCGCAAAAACCTTCGGCCCGCCACGGCCCCAGACACAAGCGTATTGCGCACTTCTGCATGTTTGTGCATGCTACGCGAAATATTTTGACAATCTGCATTTCATTTTGGGGGTAAAATGCGACCACTTTCTTTGTTTCCGTCTAGCGTATCCATCCGCAATCACAACCCGGCACAATCAATACGCCGCGGCGTTCTGACCTCATTGGCGGGTCTCTGCGTGGCGATGGTGTCAGGTGCGCAGACCGCGCAGGCGACAACACTTGTCACCTCGAACCAGGACGCCGCGGGCTTTTCCGTAACCAGCAATATTTCGCGCAACAGCAGCAATCCCCAGGTCACAGCCTCCAGAACTATCACCGACCGCGACGCGTCCAGACCCCTGTCGTTGGAAAAGTTCGACGCGTCCTTAGGGATACTGGAGGCCGTTGTGTTCACCGGTTCCGTGTCCGCCACAAACCTTGCGGGATCAGCGTCTGTGTTCTGCCGCGATAGCGGGCTCATCAACAGCAGATGTCGCGACAGTTCGGTCAGCCAAACGTCCAGTCGCAGCGCACAAATCGACCTTCCCTTTGACGGCACCGGGCCTGTCACCGGCAATTTCAGCCAATCCGTGAGCCCCAGCGATTTCAGCGCTTTTATCGGAACCGGCAGATTTTCCGTCCCGTGGCAGTACAGCATTTCTCACCGGGCGACGGCAAGCTGCACCCCCTCACTCACAACCAGCATTGAAAGCTGTGACGTCTCGGCCAGCAGGATATTCGATTTCACTGCCAATGTGACCGTGCGCTACACCTATTCACTCCGCCCGCCAGAGCCAGCGCCCGTGCCGCTGCCCGCCTCTGGCCTGCTTCTGTTGGGCGGACTTGCTGCCCTGGGTCTGCGTCGGCGCGCGCGCTGATCACCAGTTGTCGCGGAACCACTTGACCGCCCGGCGCAAGCTGCGCGCCGGGTAGCGGTCGGTCGGGATCTCAAAATCCCACCACTCGTCCTGCGGGTGCGCGGCAAAAAGCGCAAGACCCACGGCGGCGGCAAAGCCCGGCCCCGTCGCCGCCTGCGGCAAGCCATGTACGCGCAAGGGGCGCCCCAGCCTCACTTGCTGGCCCAGGATCTTGGACGCCAGACCGTCCAGCCCGGGGATCTGGCTGCCGCCCCCGGTCAGCACGATCTGCTGGCTGGGCAGGTGGTCAAACCCGGCCGCATCCAACCGCGCGCGCACCTCTTCGAGGATCTCTTCCACACGGGGCCGCATGATCCCGATCAGCTCGGCCCGGGACGCGGTGCGCCGATCATGTTCATAATCGCCCGTGTCGCCGCCGATCTCGATCATCTCACGATCATCCATGCCGGTCGCATGCACACCGCCATAGAAGGTCTTGATCCGCTCCGCGTTGGCCATCGGCACTTGCAGACCCATGGAAATATCAGAGGTTACGTGATCGCCACCCAGCCGCACGCTGTCAGCATAGATCATGTGCTTTTTGATAAAGATCGAAATGCCCGTGGCCCCACCACCCAGATCGATGCAGGCCGATCCCAGCTCTTGCTCATCTTCGACCAGCGCAGAGCGTCCGGCGGCATAGGCCGACGACGCAATGCCCGCGAGTTCCAGATCGCAGCGCTTGATCACATGCGCCAGATGCTGCACCGCCGCGGCATCGATGGTCAGCATGTGCATGTCCACGGCCAGGCTGTTGCCCAACTGCCCGCGCGGATCGATCAGGCCGGAGCGGTGATCCAGCGCAAAGTTGACAGGTTGCGCGTGCAGCACCTCGCGGCCCGTGCCGATCTCGGGAACGTCGCAACCCGCTAGCACGCGCGCGACATCCTGTTCGGTCACCACCTGACCTTCCAGATCAAGCTGCGCGTCCAGGCCGTAACTGCGCGGATCGGCACCGGCAAAGCAGGCGATGACGTGATCCACGCGAATGTTGGCCATCTTCTGGGCCGATTGCAGCACCGTGCGAATGGCGCGCTCGGTTTCGGCCATAGTGGCGATCTCGCCAAATTCGACGCCCCGCGACCGGGTTGAGGCCGCACCGATCACGCGAAACCCCGACTGCCCGGCCAGCGATCCGATCTCGCCATGCTCGCCCAACCGCGCGGTGCCGTCAAAGCGCAGCACAAGGCACGCGATCTTGGACGATCCCACGTCGAGGATCGCCATCACGCCGCGCTGCATGGCAACTTTGCGCATGTGGCGCATGGATCGTTGAGAGGCATAAAGATCGGTCATGGCACGCTCGAAATCACTGTTCCAATTCAAATGTCAGGGCGCGGATGCGCATCAAATCTTCGGCGGCACCGGTCTTCATGCGCACCGTGGGCCGATGCGGCAGGCGCAAATCCACCCGCGACACGTCGCGCGACAAAAGCTCCTGCGCTGTCTCCAAGGCGATCACCCGTTCCAGCGCACGCACTGCGCCGGTTTCCGGCAGCAGGATGCGCTGGTCCCGGGTCAGGACCACGTCCCATCGACGCTCGCCCAGCCGGACCAGCCCGCGCAAACGCGCCCCGAGCGGGGCGGCAGCCGCAATCAGGCGCAGCGCCTCGTCAATGTGATCCGGCGCGCCCTGCCCCGCGATCACCGGCAGATCGGGACGCGCAGCCCGCGCCGACAGCTCGGCAAATTCCACCCCGTGCGCGTCAACCAGATACAGCGCCTGCGCCGTCCGCCATATCACCACCCCGGTGCGCGGCGTGATGTCGAGATGCAGCACACCGCCCGGTTTGATCCGCACCGTCGCATTTTCCACCGGCGGCATGTAGGTCAGCGTCTCGCGGATCGCCTCAAGGTCGAGATCAAAGGAGGTGATCGGAAAGTCCACCGGAACCGCTTCGCGAATGGCCAGATCCAGGGTGGCATCCGCCCCATCCACCGCCATCAGGTTGACCATGAATTCAGGCCGTTCCTCGAAATTCTTGCGCATCTGCGCCACGCTGTCGGTAAGCAAAAGGCGGTTTTCAGGCACCGAAAGCCACGCCGTTGCCAGCCCAAAGGTCACCGCAAAGGGCACGCCAACGCGCAGCCCGATGCGAAAAAGCGGCGTCAGCATCAGCCGCTGCAACCGCCAGGACCAGCGCGACGGGGCCGGATCGCGGCGCATCGGTGTCACCTGTCGCATGACGCGTCCTCCACCATCCAGGCGCAGAGCGCGCCAAAGCTGATCCCTGCCGCCTGCGCCTGTTCCGGGGTCAAAGAGGTCGGGGTCATGCCGGGCTGCGTGTTGGTCTCAAGTAGGATCAGACCGTCGGCGCCGCGGCTCTCGTCCCACCGAAAATCCGTGCGACTGACCCCGCGACAGCCAAGCGCGCGATGCGCCCGCATCGCAAAGTCTTCGCACAGCGCGGCAATCTCGTCGGGGATGTCGGCCGGCACCACGTGGCGACTGCCGCCTTCGGTGTATTTGGCGTCATAATCGTACCAGCCATCGGTGATGATGTCGGTCACGCCAAGCGCCCGGTCACCCATCACCGTGGTGGTCAACTCGCGGCCCGGCGCAAAGGCTTCGACCATCACCTGCGCGGGCATGTCCGCGCTGAGCTGCGGCGGACCATTGGCGGCCTCGTGCACCAGGTAGACGCCTACGGACGAGCCTTCGTTGTTGGGTTTGACGACATAAGGCGGCGCCATCACGTGGCGCGCCGATGCGTCCGCGCGGGCGACGATAACGCTGTCGACCACGGGCAAGCCTGCGGCGCGATAGACGTCTTTGCTGCGCTGCTTGTCCATCGCCAACGCCGAGGCCAGCACCCCCGAATGCGTGTAGGGCAGGCCCAGCCATTCCAGGATCCCCTGCACACAGCCATCTTCACCCCAGCGGCCATGCAGACAGTTGAGCACCACATCCGGCGGATCAGATTGCAGGACAGCGGCCAGGTCGCGGCCTGCGTCGACCTCGACCACATGATATCCTTCGCCCCTCAGCGCGGCAGCGCAAGCTGCACCCGTACTCAGCGACACCGCGCGCTCGGACGACGGGCCACCTTTTAACACCGCGACTTTGGGGGACGATTTGCTCGACCGATCGCCCATGTGCCTCTTGTCCCAGGGCCTTTTTGACCCTTTGTCTTGCCGATTTTTCGACCTTAGCGCGTACCGGGCTCCGGAATTGGATCCCCCACGCGCGTGATTTCCCATTCTAGCGTGATCCCGCTGGAATCGTAAACCTTTTTCCGCACCGCTTCGCCCAGACCTTCGAGGTCGGCCGCCGTGGCATCGCCGGTGTTGATCAGGAAATTGGAATGCTTCTCGCTCATCTGCGCGCCGCCTTGGCGCGCGCCACGCATGCCCGCATCGTCGATGACCTTCCAGGCCTTGAGATCATGCACATCATCGTCCCGCCCCGTCGACGAAAAGCCTGCCGGATTGCGAAAAGTGCTGCCAGCGCTGCGCTCTTTGGTGGGCTGCGTGGCATCGCGCTTGGCCAGCTGCTCTTGCATCCTCATCAGGAGACCCTCGGGGTCTCCTTCTTCGGCACGCAAGGTGACCGACACCAGCACCGCGCCCTCGGGCAGCTGCGACTGACGGTAGGCAAAGCACAGATCGTCCGCCCCGAGCTTCACCAGGCTGCCGTCACGCAGAACGACATCGGCGCTCTCGAACACATCCGCAGTATAGGTGCCATAACAGCCTGCGTTCATCCGTACGGCACCGCCGATGCTGCCTGGAATGGTGCGCAGGAATGTCAGGTCCAGCCCCGCTTCGGCCGCCTTGCGCGCCACATGCGCGTCCAGCGCCGCTGCCCCGGCAATTACCCGCGTGCCGTCCATCTCGATCCCGTTGAACCCGCGCCCCAGCCGGATCACCACCGCGCGCAAGCCGCCGTCGCGCACAATGAGGTTGCTGCCCACGCCCATCGGAAACACCGGCACGTCCGGGTCCAAGGCCCGCAAAAAGGCGCTCAGATCGTCCACATCCGCCGGCTGAAACAGCCAGTCGGCAGGGCCACCCACGCGCAACCAGGTCAGCCCCGACAGCGCCTTGTCCGGCGTCAGCCGCCCGCGCACCTGTGGCAAATCATAGCTCATGCCCGCGCCATCGCGCGACAACGGGCCAAGGTCAAGCCCGCGCTCACGCCCGACCGCTCCAGCGCCGCAAAAACCACGCCAGCAAGCCGCCCGTGATCAGCCCGGCCAGGATCATCGCACTGCCCAGCCAAGCCAGCAGCACCGCAAGCTCCTGCGGCGCCGCGACAAGGCCTGCGAAAAACACCGCACCCGCAACGCCCACCAGCGCAAACAGCACCGTCCACCGCTGCGCCCAGCCCAGCGCACACCCCAAAGCCGCGCCAACGGCCAGCACCAGCGCAATCGCCCAGCTCACAGCCGCAGCACCCGCCGCACCCAGCGGCCCAGATAGATCACCGGCCAGCGCAGCACGCTCATCCCCGCCGCCAACACCAACAGCCCGATCCAAGGCCCATGCTGATAGGTCACAAACCCCAACAGCGGAATGCCCACCGCGATCAACCCATAGGCAAAGCGCCAGTGGTAATCCCGGCTCGGCACCATGGCCCCCAGATTGGCCGCAATGGCCCACAGGCAGGCCAGCGTAAGTGAAAGCGTCATCGATCAAACTCCGGTGGCAATTGCGGGTCCTGCCCGCGCAGTTTCGCCCAGAAATAGCGCAGCGGGTTGCGGAACATCGACACAAACGCCGCCAACGCCAACAGCCCCGCCCACCACGCGTAACTGATCCCGATCCACAAGATCAAACCCGGCGCGAGGATCAGCAACGCCACCCCCGGCACATACTGATACCGCATCGGCAACATGGCGACCGCCGTGGCCGCAAAGACCCAAGCGATGCAAAGCAGAGGGAGGGTCATGGCTGTATCATCCTGTCCAACACTCCGGCACAGCCACCGTATGCGCCAACAAATCCAGTCCTATTCAAAACAACGCCGCCTTCAAAGTCTGCCACAAGGCCCAAAGCCCCTTCACAATTTTCACATCCTTCAACAACCGATCCGAAACAGCGCGCAGCGTCCCCGCATGATCCCGCGCCGACGCACCATACAGCGCAACCGACACCGTCAGCAGCGCAAAGCGATAGTTCATGTCCCGCCCAAAGCTCGACCGCGCCTCACCGCTTGCCGAGGCATGCTGGCGCAAGCTGCGCTCGATCTCGTCGGCAAGGCTCATCAACACGCGCACATCCTCGGGTGCCAGCGCAGTCAACTCCGGCCTATGCGCCTGCGCCTCCATGTCTCGCAGAACACCACGCACCTCATTCAGATATTCCCAAGCGTTTGTCTCAGGCTCCAGCGCCAGTTCTTCAAGCGGGGCAAAGCGCAACAAGGTCTGACCAAAATACCCCCGCACCAGCGACAGCAGATCATCCACGATCTGATCCAGCCGCTTGGCCGCCAGACCAAACTCGCGCCGCGTCGCCTCGTCCTGCGACGCTTCCTGCAAAAACTCCCCGAACTTGACGATCTTGCCGACATTTAACGACTGCAATTGCCGCGCCTTGGAAAACTCTTCCAGCAGGCTCTCCAGTTCCAACCCAACCAGCCCCGCGCCCTGCATCGCGGTACCCTCGCGCCGTAACCCTTCGGCCATTCGCTCGATATTCTCGCGCATCTCCTCGGCCTCATCGAGAAAACGGGTAAGTGTCTCCTCGTCCTCAAGCTGCGCGATGTCACTGGCAAACGGCACCATCTTCATCAAGCGACGCACCTTGTCGAAGGCGAAATCCGACAGCGCAGCGGCGAGGACAGTCTCGGCTTTGATGAGTTCAATCGGATCAGCCCGCCCCGCCGCATCCTCCCGCTCATAAATCTGCAACAACGGATTGAACCGAGGCAGCACTAAGGCCGGATCACCCTCGATCTTTTCCTGCGTCAACCTTTTCAAACAGTCCGCCAGCACTTGAGCATGAATGTCCCGCCCGGCCCGAATGCGGTCGATCATCAGGACAAACACGCGCCAGCTTGGATTGCCGTCGCCCTCCATTTCGTCAGCGATCAACTCAGCGCGCGCCTCTTCCCATGTCGTCTTGAAAGCCGGAGGTTCTTCCAAACCGTCCCAAAGCGCAGGCAAATCACCTTCCGGCGACGCCGCGCGGAACGCCAAATCGCGTCGTACCCATTCCCAACCATCGGCGGAAGCGGCGGCGTTGGCGGCGGCGTAGGCGGCGGCGGCG
>JBCCLL010000043.1:0-25966 GCA_039026855.1 Pseudomonadota bacterium | reverse complement strand
CCATGCCATTCAATATGTTAGGGGCAAATCACATGGGAAAGTGTGAAATGGCGGAGAGACAGGGATTCGAACCCTGGGTGGGCTTGCACCCACAACGGTTTTCGAGACCGCCCCGTTCGACCACTCCGGCACCTCTCCGCGGGGGTCTGGCGCTTGCACTTACGGCGAAGGGGCGTCCGTGGCAAGGTTGATTTTTCGCGTTAACGATTTCACAAGGAATTTCATGGACGGGCGCGCGATATCGCCTAGGGTCCGGGGTGTAGAAAGACCTGAAAGGACCGTCATGCGCGCTGTGCGATCTTTGCTACTCAGTTTGAGCCTTAACTTCGTGGTGTTGCCCCACGCGGTGTATGCCGCTGACCGGGGTCGGCTCGAGGCGTTTCTCGAAATCACCGGTTTTGACGTCGCATTAGAGAGCATTCGCCTGTCTGCGCGATCTGCCCCACAAATGCTGGGGCTGCAAACCGAAGACTTTGGATCCGAATGGACGCGTCTGTCCGGTGACGTGTTCCAAACAGAGGTGATGCATGACCTTGCGCTCGACATTTTGGAACAGACTCTGTCTGACGACCTCTTGACACATGCGGCCACGTTTTATGCGTCTGATTTGGGCCAGCGTCTGGTGGTGGCAGAAAACGCGTCGCACTTGAAAGAGGACGATGAAGCCAAAGATGACAGCGGCGCGGCAATTCTCGCGGGGCTGAGTGAAATTGAAAGCCCTCGGATCGACTATTACCGGCGCATGACAGACGCGTCTGATTCCGCCGGGGTCGCGGTGCGGGCAATCCAGGAAATTCAGGTTAGGTTCCTGATGGCAGCCGCTGGTGCCGGCGTCATTGCTTTGGAGTTAGAAGAGCCTGACTTGCGCGAGTTGCTCGCCACGGATCAGGACGAGTTGCGCGACAGCATTTCCGAAGGCGCCATGGTCGGCGCGGCATATACATATCAATCGTTTTCGGACGGCGAAGTGCTCGAATACACGCAAGCGCTGGAACATCCGAAAATGCGTCAGGTGTACGACCTGATGAACGCGGTACAGTACGAGATCATGGCCAACAGATTTGAGGCGCTCGCCGTTGCAATGCAGGATCTGACGCCCAGTCAGGATCTATGATGCGCGCGCTTGTGCTGGCCGTTTTGTTAAACTGCGCGGCGGTCGGCGCGTGGGCGCAGGATGCCGTGGACCAGCTCTTTGACGCGTCCGGTATGCCTGCTTTGATCGCAGCGTTTGCCGAGGATTCGCGGCTGGGTGCGCGTGCGCTGGATGACAGCTTTCTGCGCGGGCAGGGCGGTGACATCTTTGCCGACACAATTGACCGATTGCATGACCGCGACAGGCTGACCGAGACAATCCGCGCCGGCGTGCGCGCGCGCCTGGACCCGTCTGTTGCTGCACAAGCGCTGTCCTTTGTGGACAGTGAAATGGGCCAGCGCATCGCGCGACTTGAGGTCGAAGCGCGGCAGGCCATGAGCAGCGACGAGGTGGAGGCAGCCGCGCTTGCCGCGGCGCAGCGTGCGGGCGAAGACATTGTCGCGATGATCGAACTGCGCAACCTGTCTGAACGCAACGCCGACATATCCTTCAATGCGCAGGTCGCGTTTTGGGCCGGCGTTGCTGCGACCGCGCCAGACTTTGACGTGCCCGACATGGATGCGCAGCGCGAGGGGATCACCACGCGCAGCCGAGACTGGGTGACGGGGTACTATATGCTTGTCGCCTCCGCCTTTGAGGAAGACGATTTGGCAACGTATACCGCATTCTGGGACACGGAAGTGGGTGAGGCGTGGGACAATGCCGTCTCGGAAGCATTAGAGGAGATGTATACCGAACTGTCCTTTGCCACCGGGCAGGCGGTTGGCCGTCTTTTGCCGCAAAATGAGCTATGAATTCGGTCACGCGTCAGGCCACTTGACTTGCAGCCGTTATCCGAACATAAGCCGCGTCGTTGGTTGCTGAGCGCGCCGACGTATTACGCAAACATTCGCCCTGACCGCAGGGCGCGCTGTTCGAGGCGGCACAAGCCACAAACGCCGGACATCCGGGGCCACAGAACGCGGTAGACAAAGGAACGAGCCATGTTCGCGGTTCTTAAAACCGGCGGCAAACAGTATAAGGTTCAGTCGGGCGATACGCTCCGGGTTGAAAAGCTGGCCGCAAACGCAGGTGACACTGTTCAATTCAACCATGTTCTGATGATCGGAGGCGACAGCCCTGTGGTTGGTGCGCCCACCGTCGATGATGCCGGTGTGCAGGCCGAAGTGATTGATCAGATCAAGGGGCCCAAGACGATCAACTTCGTCAAGCGTCGCAGAAAGCACAGCTCAAAGCGGACCAAGGGGCACCGTCAGCAACTAACACTGGTGCGCATCACCGAGATCCTCGCCAAAGGCGCGGGCAAATCCGGTGTGATGGCAGCCGAACATGGTGCCGGTTTTGGCATCACCACCGAAACAGCACCCGCACCTGCACCAAAGAAGAAGGCCGCAGCGCCAAAGGCAGAGGCGAACGCCGCACCGAAGAAGCCTGCAAAGGCTGATGAGGCGCCCGCTGCATCCGGTGGCGATGACCTCAAAGCCCTATCGGGCGTTGGTCCGGCGCTTGAGAAAAAGCTGCACGCCGCAGGTGTGACAACCTTCGCCCAGATCGCCGCATGGACGCCCGAAGACGTAGCTGCTATGGACGAGAAACTGTCGTTCAAAGGCCGGATCGAGCGCGAAGGCTGGATCGATCAGGCCAAAGAACTGGCAAAAGGCTAAGGAGACAGACACATGGCACATAAAAAAGCAGGTGGTAGCTCCCGTAATGGTCGCGACAGCGCGGGCCGCCGTCTCGGCGTAAAGCTCTACGGTGGTCAGGCCGCCATTCCCGGAAACATCATCGTCCGTCAGCGCGGCACCAAGTTCTGGCCGGGCCAGGGCGTCGGCATGGGCAAAGACCACACGATCTTTGCAATCGAGCAGGGCGCCGTGACGTTCCACAAGGGCCTCAAGGGCCGCACGTTCATTTCCGTGCTGCCCGTATCGGAGGCCGCTGAATAAGCCGAGAACGCAGAATTTACCAAATTCAGGGGATCGGCAGAACCGCCGGTCCCCTTTTTGTTATCCAGCGAGGGCGGATAGATGCCCGAAGTCATAGAGACAGATCGTTTGTCACTGCGCCCCTACGTGGCCGGGGACGCGGAGGCTATTTGCAAGCAGATCGGCAATTATCGCGTCAGCCAGTGGCTGACCCGCGTGCCGCACCCCTATTCGACATCGGACGCGCACGCGTTTTTTGACAGAAATGCTGGCGATCCCTGTGTCAAAGCGGTCATTTATCGCGGTCATCTGATTGGATGCGTGTCGATATTGCGCAACGATTTGGGCTATTGGTTTGGCATCGCCCACTGGGGACACGGTTTTGCCACCGAAGCCGCGCGCGCCATGCTCGCCGCCTACTTTGCTGCAGGCCAATCCGGCGTTGGGTCGGGTTATCTTGAGGGCAATACTGGGTCGCGCAACGTGCTGGAAAAGCTTGGCTTTGCACCGACCGAGATCGTGTCGATCTATGCCGCGTCACGCAAATGCAAGGTCCCCAACCACCGCATGACACTGACACGCGAAACGTGGAACGCGGCCGCATGACCGACAAACCGATCCTCCGAGGCCCGCAGGTCACCTTGCGCGATGCGCGCGACAATGATGTCGCCGAACGCTTTGCGCTGGGGAACACGCCCGAGATTATGGCCATGTTTGGCGCCGATCCGGCCCAGGTGCGCGACATCACGCACGACGCGGCCCAAGCCTGGGTCAACTCGCAACGCGACGAAGCGCTCGCTTGGGTGATCGAGGTGGATGGCGCGCTCAAAGGCGCGTTGCGTTTGCATTCGGTCAATCACGCCGACAAACGCGCCAACATCGCCATCGGCATACTCGATCCTTCCGCTTTGGGCCAAGGTTACGGGTCCGAAGCCATGCAATTGCTGGCGGCCTACGCCTTTGACGAAATGGGCTTGCACCGGCTCACGGCCCGGGTGCTTGCGTTCAACGATCGTGCCGCGCGCGCTTATGAAAAAGTCGGCTTTGTCGAGGAAGGCCGCGAACGCGAAAGCGCGCGCATCGGTGACAACTGGCACGACGATCTGATCATGGGCCTGATAGATCGCGATCTGAGGCGTTTGGAATGAGCGTTGCAGCAGCCTCCTTTGCGGTTTTTGCCGCAAGCCAAGTCGGCACGCCGGGTCCGGCCAATATGGCGCTTATGGCCACGGGCGCGCGTTTTGGTTTTGGCCGCGCATTGCCTTTTGTTGGCGGGGTCGCCTTGGGCAAGCAAGTGGTCATTTGGCCCGTCGGCTTCGGCCTGATGGAAGTCGCGGACACCGCCCCGTGGATCTTTGAATCGCTGAAATGGGTCTCGGCGGCCTACATCCTGTGGCTTGCGTGGCGCGTGGCGCATTTGCGACTTGGGACCGAGGTGATCACAGACCGCGCCCCGGGCTTTGTTGCAGGGCTCATTGTGCACCCGCTCAACCCAAAGGCATGGGCAATGATTGTTGCGGGGTTCACAGGTTTTGTGGCGCCGGACACGGATCCACTACTAGCCACCGCAACCATCGCTGCAATCCTGCTGGGCTGCCAGGTGCTGTTGCACCCGCTTTGGACCCTTGCGGGTGATTGGATCGCCCGCACCCTCGCAGGAACGCCCGCGGAACCTTATCTGATGTTTACCCTTGCGGCTCTAACAGTCGCATCGGTGCTTTTTGTTCTGTTCGGAGGAGGGACATGAACATGGAAATGGAAAAGATCGTGGCACAGCCCGTGATTGAAACCGCGCGGTTCGATCTGCGCCCGGTGCGCAAGTCCGACGCGGGCCTGATCGAGATGCATGCAAGCGACGAACGCGTGGCCCGTATGACCACGTCGATCCCGCACCCGGTACCCCCCGGCATGACGGACGCGTTTATTGCGCGATCCATGTCTGATGCGCGCGAAGAAGACGTCTGGGTCATGGACGGGCTGAAAAGCGGCGGGGCTGAGGTGATGGGGTTGATCTCGCTGACCCGCATGGACCGCAACCAGTCCGAAGTGGGCTATTGGGTGGCGCCGCCGTTCTGGAACACGGGGCTTGCGTCAGACGCGGTACACGCGCTTGTTGACGCAAATCCGATGGAGAACGATACGATGTTTGCAAGCGTATTTCAGGACAATCCAGCCTCAGCACGCGTGTTGACCCATTGCGGTTTCGAATATCTGGGCGACGCCGAAAGCTTTTGTGTCGCGCGCGACACAACTGTCCCAACGTGGACCTACAGCCGCAAACTCTGACACCCGCCTCTTCTCTTTTTCAAAAAATCCCGGGGGTCCGGGGGCTGGCCCCCGGTCTTGCCCACCCATTCCCATCAGCACAAATGTGCTCTAGGACGCGCACATGAAGTTTCTCGATCTGGCCAAAGTCTACATCCGCTCTGGAGCGGGCGGGAACGGGTGCATCTCGTTCCGACGTGAAAAATACATCGAATACGGGGGCCCGGATGGCGGGGACGGCGGTGGTGGCGGTGATGTCATCGCCGAAGCGGTCGACGGCTTGAACACCCTGATCGACTTTCGCTATCAGCAGCACTTTTTTGCCAAAAACGGCCAGCCCGGCATGGGGCGGCAACGCACGGGCAAAGATGGCGATGACATTCTGTTGCGTGTGCCAGCAGGCACGGAAATTCTGGACGAAGACCAAGAGACAGTGATTGCCGATCTCATCAATGTCGGCGACACGGTCGAATTGGCACGCGGCGGCAATGGCGGTTGGGGCAACCTGCATTTCAAATCCGCCACCAATCAGGCACCGCGCCGCGCCAATCCTGGGCAACCGGGGGTCGAGCGCACCCTTTGGTTGCGTCTGAAACTGATTGCCGATGTTGGCCTGCTGGGCCTGCCCAATGCGGGCAAGTCGACCTTTTTGGCGGCAACCTCGAACGCGCGGCCCAAGATCGCAGACTACCCGTTCACCACTCTGCACCCCAATCTGGGCGTTGTGGGCGTCGATAACGTCGAATTTGTCGTGGCCGACATTCCCGGACTGATCGAAGGCGCCAGCGACGGGCGCGGCTTGGGCGATCTGTTCCTGGGGCATGTGGAACGCTGCGCGGTGCTTTTGCATGTGATCGACGGGACATCCGAAACCGTTGCCCAAGATTACGCGACCATCATAGGGGAACTCGACGCTTATGGCGGCCCGCTCGCAGACAAACCGCGGGTGACCGTTTTGAACAAGGTGGACGCCTTAACCGATGAGCAACGCGAAGAGGCGCGCCTTGCATTGGAAGAGGCCAGCCAGGCACCCGTTCTCGAAATGTCCGGTGTTGCGAAAACCGGCGTGACCGACGTGTTGCGCAACCTGCGCACCCAGATCGATGCAGACAGGCTTCGCCAGCGCAATCCGGTTGAGGCCGCTCCATGGCAGCCCTGAACGAGACGGGCCGGCTGGTTGTCAAAATCGGCTCGGCGCTGCTGGTGGACCGCGACACTGGCGCCTTGCGCCAAGATTGGCTCACCAGCCTCGCCGATGATGTGGCCTGGTTGCGCGGGCAAGGGGCGCAGATTGCCTTGGTGTCGTCCGGCTCGATTGCGTTGGGACGCAGCGTGCTAGCGCTGCCCGCACGCGATCTGCCGCTGGAACAGTCCCAGGCTGCCGCGGCCGTTGGCCAAATCCGGCTGGCCCGCGCCTACGAAGCCGCGCTTGCCCCGCATGGCCTCACAGCGGCCCAGGTGCTGATGACCCTCGAAGACAGCCGCGACCGACGCCGCTATCTCAACGCGCGGGCGACTTTGGAACAGCTTTTGACCTTGGGCACGGTACCCATCGTCAATGAAAACGACACCGTCGCCACCGATGAAATCCGTTTTGGTGACAATGATCGGCTGGCAGCGCAAATTGCTGCCACGATCTCTGCCGATCAGTTGATCCTGCTGTCGGACGTCGATGGGTTTTATTCCGCCAACCCGAGCACAGATCCCGCAGCGCAGCACTATTCCGTCATTGATACCATCACACTCGAGATTGAGGCGCAGGCAGGTGATGCTGGGTCCGGGCTGAGCAAAGGCGGCATGAAGACCAAACTCATGGCGGCCAAGACCGCCACTGCCGCGGGCTGTGCGATGGCGATTTGCCACGGGGCGGCGATGCATCCGCTGCGCGCTTTGATCGCCGGCGCGCGGGCCACCTGGTTTACCGCAACACTCGACCCGCAGGCCGCGCGCAAGCGCTGGATCGCAGCCATGAAACCGCAAGGTGCAATTGCTCTGGACAGCGGCGCAGCGGCGGCGCTTGCCCGTGGCAACAGCCTGCTGCCGGCCGGCATCGCCGGCGTATCTGGCGCATTTCAGCGCGGCGACCCCGTTGCATTAACCGGTCCCAGCGGTCAACAGATTGGCATCGGGTTGACCTGTTACACCGCCGCCGAAGCGCGCGTGATCGCCGGCCATCAAAGCGGCGAAATTGAAACGCTGCTGGGCTATCCGGGACGCGCCGCGCTTATTCACCGCGATGATATGGCGCTTTAGGCGTCTTCGGGCTAACACTGTTCGTGCCGGTTGCATGACACCACGGGCACATGCGCGCAAAGGACCTGACAGATGGATCAACAGTCCAACATTCCCGCCCTTTTGGCTGATATCGGCATGCGGGCCCGCGCGGCCGCTGCCGCGCTTGCAACAGCCAGTGCCGAGCGCAAGCACGCCGCGTTGATCGGCGCAGCCGAAACCGTTTGGGCGCAGCGGCAGGACATCATCGACGCCAATGCCCAGGACATGGATTTCGGTCGCGAAAAAGGGTTGAGCGACGCGATGCTGGATCGGTTGATGCTGGATGAAAACCGCATTCGCGGGATTGTCGACGGGCTGCGCGCGGTGGCCGAACAGTCAGACCCGGTGGGTGAGGTGATGGCCGAATGGGCGCAGCCATCCGGCCTCAATATTCAGCGGGTGCGCACGCCCTTGGGCGTGGTCGGCGTCATCTATGAAAGCCGCCCCAATGTGACCGCGGATGCCGGCGCGCTGTGCCTCAAAGCTGGCAACGCCGTCATTTTGCGCGGTGGATCCGAGAGCTTTCATTCTTCTGGCGCCATTCACCAGTGCCTGGTGCAAGGGCTGGAAAGCGCCGGATTGCCGGCCGATGCGGTGCAACTGGTGCCGACGCGCGAAAGGGCGGCAGTGCGCGAGATGCTGACAATGACCGATTACATCGACGTCATCGTGCCGCGCGGTGGCAAGGGGCTGGTCGGTCTGGTGCAGCGCGAGGCGCGGGTGCCGGTCTTTGCCCATCTTGAAGGGATCGTGCACATATTTCTCGACCGCACCGCCGATGATGCCAAAGCACGTGCTGTTGTTCTCAATGCCAAGACAAGGCGCACCGGAATTTGCGGGGCTGCCGAATGCCTGCTGATCCATCGCGCGCTTATTCCAGGGCTCGGCACCACGATGATCCACGATCTGATCGCAGCCGGCGTAACAGTACATGGTTGCCCGGAAGTGCAGCAGATGCACCCGGATGTGGTGCCAGCCAGCGATGGCGATTGGGGACGCGAATACCTGTCAATGGACATCGCCGCGCGCGTCGTTGATGACATCGACGCGGCGATTTCGCACGTGCGCACCTACAGCTCAGATCACACCGATTGCATTGTTACCGAAAGCGATACTTCGGTTGCGCAGTTTTTTGCGCAACTCGACAGTGCCATTCTCATGCACAACACCTCGACCCAGTTCGCGGATGGGGGCGAATTTGGCATGGGTGCGGAGATTGGGATCGCAACCGGCAAGATGCACGCCCGCGGACCGGTCGGGGCGACGCAGCTGACAAGTTTCAAGTATCTGGTGCGCAGCGACGGTACCGTCCGGGGCTAATCCTAGAACGTCACGTGTAGTTTTGCGCCGGTGTCCAGCGACCAGGCCACTTTGCGGTTCAGGTTTTCGGCGTGCAGGCACAAAAGCGGGAACTGCACGTGAGCGGGGGCCAGGTCGTTGGTGTTGCCCGTGTCCAAACGGTCCCACAGGCTTTCATCGAGGGTGAACTTGTTTGAAAACCCCGAAATGCTCCAGCGCCCATCGCTGCAGCTGATTTCGATCCGTCCGCCATATGGCATCGCCGTTTCCATGCACTGAACTACCAAAAACACCATCCGCACCATCAGCCGCGGTTGTTCGTCGAGCGGGCCATAGGCGATGTCCAGCCGTCCGCCACCGCAGTACCCGCGCAGGATCGCCACAATCTCGGACCGTCCGACGGGCGTGTCACTGGCCGCGCCGTACGCGATTCGGAAAAACCGGATGCGTGCGCTGGCATTGCCCACACTGTCGGAGATCAGATCCATTTCCGGGCCGCCCTGACCGCCGGACATGTTCAGAAGCTCCAACCCGTTGTTGATCGCACCGATTGGCGATATCAGGTCGTGGCAAATGCGACTGCCGATGAGCGCCGCGATGTTCACGTTGCTATGCCCCATATGAACAGCTCGTAAGACAGGTAAAAATGGAAGATCTGAATGCCATTTTGGCCCCCGAAATGTTAGTGCGGCACCCCAGTCGCAGAGACCAGGGTTATGAACAGGTCAAAAGCAATATTGCGGCAAAAGTCACGGTAATCGTTTTAGAAACAGGAAAAATCGTGATCGATGGCGCGCGCATTGCCCTCATTCCTGTTTTCGATGCCCGAACTTGGTTTAAGGAGTGTTAACGATTTCCCGCATGAAGGGAACTCGGGTCATTTCTTTACCTTTTGATCCAGATGGTCAATAGAGCGAGGCCCATGACCGAGCAATTAGTGCCCGCTTTCCGTGTGGAGCTGGCAAAAACCCCCGATGATCTGAACGCGGCATATGCGCTGCGCTACGACGTGTTTGTGCGTGAGCTTGGCGGTACCGGCGCGTTGGTCGATCACGAGGCTGAACTGGAGCGTGACGCATTTGACCCGTTTTTCGATCACATGCTGCTCTGGGATGACACGGCAGACCGATTGGTGGGGGTGTACCGGCTTTTGCGCGGCGATCAGGCGCGTGCGGCCGGGCAGTTCTATTCCGAAGACGAATACGATCTTGCACCGCTGCGCGCGATGGGGCGGCGGGTGCTTGAGCTGGGGCGCTCATGCGTGCACGCAGATTACCGTGGCGGTCCTGCGATGTTTCATCTTTGGAATGGTCTGGCCGATTACATTGCCGAGCATGAGGTTGAGATAATGTTTGGCGTCGCATCGTTTCACGGCACGGACGTCAGCGCCTTGGCCCAGCCATTGTCGCTGTTGCACCACCGCCACCTTGCGCCGGAAAGTCTACGCGTCACCGCCAAGTCTCCGCATGCGGTCGCCATGGACCTGCTCGATGAGGACGCAATCGACCGGCGTGCCGCAATGGTTCAGGTTCCTGCATTGATCAAAGCGTACTTGCGTTTGGGCGGCGTGGTGGGGCAGGGGGCGTATGTCGATAATGCGTTTAACACCACCGATGTCTGCTTGATCATGGATACCACGGCGATGTCGGAGCGGCAAAAACGCATCTACGGCGCGCGCGGATGAGTGTCACGTGGGCCGGGGAACCGCCACCATCCTCTGGCAGGATTAGCCCCCTTGGGTGTCTGCGCGTTTTGCGCCGCGCGGTGATGATCTTAGCCGTCATTGCGTTGGGGCTGTTCTTGAAGCTGCCACTGCGCCTGATTGAGGCAGCCGTTTTTGGCGTGCGCCGCCCCTGGACCCCGTACATCACCTGTGTTGTGTGCCGCATGTCGCTGTACGCAATGGGGTTGCGTCTGACCCGGCATGGAGACCCGATGACAGACAACGGCGCACTGGTGGCCAACCACTCGTCATGGCTGGATATTTTTGTCCTCAACGCATCCAGCCCGGTTCACTTTGTCTCCAAATCCGAAGTGGCGCGGTGGCCTGGGATCGGCTTTTTGGCCAAAGTGACCGGCACGGTTTTTATTGCCCGGGACCGGCGCGACGCCGCGGCGCAAAAAAGGCTGTTTGAGGATCGGCTTGGCGCCGGTCACAGGCTTTTGTTCTTTCCCGAAGGCACCAGCACCGACGGTCTGCGGGTCTTACCATTCAAGCCGACGCTGTTTGCCGCGTTTTTTGCGCCAGCGCTGGTGGGCACGGTCTCTGTGCAACCGGTATCGGTGACCTACTTTGCTCCAGAGGGCGGCGATCCACGCACCTATGGCTGGTGGGGGGACATGAGCTTTGACAGCCACCTTTTGTCTACACTGGCGATGCCGCGGCAAGGTCGGGTTGAGGTTGTATATCATCCGGCGCTGAAGGTCTCGGATTTCAAGGATCGCAAGGCGCTGGCCGCATCGGCCGAAGACGCAGTGCGCCGCGGTCACGCACTGGCTGACTGACCCTCTTGCGTTCCTGCCCGCAATGACGTAACGCCCGCGCACACACTTCGCAGCCCGGGGTGGGCGTTCGGGACAGACATACCCGATCCGTCCACCGGTTGGTGCAAATGCACTGATACCCCGGGTGAGGCGCAAACCGGAAAAGGATAGAAATACATGGCTCTTCCCGAGTTCTCCATGCGACAGCTGCTAGAAGCTGGCGTGCACTTTGGCCACCAAACGCAGCGCTGGAACCCCCGCATGTCGCCGTTCATTTACGGCGCGCGCAACGGCATCCACATCATGGACCTGACGCAAACAGTCCCGATGCTGGATCAGGCGTTGCAAGCGATCCGTGACACCGTCGCGAAAGGCGGTCGGGTGCTTTTTGTCGGCACCAAGCGCCAAGCCTCGTCACCCATCGCTGAGGCGGCGGAAAAATGCGCCCAATACTACATGAACCACCGCTGGCTGGGCGGCACGCTGACCAACTGGCAAACCGTGAGCCAGTCGATCAACCGTCTGAAGGCGATCGATGAACAGGCCGAAAATGGATTTGAAGGCCTGACAAAGAAAGAGCGGCTTGGCATGGAACGTGACCAGGGCAAGCTGCAGGCGTCGCTGGGTGGTATTCGCGAAATGGGTGGCCGTCCCGACCTGCTCTTTGTCATCGACGTCAAGAAAGAGGCGCTTGCAGTGGCCGAAGCCAACAAACTGGGCATTCCAGTTGTGGCGGTGGTCGACACCAACTGCTCGCCCGACGGCGTGGATTACATCATTCCCGGCAACGATGACGCCGCGCGCGCCATCTCGCTTTACTGCGACCTTGCGGCCCGGGCTGCACTCGAGGGCATGAGCGCGCAACTGGGCGCTGCGGGCGTTGATCTGGGCGCGATGGAAGACGGGATGGTCGAAGAGGTCACTGCCGAAGAGGCTGCGCCCGCAGCCGATGAGGCACCCGCGGCCGAAGCACCGGCAGAAGCGAAAGCCGAGGGCTAAACCTGACCGCGACGATGCGGCGGGCCTGACCCGCCGCCACATCAAGACAAACTGAGGAGAGCCAAAAATGGCAATCACAGCAGCACGCGTCAAAGAACTGCGCGACACCACCGGCGCAGGCATGATGGACGCAAAAAAGGCGCTGACCGAAACCGATGGCGACATGGACGCCGCAATTGACTGGCTGCGCACCAAGGGTCTGGCCAAGGCCGCGAAGAAATCGGGCCGCACCGCCGCCGAAGGTCTGGTAGCAGTTGTTGTGGACGGTGGCACTGGCGTTGCCGTCGAAGTCAACTCGGAAACCGACTTTGTCGGCAAAAACGCCGAGTTCCAGGAGATGGTGTCAGGCATCGCAAACGCCGCTCTCGGCGTTGACAGCGTTGAGGCTTTGGTAGCGGTTGATATGGGTGGCAAGTCCGTTGCCGATGTCGTCACCGACAAGATCGCCACCATCGGCGAAAACATGTCGGTGCGCCGCATGTCCAAGCTCTCCGGTGAGCTCGTCGTGTCTTATGTCCATAACGCCGCAACCGCAGGCATGGGCAAGATCGGCGTTCTGGTGGCCATGGACGGCGGCGACGATGCGTTTGGCAAACAGGTCGCCATGCACATCGCCGCGGTTAACCCTGCCGCGCTGTCCGAAGCCGACATGGATCCCGCCGTCATCGAAAAGGAAAAGCAGGTCCAGATGGACATTGCGCGCGAAAGCGGCAAACCCGAGCAGGTCATCGAAAAGATGATCATCGGTCGGATGAAAAAATTCGTTGCCGAGGCAACGCTGCTTAACCAGCAGTTCGTGGTCAACCCCGACCTGACCGTCGAGGCCGCGGCCAAGGAAGCGGGTGCAACCATTACCGGCTTTGCCCGCCTCGAAGTGGGCGAAGGCATCGAGGTTGAAAAAGAAGACTTTGCCGCTGAGGTCGCCAAGGCCGCACAGGGGTAAATCCGAGGTCGCGCGCCAAATTCTACAAAATTTGGCCGCGCGATGGTTTACACACAAGCGCATCCGTATCAGGCGGGTGCGCTTTTTTAATGGGTTGAGCATGCTGGAACGAGGCGACGGGCACGCGCTATGGTTCGAAACGCGCGGCACAGGTGCGCCCGCGCTGGTCTTGCATGGCGGACCCGGATCTGGGTGCCATCCGGGGCACTGGGCACTGTTTGATACTACGCGCTATGCGGTGACCTTGATGGACCAACGCGGGTGCGGGCGCAGCAGGCCACGGGCCGGTGACACCGTGGACGCGCTCGAAAACAACAGCACCGCGCATCTCATTGCCGATATCGAAGCCCTGCGACAGCATTTGAATGTCGAGGCTTGGGTGCTGTTTGGCGGCTCATGGGGGTCCACCCTGGCGATGGCCTATGCGCAAGCGCACCCCGACCGCGTTGCTGGCATGGTCTTGGCGGGTGTAGCCACGACCAGTCCTCGCGATCTGCGATGGCTCTATGGCGATGTCGGTAATCTTTTCCCCGAAGCCTACACCGATTTTTGCCGCCACGTGCCAGAAGCCTCGGATGCGCCCGAGGCCGCGACGCAGCGGATGGCGGCCTATGCAGCGCGGCTGCGTGATCCCGCGCGCGCCCAAGCGGCGGCCGATGCCTGGTGCACGTGGGAAGCCGGCATATTTGGTGGAGAGATCCGTGACCCAGCCTCACGTTACTCGGATCCTGGGTTTCGTTTGTGTTTTGCGCGGATCGTCACGCATTTCTTTGCTCACGCGGCCTGGTTGGAACCGGACGCGATCTTGAAGCGGATCAACCGGATCGCGCACATCCCGTGTCACATGATCCACAGCCGTTTTGATCCGTCCGCACCACTGCGCGCTCCTTGGGAATTGGCGCAAGCCTGGCCCGCAGCGCATTTGCAAATTCTAGCTGGCAAGGTCCATTCCGCACTCGATGATGACATGCGCCACGCCATCCGGGATGCCACTGACCGCCTTGCGGATCGGTTGGAAATGTAAATGGCGGGATCGCGTTTGGGGTCGCGATCCCGCCACAAAATTGCGTCCATTGCCACGGGGATGAGACAGGCGGACGCTGGATCCGGCCCGCCTGCGGAACAATAAACAAACGGACCGGTTCGGGATAAACCCGAAATTGCGAGGACCGGATCAACTGGTCATATGCACCAGATCGCGCCCCTCATGTTCCCTGGCTAAAGCCACCACTCACGGAACATGGGTAAGGTCGCGCATGCGGGCTTTTTTGAACAGTCCGGGATTCCTTACCCAAGCGGTATCAGGCGCGCTTAGGCTTCGAGGATGAACATTTGATTCGCAAATGCGGCCTTCAAAACGGCCTGCGCGGTGGTTTCAACCGCCAAGGCTTCGCGGGCGAGGCGCAGGTGTTTTTCCACTGTTGCCGAGGTCAGCCCCATCAGCAAAGCAATGTCCTGCATTGTTTTGCCATCGCCCACCCATTGCAGCGCCTCGCGCTGACGACGCGTCAGCACGCGTTTGGGGGACACATAGGGCAGCGTGAGGATTTTGAGATGTGCGATGTTGTTCATGAGTTGGATGTCCGAGCCGTGCTCATCCCAGACAGCATCGATATCATTTTGGCTTACGCCTTCCTTGGCCGTTAACGCGATGGCGCCTTTTGAACGGGCAGAAATCGATTTGAAGCTGATGGTATAGCCTGCTGTCACCCCCATGGTCGCGTTGAAGGCAAGCACGCGTTGCCCTGCATCTGTCAACAAGTCGCTGTCGCGCATGTCATCGAGGATTTTCCAACTGCACGCGCCTTCATTCTGCAGCGCCCAATTGACCATCGGGGCATGGGCATAGTGCTGCTCGCCAATGAAGACGTTCATGTAATCCTGATCATGGTTGGTCAGGATGACAAAATCTTCGGGATCGCCGAGAGAGACACCAGAGCGGTAGTGGGTAAACCCGTAAATCAGCCGATCAAACCCGTATTCTGCCATTTTGTCTGTGTGCGCTTCCCATAAATCCTGAACGGACTGGTAGTTCGCCAGACGGTGCAAATAGCTTTTCATTGGTGCTGCCCCAAATGATGCAAAAGAGCATCGATGGCCAGAGTATACCCCGCAGCGCCAAAGCCGCAAATCATACCAACCGCCACCGGCGCAATCATCGAACGATGCCGAAAGCTCTCGCGGGCGTGGATGTTGGATAGGTGCAGTTCCACCACGGGCAGCTTTGTGGCGCTAATCGCGTCGCGCAGCGCGATGGAGCTGTGCGTGTAGGCGCCCGCGTTCAGGACGATGCCATCATGGGTGCCTATCGCGGCGTGGATCGCATCGACCAATGCCCCCTCATGATTGGATTGCAGGCAGGTGACATCGGCGCCAAGCGCGGCCCCGTGTGCAATAGCCGCCTCTTCGATCTGTGCCAGTGTGGTATGGCCGTAGATCCCGGGTTCGCGTTGTCCCAGTAAATTCAGGTTGGGTCCGTTCAGCACAAGAATGGAGGGCATGGTGGTACGTCCTTGGTCGTCCAACTGGTATCGGCGCGGCGCGGCATGTGCAAAGGCTTTTGACTGCGCGCGCCAAAATGCGCTGTTACCTGTGGCACGGGATGCCTCAGAACACGATCAACCCCAACCAATCGGCGACCAATGCGGGTTTTTCCGCCCCGTCAATCTCGATGGTCAGCGCCGTGGTGCGCAGCATTGCATTTTCGCCGCGGGGGGACACGGCTGACAAAACAAAGCGCCCGCGCACTCTTTGACCCGGCCGTACTGGGGTCACAAAACGCAGCCGATCCATACCGTAGTTGACCCCCATTGTTTGACCCGGCAGCTCGTCAAAGCAGTCATAGGCCATGCGACTGGCCAGACTGAGTGTCAGAAAGCCATGTGCAACCGTCCCGCCCAGTGCGGTACCGGCGGCGCGGTCTGGGTCCATGTGGATAAACTGTGTGTCATGCGTGACCGCGCCAAAGCGCGAAATCATCTCTTGATCGACCTCGATCCAGCGCGATGGGCCAAAACACGTGCCAATCTGCTGTGTCAGAGCCTCTACGGCGGCATCCCGTACGCTCATGGGTCGGGACCAACACGCACCATGCGTTTGCCGGTATTGTCCCCTGCCAAAAGCCCAATCAAAGCGGACGGCGCGTTTTCGAGGCCCTCGATGATATCCTCGGTCACCTTGATCTGCCCGGATGCGACCCATGCCTGCAGCGCGCGCAGCGCCTTGGCATCGTCGCGTGCAAAGTCCATGACGATAAACCCTTCCATGCGCAGCCGTTTGACCACCACGATGCCCGGCAAATTGCGCGGCCCGGTCGGCGCATCCGTGTTATATTGGCTTATCGCTCCGCAGCAGACCACGCGTCCACGTTCGTTCATTTGTCCCAGCACCAGTTCCAATATCTCGCCGCCGACATTGTCGAAATAGACGTCGATCCCATCAGGGCAGGCGGCGCGCAATGCCTTGAACATGCCGCCGGCGCGATAATCCACGCAGTGGTCAAAGCCCAAGTCTTCTGTCGCATAGGCACATTTTGCTGGCCCGCCCGCGATCCCAACCACGCGGCAGCCAAGCGCTTTGCCAATCTGCCCGACACATCCGCCAACCGATCCTGCCGCTGCGGACACAACGATGGTTTCACCTGCAAGCGGCTGACCGATCTGCAGAAGACCGTGAAACGCCGTCTTGCCCGCAATGCCGTACACGCTGAGCAAATGGCTCAGCTTCGAAACACGCGGCAGCGGCATCACCTTGTGCGCGGCGCAGACTACGTGGTCGGACCATGTCGCTTCGGCTGCAACGATGTCTCCAACGTTCAGACGCGGCGAGTGGCTCTGCATGACCTCGCAGATGGCATATGTCGGCATAGGATCGCCGGGCCGGACAGCATCGCGATAGGTGGCGCCCTGCAACCAACTGCGATTGGCCGCGTCGATGCTCATTAGGATCACACGCAAGAGCGCTTCACCCTCACCAGGCACCGGCTGCGCCACCGTGCGCGATTCGAAATGATCCGGGGTCAAGGCACCTGACGGCAAGCTTTTGACAACGATCTGACGCTCGGCCATTGCGGATCTCCATGGGTTGGTTGGCGGTGCCGCGCGACATGACGCAACGACACCGCACCGCATGCGTGCATCCTGCGCCCGGGCCATGCATGGTGTAAAGGCGTGCACGACATGGACGTGACGGCAGGCTTGGCTGCCAGGAGGAAAGTATGGACCCCAACACATTGTTTTCATTGCAGGGCAAGGTAGCCTTGATTACCGGCGGCGCCACTGGGATCGGGCACATGGCCGCCACAGGCTTGGTTATGGCGGGGGCGCATGTTCTGATCGCCAGCCGCAAAGGGGCCGCTTGCGAAGAATCTGCGACTGCGCTGAACAGCCTGGATGCACCAGGCAGTGCCGCGGGGTTTGCAGCGGACTTGTCAACCGAAGCCGGCATTGATGCGCTTGTGTCGGAAATTGGGGGCCGCACTGACAGACTGCACATCTTGATGAACAATTCCGGCGTTTCGTGGGGCGCACCGATGGGGCAATTTCCCTATGACGCCTGGGACAAGGTGATGACACTGAACGTCACCGCGGCGTTTCATCTGACCCAAACGGTTTTGCCCACGCTCATCGCCACAGCCACACCGGAAGACCCAAGCCGGGTGATCAATGTCGGTTCGGTCATGGGCCACATGCCGCTGGGTGACGGCGCCTACAGCTACGCAGCGTCCAAGGCGGCGCTGCACCATTTGACAGAGATTATGGCCAAAGAGCTTGCCAGCCACCACATCACCGTAAACGCGCTCGCGCCGGGCCCGTTTGTGAGCAAAATGACAGCCTTTGCGACGGCCGACGAAGACATGCGCGCCAAAGTTGGCGCTGACGTGCCGCTGGGCCGGGTCGGGCGGGCCGAAGACATCGCTGGGTGCATGCAGTTTCTATGCGGGCAGGGCGGGGCCTATCTCACCGGGGCGATCCTGCCGGTGTCCGGCGGCATCCAGGTGATGAGCGGCCCAAACCTGTTCCGCGCCGCGCTCGAAGGTTGACGCCCACGGCTTTACTGCTTCTTCTGGCCAGAAATACCTCGGGGGGTCGGGGGGGCTGGCCCCCCAGTCTTGCTTGATCAAACTAGGATAGACACTCATGCGCGACGCCGTCATCGTTTCCACCGTTCGCACCCCAATCGGCAAAGCCTATCGCGGCGCGTTTCAGGCGACACCGCCGCAAACCATGGCCGCCCACGTCATTGCTCACGCTGTGGATCGTGCGAAACTTGATCCGGCAGAGGTCGAAGACGTCATTATAGGCGCTGCTCTGCAGCAGGGACACCAAGCCAGCAACATCGCACGTCAGGCGGCCATCCGCGGCGGCCTGCCAGTGAGCACGGCGGGCATGAGCATTGACCGGCAATGCGCCAGTGGGATGATGGCCGTCGCCACTGCCGCCAAACAGGTGGTGCTGGACGGCGTGAACGTAATGGTCGCGGGCGGCGTCGAAAGCGTGTCGCTGGTGCAGACCCAGGATATGCGCGCGCATGCCGATCCGATGCTCAAAGACAAAAAACCCGAGATCTACATGGCAATGCTGGAGACTGCCGAAACGGTTGCGGCGCGCTACGGTGTTAGCCGGGAAGAACAGGATGCATACGCCGTCCAGTCGCAGGCGCGCACCGCAGCGGCGCAACAGGCCGGCAAATTTGCAGACGAAATTGAGCCGATGCCATCGGTGGTGCTGGTCAAAGATCCCGAAACCGGCGAGGTCAGCCAACAGGTGGTCATGCTCAACGAGGACGAAGGCAACCGACCCGGCACCGAGATCGCGGCGCTATCGGGCCTGCAACCGGTGCTGGGCGACGGCATCCACATCAAAAAGGGCCGCTACATCACCGCTGGCAATGCATCGCAATTGTCGGACGGCGCCTCCGCTTGCGTTGTGATGGAAGCAAAACTGGCAGAGCAAAAGGGCCTTGCACCGCTGGGTCGCTACATGGGCGTAACGGCTGTCGGCTGTGAACCCGATGAAATGGGGATCGGGCCGGTTTTTGCCGTTCCCAAGCTGTTGGAAACGCACGGTCTGAGCATGGATGACATCGGTCTGTGGGAGCTAAACGAGGCATTTGCCGTGCAAGTGGTTTATTGCCGCGACCGGCTGGGCATCCCGGATGAGCTGTTAAACGTCAACGGCGGTGCCATTTCCATCGGTCATCCCTATGGCATGTCGGGCGCGAGAATGGTTGGCCACGCGCTCATCGAAGGGAAGCGCCGCGGCGCGCGCTACGTCCTCTGCACCATGTGTGTCGGAGGCGGAATGGGAGCCGCAGGCCTGTTCGAGGTGCTCTGACGCTGCGCGAGTGGCCAGTAGAGGAGCCTCCGGCGGGGATTTTTTGAAACAGAGAAGAGGGACCGATGCGCGATAAACTCAAACTGCCTAACGCGTTGCAACAGATGCGCCTGCCCATGATCGCTGCGCCATTGTTTATCATATCAGTGCCCGCGCTGGTCATCGCGCAGTGCAAGGCGGGGATAATCGGGTCGTTTCCAGCGCTGAATGCGCGTGAGGCGGAGGGCGAGCCGCCGTTGCTCGACACATGGTTGACGCATATCCGCGAGGAACTCGACCGGCACAATCAGGAAAACCCAGATCGCCCGGCCGCACCCTTTGCGGTCAACCAGATCGTCCACAGATCCAACACCCGGTTGCAACGTGACATCGATATTTGCGTGCGTCACGAGGTGCCGGTTTGGATTACATCGTTGGGCGCGCGGCCCGAGGTCAATGAGGCTGCGCACAGTTGCGGTGGCGTGGTCTTGCACGACATTATCAACAACACCTTCGCCCGCAAGGCGATCGAGAAAGGTGCCGATGGCCTGGTGGCCGTTGCAGCGGGTGCAGGCGGCCACGCAGGGCAGCAATCGCCTTTGGCACTGATCCAAGAGATCCGCGATTGGTTTGACGGCCCCGTTGCCTTGTCCGGCGCCATTGCCACGGGTCCATCGCTGCTGGCTGCGCGCGCGATGGGGGCAGATTTCGGCTATGTCGGATCGCCGTTCATTGCGACCGACGAAGCCAATGCTGACGCCGCATACAAAAAGATGATCGTTGATAGCGGAGCCGAGGATATCGTCTATTCGTCGCTCTTTACTGGTGTCTGGGGCAATTATCTGCGTGGCTCGGTCGAGGCGGCGGGCATGGACCCAGACAACTTGCCGTCGGCGGACGCCACGTCGATGAACTTTGGCAGCGGATCCTCCAAGCCCAAGGCCTGGAAAACCATCTGGGGTTCAGGGCAGGGGATCGGGGCAGTGCGTGAAACTGTGCCAACAGCCGATTTGGTGGCGCGGATCGGACGCGAATATCACGCCGCGCGGGACGCGATGGCACAGCACGCATGGTGAGCGCCGGACAATCGCTCGATACCCGTGCGGTTGGCGCCTATCTCAAGGACAAGCTGCCAGGTTTCGAGGCGCCGTTTACAGCAACCAAATTTGAAGGCGGCCAGTCAAACCCGACCTTTTTGTTGGAAACGGCAGCGAGCAATTATGTGTTGCGTCGTAAACCGCCCGGAGACCTTCTCAAATCAGCACATGCGGTGGATCGCGAGTTTCGCGTGCAAAGCGCGCTTGCTGACAGCGAAGTGCCGGTCGCGCGCATGCATCTGCTCTGCCAGGACGTCTCGGTCATCGGGTCAGATTTCTACGTCATGGACCACGTGCCGGGCCGCAACTTCCACGAGCCGACCTTGGATGACCTCGATGCGGCGGAACGAGGCAAGGTCATAGATGACATGAACCGCGTCTTGGCAGCGTTGCATCAAGTCGACACGGACTCGGTTGGCCTCGGTGACTATGGACCACCTGGGCATTACATTGCCCGCCAGGTGTCGCGCTGGACCAAACAGTACCGCGCCTCTGAAACCGATCCTGTGCCCGACATGGACCGCCTGATCGCGCGACTGACCGAAGAATTGCCCGAGGATGACGGCCAGCGCACGCTGGTGCACGGCGATTACCGCATCGATAACATGATTTTTGCAGTCAGTGCGCCGCAATGCGTTGCGGTTTTGGACTGGGAACTCAGCACTCTGGGCCATCCCTACGCCGATCTCGCATCCGTCATCATGCAATGGCAATTGCCCCCGGGCAAAGAGGGCCGCGGGCTCGCTGGCATCGAGCGTGCCGCCCGCGGCCTGCCATCAGACGAGGCGTTCATCGCGGCCTATTGCACTCGGCGCGGCATTGGCGAAATTGCAAATTTTGGCTACTTTGTTGCGTTCTGCTTTTTCCGGATGGCGGCAATCATTCAGGGCGTCTTGCGCCGTGCACTCGATGGGAACGCGTCAAATCCAAAGCGGGCGATGCAGCTTGGCGCCTATGTTCCGCTGTTTGCAAGCAATGGCTTGCGCGCTTTACCCTGATATAACAGTGATAAGGAAAGCGAAGCTCATGTTGAGTTTGACCAGGTGTTCGCAGGACGATTGCCAAGCCTTGATGTATCACGCGACAGCGTCACGCTATTAACCGCAGCTACCTCTGCTCAACTGGTCTAAGAGCGCTTGCCGGCACCACAGATGCTTTCGGACGCGAATATCCGTGCGCTTTCCCGCGCGGAACATCGCACGAGTCGTTGCGTCGGGTTTGCTTGGGGTGACCGAAGGGACCCACCGAAGGCGACGTTTGAAAAGGGTGCAAAGATTGGCTGGCTTTGTGCAAAGGAACATGGCGCATATTACAGAACTTGCTGTGGCTCTGTTGAACGCGGACCGGGTCGGGGTAATGGCCTCCGGAAAAGAAACTTTGAAACACGGGCCATATAAGCTGCGGGCCCGCGAAAATAAGCACACGGGATGGTTCTAGGCGTGATTTTCCGACCCGGAAAATCAGGAAATCGGTTCGATTTCCTTTGGCGTTAGCTCTTGGCATCGCGGGTGAGCGTCGTAGTCTAACGCCATGGCTTTAACGCTCGACCCAGCCCGCCTCAAACGGATCGCGTCTTGGACGCAGAGCCAAGTGGACACCCGACGTTTTGCAGGGATGTCGGTGCTGATCCGGCAACACGGCAACGAAGTGTTTTATGCCCAGGCAGGTTTGCGAGATCTCGACAGCAAGCAGCCCTGGGAACGTGACACGGTCGCGCGCATTTATTCGATGACCAAACCGATCACGTCGTTGATCCTCATGATGCTGGTCGAAGAGGGGCGTCTGCACCTGGATGCGCCGCTGTCACGGTTTTTACCCGAATTCCGCGATGCCCGCGCCCTGCGCCCCGAGGCGACCTCCATTGATCACACAGCGCCCTGCGCCGTGCCGACATTGCATCACCTGCTGACGCACCGTTCAGGCCTGAGCTATCCGTTTAATCCTGGTATCCTGCCAGACGCAATGGAACAGGCGGACCTTCTGTTCAAACCAAACGCACCCTCACTCGCCGCGCAATGCGAGGCGTTGGCGCAACTGCCCTTGGCATTCGCGCCGGGCGAACGCTGGGAATATTCAGTGGGCATCGACGTCATTGGTCGGGTCATCGAAGTGGTCGAAAACGCGCCGCTCAACGAGGTCTTTCGCAACCGCGTGCTGTTCCCGCTGGGTATGGAGGACACCGGCTTTGCGCTCACCGAGGCGATGCTGCCGCGCTGCGCCACCCTTTATACTCCGCTGGAGGGCGATGCGATGGCTTTGGGGGCAACCCCAAAAAACGGCGTTCTGCGGGCCGTGGATGACCCGGACACCTCACCCTTTCGCAACACCACCTGTTACAGCGGCGGCGGCGGCTTGGTGGGCAGCATTGATGACTACATGACCTTTGCCGAGGCGCTGCGTCTGCGCGGGCAGGGGCTCATCTCACCGTCTACGGCAGATTTCATGATGGCCAATCACCTGCCCGGCGACATTGCCAGTATGGGGCCGGCAAGCTTTGCCGAGCAGCCGATGGATGGCATGGGATTTGGCATCGGCGGCGCGGTCGTAATTGACCCCGCGCGCAGCCGCGTGCCCGCGTCGCGCGGCGATTTCAGCTGGGGCGGCATGGCGTCAACCTTCTTCTGGATCGACCGTGTGCACGACATATCGACCGTCTTGTTCACCCAACTGAGCCCATCGTCCGCCACACCCGCGCGCGCGGAACTCAAGGCACTGGTGCACGGCGCACTGATGTGACAGTCGGTGGTCATGACTGATGCACATCAAACTCTCTTGGATCTTCTGGCGGTCGAAAGGCTCGAGGTCGATCTATTTCGCGGCACCGGCGAAGGGGGCGAGACACCGACCCGGATTTTCGGCGGCCAGGTGATAGGCCAAGCGCTGGCCGCTGCGTATAACACCGTTGAGGGCCGCCTCTGCCATAGCCTGCACGCCTATTTCATCCGCCCAGGCGACCCAGAAGTACCAGTGGTCTACCAGGTGGACCGGGCCCGTGACGGCGGCAGTTTTACCACCCGGCGCGTTGTGGCCGTGCAGCGGGGGCGGCAGATCCTAAACATGTCCGCATCCTTTCACGCCGACGAAACAGGCTGGAACCACCAGCACACGATGCCGGATGTCGACGGCCCGGATGGCCTCGCAGATAGGCCAACGCTACGCGCAGCGGTCAAGGATCGCATTCCAGCAAAGTACCACGAAGAATTTCTGCGCCCGCGGCCCATCGACATTCGCGAGGTTGCTCCGCGTGATTTCTTTGCGCCAGAGCCGATGGATGACCTGGCCCACCTGTGGTTTCGCATGTCCGCCGCACGCGGTCTTGGCCCGGCAATGCAGCACTGCCTGCTTGCCTATGCATCCGATCTCAACCTTTTGGGCACGGCACTGCGCCCGCACGGGCAAACTTGGTTCACAGGTCGGGTTATGGCAGCAAGCCTCGACCATGCGATGTGGTTTCACGCCAGTCCCGAATTCAGCGACTGGCACCTTTACACGATGGACAGTCCCTGGGCCGGTGGTGGCCGCGGATTTAACCGCGGCATGATTTTCGATCGCCAAGGCCGCCTAGTTGCGTCCGTGGCGCAAGAAGGCCTGATGCGACCCATTGAGCCTTAGCGGTCATGCAAGCGGCTTTTGTAGCGTCAGTGATCTCTTAATTGCGACGCCTTTTGGCGCCGGGGGTAGGGGCGTTGTGATATCCTGTCCGTCATCTTTTCAGGGAAGACTTCAGTAGAGTGTTACATCCGTTGCAGGTTGTAGGCGTGCCGTTCAGGCGGTCGCAAATCGCCTTGATGTTGCAATTTGAAAGCGCCGCCAGTTGCGTATCTCGTGACAGATATCGCCGCGCACGCTGGTTCATGTTCTCGACCGGTCCTTTCTGCCAAGGTGGTTGCGGACTAAAGAACCATTTTTCCGTCCCGATGCCAGACCGGAACTTGCGCCAGGCACGAAACTCAAAGCCGCGGTCGAAAGTGATCGATTTGCGCACCGTTTGGTGTAGCGGCTGGATCACGTCCATCAGCTTGTTGATGAAGTGGGTCGAGCTTTGATCGTTTTTGCGGAACAGGCTCGTTTTCCGTGCGACCAATGAGGCGACATTCATGGTGCCTTGAGACCGCTCGAAGATCATCAGATCACCTTCCCAGTCGCCAAAAGTCATGCGGTTCTTGACGTACTCAGGACGTTGATGAATGGACCGATCTGGCGGAAATACCTGGCCTCTGGGGCGTCTGGCATAGCGCGGCTTTTGTTTCCTTCTTCGGCCGGGCAGATGGCGCGCCAGTTGCTCAGATTGACCTTCGGCACTGTTGACATATGCGTAGATCGTTTCGTGGCTGATCCGAACAGGCTGGCCATCATATCCCACACGACCCGCGATCTGTTCCGGCGTCCAGCCAATCTTCAATTGAGCGATGACATAGGAACGCAGATCCTCCAGTCGGATCAGTTTGCGCCGCCGTGCGCGTCTATCTGATGCATATTTTTGAGCATTCATCCCGTAGTATCCATTCAGGTACGGCAGCTCTTCGTCGGAGAAATAGTTCCGTTTTATCTCGCGATAGACGGTCTAGCGATGCCTGCCGATCTCTGCTGCGATCTTGTCTACAGGCACTTTTGCATTCAGCATGTCTTCGATCGCGCGTCTCTCACGCAAATCCTGCTCTGTGTGGGCCATGTCCGTTCTCCTTGCTTTTCAGCAAGATAGGGAATTTGTCGCAACGCAGTTTAGAATGTGCCCCGGTGTGAACTCACGTTGAAGTGCAGTTCCTGATATGTCGTTTTATTCCAGTCGGTTCTGGATTTCCATCAGCTTGTTTTCAAAAACCTCGGCCGGGGTGTGGTAGCCCAAGCACTTGCGCGGCGTGGAAATGAGGCGGTGGCAAATCGACCTCAAATATCGATTTGTCAGCGCCGTCGGTTCGGTTGAGCGAGGCAGATACTTCCGCAGCCTGTTGTTCGTGTTTTCGACGGTGCCTTTCTGATACGGCGCTTGTGGGTCACAGAACCACGCATCCGCGCCGATCCCGGTCTTGAGATGCCGCCAGGCCGAGAACTCGGTCCCGCGGTCGAAAGTGATCGACTGGCGCGCATCTGCAGGCAGGGGAGCCAACCCTTGGATCAATGCCTCCATGATGGGTTTGGATTGGCGATCCTCGTTGCGCATGACGACGGCATACCGGCTGACGCGCTCGACCAAGGACGTCACGTTCACCTTCCCATGCTCTTTGCGGAACATCATCAGATCGCATTCCCAATGACCGAACTCTGCGCGTTCT
>JBCCLL010000042.1:0-27444 GCA_039026855.1 Pseudomonadota bacterium | reverse complement strand
GGTCGCACGTGCGGCGGCGTCGATTGTAGAGAGCGACATCAGACGAAGCTTTCCGGTGGTCCGGCGGACGCGGTCCGCCTTACCTTTAGAGGGGGGATAAGGCGGGGGGTGCCCCCCGCCCCAACACTTGGTCGTTAGAGTTTGCCTTCGTCCTCGAAGACTTCGGTCCAATCCTCGATCAGAAGATCCAGCGCCTCTTTGGCGGTGCCTTGATCGGCGACTACGTAGTCATGCACGCGCTTTTGCATCGCAAGCAACAACTCGGCATAGGCTGGCTCCTGCCAGAAGTCCTGCACACCGCCCATCGCATCGAGGAAGTCACCCGCAAACGGCTGGCTTTCCACGAACCCTGGGTCATTCAGCACGGAGTTATGCGCGGAATAGCCGCCCAGCTCCCACCACTTGGCCTGCACATCCGGGTCCGAGAACCACTTGATGTATTCCAGTGCCGCGTCCTGCTTGTCGGAATAGGCCACGACCGAGATACCTTGGCCTCCCAGAGTAGAGCCGGGGTTGTTCTGCGGCGGGTTCACGAAAAAGTCGATCTTGTCGCCGCCGGTGTTCGGATCGGCGTAAAGACCGGGGAAGAACGCAAACCAGTTCATGGCCATTGCGACCTGACCAGATTTGAACGCGTCCAGTGACTCGCCCATGTACGAGTTGGTGTAGCCCGGGGGCGTCGCGGTTTCGTAGAACTCCTTGTAGAATTCCAACGCTTCCACCGCCTCGGGGGAGTTCACCGCGCCTTCCATGTCATATGCGCCAGCGGTGTTTTCGTATTTGAAGCCCCACGGATAAAGCGCCGAGGTCACGCCCATGGTGATGCCTTCAGACCCGCGTTCGGTAAAGATCGCAGCGCCGTAGACCGTTTTGCCGTCAATCTCACGACCTTGGAAGAATTGCGCTGTTTCCAGCAGTTCTTTCTGCGATTTGGGCTCGGCCAGGTCACGGCCGGTCGCTTCTTTGAACGCCGCCTGTATCTCGGGATCGGCAAACCAGTCGGCGCGGTAGAACCAGCCATTGGCGTCGCCCATCGCTGGCAGTGCATAGTAATTCGGGGTGCCTTTCGGCCATGTCGAATAGGCGTAAACCGTGGCCGGCGCGAAATCATCCATGCTGATATCATTCGCATCGAAGAAATCGTTGAGCTTCACATAGTGCCCGTTTTCGGCACCGCCGCCAATCCACTGGCTGTCGCCGATCAATAGGTCACACAGCTTACCGCCCGAGTTCAGTTCGTTCAGCATACGGTCCGCAAAGTTTGGCCACGGCACAAACTCAAAGTTCATGCTGTGTCCGCTTTGCGCTTCAAATTCTTTTGACAATTCAACCAGTGCATTGGCTGGGTCCCAGGCGGCCCAGCACAGCGTCAGGTCTTCGGCAGCAGCTGTTGTCGGAACAGATGCAAACCCAGCAATGGTCGCGCCAAGCGCGACGGATGTGATCTTTCTCATGATATCCTCCCAGAGAGCGGCGCGTTATGCGCCCCTCACTCAGGATGCTATTTGAGTTACGTACATCATGTCAACTCAGCGCAACATTCTCTTTCTTTTGGGTGCGCGGCATCGACACCTTGGCGCGGCAATATCGCAGAGCATTTTGCAAGCAGTTGTACAGGTCTCACCGCGGGCGAAGGACCTGCAGCGCGCCCTTAATTTTGATACCGGTTGCCGCCTGTTGGACGGTTAAGAGATCTAATGTCCGAAAACTACCGCACGGTGTTGCGACGCGTGGCCAATCGGTCAGCCCGAAAAAACATCGATCAAATTGCGCCGTTTTCTGAGCCGACGCGTTTTCACAATTGGCTAACGCCGTTCGCGATCAGGGATGAGCGGACGAATAGAAAAGAACCGCCCCCGTGGGGCGGCCCTGTTGTGCGCGTAGGGTGTGCCTTTACGGCGCACCTTTATTGCAGATCAGCGGCCCGCGCGGCGCTGATGTCAGCCTCAGCGGCTGCGACAGCGGTTTGCAGCGCTTCGAGGATTTCACCTCCGCGCGCCACGTTGGCGGTGAACCAGTCATTCACAGGTGCCGCAGCGGCAGCGAAGGCCGCCTTTTGCTCGGGTGTCGGCACATAGAGATCACCGCCACCGGCGACAAAGTCCTCATAGGCCTGGATCGACTTGCGCTTGGGCGAGGCAAAGGTGGCCTGCTGCAGCGCATAAAAGCCGTCGACGATCACGGTTTTCATCGCGTCGTCCATCCCCATGAACTTTTCATTGTTCATCCACCACAGCGCGCCCATGTAGGCGTGACCGTCCAGCGTGACGTATTGCAGACCCGCATCGGGGAACTTCATACCCATGATGTCGGTGATGCCGTTTTTGGAGCCTTCGACAACGCCGGTCTGGAACGATGTAAACAGCTCGGGCCACGGGATCGGGGTGGGCGACGCGCCCAGCGCGCGGACCAGTTCCTGCGGCAGGTCAGCGACCACGGTGCGGATTTTCAGCCCATCCATATCACCGGGTTCAGCGATGCGGCGTTGGGTGTTGGCAAAATTGCGCCAGCCGCCGGTGTTGCCGATGGTCATCAGACGGATCGCGCCACCGGAATCCTCCAGCGCCATCTCGCGCATCTTGCGGGTGAAATCCCCCGACAGCACGTGTTCGGCGATGCGGTCGTCAGCCATCAGATACGGCAGGTCCAGCACCTGCACGTAAGGGAAGATGCCCGAGGCGCCGCCCGAGGTGGAAATGAAGATGTCAATCGACCCGTCGGCCACGCCCTGCAGGCATTCCGCGCCGTTTGAACACAGCTGCGTGCCAATAAACAGTTCCACGCCGATGGCACCGTTTGAGGCCGCCTCAACGTAGTTCTTGAACACCACAAGGCCGTCGTAATCCTCATCATTGGTGTTCGAGTTGGCGGTGGCGCGCAGCGTGATCGCGTGCCCGTCGGCATAGGCGGCCATGGCGCCCCCGACGGTGATCACAGCCGCAGCTGCGAGTTTCGTGAGACCTTTGAGCATTTCATTCTCCCTGTTTTGCGTTTTGGTCAGTTCGCGAACCCCGTCAGGCGGGGGATCGTCATGGAAAGGGCGGGCACATAGGTGATGAGAAAGATCACAATCACCTCGATGGCGAGAAACGGCAGGATGGCGCGGGCGATGGTTTCGACCTTTTCGCGACTGACCGCGGCGGCGACAAACAGCACCAGCCCCATGGGCGGCGTGGCAAGGCCCACGGTTAGGTTGACGCTCATGATGATTGCAAAGTGGATCGGGTCCACGCCGAGATCGGTGAAGATCGGCCCGAGGATCGGGCCCAGGATGATTATCGCGGGGCCTGCATCAAGGAACATGCCGACGATGAACAACAGCAGGTTGATCAGGAACAGCAGGATCAGCGGGTTTTCCGACAGGGTCAGTATGAAATCTGCGAGGATCTGCGGCGCGTAGCTGAGCGACACCACGGTCTTGAACGCAAGCGCAGCCCCCACCAGCAGAAGAACCACGGCCGAGGTTAGCCCCGCGCGGCTGAGCACTTCGGGCAGGTCGCGCAGTGACATGGTGCGCAGCACGAAAAACGCGACCAGTACAGCGTAGCCCACGGCCACAGCGGCCGCTTCGGTCGGGGTGAAGACGCCGCCGAGGATCCCGCCTAGGATCAGGACCGGCGTTTGCAGCGGCACAATCGCGCGCTTGCAGATGGTGCGAAACTCGGCGCTGACCTGGGTGCGCAGCGCCAGCGTCAGTGCGTGCGCCACGACGACGGCGCCTGCGAAGAAGGCCACGCTGACCGCGCCCGAGGCCGCGATTGGGATCAACACGTAGATCAGCAGGCCGAGGTTCAGGCGCACCAGCGCCCATGAGATCCAGCGTTCGGAGGCGCTCAGCTCCACCCCTTCAAACGTCACCTTGTGCGCGGCCGGCAGGTCATAACGGTCGGCGGTGACGCGGATCATCACCATAAGACCCACACCCACGAGGATGCCCGGCACAATTCCTGCGAGGAACAGCGCGGCCACGCTTTCGCCCATGACATAGGCATAGATGATCATGATGCCCGAGGGTGGGATGATCGGGCCGATGACGGAGCTGGCCGCGGTGATCGCGGCGGCGTAGCGGCGGGTGTACCCCTCTTTCTCCATCGCTGGAACCAGCATGGAGCCAAGCGCGGAGGTGTCGGCCACGGCAGAGCCCGACAGGCCCGCAAACAGGATCGAGCTGAGCACGTTCACCTGCGCCAGACCGCCGCGCAGGTGGCCCATCAGAGCCTGGGAAAACTGGACAAGGCGCAGGGTGATCCCGCCCTTGTTCATCAACTCGCCCGCGAGCATGAAAAACGGGATCGCCATCAGCGGAAAGCTGTCCATGCCGTTGTAAACATTGCGATAGAGCAGCGTGATATCGCGCTCCTGCCCGTTCAACCACAAGAGCAAGCCGGGGGCCGCGAGCAGGCCAAAGAACACCGGCAGGCCGATCAGCAGGAACAGAAGGAAAAGCGGCAGGAACCAAATCAGCATGTCATTCCGCCCCCGCCATCTTGTCCCCGAGGTCGAGGTCGGGCAGGTCGTCGCCCCGCCCGCCGATCTTGACCAGTTCGCGCAAGATCAACTCGACATTCACCAGCGTTAGCAGGACCACGCCAACCAGCAGTGACAGCATCATCCAACTGCGCGGCACGCGGAACCAGCCGTCAAAGGTGGGCAGGTACAGCGACGCGGTGGCAAAGCGGCCGCCAAAGCCCGTCACCTCGGAGTAACCAATGGGCAGGGCCACGATCAGAATGGTGATCGAGATCAGCAGCAAGACCAGGCTGAGGAGCGCCGCAAGGCTGCGAGGAAGCACGCCCGAGATCATGTCGAGTGCCACGAACCCGCCGCGGCGGAACGCGGTGGGGGCCATCAGGCCGGTCATCCACAACATGGCAAAGCGGGCGGCCTCATCCGGCCAGGGCAGCGCGTTATTGAACACGTAGCGGGCAACCACCTGGATCAGGATCGCCACGACCATGGCGGCAATCGCCACGATACCAATCGCGCGCCCGACCTTCAGCAACAGGCCGTTAACCAAGCTGATCGGCGCGAGCACCGTCAGTATCAGGCCCATTTGCGGGCTCCTCCCTTATCCGGGCGCCCGGCGGTTTTCCCGGCCGTGGCGTCGTCTCCCACACTTGTCCCTGTGGGCGGGCCCCTGTTGATCAGGGTCGTCTTTTTTTGGCGCCCGTGCGGCACCGCCTTTTCCGTGCCCTTTGCGGCACGGTGCCTTTACGGCTTGAGCGCACCGATCTTGCCACCGTAAAACGTCAGCGGCGCGCCGTCTTGCATGTGCACGCGGTCCACTGCGCCCACGATAATATCGTGATCACCGGCCACGTGCACCGCCACTCTGCGGCATTCAAAGCGGGCAAGGCAATCCTCGATCAACGGCACACCGTGCGAATTCACGCTGACATCAGCAGCAGTTAGCGCCTGCGCGTCCTTGGCGGCCGCATTGCACAGGTCGGTTTGGCCCGCATGCAGCACATGGATGGCGTAGTGCTGCGCGTTGGCAAAGGGATCATAACGGTTCGACGCGTGATCAAGGCACCACAGCACCAGCGCCGGATCGATCGATACCGACGAAAAACTGTTGGCGACAATGGTGATCGGCCCATCTGTGCCCGCGCAAGTGATCAACGTGATGCCGGTAGCAAACTTGCCAAACGCGTCGCGTAGCTTGCGGCCGTTTTCAGCATCTGGGGCAAAGGTCAAAGGCAATTTGGGGGTATCCATGTGCATCACGCCACCTCGCGTCCGAGTGCCGCCTCATAGAGGCGGAACCATGTGGGTCGGTCGATTGTCAGCTTCATCGCGTCCAAGATGCGCGCGATGCGCTCGATTGTGTTGGTGCCCATGACCGGGATAATGTTGGCCGGGTGCGCCAGCAAAAAGGCCGTGGCCACTGCGGCACGGTCCACGCCCGCGCCTTGGGCAATCTCGTCCATGACGCTTTGCGCCGCGCCGCCCGTCATCATCAAGCCGCCACCGCCCAAGGGAGACCACGCCATCAGCGGATCACCGCGGCGCTGGTGAAACGCGATGTCGCCATTGGAGAATGGGCTGATCTCGCTCAGCGAAATCTCAATCTGGTTGGTCACCAGCGTGTTTTTCATCGCTGATTCAAGCAGGTCGACGTCGTAAGGGCGGAAATTTGACACGCCCACAGCACCGACCTTGCCACTAGCGACCAGTTCATCGAGCGCTGCCCCGGTTTCGTGGTGATCCATCAGCGGATCAGGCCGGTGGATCAGCAGCAGGTCGATGTGGTCGATCCCCATCTCGGTCAGCGACGCATCCACCGATGCCATGATGTGCGCGCGGCTGGTGTCGTAGTATTTCACCGGTGCTGCCGCATGACGACCCACCGGCGCCACGATATCGCATTTGGTGACAATCTCGATCTTGGATCGCAGGCCCGGATCGGCACGCAGTGCCGCGCCAAAGAGCGCCTCGGCAGTGTAGCCGCCATAGATATCGGCCTGATCCATCGTGGTAATGCCCTGATCGAGGCAGGCCGCCACTTTGGCCGCGACATGGCCCGGCGAGGTGTCGGCATCATCGCCCAGCCGCCACATGCCGTAGACTATGCGCGACATCTCCAGGCTGTTTGTCAGTTTGATGCGGTCCATTACCGATCCTTTTTCATCCGACGATCCGCGCACCGGGCCTGACCCGGGGCCTCCGCCGCACCGTTGAGGTCCCGGCTCAAGCCCGGGACAGGTGTTTCGTTTGCTTCCATCAGCGGCGCTCTCCTGCAGCCAGCGGAGTCAGCGGCGCCGCCTCGGGCACCCGACCGTAGACATGGGGCAAAGAGCAGGTTTTCAACTGCGGCAGCACGCGCTGGCCGAAATGCCGCGCCTCGTCGACATGCGGATAGCCCGAAAAGATAAACGCGCGGATGCCCATCTTTTGATACTCTTCGATCTTAGACAGCACTTGGTCGGTCGATCCCACCAGCGCCGCACCACAACCCGAACGCGCGCGCCCCACACCGGTCCAGAGGCCCGGTTCGACATAGCCAAACTTGTCTGCCAGTTCGCGCGCCTTGGCCTGATGCGCGACGCCAAGGGATGTGCTGTCCAGCGCCCGGTCGCGGATCAGCTGGCCGTATTCATCGTCGAGCTTGCTGACGATGTAGTCCGCGTATTCGCGCGCCTCGGCCTCGGTGTCGCGCACAATCATGTGCACCCGCAGCCCGTAATCCAGCGTGCGGTCGTATTTCTCGGCCACCGCGTGCACGTCACGCATCCGCTGCGCGATGTTTTCCGTCGGCTCCGGCCACATGAGATACACATCGCAATGCTGGCCGCACAGGTCCAGCGCGGGGGGCGAGTAGCCGCCAAAGTACAAAAGCGGCCCGCCGGTCTGATAAGGGCGCACGGGGTCGGTGGTGAGACCGGTGAAATTGTAAACCTCGCCCGCGTAATTGATCTCGTCGCGGGTCCAGGCCTGTTTCAGGATCTCCACCACCTCGCGCGAACGCTGGTAGCGGTAGCCGCTGTCGGCCTTTTCCCCCGGGAAATCGGACGAGATGATGTTCACCGTCAGCCGACCTTCCAGCATGTGGTCCAGCGTGGCCAGCGTGCGGGCCAGCATAATGGGCTGCATCTCGCCACAGCGGATGGCGGCCAGCAGGTTGATCCGGTCGGTGATCGGCGCGCAGCCTGCCACAAAGCTCAGCGTGTCCTGCCCCACCTGGTACGACGACGGGCACAGAATGTTGCGAAAACCTTGCGCCTCGGCCTCGCGCACGATGTCGGCACAGTGCGCCCAAGAGGACCGCAGCGCGCCGTCCGGCACGCCTAGAAACTGGTAATCGTCCGAGCACAGCGCCGAAAACCACGCGACTTCGGCGGCGTCGAGATCGGGCGACGTGACAGGAACGATGGTCATGGGCGGGCCTTGGACAGCGTGTGGGAAGAGGACAGCGAATTGGTATTGCGTAACACCGGTTTTGCTGTAAATCAATAGTGTATCAATTTAACGAGCACCATGCCTCCTGCCCCCAATTCTCTGCCCGTCTGGCTGCAGATCGCCGAGCTTTTGACCCGCGATATCGTGGCCGGGCGACTCGTCGATGGCCAACGGCTGGCGCCCGAGCGTGAGATGGCGTCCGACCTAGGCGTCAGCGTGGGCACACTGCGCAAGGCGCTGTCGCGGATGACCGACAAAGGGCTGGTGGAACGGGTACAAGGCTCGGGCAACTATGTGCGCGCGGGCGGCGACACAGGATCGGTCTATGCCATGTTCCGGCTGGAACTGCCCGGTGGCGGCGGGCTGCCGCGTGCGCAGGTGCTGTCGGTGGATCAGATGGCCAAACCGAACGACCTGCCAGCGTTTGGGACCAGTGACCGCGGCACCCGCATCCGGCGGCTACGACAACTGAATGACGTGCCCATCGCGGTGGAAGAGATCTGGCTGGATGCAGGCGCGGGCACGTTGCGCGCCGCCGATATCTCGGACGCGCTTTATGCCACCTATGCCAAGGCGCTGGGGCTGTGGATTGTAAGGGCCGAAGACAGGGTTTCCCTGGATGAGGCGCCCGGCTGGAGCCCAGACATTTTTGGGCTGCCCCCAACCGCGCCCTGTGGCTATATCGAGCGGCTAAGCTGGGCCGACCGCCCCGCCCCAATCGAGTTTTCGCGCACCTGGTTCAACCCAACCCGCGCGGTCTATGTCCAACGGCTGAAATGAGGCACGCCATGGAAACTGAGATACGCTATGGCCTGATCGGCGCGGGCATGATGGGCCAAGAGCACATGCGCAACATCGCCTTGCTGCCCGGCTGCCGCGTCGCCGCATTCTACGAGCCAGACGCCGACATGGCCGCGCAGGCGCAGGCGGTTACACCCACAGCGCGGGCCATGGACACGCTGGATGCGCTGCTCGCCGACGACAGCCTCGACTGCCTGGCCATCGCGAGCCCCAATTTCCTGCACGTCGATCAGATCACGCAGATCGCGCGCACCCGTCCGCTGCCCCTGCTGGTTGAAAAGCCGCTCTTCACCGATCCCGCGCAGACCGCTGCACTGGCCGAATTTGCCCGCAGCTACCCGTGCCCGATCTGGGTCGCGATGGAGTACCGCTACATGCCGGTGATCGCCGCCTTTCTCGATCAAGCCGCGCAAGCCACCGGCGGCGTGATCCAGCTCAGCATCCGCGAACACCGCTTTCCCTTCCTCGAAAAAGTCGGCGACTGGAACCGGTTCAACCGCTATACCGGCGGCACCTTTGTCGAGAAATGCTGCCATTTCTTTGACCTCATGCGCCTGGCGCTGGGGGCCGAGCCGGTGCGGGTGATGGCGTCGGGCGCGCAGTCGGTGAACCACATGACCGAAAGCTACGCGGGCGAGGTGCCCGACATCCTCGACAGCGGCTATGTGCTGGTCGACTTTGAGACCGGCGCGCGCGCCATGCTCGAACTGTGCATGTTCGCTGAAGGCAGCCGCTATCAGGAAGAGCTGTCCGCCGTCGGGCCGGCGGGCAAGATCGAAGCTTTTGTGCCTGGTCCTGGCCGCTTCTGGCCCGAGGCGCTGGGGCCCGCGCCGGTTGCGCGGCTGGTGGTCAGCCCGCGCAGCCCGCAAGGCCCGCAGGAACGCGAGGTGCCAGTTGATCCCGACCTGCTGGATGCGGGCGATCACAACGGGTCGACATTCTACCAGCACCAGAAATTCGCCGAACTGGTGCGCGGCACGCGCACGGCACCGGAGGTGTCACTGGCCGATGGCTGGGCCGCGGTGGCTATGGGACTGGCAGCACAGGAAAGCATCCGCACCGGTCAGGCCGTCGACCCGCGTCAGTGGATGGCCTGATCCTGGCTGGCACGGCGCGCGGCACCAGTTGAGGCGCCGATGACAAACTCGGCCTCCCAGAGCGTTGTCTTTTGTGGCGCGCCGGGGTCGCGGATGCGATCGATCAGCATGTCGGCCAGCGCCGCGCCAGCGGCCCGGACCGACGACCGCATGGCCGTGAACACCGGCTGCGCGCCGCCATTGCCCAGATAGCTCAGGCAATCGTCAAAAGTGACCACGCTGACCTCGCGCCCCATCTGCAGCCCGTTGGCATCCAGTGCCCGGCGCACGCCCAGCGCCGAAATGATCGACGCCACCAGGAATGCGGTGGGCCGATCAGGACGCGCCAGCATGCGCATGGCGTGATCAAACCCGTGCTGTTCGGTCATCTCGCCGGTCACGGTGAGCGACGGGTCGATCTCCAACCCAGCGGCGGCCATGGCATCGGCAAAGCCCGCGCGGCGGCGCATGGCAAAATCCATCTCTTCGTGCCCGTTGATCAGCGCGATGCGTCGGTGCCCGAGGTTCAGCAGATATTGCGTCGCATCTTCGAAGGCTCGGCGATTGTTGACGTCGAGCCAGTCATAGGGCCGCGCGGTGCCGCTGGCGCGCCCGTGCACCACAAAAGGCAGGCCGATCTCTTGCAACACCGGCAGGCGCGGGTCGTTCATCGACGGTGCGTGCACAACAACGCCGTCAACCGCTCCGCGCGCCTTGAGGTTGCGATAGGTGTCCGCTTCGGCATCGGTGGGCACTTGGGTCAGCATCATCTCATAGCCGTGGCGGGCATAAGCCTCACCGGCGCCGGCCATAAAGTCGCCAAAGATCGGGTTCACCGTCTCGACCGAGGGCCGGGCCGAAATCACGTGCCCGATACAGCGCGCATGCCCGGTGGCCAGGCCCTGGGCCCGCAAGTTGGGGCTGTATTTATGCGCTGTCGCGGCGGCAATGACCTTGGCGCGGGTCTTTTCGCTGACCTCGGGATAGCCGTTCAGCGCCCGGCTCACCGTGGTCTGGCTCAGGCCCAGCAGCGTCGACAGTTCCTTGAGGTTCACGTCAAAGTCCCCTGTTTTGACGCCTTTGACCGGTTCTTGACGGTCCAAAGCGCTTTTACCCCCGCCAAACGCTACCCCGGAAAACGCAATCCGCAAAGCCCCGGAACCGCAGAAAAGCGGAATATCGTTTGACTTGGGTGCGGAATTTTGTGACTTTCGCGCCATTCCAAAGCGCTTTGAGGGTGAATCACGCCCAGGTTGCGCGCACAGGCCATGCCTCATGGGATAGATTAAACGGGAGGAATACCAATGAGAAACACACTACTTGCCAGCACGGCGGCGCTCAGCCTCGTTGCCACTGGCGCGCTGGCCGATGGCCACCTGACCTTTGCCCCGGGCGAAGGTCCGTTCAGCTGGGACAGCTACTCGGCCTGGGCCGACAGCGCGCCCGACCTGTCCGGCCAGACCGTCACTGTGTTTGGCCCCTGGCTGACACCGGAAGACGGTTATTTTAACAACGCGCTGGCGTATTTCGAGGCCGCCACAGGCGCCGACGTGATCTACACCGGCTCCGACAGCTTCGAGCAGCAGATCGTAATCGACGCCGAAGCAGGCTCTGCCCCCAACATCGCCGTGTTCCCGCAGCCCGGTCTGGCGGCTGTGATGGCGTCCAAGGGTCAGCTGGCGCCGCTGGGCGGTGACATGGCCGACTGGGTGCGCGACAACTACGCCGCGGGCCAGTCCTGGGTCGATCTGGGCACTTATGCCGACGAAAACGGCGCCGACCAGATGTACGGCTTTTTCTACAACGTGAACGTCAAAAGCCTCGTCTGGTACAACCCGGAAAACTTCGAGGATGCAGGCTACGAGGTCCCAGAGACCATGGAAGACCTGCGCGCCCTGACCGAGCAGATCGTGGCCGACGGGGACACCCCGTGGTGCATCGGTCTGGGGTCCGGTGCAGCCACCGGCTGGCCCGCCACCGACTGGGTCGAGGACATGATGCTGCGTACCGTGTCGCCCGACGTCTATGACCAGTGGACCACCAACGAGATCCCCTTTGACGATCCGCGCGTGATCGCCGCGATCGAGGAGTTCGGTTGGTTTGCCCGTGACGACGCCAAGGTGGCAGGCGGCGCCGGTGCGGTGGCATCGACCGACTTCCGCGACAGCCCCAAGGGTCTCTTCTCCAGCCCGCCGCAGTGCTATATGCACCGTCAGGCGTCGTTTGTGCCCGCGTTCTTCCCCGAGGATGTGGAATTCGGTGTCGACACCGACTTCTTCTACTTCCCCTCATACGCGGACAAGGACCTGGGCAACCCTGTTCTGGGCGGCGGCACGCTGATGGCTGTGACCTCGGCATCGGATGCGACGTCCGAGCTGATGGAGTTCTTCAAGCTGCCGCTGAGCCACGAAGTGATGATGGCGCAAACGGGCTTCCTGACACCGCATAGCGGCGTAAACCTCGACGCCTACAAGGACGACACGCTGCGCGCTCTGGGTGAGGTGCTGTTGGGCGCGACCACATTCCGCTTTGACGGGTCGGACCTGATGCCCGGCGGCGTGGGTGCTGGCACCTTCTGGACCGGTATGGTCGACTATGCCGGTGGCAAGGACGCCGCCGCAGTGACCGGCGAGATCCAGGCCAGCTGGGACGCGCTGAAGTAAGCGAACGCTTCTGAAAGACCGATCCGTCCGCGACGATACGTGGGCGGATCCAATCACCGCACAGCGGTGCGTGTCCGGGCAAACCGGACCCTAGCCTCAGGGAGAATGCCATGAACCCCGCATTGCAGGGCCTGCTGACCATCGTGATCGGTGTCGGAGGCTGTTTGGGATATTTTTACCTGTCCAACCAGTTCCTGGACAAAGTGCTGTTTCCGGCCCGCGGGCCAGAGGCGGGACGCAACATCAACCGCGCCAACATGGTGCGCCCGTGGCTGTTTGTTTTTCCGGCGGTCTTTGCACTGGGGCTCTACCTGGCCTACCCGGTGATCGAAACGCTGCGCCTGTCGCTGACGGACCGTGACCAGGGCGGCGCCTTTGTCGGGCTGGCGAATTATCAACAGATGTTCTCGGAACCGAAATTCTGGGAAGCGATGCGTAACAATATGCTGTGGCTGGTGGTGGTGCCTGCGGCGTCCACGGCCTTTGGCCTGCTCGCCGCGCAGTTGACCGACCGCATCTCGTGGGGGTCGATTGCGAAATCGCTGATCTTCATGCCCATGGCCATTTCATTTGTGGGTGCGTCGGTGATCTTCAAGCTGGTCTATGACGCCCGGCCCGCGGATCAATCGCAGATCGGCGTGTTGAACGCGGTGTGGATGCAGTTTGACGGCGGCGCGGGCTCGGTCCTGATGCTCAAGATCCTGCCTGTGATCATCCTCTTGGCCTTTGCGGGCATTGTCGCCTATGTCGGCTGGCTGATCCTGCGGCCGCTGACGCGGGGCGCGGGCGGCGGCCTCTTCGTGATGCTGGGACGCATCCTCATCGGCGTGGGCGCGCTCTACCTCGTTTACACATCGCTGGCGTCAGCCGCGAACCTTGCCACGGCGGACCTGCCCTATGGCCAGCCAGTCACATGGCTGACGGTGCCGTTCTTCAACAGCTTTTTCCTAATGGTGGTGCTGATCTGGATCCAGACCGGCTTTGCCATGGTGATCCTCAGCGCCGCCCTGCGCGGCATCCCCGAGGAAACGGTCGAGGCCGCCATCGTCGATGGCGCCAACCCATTCCAGATATTCTTCCGCATCAAGGTTCCGCAGATCATGTCCACCATTGTGGTGGTCTGGACCACGATCACGCTGGTGGTGCTCAAGGTCTTTGACATCGTGTTCGCGATGACCAACGGCCAGTGGGAGACCCAGGTTCTGGCCAACTACATGTACGACAAGATGTTCCGCGCCAATGACTGGGGCGTGGGATCGGCATCGGCCATGGTGATCATGCTGCTGGTGACCCCGATCCTGATCTGGAACATCCACAACGCACGCAAGGAGATGCGGTAATGGCTGAGCAAACGACAAACCCGGGCGTTGCTGGCCAAGGTCTCGCGCGGCTGTTTTCCCGGTCGGGCAGCAAGGCGGGCGATCAGTCCGCGCTGACCTGGGCGGTGCACCTGTCGGTGGCGTTCCTGGTGCTGCTGTGGATCTTCCCCACCGTGGGCCTGCTGGTGTCGTCCTTCCGCACCGGGGACCAGATTTCATCCTCGGGCTGGTGGGCATCGCTGTTCCCGTCCGAACAATCGGTGCGCTACCGCGTGGGCGACCCCGACGACAACCGCGTCGAACGCGACGGGCTCTACGTGGTTGAGGGCAACTTCTTTACTGAAGCCGAGGCCGCACCGGGGGCCGTGACGTCCTGGGGCACCTCCAGCCGCGCCATCGACGCCTACACCGCGGGCGAGACCGCCGATCTGGGTGACGGCGAGACACTGACCGTGGATGTCGACGGCAACTATGTCTGGTCCGGGAGTGACGACCAGATTTCGGGCCGCGGGCAGCGCGCCTTTGTCACCTCGGAACAGCCGCCGGATTTCACGGTGGAGAACTATGAAAACATCCTGCTGTCGGGCACCAATACCGACAACATGGCCAAGGCGTTTTTCAACACGCTCACTGTGACCATCCCGGCCACGATCATCCCCATCGTGATCGCGGCTTTTGCCGCCTATGCGCTGGCGTGGATGGAGTTTCCGGGCCGCGCGCTGCTGATTGCCTGCGTGGTGGGCCTGCTGGTGGTGCCGCTGCAACTGGCGCTGATCCCGCTATTGAAACTGCATCTGGGGATCGGCATCGGCAAAGGCTATCTGGGCGTCTGGCTCGCCCATACCGGCTTTGGCCTTCCGCTTGCGATATACCTCTTGCGAAATTACATGGTTGGTTTGCCCCGCGACATCATCGAAAACGCCAAGGTGGACGGCGCGACGGATTTCCAAATCTTCACCAAGATCATCCTGCCGCTGTCGTTCCCCGCTTTGGCGTCCTTTGCGATCTTCCAGTTCCTGTGGACCTGGAACGATCTGCTGGTGGCCAAGGTGTTCCTAATCGACGCCACCGGACAAACCACTGTGATGACCAACCAGATCGTCGAATTGCTGGGCACACGGGGCGGCAACTGGGAAATCCTCGCCACCGCCGCGTTTGTGTCGATCGCAGTGCCGCTGGCGGTGTTTTTTGCGATGCAACGCTATCTCGTCCGCGGCCTGCTGGCCGGGTCAGTGAAATAGGACCTCGTGATGACTGAACATAAGACTATTGGCGCGGATGTGCTGCGCGCCGGTGACAAGGACTGGTGGCGCGGCGCGGTGATCTACCAGATCTATCCGCGCAGCTTTCAGGACAGCAACGGCGATGGCATCGGCGATCTGCCGGGCATCACCCAGCGCCTGCCGCATGTGGCGTCGCTGGGCGTGGATGCGATCTGGATCTCGCCGTTCTTTACCTCGCCGATGAAGGACTTTGGCTATGACGTCAGCAACTATTGCGACGTCGACCCGATGTTTGGATCGCTCGCCGATTTCGATCAGTTGGTGGCCACCGCGCACAATCTGGGCCTGCGCGTGATGATCGACCTAGTGCTGTCGCACACGTCGGACGCGCATCCCTGGTTTGCGGAATCCCGCGCCAACCGCGACAACGCCAAGGCCGACTGGTATGTCTGGTCCGACCCGCGCGAGGACGGCACGCCGCCCAATAACTGGCTGTCGATCTTTGGCGGCCCGGCCTGGCAATGGGACAGCCGGCGCGAGCAATACTACTTGCACAACTTCCTGACCTCGCAGCCGGATCTGAACTTTCACAACACCGCCGTGCAGGACGCGCTGCTGGACGTAACCCGGTTCTGGCTGGAACGCGGGGTCGATGGCTTCCGGCTTGATACGATCAACTTCTATGTCCACGACAAACAACTACGGTCGAACCCGGCCCTGCCCAAGGACCAACGCGATGAAAGCATCGCACCGCGCGTGAACCCCTATAACCACCAGCTGCACCTCTATTCCAAGAACCAGCCCGAAAACCTCGACTTTCTCGCGCGGTTCCGGGGGGTGCTGGACGACTACGGCGCCACCACCGCGGTGGGCGAGGTCGGCGACGCGCAAATGGGGCTCGAGATCATGGGCCAGTACACCGCCGGGGATCGCGGCGTGCACATGTGCTACAGCTTCGAATTTCTATCGGCGCACACACCCACCGCAGCCCGCTTTGCCGCGGTGATGGCAGATGTGGATGACAAGGTGTCGGACGGCTGGGCCTGCTGGGCCTTTTCCAACCACGACGTGATCCGGCACACCAGTCGCTGGAACCTGTCGCCCGCCTCGCAACGCTGCCTGACCACGGTGCTGATGTGCCTGCGCGGCTCGGTGTGCCTCTACCAAGGCGAAGAGCTGGGCTTGGCCGAGGCCGACGTTGCCTATGAAGACCTGCAGGATCCCTACGGCATCGAGTTCTGGCCCGAATTCAAGGGCCGCGACGGCTGCCGCACGCCCATGGTGTGGGAGGCGTCAAACACGTCCGGCGGGTTCAGCGCCGGGCGCCCGTGGCTGCCCGTGGCCTCCGAACACCTGCGCCAGGCCGCCGCCGCCCAAGAGGACGATCCTGACGCGCTGTTGCATTTCTACCGCCGTGCGCTGGCGCTGCGCCGCAGCCATGCCGCCCTGATCAAGGGTGAGCATGACAAGGTGCAGGCCACCGGCAACGTGCTGCATTTCACCCGCAGCTTGGGTGGGGAGGAGATCCACTGCGCCTTCAACATGGGCGAGGACACCGCGACACATACCATGCCCGCGGGCACTTGGTCTGGGATCGGCGCGGATCTGGGCGCTGTCGCACCAAACGGGGACACGGTCACGCTGGGGCCGTGGCAAATGACACTGGCGCAGCGCAGCTGACGCCGGGACAGGGGAGGAAATCAAATGGCTGACCTGAAACTCACCGATGTGGCCAAGACCTATGGCGGCACGGTGGACGTGCTCAAAAACATCGACCTCGACATCGAAAAGGGCGAACTGATTGTCTTTGTCGGCCCGTCGGGCTGTGGCAAGTCCACGCTGTTGCGGATGATCGCGGGGCTGGAGAAAATTTCGGGCGGGACGCTCGAAATTGATGGCACCGTGGTAAATGACGTGCCCCCGGCGCAGCGCGGGATCGCAATGGTGTTCCAATCCTACGCGCTCTACCCGCACATGACCGTGCGCGACAACATGAGCTTTGCGCTGCAGCTGGCCAAAAAGAGCCGCGAAGAGATTGACGAGGCCGTCAACAAAGCCGCGCGCATCCTGCAACTGGACGAATATCTCGACCGCCTGCCCAAGGCGCTGTCGGGCGGCCAGCGTCAGCGCGTGGCCATCGGCCGGTCGATTGTGCGCGACCCCAAAGTGTACCTCTTTGACGAACCGCTCTCGAACCTCGACGCAGCACTGCGCGTGGCGACCAGGATCGAAATCGCGCAACTCAAAGAGTCCATGCCCGACAGCACGATGATCTACGTCACCCACGACCAGGTCGAGGCGATGACGCTCGCCTCCCGCATCGTGGTGTTGGCCAACAAGGGCATCGCGCAGGTGGGCACGCCACTGGAACTCTATGAACGCCCCGAAAACGAATTTGTGGCCCAGTTCATCGGCTCGCCCGCCATGAACCTGATGCCCGGCGAAATTGTCGAGACCGGCGCGCAAACGACGGTGCGCATGGCCTCGGGCCTGACGGCGGTATCGGCCGTGCCCACGACTGACGCGGACAAGGGCCTCAAGGTCAATGTCGGCGTGCGCCCCGAGGATTTCACCGCCACCGAAAGCGACGCGATCTACGAGGCGACGGTGGATTTCACCGAAGCCCTAGGCGAGGTCACAATCCTCTATTTCCACCCCGAAGACGGCCGCGACGCGGTGCTGGCCAAGATGCCCGGCATCCACAAGGATCTGCGCGGCCATAAGGTCAAGGTGACCGCCGTGCCGGAAAAGGTGCAGCTTTTTGCCAATGGGCAGTCGCTGTACTATCGCTGAGGCTGGGTGGCGACCCGACCCTCCGGGGGGAGTTTTCTTGGCAAGATGAAGGGAATAGGCGGCGCGTAGGCGCGGCCTCGTCTTTTCGTACGGGTCGTCCTCAGGGGTGGTCAAACATTGTCGCGGGGCGATCGAGCAGAAATTGGGTGATGATCGGCCCCACCGCGGCGCCGATCCCCCGGGCGCCAGCACCGATCTGGCCCGCAGCGATGGCGGGTCGGTTGAGGCCGCGCATGTCCTTGCCGGGCAACAGCGCTGCCACACGGTCGACAATACGGGTACGGATGGCCGCTGGCATCGCCCCGTCAATCACCACCGCCTCGAAATCGATCACGGCGCTTGCGGCGACACTTGCGGCAGCCAGCGCGTCGGCGGTTTCCTCGATCCAGGGCGCCACATGCGCCTCAAGGTGGTCCCAATCGCTGCACTCCCAGATCTGGCGCGGCGCCGCACCGGCCGCTTCCAGCCGCATCTCGAGCGACCGGATCGACGCCAGATCAATCAGCGGGCGCGCCATGCCGCTGCGGTCTGGTACCATCAGTGAGCCAAATGCGCCGGCATTTTTCTGGTTGCCTTCGAAGACCGCGTGATCGAGCACCACGCCGCCGCCAATCAGCGCGCCGACAAAGAAATAGACGTAGTCGCGAAACGCCCGCCCGATGCCAAAAATGTGCTCTGCCCGGCAGGCCGCGGTGGCGTCGTTGACCATCTGCACCGGCAAACCGGTGAAATCCGACACCTCCGCGACCATGTCGGTCTCTTTCCAGGCGGCCATGTCATCGGCATCCGCGCCCAGCACTTCGGTCCAGTTCCACAACTCAAATGGGGCGGCGATCCCCAGACCGCCGAGGCGGGCGCGCATGTCGGGCGCCATGTCCCCGGTCAAATCGCGAAATCCATCGTGCAGGAACTGCATCACCGGGCCAGGGCGCGGCGCGTCATAGGTCTGGCGCAACTGGCGGCGCACCCGGCCCGCCAGATCCAGCACCACCAGATCGGCCGACCTCCGCCCCAGCTTGAGCCCCGCGGCAAACGCACCGTCGGGGTTCAACGTGAACGGTTGCGATGGCTTGCCCACCTTGCCCTTGACCGGCGCACCGCGCAGCAACAGCCCGTCCTGCGCCATCTTGCGCAAGATCACCGACGTTGTCTGCGGCGACAGCCCGGTGCGGCGCGCCAACTCCCCTGAGGACAGCCCATCACTGCGCTGCAGGATCGACAGCAGCAGACGTTCGTTGAAGGCGCGCACACCGCTTTGGTTGATGCCACCGGAAAAGTCGCGCACGTGATCCAGCGTCATACCGGGTCCTCCCAGCCATCAGCCTACGTTCCCCTATTAATAAATCAAGTTGAATTATTAATTGACAGGGCGGTGGAATCACGCTTCCCTTGGGTCAGTCTGAGGGGCCTGTTTTACGGCGCGTCAGCAATTGGGAGGATACCATGAAAAAACTTATGCTGGGCACCACCTGTGCCCTTACTGCGATGGCGGGTGCCGCAATGGCCGACGGGCACGGCACCTCTGCCTGCCTGATCACCAAGACGGACACCAACCCGTTTTTCGTCAAGATGCGCGAAGGCGCGCAGGCCAAAGCCGAAGAGCTGGGCATCACGCTCAACGCCTATGCCGGTCAGGTTGACGGCGACAACGAGGCGCAAGTGGCCGCGATCGAGACCTGCATTGCCAACGGCGCATCGGGCATCCTGCTGACCGCGTCCGACACCGCCGCCATCGTGCCATCAGTGGAACAGGCGCGCGAGGCGGGCCTTTTGGTCATTGCCCTCGACACCCCGCTCGAGCCGATTGACGCGGCCAATGCGACCTTTGCCACCGACAACTTCCTGGCCGGTGAGCTGATCGGCGCATGGGCTGCCGCAACCATGGGCGACGCGGCCGCGGATGCCAAAATCGCGATGCTCGATCTCGCCATCAGCCAGCCCACTGTGGGCGTGCTGCGCGACCAGGGCTTCCTCACGGGCTTTGGTGTGGACATCAAGGACCCCGCCCGCTGGGGTGACGAAGATGACCCGCGCATCATCTGCAACGAGGTCACCGCCGGCAACGAAGAAGGCGGCCGCACCGCGATGGAAAACTGCTTGGCGCAAGATCCGGGCATCAACGTGGTCTACACGATCAATGAACCGGCCGCCGCAGGCGCCTATGAGGCGCTTTCAGCGATCGGGCGTGAAGACGACGTGCTGATCGTGTCCGTCGACGGTGGCTGCCCGGGCGTGCAAAACGTGGCGGACGGCGTGATCGGCGCCACCTCGCAACAGTACCCGCTGCTCATGGCGGCGCTTGGCGTTGAGGCAATTGCACAATTTGCCAAGGACGGCACCCTGCCCGCAAACACGCCGGGCAAGGATTTCCTCGACACGGGCGTGGGCCTGGTCACCGACAACGCGGTTGACGGCGTCGACAGCATCTCGGTCGCCGAAGGCACCGACCGCTGCTGGGGCTAACCCCGAACGATGTGGGCGGGCTGTTGCATGCAGCCCGCCCACCTTTTTTCGACGAAAAAAGGTGATTCTGTCGTACCGTGCGGACAGGGAGGCAAGCAGATGTCGGAAACACAAAACTACGAAAGCGTGGTCAGCGGCGCAGACACCGAAGTGGCCCATTTCGAGGACGAAGAAAAGGGAATCCTGGGCAAGGTGCAGCACGCCCTGCACGTCAACCCCGCCCTGGTGCCGATGATCATCCTGGTCTTTGCCATCGCGCTCTTTGGCATGCTTTTGGGCCAGCGGTTTTTCTCGCCAAGCACGCTGACCCTGATCCTGCAACAGGTGCAGATCGTGGGCGTTCTGGCCGCCGCGCAAACACTGGTGATCCTGACCGCGGGTATCGACCTGTCCGTGGGCGCTGTTGCCGTGCTCTGCACCGTGATCATGGGCCAGTTCACCTTTCGCTACGGCCTCCCGGCCGAAACAAGCCTGATCATCGGGCTTACCTTTGGCGCCGCCATCGGCGCGCTCAGCGGCTTTCTGGTCTCCCGCGTGAAAATCCCGCCCTTCATCGTCACGCTGGGCATGTGGCAGATCGTGCTTGCCTCCACCTACCTCTTCTCGCGCAACGAAACCCTGCGCGGCAGCCAGTTGCGCGAGGATGCGCCGACGCTGCTATTTCTGGGCAACAAAGTGTCGCTCGGCGGGGCCACCTTCACCTTCGGCGTGATCTTGATGATCCTGATTGTCGTGGGCCTCGCCTATGCACTGCGTTCGACCGCTTGGGGCCGCCACGTCTATGCCGTGGGCGACGATCCGGAGGCGGCGGAACTAGCAGGCGTGGACGTGCACAAGACGCTGATGTCCGTCTACATCCTGTCGGGGCTGATCTGCGCCGTGGCTGGCTGGGTGATGATCGGGCGCTTTACCGCGGTGACGCCCTCGGCCTCCACAGGCGTGATCGGCAACATCCAGTCCATCACGGCGGTGGTGATCGGCGGCATCTCCCTTTTTGGTGGGCGCGGCTCGATTTACGGCGCGTTCTTCGGCGCGCTGATCGTGGGCGTGTTTGAGATGGGACTGCGCATGGCAGGCGCCGACCCGCAATGGACCTTTATGCTGATCGGCATGCTCATCATCGTGGCGGTGGCAATTGATCAGTGGATCAGAAAGGTGTCGGCATGACCAGCATCGACCAATGCCCTCTCAGCGTTGCAAGCAACGCCTGCCGGGTTCGCGGCAAAGCCGCTGAGATCAGAAAGGTGTCGGCATGACCCAGCCCATCTTGCACGCCAAGGACCTCGTCAAACGCTACGGCAAGGTCACGGCCCTCGACCATTGCGACTTTGAACTGATGCCGGGCGAAATCCTCGGGCTGATCGGGGACAACGGTGCAGGCAAATCCTCACTGATTAAGGCGCTCTCAGGCGCCGTGATCCCCGACCAGGGCCAGGTCTTCCTCGAAGGGCAAGAGGTGCACTTCCGCTCGCCCATCGACGCGCGCGAGGCAGGCATTGAAACCGTCTACCAGACCCTCGCCATGTCCCCGGCCCTGTCGATTGCCGACAACATGTTCATGGGGCGCGAACTGCGCAAACCCGGACTGATGGGCAAGGTCTTTCACAAGCTCGACCGCAAGAAGATGGAAGAGATCGCCCGCGAAAAGCTATCAGACCTGGGCCTCATGACGATCCAGAACATCAACCAGGCTGTCGAAACCCTGTCCGGCGGTCAACGTCAGGGCGTCGCAGTGGCCCGCGCGGCCGCCTTCGGGTCCAAGGTGATCATCCTCGATGAACCCACCGCCGCCCTCGGTGTCAAGGAAAGCCGCCGCGTCCTCGACCTCATCCAAGACGTCAAAAGCCGCGGCATCCCGATCATCCTGATCAGTCACAACATGCCCCACGTGTTCGAGGTCGCCGACCGCATCCACGTGCACCGGCTGGGCAAGCGGCTCTGCGTGATCGACCCGGCGGATCACTCCATGTCCGACGCGGTGGCCTACATGACGGGTGCGGCCACCCCCGCTATGGCGGCGTGACATGCACTTTGACGCGCTGGTGGCGCGGATCACCGCGCTGCCGCCCGCGCCGACCCGCCGTCTGATCGCCGTCGCGGGTCCGCCTGCCAGCGGTAAAAGCACGCTCGCCGCCCAGCTAGCCGGCGCCATCGACGGCGCCACGGCCCTGCCCATGGACGGATTTCACCTCGACGACGCGCTGCTGATCGCCGACGGCACATGGCGTCGCAAAGGGGCACCGCACACCTTCGACGCGCATGGCTTTGTCCGTCTGATCGCCGCCCTGCAAGAGCCCGCCGACCTGATCTTTCCGATCTTTGACCGCAGCCGCGAACTGGCCATCGCCGGCGCAGGCCGCGTGCCCGCCACCTGCGACACCGTGGTGGTCGAAGGCAATTACCTGATGCTGAACGACCCACCTTGGGACGCACTGCGCGCTCACTGGTCGCTGTCCATCGCGCTGACACCCGACCGCGCCACATTGCGCGACCGGCTGACCCGGCGCTGGCACGAGCACGGCAAACCCGACGCCGCCGCCTGGATCGACAGCAACGACATGCCCAATATCGACACCGTGCTAACCCGCAGCGCGCCCGCAGACATCACCCTCACGGGAGCCCCGACATGATCCTGTGCGCAGGCGAAGCGCTGATCGACATGATCCCCAACGCCACCGGTGCCTTTGTCCCCCATGTGGGCGGCGCGGTGCTGAACACCGCCGCCGCCCTTGGACGCATGGGCGTGCCTACGGGGCTGGTCACTGGCCTCTCCTCCGATCCTTTTGGCGCGCGCATCGCTGCTCACCTCGGCGACAGCCAGGTAGATACCGCCCACGCCGTGCGCAGCGATCGCAACACCACGCTCGCATTTGTGCATCTCAAGGACGGCCAGGCCACCTACAGCTTTTACGACCACAACACCGCCACCAGCGCGATCCAACCCGCCGACCTGCCTGACATCCCGAGCGGGACCGAAGCGCTGTTTTTCGGTGGCATCTCGCTCTGCAACCCGCCCGTGGCCAACAGCCTCGCCATTATGGCCGCCAATGTCCCCGCCGATCTGCCGGTGATGGTCGACCCAAACATCCGCCCCGGCTTTGCCGCTGATCAGGCGGCCTACCGCACCCGCCTCATGGGCCTGCTGCGCCGCGCCGACATTGTGAAGCTGTCGGACGAGGATATCGCGTGGCTCTTGCCTGACGGCGATCTGGCGGCGAAGGCGCAGGCCGTGCTCGCCATGGGCCCCAAACTCTTGCTCCTGACCGAAGGCAGCGCGGGCGCCACGGCTCATGTCGCAGACGGCCCGACAGTCCGCGTTGCCGCCCAAAAAGTCACCGTAGTCGACACTGTCGGCGCAGGCGACACCTTCAACGCTGGCATCCTGCACCAGTTGCGCGACATGGGCGCGCTGACACCTCAAGGCCACACCACGCTGACCGAAGACGCCCTGACCCAAATGCTCAGCTTTGCCGCCCGCGCAGCCGCCATCACCGTGTCCCGCTCAGGCGCGAATCCGCCATGGGCAGACGACCTTGCTTAATCAGCTCTGCGCACGCGCTGGTCCGCGGGGTGGCGCAATCGCGCCGCCCCGGGGGGGGCGGACCGGCGCGGCCTGACAGTGCCTGTCAGGCGGAGTGCTCTGAATTAAGCCCGCTCTCGCAGCAATAATACGTCAAACCCGGACGCGCAGCAGCAGCGCCACACCGCAGCAGGGCGCGTGCTCAGCGACGCACTCACCCCAAAGCCCCCCGCAAATAATCAACCACCACCCGTACTTTGCGCGGCAGATAGGCCCGCGATGGATAGAGCAGCCAGGCCGCCGTCGCGAACCCCGACGCAGCGACCTCGTGGCCGGGAAACAGGTCGACCAGCCGCCCCGCAGCCAGATCCTCCGCCACCAGCCAATCGGCCAGCAGCGCCGCTCCCAACCCCGCACAGGCCGATGCGCGCAAAGCCAGTGCGTTTGACATCAAGAGCGGGCCGGACACCGGCACCGCTTCGACGACACCACCGTTCCGAAACTGCCACTGCGCCCGGTGATCCGGTAGGGTCATGCGCAAAACCTCGCGCGCTGACAGGTCCTGCGGCACCGCGGGTCGCCCGTGCTGGGCGAGGTACGCAGGCGACGCCACCACGCGATAGGACGTCTCCGTCAGCTTCACGCTGATCAGATCGCCCTTGGGCACGGGCGCCAAGCGGACGGCGATGTCGATCCGTCCCGCCAGCAGATCGGCATTCTCATCGCTCAGCACCATCTCTAGCGAAATCTCCGGCAAGGCGGCGCGCAAGCCAGGCAGCAGCGGCACGATCACCTCAGTCCCGAACGCCACCGACGCCGCTAGCCGCACCCGGCCTGCAGGCTGCGTGACAACCTGCTGGGCAGCCTCCCGCGCCTGATCCAGCTCTTCGAGCAGCGGTGCGATACGCGCCAGATAGAGCGCCCCCGCCTCGGTCAGATGCACCGCCCGGGTCGAGCGTTGAAACAGCCGGAACCCCAACTGCGCCTCCGCCTGCGCCACCGTGCGCGACACTTGCGATGGGTCAACACCCCGCGCCCGCGCCACAGCGGCAAAACTGCCTTGCAGAGCCACGTCCTGCAGGGTCCTGAGCGTGTCGGTGTCCATTAATGCTGTTATTGCATGAATATGATGCAAAAGTCAGTCTTTCTTGCGCTTACTGCACGACATACACGAGCGCGCATCATTTGCACTTTGCCGCCCCACTCGGCACAACCATCCCAAACAATCAGGAGCCTCCCATGGACCACGTCACCGGCAAAACCGTCGTCATCACCGGCGCAAGCAAAGGCATCGGCGCCGCCACTGCCCGCGTGCTCGCCGCCCGCGGGGCCCGCGTCGTGCTTGCCGCGCGTTCGGCTGACGCGCTCACCGCACTGGCCGCGGAAACCGGCGGCCTCGCCGTGCCCTGCGACGTCGCCGACTATGCCCAGGTCGAGGCCCTGATTGCCGCGGCGGGAAAGGTCGACGTGCTGGTCAACAATGCCGGCCTCATCGACCCCATCGCCCGGATCGAGGACAGCGATGTCGCGGACTGGAGCACGGTGGTCGACGTGAACCTCAAAGGTGTCTACCACGGCCTGCGCGCCGTGCTGCCGCAAATGGCCGCGCGCGGATCGGGCACGATCATCAACATCTCATCCGGTGCGGCCACCGGCGCGCTCGAAGGCTGGAGCCACTATTGCGCGACCAAGGCCGCAGTCCTGTCGCTGACTCGCTGCGCCGACAAAGAGATGCGCGCCGCCGGCGTGCGCGTCATGGGCCTGTCCCCCGGCACCGTCGCCACCGACATGCAGCGCGAGATCAAGGCCTCGGGCATCAACCCGGTCAGCACGCTGGACTGGGACACCCACATCCCGCCGGAATGGGTCGGCGAGGCCATCGCGGTGCTCATCGGGCCCGAAGGCGACGCATTCTGCGGTATGGATTTTTCGCTGAAAACCAACGAGGGCCGCGCGCTGGTGGGACTGCCGGGGGTGTCGTGACCTCGCGTTGGGCGCGTTTGGCGGATCGGCCCTCCGGGGGGAGTTTTTTGGGCAAGATGAAGCGATGGGTTAAGGAAGCGTTGATGGTGGTGTGTAAAGGTTAACGGGCGCGGGAGTGTGAAGCGTCCGTTAACGCGGGATTAGCGGCGTTTTGTACAAAACAGGGGCCATTTTCATCAAAACGCGGAAATGGCCCGGTTTTGGCTGGTTTCTGGGGCCGCGTTTTGTACGTTTTGGCGTTGATTTTGAACAAAAGGGCTCGCAAGAGGCACCGTACGCTGCGTTAACCCCCGCTCAGATGAACGGCAGATAATAGTCCCGCACTGCATCCACCGACTTGTCCTTGAGCCGCTTCCACTCGTCCTGTTTGAGAAAGATCAGCGCATCGCAGATCTCTTCTCCTATCGCCATACGCAGACGTTTGTCCGCGTCCAAAGCATCCAGCGCCTTGTCCAAAGCCGACGGCACATGCCACGTGGCGCGGGTGTGTTCGAGACCGTCCAGATCCTCTGCTGCGGGCAGGTCATAGCCCTGCGTGACACCCAAAAGTGCGGCCTGCAAAACAGCCGCGACTGCCAGATAGGGATTGGTCGCGCAATCCGCCATGCGATGTTCCAGCCGTGCGGATTTCGGCGAAGCGACCGATGATCGCGTGGTGACCAGCCGGTGATCCTCGGCCCAGTTGGCCCAATACCCGGCCATCGACGCGGGCGCCAGCCGGTCGTAGCTGTTGACGGTTGTAGCCAGCAGCCCAGCCAACCCTTCGTGGTGGTGGATGAGGCCGGCCACTGCGCCTTTGGCCACGTCCGACAGGGTGCCGGTCGGCGCGATCACGTTGGCGCCCTGTTCGTCTTCAAAGCTGAAATTGACGTGCAAGCCTGAGCCGCCGCGTTCGGGGATCGGCTTGGGCAGGAAGGTCAGGATAAGACCCATGCCGGCCGCCACCTCGCGCGCCATCGCTTTGAAAAGAAACGCGTTATCGCAGGCGGTCAGCGCGTCGCGAAACTGCAGCGTCAGCTCGAACTGCGCGCTGTCATATTCGCCATTCATCGATTCCACGGGCAGGTCGGCACCGTCGGCCGCACGCCAAAGCGCGTCCATCAGACCCGCCGGATCGTTCTGCGGACCTGTGCCATAGACAAATGCGCCGGGCGTGTCATAGGGCGCCCAGACGCCGTCGGCCCCTTGGGCAAAAACATAGGCCTCCATTTCAAGCCCAACCATGGGTGACAGGCCGCGCGCGCGCCACGCGTCAATGGCGGCCTGCAAGCGCCCGCGGGCGCAGAGCGGAAACGGCGCGCCGTCGGCGTGCAGCATGCCCAGCGCGATCTCGCAGTCGGGCTGCCAATCCGGCCTCGTGCTGTCGAGGATCAGATCCACATCCGGGATCCCATCCATAACCCCCGCACCCGGCACCGGGATCAGATCACGGTCATAGGTGGTGCCAAAGACACCGCGGGCAAAGCCGATCCGCCCGCCCGCCGAGCCAGATTGCGGCACGTATTTGCCGCGCGGTAAGTTCAGCAGGTCACAGAACAGGGGACGGGTGCGCATCGGGGCTACCTCAGTTTTGGTCGTATTGTCAGGGACTTGACGCCACAGATGAAATTCGAGCGGGTCCAGGAGGGCGAAGAGGTCTGTTCAAGACCGATGAGCCTTGCGCTTAACTCTTGCAGGACAGCGGTGATCTCAAGCTTGGCCAGC
>JBCCLL010000041.1:0-27750 GCA_039026855.1 Pseudomonadota bacterium | reverse complement strand
CGATCTCCTGTTCGACGCGTGTCGTTGGCGCTGTACCAGGCGGAGAGGAAATGGCGACGGTGTCCGCGATGAAGAAAGCCGATGGTCGGGGTGCTTGTTATTCCTGAACGGGGGTTACAGCCTTGCGTCAGGTGCTGGCGATGATCACGTCGATCAAGGCACCATAGGCCACCAGCGCGTCGCCGTCATCAATATGCGTTTGCTGTAGCCCGACCAGTGTGCCAAAGGCGGCTCTGGCAAAGTCTTCGTTCCGCAAGCCGATAGCGCGCAGAAGCTCTTGCAGCCGGTCGATGCGGGCCTGATCGACCTTTTTCAGCGCGTCCGCAACCGATGTGTCGGTTTGTGCCCAAGCGCGCAGCGCAGGACCGGTGGCGTCAGATTGAACGGTTTGGGCAAAGCGTATCAATTGGTCAGTTGATGACCCGGAGGTTGCTGCATCCGTCGCCAGTGCATTCATCGCTTCGGTCTGCCAGCGGTCGAGCACGGCCATCTGAAACGCGGGCACGTCTTTGAAATGCCAATAAAAAGATCCTTTGGACGTCTTCAAGTGGCGGGAGAGCGGCTCTGCGCGCAATGCTGCGGGGCCTTCGGCAGAAAGCCGTTCGAGGCCAGCGTCGATCCATGCGGCAGGGGACAGTTGAGCACGTGCCATACCCACGCGATACGACCACGTATCTCCCGTTTCAAGGGAAAGCGGGTGCGCAGGCGCAAATGCGCGTATTCCCGCACATCAGAGCGCCGCATTTTTTGGCAGGTACAAACATGTCAGCGAAAACAGCGGCGCAGGCTCTGCGCCGCCGGACACGCGTTTGAAATGCGTCCGGAGTTAGCCGAGCAAACGACGGGCAATCACCTGTGCCTGAATTTCCGCCGCGCCCTCAAAAATGTTCAGGATGCGCGCATCGCAGAGCACACGTGAAATCTTGTATTCGAGGGCAAAGCCGTTGCCGCCATGAATTTGCAACCCGTTGTCTGCAGCGGCCCACGCCACGCGGGCGCCAAGCAGCTTGGCCATCCCAGCCTCGACATCGCAGCGGCGACCGTCATCTTTTTCAAAGGCGGAGAAGTATGTCAGCTGCCGCGCCACCATGATTTCAACCGCCATCATCGCCAGTTTCGAGGCGACGCGCGGGAATTCTATCAACGACTTGCCGAACTGCTTGCGGTCCTGCGCGTACTGCATCGAGATGTCCAAAGCCGATTGCGCCACGCCAACTGCACGCGCCGCAGTTTGGATGCGCGCGCTCTCAAATGTTTCCATCAACTGCTTGAAACCCTTGCCTTCTTCGCCGCCGAGCAGATTTTCGCCTTTGACGTGGAAATTATCAAAGCCAAGCTCGTATTCCTTCATGCCGCGATAGCCGAGAACTTCGATCTCGCCGCCGGTCATGCCCTCGGTTGGGAAGGGGTGTTCGTCAGTGCCGGGCGTCTTTTCCGCCAGAAACATCGACAAGCCTTTGTAATCGCTTGTGTCCGAGTCGGTGCGCGCCAGCAGGGTCATCACTTGGGTCCGGGTGGCATGGGTGATCCATGTCTTGTTGCCGGTGATTTTGTAGTCGCCGTTTTCGTCCTTGACCGCGCGAGTGCGCAACGCGCCGAGGTCTGAACCCGTATTGGGTTCAGTAAAAACAGCGGTCGGCAGTGTCTCAGCACTGGCCAGCCGCGGCAGCCACTTTTGCTTTTGCTCTTCGGTGCCGCCAGCGATAATCAGTTCGGCCGCAATTTCAGAGCGGGTGCCTAGGCTGCCGACGCCGATATAACCGCGGCTCAGCTCTTCGGAGACGACGCACATCGACGCTTTGGACAACCCGAAACCGCCATATTCTTCGGGGATGGTCAGACCAAAGACACCCATTTCGGCGAGTTCCTCGATGACTTCCATCGGGATCAGCTCATCCTTGAGATGCCAGTCGTGGGCATAGGGTTCCACCTTGTCGATGGCGTAGCGGCGGAATTGCTCGCGGATCATTTCAAGCTCGTCATCGAGGCCGGATGCGCCCACTGTGATCTCGGCGCTGCGCTCTTGCATCAAAGCGACGAGACGCATGCGCGCGGCTTGCGTATTGCCGGACTGGGTGAGGGACATCACCGCTGGTGCCATGAGCGCACGCATGTCGTCCTGGTCCAGGCCCATGTCCTGCAGGCGCAGCATTTCGCCCTGGTTCATCTGCAGGCCGCCGTAGATCTGCCAGAGGTATTCACCAAACGCGATTTGATGGATCAGCGCCTCGACCTCGCCAAATTTGGACTGTGCGTCCAGCGCTTCGGCCCAGTTTTGCATTTGCCGTAGGGATTCGACGTAAGTGGCCAACCATGCCAGCCCGTGAGCCGCCGTTTGGTGCTGTTCGATCAACCGCGACGACACGCGGCCCTCGGCACTCACCATTGCTTTGACTCGCGTGCGCGCGATATCGAGCACCTCTTCGGCAGGTGCAACTGCGGCTTTGGTCAGATCCAAAAGGTCGTCGAGCAAAACGGGCGTTACACCCGCAAGGTCCTGTCCATCATGTGCCATTTTCGGTTCCCTGTTTTAAGCGCGCAAATGCGGGTTGGTCTCGTCTATCTATGTTGCAGGTGCAGCGCAACAATTATTCGTTTAACTGCGCCAAGTTGATCGTTTGTTGCGCATCGAACTTTTGCAGTGCGGCGCCGGGCGATGTAAGGGCTGGCCTGTGGACACGCTTCTTTCCCTTTTTCCTGCCTACATATGGGCGATTTGCGTCGTGATTGCCATGCTGGCGGGCTTGGTCAAAGGCATCGTGGGCTTTGCCATGCCGATGGTTATGGTGTCGCTGTTGTCAGGCGTGACCACACCCGAGCTTGCCTTGGCCGGACTGATTCTGCCCACTTTGATTACCAATTGCGCCCAAGCGATGCGCCAGGGCGCGCATGCCGCCGTCGCGTCGATCTACCGGTTCCGGGTTTATTTGCTGGTGGGCGGGTTCATGTTGTTGCTCAGCGCACAACTGGTGCTGGTGCTGCCGATTGCGGTGCTGCTGGGCCTCATCGGGGTGCCGGTGGTGGGTTTTGCTGTACTGCAATTGTTTGGCGTACAGTTTCGCCTGTCCGGCCAAAGCGTGCGGACCGAAGCATCCGTGGGCGCGTTTGCTGGATTTTTAGGGGGCATGTCGGGCATTTGGGGGCCACCGACGGTGATGTACCTCACGGCGCTGGGCACCGAAAAAAGCGAACAGATGCGCGCCCAGGGGGTCATCTATGGCCTGGGGGCCGTTGGGTTGCTTGGGGCGCATATTTCGTCAGGCGTTTTACACACACAAGCCGCGCTTTTCAGCGCGGCTTTGGTTGTGCCTGCCTTGTTTGGCCAGTGGCTCGGCGGGCGTTTTCTGGACCGGGTCGATCAGGTTTTTTTCCGCCGCGCCACGCTGGTCGTGTTGTTGGTGGCAGGGTTAAATCTGATCCGGCGCGCGGTCTTTGGTTAGGATGCGCGGCGCTGCACGGTGAGGCCTGACACATCCTCGATGAAAGTCACGATGCGCGACTTGATCCGCTCATCTTCGATTGCGGCAAGCGCGCTGACGATGTCCAGGCCGTTGTCGTGATCGCTCATGGCGTCGGTGTCGGTCAGGCCCTCGAAAAAGTAGGATGTCGGAACATCGAGGATTCGCGACAGTTCAAACAGGCGGCTGGCTGCGATGCGATTCGACCCGATCTCGTACTTTTGGATCTGCTGAAACGACAGATTTAAGCGTTTGGCCACATCTGTCTGCGACATACGCCGCATTGTTCGAATTTGTTTCAGCCGTTTCCCCACGTGGACGTCTACGGGATGGGACATCATTTCGCACCTCTGGTTGTTAACTTGCCCAGAGGTTTCACGGATCGGGGTACACGTTTCAATTGAATAACTCTGCAACGTTAATGCACGTAAATGTTGCATTGATGTATTATTTGTTTAACCTTAATGTGTGATCAGTAATACGTTGGAGTATGGTATGAACGCCCCGGTTAAAAATCTGCCTGATACAAATCAGCCGCTTCTGTTCGAAATGATCAGGTCATTTGTGACGTTGGCGCGCACGTTGAACCTGTCGCACGCGGTAGAAGAGCTGCAAAGCACCAGACAGACAGTACGTCGCCACATAGCCCAGTTGGAAGAGATGCGCGGCGAAATCATGTTCGACGTCGTCAATCGCCGATACGAGCTGACAGACGCGGGCAAGGCGGCGCTTCCATCAGCCGAAATGCTGCTGGGTCACGGGCGGCTGTGGCTGCGCGGGCAGATCAGCTACGCCAGCGGCTTGATGGGTATTTCGCACATCGATCCGGAAACAGGTTGGTACTATCACCAGCAACAACAGCCGATGAGTGTTGCGTGGCACTCTGCTTCGCCGCTGTTCCGAACGGCGATAAAATGCTGGTCGCAAGCCAATGGTGCGCTCGAAGATGAAAGAATCAGTCCGATTCGGCCATATGTGCTGATCTACCGCGATACACCCGCCGGTTGGCTCTGTACCGAGGTCGGCGAGCAGTCTTTCTACTCTAAGTGGTGGGGTTGGGCGACTGCGCGCAGTTCTGTTGGGCGGTCTCTTGATCAGTTTCCATTCGGTCCCGAACTGGCTCGGGTGATTGATGTGCCATTGCGCGAGGTACAAATGTCGAGCGGCATGCGTATTGATCAGGTTGTCTCGCGCGTGCCGCGCGAGACCGGAGGTGCGCCACAACACCTTGTTTTCGAGCGACTTTTGCTTGGCACCCACGTACCGGACGGCAGTTTTGCGCTGATGGTCGTTGTCGACCGGCCCGACAAGGTGCGTGTGTCTGGCGTTGATCCATCGTCGCTCGATGAGATGGATCCCAGCGTGCAACTGGATTTTGCACCTATTAACCACATTTAGGCGTTTTACTATTTTTGCGATAACGTGATTGCACTTATCGCGAGAAGGAGTGGGACGGTGACGTATCAAAACATGCAAGCAGGCGAACGGTTTGTCGCCTCAAGCCACCGGTTGTTTGCCTCACATGATATTGTGATGCGCGTAGGGTACGATTTTGAGCAATACCGCGCGCTGTTGCGTGACAGTCGCCCGGACCATACGGTGGGTGTTCCGTTCAATCCGGACCTGCATGATTTCTCGGACGGGTCCGCCTTTTGGATCGTTGGCCTGGATGGCGCAGGCAAGGTGATGCACAGCCAGGCGCTGCGCCTGCTGGATCTAACGGGCACCACTCTCGCGGGTTACCTGAAGGCCAACTTTACCGACTTCCCGCCGCCTTCGATGCCCTTGGACTTGGATCGGTGCAGCTACCAAGTTGGCCCCGGCGCGGCACGGATGACAGGGCGCATGGCCTATCACGGTGAGTTTTGGATTTCCGACGACACCGATGCCTATCGGGGCAGTGGCCTATCGGCGGTTATGGCGCGATACGGGTTCTGGATGGCCACGCAGCACTGGGACCCGGATCACATCTTTGCGTTTATCCTCAATCAGGTGCACTACAAAGGCCTCGCGGCGCGCACCGGATGGATGCACACAGATCCGGCGGCCCTGGTGTGGACCCCACGCGACGGGCGGCCGCCATTTGAGACGGTGATGGCGTACCTGCACCGCGATGACGTCGATTACCTCTTGTCGCTGCCGGTCGAATTTCATCGCCCCGCACGCCCACAAGCGGCCTGAGACAGCTATGTGCGCGTTCAGCCAATCGCGGCGGCGCGCACATCCTCATCGATAAAGGGCAGATACTGCTCGAAATTGGACGAAAACATCTCGACCAGCTTTGACGCCTGAGTGTCATAGGCCGCGCCATCGTCCCAGGTGCGCCGTGGATCAAGCAGAATGTCGGCAACCCCCGGAACGCTCACCGGCACGTCGAAACCGAAATTGGCGTCCTTGCGAAACTCGCCTTGCGCCAGCGTGCCGTTGAGTGCCGCGGTCAACAGGGCGCGCGTCGCCCGGATCGGCATGCGCGCACCAGTACCATAGGCGCCGCCCGTCCAACCGGTATTCACCAGCCAGCATGTCGCACCGTGTTTGGCGATCTTTTCCTGCAACAGCTTGCCATAGATCTCGGGACGTCGCGGCATAAACGGTGCGCCAAAGCAGGTCGAAAATGTCGGTTCCGGTTCGGTCACGCCACGTTCGGTTCCGGCGACCTTGGAGGTAAACCCGGAAAGAAAATGGTACATCGCCTGCGCCGGCGTCAGACGCACAATAGGGGGCAGCACGCCAAACGCATCGCAGGTCAGCATGATGATGTTTTTGGGGTGCCCTCCCAGCGCCGAAGCGCTGGCGTTAGATATATAGTGCAGCGGGTAGGCGCAGCGCATATTGGCGGTCAGGCTATCATCCTCGAAATCCAGCGCCTTGGTGTCCGCATCAAACACCATGTTTTCGATCACAGTGCCGAACTTTTCGGTGGTGGCATAGATCTCCGGTTCGGCCTCCGGGCTGAGGTTGATGGTCTTGGCATAGCATCCGCCTTCAAAATTGAAGGTGCCGCGATCTGACCAGCCATGTTCATCGTCACCAATCAGAACGCGGCCCGGGTCTGCCGACAGCGTCGTCTTGCCTGTGCCGGATAGGCCAAAGAAGACCGCGGTGTCGACCGGATTACCCTGCGCGTGGTTGGCCGAGCAGTGCATCGGCATGACACCGCGTTCCGGCAGCAAATAATTCAGCAGAGTAAAGACGGATTTCTTGTTCTCGCCCGCGTATTCGGTGCCGCCGATCAAAATCAGTTTGCGGTCGAAGTTCATCGCAATCACGGTTTCAGACCGGCAGTCGTGTTTTGCCGGGTCTGCTTGGAACGTCGGGCAGTTTATAACAGTGAAGTCTGCGACAAATGACGCCAAGTCTTCGCCATCTGGTCGCCGCAGCATGTGACGAATGAACAGACCGTGCCACGCCAGTTCGGTCACCATGCGCACGTTTATTGAATAGGATGGGTCTGCACCACCGGTCAGGTCCTGCACGTAATACTCACGCCCCTGCATGTGCGCGAGCATGTCAGCGTAAAGCTGGTCGAACCCCTCGGGCGACATCTCCGCATTATTGTCCCACCAGATGTGGTCTGCCACGCTGTCGGTTTTCACCACGTGTTTGTCCTTCGGGGACCGCCCGGTAAATTTCCCCGTCGACACAAGGAAGGTCCCGCCCTTGCCTAACTCTCCTTCGTTGCGCGTTAGAGCACGTTCGATCAAAGCGGGTTCGATCAGGTTGTAATAGACATCCCCCAGTCCTGTGATCCCTTGATCTTCGAGGCGGAACTGCGGGTTGACCCGTCCAAGTGTCATTTGATGTCTCCAAGCGCGCTATTGGCCGCGGTGCTGTGGCACCGACAAAATTTGCCTACCTCACGGGCTTAAACAGACTGAACAGAAAGCGGAACCGCAGTTAGCGCCACCACCGCAACCGATTGCGCAAACAGGTTTCCAATTGACGCGGCCAGAAGAACAATGTGCGGCAATTTAGCCATTCCTAACCAAATTGTTGCCAATCTGAGACTGTTTAACTGGTGTGATTCGCACTTCTTCATTGATTCGGTGCGGCAAAACCGCGACTGTAGCGGCCAACAAACAAAAAAGTTTGAGCAGTAAAAGGAAACGGGCAATGAATAAAATTGCATTGGTGGACGACGACAGGAACATCCTGACGTCGGTGTCCATGACGCTTGAAGCTGAGGGGTTCGAGGTCGAAACATATAATGACGGGCAAGCCGCGCTTGATGCATTTAACAAGCGGCTGCCCGACATGGCGGTGCTGGACATCAAGATGCCGCGCATGGACGGCATGGACCTGCTGCAAAGGCTGCGCCAGAAAAGCACGATGCCTGTGATCTTTCTCACCTCCAAAGATGATGAGATTGATGAAGTGCTAGGCCTTCGGATGGGCGCCGATGACTATGTGAAAAAGCCATTTTCGCAACGGCTCTTGGTCGAACGAATCCGCGCTTTGTTGCGGCGTCAGGACGCTGTGATCAGCGATGAGGTTGGCACCACCGAAGACACCAAGGTGATGGAGCGCGGCGATCTGCGCATGGATCCGTTGCGCCACGCCGTCAGTTGGAAAGGGCAGGACGTCTCACTGACAGTGACCGAGTTTTTGCTGTTGCAGGCGCTCGCGCAACGGCCCGGGTTCGTCAAATCACGCGATCAGCTGATGGACGTGGCCTATGATGATCAGGTTTACGTCGATGATCGGACCATCGACAGCCATATCAAGCGTCTGCGCAAGAAAATGCGGACCGCCGACACGGAATTCTCGGCAATTGAAACGCTGTATGGCATTGGCTATCGCTACAACGAAGAGTGACCTGAGAACGCCGCATCGGCGGCGCCGGGGCACCGTCCAAGCGGCGGTATAAGTGAGGACAGCGCACGTGCGTGACACTGCCACAACGCAGGTAAGAGACGGCGACGTCGTTTTGGGCGAAGACTGGGTGTCGCCCGACAGCGTCACGTCGACCGAGATGCGTGACACGCGCGCGCGGCGTGGGTTGGTGTCTCTGCGCAGCTCACCCCTCGCGCGCAAGATCATTACGTTCAACTTGATTGCGTTGAACGTGCTGGTGGCCGGCATCCTCTACCTCAACTCGACCCGCGACAGCTTGGCAGTACAGCGTATCTCTGGTGTCATCGCGCAAGCCGAATTGGTTGCCGACGTTCTCGAAGCACAATTGCCAGGCACCGGCACACCTGACATCGCCACGATGATTGATGTTGATGAAACGCTGGCGGGTCTCGATCTGCGCCTTGGCAAACAGGTCTATGTCTTTGATGTGGGCGGCAAGATTATCGGCATGGTCGATGGCAGTGCAGCCATCGATGAGATGCAGCAGGCCAACACCAACAACACGGTTCTGACAAACGGGCTAAGTTGGCTATGGGATGTTGTCTCGGGACCATTTACCGCCGTTGAAACCCGCGATATCGCGCCGCTGAGCGATCAGCTCAGCACGTTTGTCCCCGCCAGCCTGGATGGCGAGCATGGGGTCGGCAACGTCATTGGCCCCGGTGGCACGCAGTTTTTTGCCATCGTGACCCCGGTTGTCGTGGACGGCGCTGCGGTGGGTGCGGTTGCGATGACAAGTCCCTCGGGTGAAATTGACGCGCTGGTCCGCGGTGAGCGCGAGCGCGTGCTTCAGATGTTTGTGATCGCGGTGCTAGTCTCCATCGGGCTCAGCCTCGTATTGGCCTCGACCATCGCCAATCCGCTGGCAGATCTTGCTGCGGCGGCTGAGCTTGGTCAGGATCGTTCGGCCCGCAAGGTGAACCCGGGTCGCATCCGCATCCCCGACCTGACCGCGCGCCCGGACGAGATTGGGCGGCTTTCCGGTGCGCTGCGCGGCATGATCTCGGCTCTGTACAATCGCATCGACGGCAACGAACAATTTGCAGCCGACGTTGCGCACGAGATAAAGAACCCGCTCGCGTCTTTGCGGTCTGCCGTCGGCACCTTGCGGTTGGTCAAACGTGATGACCAGCGCGAAAAGCTGCTCGATGTCATCGAACATGACGTGCGCCGCTTGGATCGCTTAGTCAGCGATATCTCGAATGCGTCGCGGCTCGATTCGGAACTGGTCAAGGAAGAAGAAGAAGCGTTCGATCTGCTCCAGATGATCGACAACCTGAGCCAATATTTGGGCGAGGACGCCCGCGGCAAAGGGATCGAGTTTATATCGGACCTGCCGAAATCTCCGGTCCGAGTGCACGGACTGGAGGCCCGGTTGGCACAAGTGTTCGTCAACCTGATCACCAATGCGATCTCGTTCTGCGAGGACGGCGATGCGATACGCATCTGGGCGCGCAAGCGCGAAAATCGAGTGCTGGTTGTGGTCGAAGACACCGGCCCCGGCATTCCGGATCAGGCGCTGACCAAGATTTTCAAACGCTTCTACTCGCAACGGCCCGAGGAGCATTTTGGCAACAACTCGGGGCTTGGGTTGGCCATCTCGAAACAGATCATCGAAGCACATGGCGGCGTGATCTGGGCTGAGAACATCCGACCCACGGATGCGGACATCACCTCGGAACCGCTGGGTGCGCGTTTCGTGGTGGGTTTGCCGGTCTGAACCGCGTCTCATGCATCTGATCCACGCCAGTGCCGTCGCTTTCGGTGCGCGCGGGCTTTTGATTACAGGCGCTTCTGGCAGCGGTAAGTCGAGCCTTGCGTTGGAATTGATGAGCCATGGCGCCATCCTGATCTCGGACGATCAAACCGAACTGTTCATGCGTGCGGACGCGCTGTGGGCGCGTGCGCCCGGTGCGATCTCGGGCGCGATTGAGGCGCGCGGGCTTGGCATTTTGCAGGCGGAGGCGCGCCCAGCGCCCATCGTGGCCGTGGTTGACCTGGATCACGACGAAACCGAACGTATGCCACCAAAACGCAGCTTTGATGTTCTAGACTGTGACTTGCCGTTGTTCAGACGGGTGGATCATCGCGCTTGGCCTGCCGCGCTTGTGCAATATCTCCGCTTTGGAAGGAGCGATATTGCATGAACGATGCGCAGCCACAGCCGCGGCGTGTGATTTTGGTGACGGGACCTGCCGGAGCAGGTCGGACGAGCGCGATCCGCGCGTTGGAAGACCTCGGGTATGAGGCGATCGACAACATGCCACTGCGTTTGTTGCACGCATTGCTGGATGATCCCGAAGCGACGCGCTCGCTCGCCCTCGGTATCGATCCGCGCACCCGTGATTTTTCGGTTACTGGTGTGCTTGATGCGCTTGGGCATCTGTCATCCACGCCAGGTGTGCTGGGCGAGTTGCTCTACTTAGATTGCCGGACGCACGTCCTTTTGAACCGCTTTTCGGAAACCCGACGCCGCCATCCGATGGCACAGGAAGATCGGGTCGAAGCCGGTGTGGACCGAGAATTGGCGCTGCTTGAGCCGCTCAAAGCGCGCGCAGATATGCTGATCGACACCAGCGATCTCAACGTTCATCAATTGCGCGCAGAGATCGACAGCTGGTTTTCGCCAGGTGGAACCGAACAGATGGCTGTTGCGGTGCAAAGCTTTAGCTTTCGGCGCGGCGTGCCCAGGGCTGCGGACATGGTCTTTGACTGCCGGTTTTTGAAGAACCCGTATTGGGACCCGTCGCTGCGCGCAGAAAACGGGACCTCGCCCGCGGTGCAGGCCTACATTGCCAAAGACCCCCGCGCGGCTGAATTTGTTGAGCGGGTGTCGCAGATGGTGCTCTGGCTCTTGCCGGCCTATGTCGAAGAGGGTAAATCGCATGTCCTGGTGGCCTTTGGCTGCACTGGGGGGCAGCACCGATCGGTTGCCATGGCGGAAAACCTGACTGCGGCGTTGCACCGTGCGGGATGGCATGCTTCAGTCCGGCACCGCGACATGGACCGATCAAAACGCGAAGAGGCCATTAGGTGATAGGCGTCGTAATTGTGGCACATGGCGGACTGGCCGCGGAGTATCTGCGTGCCATCGAACATGTGGTGGGCGCACAGCCGGGCATCAAAGCCATTTCCATCGAGGCAGATCACGACCGAACAAGCAAGGAATCCGAGATTTGCGCGGCCGCCGATGACGTCGACATGGGCCATGGTGTCGTTATCGTGACAGATCTATTTGGCGGATCACCGTCGAACCTGAGCCTGCGCGCATGCAAGCCAAGCAAACGGCGCATCTTATACGGCGCTAACCTGCCCATGTTGATCAAGCTGGCCAAATCTCGCGATCTCAATGTCGAAGATGCGGTCCGTGGCGCTCTGAACTCGGGAAAAAAGTACATCGACACGCAGAACCTGAGCGCAGAGAGTTAGGTCATGATCACCCGCACCTTGGAAATAGTGAATATCAAGGGCCTGCACGCCCGGGCCTCGGCGAAACTGGTCGAGGTTGTCGAAGGTTTTGACGCCCGTGCTACAGTGACCAAGGACGGCACGTCCGCGCAGGGCGACAGCATCATGGGCCTTTTGATGTAGGCAGCGCCGCGGGGAAGTGTTATTGACGTAGAAACGTCCGGGCCCGATGCTGCGGCCCTTGCCGACGCGCTGGAAGCTCTGATAGCAGACAAGTTCGGTGAAGAGGCCTAACAGGGCTTTCAGGGGGGAAGAAGCGCTTTGGTGGAAAGCACGCATAACGCAGGCAATCTAGCCAAGCCCGAAGCCGTGACCTTCACCAAGTATGACCGGCGCAGCCTGTCTTATGCGTCGACGTTTGAAGACCCCTGGAAAGCCGGCTTTATTCGCGTGATGGAAGCGCTGACCGGTAAGCTGACCATCCTCCGTCTGATCCGCAAGTTCGAGCAGCGCGGTGCACCTTCGGGCCAAGCGTTTTGGCGCGCATGTCTTGATGTGATGGGCATCGAACTGACCACGCCGCAATACCAATTGGACCGCATTCCACGCAAGGGCCCGCTGATCGTGGTGGCAAACCATCCGCATGGGATGGTGGATGGCATGATTTTTGCTGATCTGATTGGCCGCGTGCGTCCAGATTACCGCATTCTGACCCGGTCGCTGCTCACAGCGATTGACGAGGTGGCGGGCAGTTACATGATCCCGGTGCCGTTTCCACATGACCCAAATGCCCAGCGCAAGGGCGTGGAAATGCGCGCCAAGGCGATGGCCCATCTCAAAGATGGCGGTGTTGTCGCACTGTTCCCATCGGGCGGTGTTGCTGCATCAGAGACATGGTGGGGGCCGGCCATTGAGGGGGAGTGGAGTGTGTTTACAGCGCAGCTGATCCGCCGGTCCGGTGCCACGGTGTTGCCGATGCGTTTTCCAGGCCAGAACAGTCGCGCGTATCAAATCGCCAACCGCGTCTCGCCGATGCTTCGACAGGGTCTTTTGTTGCATGAAATTGTGCATGCCCTGAACAAACCGCAGGGCCCGGTGGTCGGCACCCCGCTTGAGCCAGATTTTGTGGCCAGTTGGAAGGACGATCCGCGTGGCTTCATGGTTTGGCTGCGCGACCACACGATGTCTCTTAACAGCTAGGCGCCGGAAATCGTGTCGATTTCCGGTCGGTCTCCGACACGGAGACCGCTACCGCGTCGGAACCGGCACCTCGTTGCGGTAATCGTAAAACCCACGCTGCGTTTTGCGTCCCAACCAGCCGGCTTCGACATATTTTGTGAGCAGCGGGCAGGGCCGGTATTTTGTATCGGCCAACCCGTCATGCAGCACGTTCATGATCGCAAGGCACGTATCCAACCCGATAAAATCCGCCAGTTCCAGCGGTCCCATCGGGTGATTTGCGCCCAGTTTCATCGAACTGTCGATGGATTCTACCGAACCAACCCCTTCGTATAGCGTATACACCGCTTCATTGATCATCGGCATCAGGATGCGGTTCACAATGAACGCCGGAAAGTCTTCGGCCGTGGCGGCTGTCTTGCCCAGCTTGCTGACAACGGTCTTGCAGGCTTCAAAGGTGTCTGCATCGGTTGCAATGCCGCGGATCAATTCCACCAATTGCATGACCGGCACGGGGTTCATGAAATGAAACCCCATGAATTTTTCGGGCCGGTCGGTACGGCTCGCCAGCCGGGTGATCGATATGGACGACGTGTTCGATGTCAGGATGGTGTGCGGCTGCAGATGCGGCACCAAATCCTCAAAAATGGCCTGTTTCACCGTTTCGCGCTCGGTTGCGGCCTCGATCACCAGATCGCTGTGACCCAGATCCGTTAGGGTCAGTGTCGTCTTGATCCGAGCGAGCGCCGCAGACTTGTCGTCTTCGCCAATTTTGCCGCGCGTCACTTGCCGGACGAGATTGCGATCAATTGTCGACAGCGCGCCTTGAAGCGCATCGCCGGAAATGTCGTTGAGCAACACGTCAAAGCCCGCAAGCGCCATAACATGGGCGATCCCGTTGCCCATTTGTCCCGCGCCGACAATGCCCACCGATTTGATTTCCATCACTGCCCCTCGTTTTGCACGCGCAGCATAGTGTGACGGCCGGACACAGGGCAAGGCCGCGAGGCCGCGAAAAAGCCACAAGGTATTAGGGAATGGGAAAGGGGAATCGTGCCATTTTCCCTTCGGGTGAGAAAGGAAGTGTGGGTATCATGAGCTTTGATACGAGAGGGCCGGGAGGCCTGGACTATTTGCCGTGCCGATACGGTAGTTCGAAAATACTGTTCCGTGGGCCTAAGCGACCGTTGGATATGCCATATGTCGCTTTTTTTGGCGGCACATTAACCTATGGCAAGTTTATTCAAGAGCCGTTTCCAAAACTGATCGAGGCGGAACTGGGATGCACGTGCGTCAATTTTGGCTGCGTCAACGGCGGCGTCGACCTGTATGCCGCCGATCCAGTGTTGCGCGAGGCGGCGGTGAATGCGGCGGTTACGGTGATACAGGTCACCAGCCCACGCAACATGTCCAACCGGTTTTACACGGTCCACCCGCGCCGCAATGACCGGTTTGTCGAGGCCTCCGCGCTGATGCGGACGATTTACCGTGAGGTCGATTTCGCAGAGTTCAATTTTACCAATCATATGCTCAAGCGACTAAAGCTTGTCTCACCGGATCGATTTGCAACCGTCGTTGATGAACTGCAAAGCGCTTGGGTTGCCCGCATGCGTCTGGTGTTAAGCCAGATCCCAGGCAAAACTGTGCTGCTTTGGGCCAGCGATACCACGCCTGAGAACATGGCTGACGACGTCGATGCTGATCCGGCGTTTGTGTCAGACAAAATGTTGCAAGAGATCGAACCGCTGGTGACCCGGTTTGTCCGCGTAAAGGCGTCGCAAGAAGCGGTGGATATGGGGACAGACGGCATGTTTTTTGCCGAGATGGACACGCCCGCAGCACAGGTGATGCTGGGGCCTAAGATGCACCGCGAGATCGCCGATGCCCTGCTGCCCGTGTTGGCGGATTTGATATAAAAAAGGGTGCGCGTTCGACGCGCACCCCCTGTCCGTATCGCTAGGCGCGATAACGGTTTACAGTTTGTCTACCAGCTCGGGCACCGCGTCGAACAGGTCGGCGACCAGTCCGTAATCGGCCACTTGAAAGATCGGCGCTTCTTCGTCCTTGTTGATTGCGACGATGACCTTGCTGTCTTTCATGCCTGCCAGGTGTTGGATCGCGCCTGAAATCCCAACGGCGACGTAAAGATCGGGGGCCACGACCTTACCGGTCTGACCGACCTGCCAATCGTTTGGCGCATAACCCGAGTCGACCGCGGCACGAGACGCACCTACGGCTGCGCCCAACTTGTCCGCCAGTTTCTCGATCAGAGCAAAGTCATCTTCTGATCCGATACCGCGGCCGCCAGATACAACCACACCGGCTGAGGTTAGTTCGGGGCGGTCGCTTGCGGCCACCTTGTCTTCGACCCACGCGCTCAGACCTGGATTTGGCGTTGCACTGATATTTTCGACCGAAGCCGACCCGCCCGTGCCAGCCGCATCAAAGGTTGACGTCCGGATGGTCGCCACTTTGACCGGGTCCGACGACTTCACCGTTTGCATTGCGTTGCCCGCGTAGATCGGGCGTTCAAAGGTGTCGCTGTCGATGATCGCCGTGACTTCGGAGATGATCATCGTATCAAGCAGTGCGGCGACGCGCGGCAGGATGTTTTTGGATGCGGCGGTCGATGGGGCGACGATGTGGCTGTAATCGCCGGCCATGGACACGATCAGATCAGCGACAGGTTCCGCCAGATCGTGGCCATAGGCGTCATCCTCGGCGCACAGCACACGGGCTGCACCGTCGAGTGTGGCCGCCGCCGCGGCGGCATCGCCGCAACTTGCGCCAGCGCACAGGACTGTGACATCGCCCAATTGCTTGGCGGCAGTCATCGCTTTTGCGGTGCTGTCCATAGACAGTTCACCATTCGAAATCTCTGCAACAAGAAGTACAGCCATTACACAGCCCCCGCTTCTTTCAGTTTTTCCACCAGCTCCTCGACCGAGCCGACCTTGATACCGGCGGCGCGTTCTGCCGGCTCGGCCGTTTTCACGATCTCAAGCCGCGGTGCAACGTCGACGCCGTAATCCGCTGCCGTTTTCTCATCCAGCGGCTTTTTCTTGGCCTTCATGATGTTGGGCAGCGATGCATAGCGCGGCTCATTCAGGCGCAGGTCAACCGTGATCACGGTGGGCATGTTGACCTCAATGGTCTGCAGTCCGCCATCGACTTCGCGGGTCACCTTGGCCTTGTCGCCCGCCACTTCGACTTCGGATGCGAAGGTCGCTTGGCTCCAGCCCAGCAGCGCGGCCATCATTTGGCCGGTTGCGTTCATGTCATTGTCAATCGCTTGCTTGCCACACAGCACAAGACCCGGCTGCTCCTCTTCGACCACTTTGGCAAGCAGCTTGGCCACGGTCAGCGGTTCGATATCTGTGTGTACGTCGTCTGCCGCCACCACCAGGATGGCGCGGTCCGCGCCCATCGCCAGCGCGGTGCGCAGGGTTTCCTGCGCTTGCTTCACCCCGATGGACACCGCGATAACCTCGTCAGCCTGGCCCGCCTCTTTGAGACGGATGGCCTGTTCAACGGCTATTTCGTCAAACGGGTTCATCGACATTTTCACGTTGGCGAGATCGACGCCCGTGCCATCCGCTTTGACGCGAACTTTCACGTTGTAATCAATCACGCGTTTGACAGGTACCAGGACCTTCATGAGCGTTCCTCTCCTCAAAATCCGACTCGTGGCTTGCGCTGATTGGCGAGCAGTCCCGCGTGGTTTACCTAACCTGTGGCTACGGAAACAGGGCAAAATCGTCACGTCATGTGCCTGAGACGCCGCGTTATGGCTTGGGGGCGCATTTCCCGCTGAATTGTGGTAGTTTTTTGCCAGGAGGTGCGGCGATGCAACGCGTCACTGGGATAGGTGGATTTTTCTTTCGGGCCGAGGCACCAGAGGTGCTGGCCCAATGGTATCGCGATACGTTGGGCATCAATTTGGTGCCGCAAGCAGCGGATCAGCAGCCTTGGCAGACAGTGGGCGGGCCGATGGTCTTTGCGCCTTTTGCCTCTGACACGACGTATTTCAGTGCTGAAAAACAGTTCATGCTGAACTTCAAGGTCGAGGATCTGGACGCCATGATGGCGCAGCTACAAGCGGCCGGGATCGAAGTCAAAGAAAGCGATCCAATGCCTGGGATCGGTCGATTTGCGCATCTGCACGATCCCGAAGGCACGCCGATTGAGCTTTGGCATCCGCAAGCGTAGGGACCAGAAACCTCTCACCTTTGTTTAACGAGCTTGCCGCCCGACGAACCGGTCGCCAAGGGATGTTCTGCGACAACGGCCGCACGCCGCAGTTTGCACTCGGGATATGGCGGGGCATTCCAACTTGCGGGTGCCAGAGGCCACCCGCAGCCCGGCCCGCTAGTCGCGGTTCGCCCCCGGAACCCACAGCACGTCGTCCTTGCCGCCATTATTGGCAATGCGTGCGGCGACAAAGAACCAATCGCTCAGCCGGTTAAGATATTTCACGGCCGCCGGGTTCACCGCCTCCATCGTGGCAAGCTCGACCGACAACCGTTCGGCCCGGCGCGCGACGGTGCGGCAGACGTGCAAGTGCGCTGACAGGGCAGTGCCCCCGGGCAGGATAAAGCTGCGCAGCGGGTCGAGGCTGCTGTTCATCGCATCGATTTCCGTCTCGAGCCGCGACACTTGCGCGTCGATCATGCGCAGCGGTGGATATTCGGCTTCGGCGTCCCGTTCCATATCGGGGCGGCACAGGTCAGCACCCAGGTCAAACAGGTCGTTTTGGATGCGGCTTAGCCCCTCGTCGACGTCGCCCTCGGCCACAAGCCGGGCCACGCCAACAAAAGCGTTCAACTCATCGGCTGTGCCATAGGCCGTCACCCGTGCGGCATGCTTGGCCACGCGGGCGCCATTGCCCAGTGCGGTTTCGCCCGCGTCGCCGGTTTTTGTGTAGATTTTGCTCAAGACCACCATGGTGTCAGCCCCCGTTTCCACGCAGCGCAACAAAGGCAAGGATTAACAGAACAGCGACAAACTGCGCGGCAATGCGCATGCGCATCAGCTTGTTGGCGTTCGCTTGCGCCCACCCGGACCCTTTGGCAAATCCGCCAAGGCCCAGCATCAAAACAACAACCACGCCGAGGCAGGCCAGCATGATCAGTACAAACAGCGGGTCAAACCCCATGATCCGGTTCCTTTATTCTTGCCTGTGCGCTGATGTAGAGGGCCGTCGCGAAAAAGCGAAGGGAGATTACCCGCCCTTGGCAGCGATCTTGTCGAGCGAGCGGGTTGATAGCAGACGTTTCAACGTCCCCATGATGTAGGTGGGTGTTGTCACGTAGTATCGCGGGCGTGGCTTTGGATGTTCCAGCGCGTGGGCCAGTTTTTTGACCACTGCTTCGGGCGGCAACTCGAAGCTGTCCGGCCCGGTATCATCATAGAGCCGCGCGCGTAGCCGCGTTTCATAGAGCGTTTTCAACGCCGACGCTTCCCAGTTGATCCATTTTTCAAAATGCGGGATCGAATTGGCGCGGATGCGGCTGGTGATTGGCCCCGGTTCAATCAGAACCACGTGAATGGGGCTGTCGCGCAGTTCCAGACGCAGGGTGTCCGTCAAACCTTCGAGCGCGAATTTCGTGCTGTTATATGCCCCGCGCCAAGGCAGCGCGGCGAAACCAAGGACCGAGCTGTTTTGCACAATGCGTCCGTGCCCTTGTTGCCGCATCATTGGCACGACGCAGCGGGTTAGCTCATGCCAGCCGAAGAAATTGGCCTCAAACACCGCGCGCAGCGCATTGGTTGGTAAATCTTCGACGGCGCCCGGCACCGCGTAAGCGCCGTTGTTGAACAGCGCGTGTAATGTGCCACCTGTCGCCTCAAGAACCTCAGCCAAACCCGCTTTGATGCTTCCCGGGTCTTCATAGTCTATGAGCGGCGCGTCAAAACCTGCATCCTGCAACCGGGCACAATCTTCCAGCTTGCGGCACGCGGCAAACACACGCCAACCGCGCGCGCGCATGCCATGCGCTGCGGCGTAGCCGATGCCCGATGAGCATCCGGTGATCAGGATTGATTTTTGTGCCATGTACTGCCGCGCCTGCTCGTGTTGGCAGCATCATGACCGTGCAGGTTTCGGGATGCAATCAGCCTTGGCTGAGCAAAAAGGCGGCCATCCAGCCCACCGGCCCGCCGTCGACCGGGCGCAACTGGATCCAGCCATTGCCGGGATCTTGCAACACTTCGACCTCGTCGCCGCGCACCAGTCGGTTGACCACAGAATATTCGGTGCCCGGTCCGCCCCGCACATTGACCGCCGATCCGGTGACTTGCCTGACCTGATTGGGCACCGCGTTTGTGACCACGGGTTCCGGCTCAGCCCCGAAATCGACGGGTTTGATCACGGCCTGGTCGATGAGCAGGCTTGGTAACACTTCGATCTTTGCGGCTGTCTCGACTGCGGCCGCCACGCTTGTCGCCGCGACCACCGGTTCCGCGCGACGCTGACCGGGGCGCAGCACATCCTCGACAGAAGTCAGATCGAGTTTGATGCGGCTGACATTTTCGGGCAGAGCAGCAACGCTGGGTGCGGGCGATGCCACGGCGACTTTTGCCGGCGCAGCGGTTTCTGGACCTGGGTCGACCCGCGACAATCGGGTGGCCTCAGCGTCAAATTCACTGCCGCCGCTCATTTCATAAAATGCAAAACCTAAAAATAAAAACGTAATCAGAATAAAGCGCGTCATAGCGCGAAACCCCCAACAAAATGCTGTGTCACTGGCAACGTGTGACACAGAAACCTTAACAGGTTGAGCGATTCCCTACACAGGAAAAAAACGTGATTTCAAATCCGTGTGCCCGGTGTCACTGAACGGCTGCACACTTCGCCAAATCGCGCGCTTGTTCCCGCTGCGCGCCTCGCTTACACAGCATCTATGTCCCAAGAGGCCGATACCCCCAACATGGACCTCAGCGAACCGCTGCGCCGCGCGCTGGGCGAGCGCTATCTGACCTACGCGCTCAGCACAATTATGCACCGCGCGCTGCCCGATGCACGCGATGGTTTAAAACCGGTGCACCGGCGCATCATCTACGCAATGAGCCGTCTGCGCCTCGCCTCGGGCGGCAAATACCTGAAATCGGCGAAAATCAGCGGCGACACGATGGGCGATTTTCACCCGCACGGTGATGCTGCGATCTATGATGCGATGGCGCGGCTCGCGCAGGATTTCAACGTCCGCTACCCGCTGGTGGACGGGCAGGGCAACTTTGGCAACATCGACGGCGATAATCCGGCGGCCTCGCGCTATACCGAGGCGCGGATGACCGCCTTTGCCGAGGCTTTGCTCGAAGGCCTCGATGAAAACGCGGTCGATTTCCGCGACAACTATGACGGTCGGTTGGAAGAGCCTGCGGTGCTGCCAGCGACGTTCCCGAACCTTCTCGCCAATGGCGCGTCGGGCATCGCGGTGGGCATGGCCACCAACATCCCGCCGCACAACATCGCCGAACTGGTTGATGCCTGCCTGCACCTGATCAAGACGCCCGATGCGCGCGACGACACGCTGCTGAACTTTGTCCCCGGCCCCGATTTCCCGACAGGTGGTATTATCGTCGAGCCGAAAGAAGCGATCGCCCAGGCCTACCGCACTGGGCGCGGCGGCTTTCGCCTGCGCTGCCGCTATAAGGTCGAGGATCTGGGCCGCGGCCAATGGCAGGTCGTGGTCACCGAAATCCCCTATCAGGTGCAAAACTCCAAGCTGATCGAAAAACTGGCCGAACTGATCCAGACCAAAAAGGTGCCAATCCTCGCCGATGTCCGCGATGAAAGCACTGATGACATCCGCCTGATCCTTGAACCGCGGTCCAAGAATGTCGACCCCGAGGTGCTGATGGGCATGCTCTACCGCAATTCCGACCTTGAGGTGCGGTTTTCGCTGAACATGAACGTGCTGATCGACGGTGTGACGCCCAAAGTCTGTTCGATGAAGGACGTGCTGCGCGCCTTCCTCGATTTCCGGCGCGCGGTCCTGATCCGGCGCAGCCAGCACCGGATGGAAAAGATCGACCACCGGCTCGAAGTGCTCGAAGGGTTCATCGTCGCCTTTCTCAACCTTGACCGGGTGATCGACATTATTCGCTATGATGACGATCCCAAGCCGGCGCTGATGCGCGAAAACTGGGCGCAGGATCATGCCCGCGCGATGTCCGAGGCGGACTATGTCAGCCCTGCGCCTGGCGAAGGTGAGCTGAGCGACGTTCAGGCCGAGGCGATCCTAAACATGCGCCTGCGCAGCCTGCGGCGCCTCGAAGAGATGGAGTTGCTGCGCGAACGCGACGCGCTGATGGAGGAACGCGCAGGGTTGGAAGACTTGCTGGCGGAAGAGGCGCTGCAATGGGGTGCCATCGCCGAACAACTGCGCGCAGTAAAAAAGCAATTTGGCAAAGACTACGAAGGCGGCGCGCGCCGCACCACGTTCGCCGAGGCGGGCGAGATCGAAGAGGTCCCGCTTGAGGCGATGATCGATCGCGAGCCGATCACGGTGGTCTGCAGCCAGATGGGTTGGATCCGTGCCATGACCGGCCATATCGACCTGACCCGCGAGCTGAAGTTCAAAGACGGCGATGGCCCGCGGTTCATTTTCCACGCTGAGACCACGGACCGGTTGTTGATCGTGGGCTCCACGGGGCGGTTTTACACCCTCTCGGCGGCCAACCTGCCTGGTGGGCGCGGCATGGGTGAACCTGTGCGCCTGATGGTCGACCTGCCGAACGAGGCGCAGATTGTCAGCATCCTGACCCACAAACCAGGGGCCAAACTGCTTGTTGCGTCAAACGCAGGTGATGGGTTTGTGGTGCCCGAGGACGAGATCATCGCCCAGACCCGCAGCGGCAAACAGGTGTTAAACGTTCGTGGCGACACCGTTCTGCAACTGGCCAAACGCATCAACGGCGACCATGTCGCTGTGGTGGGCGAAAACCGCAAGGTGCTGGTATTCCCGCTCGCAGAGCTGCCCGAGATGGCGCGCGGCAAGGGCGTGCGGCTGCAGAAATACAAAGACGGCGGGCTGTCGGACGCCACCACCTTTACCCTTGCCGATGGCCTCAGCTGGCTCGATCCGGCGGGACGCACGCGCACCCAAGCCGACCTGGCCGAGTGGACCGCCAAACGCGCCAGCGCTGGCCGCATGGCGCCCCGTGGATTTCCCCGCGACAACCGTTTCTGACCGCGTTAAGAATCCTGCACAAAGTCATTTCACGCCCCTCCAACGGGGCGCTTAACGAGGGAATTGAAATCCGATGAACGGTCAAATTCAGGGGAGCTACCACGGCAAAGGCAGTCCGCTTTTCAAACTCTACTTTATCACGGCCATTTTCACCGTGCTCACGCTGGGCATCTACCGGTTCTGGGCCAAAACCCGCATTCGCAAATACATCTGGTCGTCGGTGTCGGGCGATGGCGACAGCTTTGAATATACCGGCACGGGGATCGAGAAATTCTTGGGCTTTCTCGTCGCGATTGTGATCCTTGCTGTCTATCTGGGCATCATCCAGATGGCGCTGTTTTACTTTGGTCTCAACCTGTTCTCGACGCCCCAGACAGAGGCGCAGGCGCTTGCGCAGCTTTTTGCGATTTACATCACGCTGCTGGCAGTGCTGCCGCTGATGCTCTTTGCGCAATACCGTGCGCGGCGCTACCGCATGGCGCGTTCACGCTGGCGGGGGCTGCGCTTTGGCATGGAAAACGGTGCCTGGGTCTATGCGCTGCGCGCCATGGGTTACTACCTTTTGAACCTGATTACGCTGGGGCTAATGAACCCGCTTGTCACGTTCAAGCTGGAAAAGTTCATGACCGACCGGACCTGGTACGGCGATGCCCAGTTTGAACAAGAAGGTCGCTGGCAATCGCTTTATGCCGGGATGAAGCACGTCTTTATCGGCCTCGCGCTGCTGATCGGCGGTTTTGTCCTGATTGCGGTTGGCGGTGCCAATGACACGATTGGCATGCTCATCGGCGGCGGCCTGATTTTTGTGGTCAGCTACATCTGGTTTCTCATCGGGCTGGTTTACTACCGCGTATACGCGTTCAACTATCTGACGGGGCACAAGCTGCTTGACGGGCAGGTGACCTTTGGCGCGCGGCTCGAAACCGGTACGATCATCGGCAAGGTGGTGGTGGGTACCATTGTGATCGGCGTGATCATGGGCGTGATCTTCGGCATCATCGCGGGCATCGGTACGGCCAGCCTGGGCAGCTTTGCTCAAGGTGGCACGCTGACCGGCGCCAGCATTTCGTCCCTTGTGGTGATCGGCATCCTCTACATGCTGGCTTTTCTTGCTGCCGGTGGTTTGAGCCTGATCATGATCACCCAGCCGATCATCGAACACGCTGTCACCAACATAACAGTCTACAATGCTGACCACCTCGACAGTATTCGCCAGCGCACAGCCGATGCCGGTGCCGATGCCGAAGGGTTTGCTGACGCGCTCGACGTAGGTGGTGCGATCTGATGCGTCACGCCCAGGCGCAGGGCCGCTTTTTTGACGGAGAGCAGGGCCTGCGCCTGTCGGTGGATTTGTACATCGACGCCGCCGCTGAAACGTTGCGCTTGACCCATCCCAACCTGCCGGAAGGGTCACAATACTGGCCGCTTTGGGCCATCCGGGCGCTGTCAGATCAGGCGCGCGATGATCAGATGGTGCTGAGCCTGGTGGCGGATGAGGCGCTTGATTCCGCGCTGATCACGACCGCGCGTCTGACGGTAGAAGAGCCTGAAATACTCACCATCCTGTCGCGCCTTTGCCCGGACCTGAACCGCCGGGACATCGCCCGAGGCACCTATCGCAAAGTCACCCTGTGGACCGGCGGGGCTATCGGCGCGCTGCTGTTGATGGTCTTTGTCATCTTGCCTGCAATGGCCAATACGCTGGCCACCTATCTGCCTATAGAACGCGAGGTTGCCTGGGGACAGACGGTGGTGCGGTCGATGGAACAGGTGCTGGGCCGCTCGCGCAGCGGCGGGTTGACCTGCTCCGGGCAGGACGGGTTACGCGCACTGCAGGCCATGGAGGACCGCCTGACCGAAGGCACGGATACGCAATATGATCTGACCGTCGCTGTGTTTGATCACCCCATGGTCAACGCCTTTGCCGCACCTGGCGGGCACATCGTATTGATGCGCGGTCTGATCGAAAAAGCGGACGGCCCCGACGAGGTGGCGGCGGTTCTGGGGCACGAGATTGGCCATGTCGAGGCGCGCGATGTGACCCGCAACGCGCTGCGCGCTGCGGGGTCGGCGGGGCTGTTATCGTTGGTTTTGGGCGATTTTGCCGGCGGCGGCGCGGCTGTACTGCTGGCCGAATGGACATTGAACGCGTCTTACACCCGCGAAGCCGAAGCTGCAGCGGACATATATGCCCTGCAAATGCTCGCCCGGTCCGGGACAGATGCGACCGCGATGGCCCGTTTCTTTGACAAAATTGCCAAGTTGCAAGAGGGCGGGCCAGATCTGCCCGGCTACCTCTCGACACATCCTGAAAGCCACCAACGCGCCGGATTGGCCCGGGTCTTTGCCGAGGATCAGGGGGTCACAACGCCCATCCTCAGCGCGCGCGAATGGAAGGCCCTGCAAGACATCTGTAAATAACTGCGCAGCAGCGCTGTCGCGATGAGCGCAGCGAAGAGCCGCCCGTTTTGTTCATTTGAGCGGCGGTTTTGTACAAAACGAGCGGACTAGGCGCTGCCCGCCGGGCTGGCTATGGATGACCGGTGCCGCGGTACCGTGCCATCGTCCGGACACAGCGCGAGGATAAATGAGGTCACCTTGGCCTCGGACATTTCACAGGGTTTCAGACGCACGCCCGAGGCGAGCACATAGAAATTCAGTGAGATGTAGTCGCGCCCGCCAAGTTCTTCGGCAACCAGCTTGGTGGTGCGACCTGCGTTGAGGACGGATTTGGTGACCACATAGCGGCGGCCCGCGGCGGTGCCGCGGAAGGTACCGGTGGGGAGGTTGGCGAGCGCTGCGGCGATGTCGTTCACGTCGACTTTTGGCCGATTTTGGGTTCGGTGCCTGCGAGAATACGGGTGATGTTGGCGCGGTGGCGCCAGTATATCAGCGCGGCCAGGGCCAGTGCCAACACCACTGCGCCGCCAAAACCCAGTGCCCAAAGGATCACCGGAGCGGCGGCTGACGCGACCAACGCGCCCGCCGACGAGATACGCAGCGCACCGGCGCCCACCAGCCAAGCGATGCACACGCCGATCCCGGCAGGCCATGCCAGCGCCAGCATCAACCCGATAAAGGTTGCCACCCCTTTGCCGCCGGCAAAGCGCAACCAAACGGGATAACAATGCCCCAGCATCGCCGCGAGGCCGGCAATCTGTGCCGCGTCTTCGGTCCCCGTCAGCGCGCGCGCCAGCAGCAAGGCTGCGGCACCCTTGCCCGCGTCCAGCAGCAAGGTCAGGCCGGCGGCGGTCTTGTTGCCAGTGCGCAGCACGTTGGTTGCGCCAATGTTGCCGGAACCGATCTGGCGCAGGTCGCCAAGCGACATGACCCGCGCCAGCACCAGACCAAACGGGACGGAGCCCAGCGCATAGCCCGCCAATGCCCACAATATCAAAGCCGCTGTACCGCTTTCCAATACGGGCATCACATCGCCTCGTACACGCGGTTGCCGGCCACGTAGGTCGCCAGCACGCGGCCCTGCATGCGCGCCCCGTCAAACGGCGTGTTGCGCGACTTTGAGCGCAGCGTGGCGCGGTCCATGACAAATGGCGCATGCGCGTCAAAGAGCACCAGATCGGCAGGCGCGCCCACGGCAAGCCGCCCGGCCTCAATCCCCAAACGCCGTGCGGGATTAAGAGACATCGCGCGCCAGAGTGCGGGCAGGTTCACCTGATCGGCATGAAACAGGCGCATGGCTGCGGGCAACAGGGTCTCGAGCGCCACGGCACCGCTGGCAGCAGCCTCAAAGGGCAGCCGCTTGCTTTCTTCGTCTTGCGGCGTGTGCATCGAACTGATGATGTCGATCAGACCAGTTTGCACCGCTTCGGCGACGGCCAGGCGGTCTTCTTCGTCGCGCAGCGGTGGCTTGATTTTGAAGAAGGTGCGGTAGTCGGCCACGTCGAGCGCATTGAGCGTCAGGTGATGGATCGAAGTGCCCGCAGTGATGTCAAAGCCATTGCTCTTGGCGCGTTCCAGCGCGGGCAGGGCACGGGCGGTGGTGATCTGGTCGGCGTGATAACGCGCGTCGGTCATCTCGATCATCGCGATGTCGCGGTCTAACCCCATGCGCTCGGCCATTGGGGAGACCGCTGGCAGCCCGCGCAGCGATGCAAACTTGCCCGAGGTCGCAGCGGCCCCCGCGCTGAGGCCTGGGTCCTGCGGGTGGCCCAGCACCAGCGCGCCCAGACTGCGGGCATAGGTCAGCGCGCGGCCAAAGACCTTGGTGTCGCGCACCACGTTGTCGCAATCGGTGAACGCCACGGCACCTGCATCGAGCAGAAAGCCGATTTCGGTCATCTCTCGCCCTTGCCGCCCCTTGGTGAGTGCCGCCATTGGCAGCACGTTGACCGGCGCCGCCTCGCGCGCGCGGCGGATCACAAATTCGAGCGTTTCCGGGTTGTCGATGGCCGGATCGGTGTCGGGCCGGGTGACCATGGTGGTGACCCCGCCCGCAGCGGCGGCAAGCCCGGCAGATCCAAAGCTCTCCTTGTGCCGCTCGCCCGGCTCACAAACCTTGACGCCGATATCCACGAGGCCCGGGGCCAGGTGCTTGCGCCCGCAATCAATCGTCGTGCGCGCCTCGGGCAGGGGGCTGTCATCGGTCACGACGGCCGAGATGCGCCCATCGGTAATGCCAAGCGCGCCGGTGGTCACGGTGTCCCCCTCGGGATCAATCAGCTTGGCAAAGGTGAGCAGGAGGTCGGTCATCCTGCGATCCTGATGAAGATGTAGGTAAACAGCCCCAAACCGATCAAAACGATTGTGGCGATGCGCCCCGACATGGCCGCGTCAGAGGGGCGTTTTTTGACCGTTTCGGGGGGGGCTGTGCCAGGTGCCGCGCTCTGCGACGTCAACGCGCCATCGCCGGACCAATCGGTGCGGACCTCCCCGTAAGTGCCGATGAGCGTCAGCGAAGAGGCCGGGCGCAAGGTTGCGGGGCGATCTGCAAATGCCAGCGAATAGAGCACCAGCACCCAGCCGCTCAGATTGTCCAACTTGGCGCGGTCCGCGGCCACTTGTGTCTCGGCGATACCCGCGCCTTCGATCAGATAGCCTGACAGCCCGATCTCTGCTATGTCGTCCATGGGCACAAAGACCACGTGGTCACGCTCCAACAACTCCCCGGTACCAAGCGCTTCGGCCACAGCCTCCGGGCTGTCCCTGAGCGATTTGACCTGTGCATCTGTCAACGACAGCGCAAAAACGCGCACGACGCCGCGTTCGCGGGCCGGGATTTCGATCACGGCGCTCATGCCGCATCCTCCTGCACTTGTCGGATCATCGCATAGACCTCGCGGCCATCCGGAATGTCTTCAAAGCCAATATCCCTGGTGTAACTGCCCCGCGATCCTTGGATCGTTTTGGTGGCAAAGTAGATTGAAACCAGTGCGCCGTCTTTGAGGGTCACGGTGCTGGCTTCCGTCAATGGACAGCTGTCCAACACTCTGCCATTGAACATGCTGTCGGTCGCGATCAATCCGCGCTTGTTGGTCAGCGTATAGTGCGTATTGCGTCTTTGGTGCGCTTTCCAAAAGTGCACCAGCACCAGTTGGTACATGCCAAAGCCAAAAAACAGCAGGCCAAACATCCAAAAAATACCGCCACCGCGGCTGGCCGAGATCATCCAAAAGATTGAAAAGCCCGTAAAAAACAGT